>JAVJSY010000043.1:0-9800 GCA_040219175.1 Kiloniellales bacterium
GCACTGCAATCTCCCAGTCTGCTTCCGTCATCTGTGTTGACATCGCCGATCCCTCCAATGAGCATCGGCTCCTTACGAATCACAATTCCTCCGATCCGAGGAATCCCCTCTACATGAGTCATTTCGTCCACACCGCCTAGAACAGAGCCTTAGTGCTTGTCGCGCGCACGCAACCGGCGCGGATCGAGCTGCGGAGCCAGACGCGAGGTCGGTGCGACCGGAACGAAGGCCTCCTTGCTGACGACTGGCACCTCCGGCCGGACCCGCCAACGATAGACGATGAAGATCAGAAGCAAAGCGGCAAATGAGGCCGAGTAGAGAAAGAGGGCATGCGGGCCAAACCAGGCCATGACCCAAGAGGCCAGGCTGGGGCCCAGGATCGCACCCGAAGAGAAGCAAATCAGCAAACTGGTCGAAGCCGCGACATAGCTCTCCTTCGGCAGCTGATCGTAGGCATGGGCGATGGAGTTCGGATAAACGGAGGCCGAGCCACCGCCCAGCAGCAAGGCCATCGCCACCATGATCAGGAAGTGCGGCTCCAGCCAGTGCAGCGAATAGATCGCGACCGCGATGATGGTCAGCAGGGTCAGCACGACCGAGAGCGCCCGGCGTCGGCCCAGGCTGTCGCTTAGCCGCCCGACCATCCACAGCAGCAGAAACGGCCCCACCACGAGAGCCCCGGTGAAGAGTGAGACCTGGAACAGGCTATAGCCGATCTGCGTCGCGAAGATCGGCGCCATGGCGTTCAAGCCGCTTTGCAACAGTCCGGCCCCGATCGCCCCAACGACAGCCAAAGGCGAGACCTTGTAGAGCGCAAAGACCGACATTGGCTTGGCGCTCTTGACCTCCGGTTGCTCCAGGTTGGTGAGCAGAACCGGTTGTAGCGAGAGTGCGAGCGCGAGGCCGGCAAAGACCAACACGGCGATCCCGGCAAGATCGAAGAGGTTGATGGAGATCTGACCCAGACCGACCATGAAGTAGTAGGAGGCCATGTAAAAGGTCAGCACCCTGCCCCGCGTCGCGTTATCGGTGCGGTCGTTCAGCCAACTCTCGATCGCCGTCGTAAACCCGGCCATCGCCACGCCATAGGCTATCCGGCAGAGGATCCAGACGAAGGGATCGAAGACCAGAGCCTGCACCAGGACCGAGGTGATCGCCATGGCGCCGAAAACGGCATAGGCGCGAATGTGGCTGACGCGCCGGATCAGCTTCTTGATGAGCAGGCAGCCGACCAAGAATCCCAAGAAGAAGGCGGACTGCACCAAGCCGATCGACGAGGCCGAGATTCCGGCTTGGTCGAGCTTCAGCGCAGTCGCCAGGTTCAAGACCGAATGCCCGAACATGAAGATGCTGGCGCCCAGGATCAGCGGCAGGACGGGGCGCAGGACGGTCATCAGCGGTGGCGAGCCGGCAACCCTTTGACCCTGGCCGAGGAACTTCTCTGCATTCGCCGGCGCAGTCTCTTGCTGCGCGGCCGCCCTCAAGGCCATCGTCTCGCCTTCCCTCGCTTCGGCGTCGGCTTGGGGGATCTGCCGGACGCGTGACGAAACCTAGCCTAGCCCCGATGGTGGCAAGTCGAGCAAAGCCGTCACGATCTACCTGTCATGCGACTTTGTGGGATACTCCCGCGCTCCACGCCACCGACCACCGCCGAAGGCACCGAGTAAGACAAAGGAGGTCGCGGACCGGGTAGCGGGCTCAGAACCCGTCGGGAAACTGCTCGTGTCCGGCCGGGCCCTCAGTCGTGGACCCAGAAGCTAAACTCGGCATAGCTGTCGTCCAGCCACCAGCGTTTCTTCGACGGACCCAAGGGCTGGCCGGCCTGGCTTTCGACCGGACGCAGTACCTTCTTCGCCTTGCGAAAGGCCTTCACGCCCTCCCGCTCGGGCACCACGAGGCTGACGTGACCGGCCGCATTCACGCTACGGCTCCGAGCAATAATCAGCCCGACTCGGCCTTGGTTGGCCGCTCTTTGCAACTCGCCGACCTGAAAGAAGCGTGTCCAGCCATAGTCGGGGCCGAATGCACGGAACCAATCGTAGAGGCCGTTGGCATTGAGCTCTTTGACCGTCGTGTCCTTGATCACGTGGGGCATGTCGCCTGCACCTAAGGCCAGCAGGGCCGGATCGCGCCACCACACGCGGGGTATGAAGACCCGCGCCAGGGCGCAGAAGTCGTAGGCATAGGCCTCGACATGATTGCCCTCTTCCGACGGCATGTAACGCAGATGCTCGCTATTGGCCGGGTCCAGATAATTGGCGATCTTGCCCAACTGTTCGCGACGCTCGGCCGGCTCCGTCGCGCTGCGGGTAGGCATGCCTTCCTCGTTCAAGGGGTAGCAGCGCCCCTCTGCACTGCTGCGCATCTGCCCTTGGCGCCCGAGATGACTTGCCGGCAAACGGGCGCGCTTCGGCCAGGCTGGGCTCATCGGCGCGCCCGGCTGCAAATCGGCACTCTCGACCCAGCCTTTGGCCGAGGCGGCGTCGAGCGTGGCTTCGACAAACCACCAGTCGGGCTGTTCCGCGTGCGCGCGCAGCTTGCGCAGCGGATTGCCCTCACTCAGCACTGCCAGTACCGGCGCCGGTTTCGGCGCATTGAAAAGCTTTATCTGCGGCCCGCGCGACAGGTTCAGGCTGTAAAGCTCTTCCGTCGTCTCAAGCTGGCGCCGATCCAATGGCAGCCTGGGATAACCGGCCAATTCTTCGGCCGCGCTCTTGGCTTCGAAGAAGCGTCGCAGGAAGGCGGGCGGACGCTCGAACTCCGCGCGCTTTCTGGCCATAGCCGACCAGTCCCCCGCCACCAGATCCGGGAGGACCTGCGTGGCCTGAAGAATCTCGAAGAAGGCACAAATCTGCCAACGCTCGGAACTGCGGATCGCGGCGAACAAGGCAGCCGCCGACTTGTAGCCCTGCTTGGCGAACTCGGCCCCATCCAGTCTCAACTCGGTCAAACGGCTGGCGCGACAGGCGGCCTCTTTGCCGGCCAACTCTTCGATGAACAAGAAGGCCTCGTACTCGCGCTTCTGCGAGCCGACGTGGAGATCGCGCCATTCGCTGTCTTCATCGGGGCGCCAACTGTGATTCTGCCAGGCAGCACCCGGTTGATCGTTGTGCGAACCGAAACGGAAGTGCCGGTCGAAGATGTCGAGGTGTTCTTTTCCCCAGTGCTTGAACAGCAGATTGAACTCAACCCGCAGCTCCGGGCCACCGGAGGTTGCCGGCACATCCCCCCGATCGAGATACCAAAGCGCCAGCACCAGGGACGGGTCGACCGAAAAGCGGCTCGCCAGATGCTCGACGAGGCCGCCGATGCGATTGTACCAATTCCCCAGCGCCACCAGCGCGTCCTCTGCCTCCGGCAGATCACTGTAGCGATCCGGCGGCGAGAGGCGTGCCTCGCGAACGCTGTCGTCATCCTTCAAAAACGGCATCGGCCATATTCCCCCGATTATTGGCCTCGCTGCCAACGAGACAGTCGTAGTTACAAGCAGAGGCGTCCCGCCCCTGCAAGGCGCAAGCCTGGATATCGCACCACGATAGGGTCGGCTTGTATCGCCCACCCTTCGGGTCGCGTCGGGCGGGCCGCCCGCGGTGTCGAAGGCCTCAAGCCTAGCACAAGGCTGAAGCAGATCGCGATCAGGTGGACTCACCTGTTCGCGTGAATCTGCTCTATGTTTCAAACGCCTATAGCAGGATGATGGCAAATCGCTTCGATTTGCCATCATCCTGCTATAGGCTCCTCGACCTTCTTCTAGCGGATCGGACTCCCCCGACGCGATGACGGCCCTGTCTTGGTGAAATATCCAGGCTAGAGGTCTTGGACCATGCGGCGAGAGTTCACAAGGCCGGGCCTTGATCTATGGACCGCCGCGGATCAAACTCCGCCCCAGCTTCGATTACTCAGGACACCAGGCGCCATGACGTCCGCTGACACCATCTATCTGATCATCTGCCTGATCGGCTTTGCCGCATTCATCGCAATGCTGCTCTACCGCTCCTTTACCGACTAAGAGTCCGCCCGGGAACTGCTTGTGTCCTGCATCGCTGCGCACGGCTCTCCTTGCCCAAGACCTTGATAAGTCAGTGCAGGGCACAAGCAGTTTCCGGACGGGCTCTAAGCTTCGGAAAGGACCTGCTCGGCGACAGCGAGATCTTCTGGCCGGTTCGCGTTGAAGAAGGGGTCGTAGGGCTGGTTTGCCCAGGCCACCTCGACCAGGCGATGGCGCGCGGTCCAGCGATCGACCTTGCGGATCTCCTCCTCGACAACGGCCTTGCGCAAGTCGTCGTAGAGGCTGAGCGGCCACAGACCGATCACCGGGTGAGCGCGCTCGCCGGAAGACGCGCAGGCGAGATCTGCCCCTTCCTGCGCGGCGCGTTCAAGGAAACGCGATACAAGATCCAAGGGTAGCAGCGGGCCGTCGCCCGGGACGGTGACCATCCAGATCGCATCCGGATGCGCGTCGCGCGCCCAGGCCAGGCCGGTCAGCACCCCAGCCAGCGGGCCCTGATACCCCTCCAGCAGGTCCGGCAGTACCGGCAGGCCATAGGCATCGAAACGAGCCGGGTCGCCGTTGGCATTGATCGCGGTTGCGCTGACCTGCGGGCGAAAACGCTCCAGGATGTGAGCCAGGATCGGTCGGCCCGCTAGCGGCAGCATGCACTTGTCGCCGCCGCCCATGCGACGCGCCAATCCGCCGGCCAGAACAACGCCGACGACCTTGTCGCCAACACTCATGAGCCGCGGCTGCCTTTGCGCTGGTGACGCCCCTCTTCCTCAAGAGCGTCTTGCGGGTCGCTATCGAAGACAATCCGCTCTTCGCCCGCCAGAGCCAGAAAGCGTTTGCCCTTGGCGCGGCCGATGAGCGTCAGCCCTGCCTGACGCGCCAAGGCGACACCCCAGGCCGTGAAGCCGGAGCGAGAGATCAGGATGGGAATGCCCATCTGCACCGTCTTGATTACCATCTCAGACGTCAGCCGGCCGGTTGTGTAGAAGATCTTCCCATCGGTCTCGACACCCTTCAGCCGCATGTAGCCGGCGATCTTGTCCACCGCATTGTGACGGCCGACGTCCTCCATGTAGAGCAGCGGACGATCGCCCTCGCAGAGGACGCAGCCATGGATGGCTCCGGCCTCGAGGTAGAGGCTGGGGACAGTGTTGATCTTTCGGCTGAGCGCATAGATCCAAGAGGTCTTGAGGCGTGCACCGGGGTCCAGGCGAACGGAATCGAAGTTCTCCATCAGGTCACCGAAGACGGTGCCTTGGGCGCAGCCGGAGGTGCGGATCTTCTTCTTCAGCTTCTCTTCGTAGTTCGTCTCACGCTCGGTGCGCACCACCACGACCTCGAGATCCTCGTCGACCTCGATCCCCGTGATCACGTCGTCCGGGCGCAGCATGTTCTGATTGATCAGATAGCCGACCGCCAGATAGTCGGGGTGATCGCCGATGGTCATCATGGTGACCACCTCTTGGCTGTTCAGAAAAAGCGTCAGCGGCCGTTCGTTGACCACAGCCGTTCGAACCCGCGTACCGCTCTCATCGATACCGGTCATGGTCTCGGTCAGCCGCGGATCGCCTGGATCGGGTGCCAGGATCAGGCCCTCGAGTGCCGCCGGATCGACCAGCTTCGGGCGCGCCTTGCGGTGCCGACGCAGCGGTTCACCCTTCGATTCGCCCTTCGATTCAGCAGTCTCGGCCATCGCGCTCTTCTCCCTTGCCCCCGCAACGCTGATATGGCGTTCGACTACTGAGCTTGACAAGAGGTCGGCTTCGGCTGGATGGAGGAGAGATGACGACCCTGACCGATCTCGAAGAAACGGCCGCACATTTTGCCGGCCAACCCTTGGACGCGCTTTATGGCCTGGCCGGGCTGCAAGGCGGACCGATCCGGATCGTGGCTCTTGTCGGCGGGGCACCTTGGCCACCGCGCCTGCTCTTGGCCTTGGATGCCAAGCGTCGTGGGCTTGCTGGTCCGATCCCGGGATCAAAGGAAGCCCATGCGCTGCTGAGCGCCTTGGAGGTGCCGTTGGTCAACAGGCATCTGTCGGAGTCGCCGCTGCGCACCGGGTAAGGCTGCTTCGGTTTGGTGGATCTGCATGGCTGGCTTGATTTGGTCCAAGCGGCAAAGCGTGGCAAGCTAGAAGCCCTCCCCAATCTCGCTGCCTGCAGCCGAGCGCAACTTCCCTGGAGCGCATGGAAGCCTCGTACCGCATTGTTTCCCTGATCGTCGCCTGCGCCCTCTTCATGGAGATGGTGGACGCCACTGCCTTGGCGACGGCACTGCCCAGCATTGCCGAGGACTTGGCGGTTTCGCCGCTGACCCTCTCCTTGGCCATCACCGCCTATGTGCTCAGTCTGGCCCTCTTCATCCCGGTCAGCGGCTGGCTTGCCGATCGCATCGGCGCCAAGCGGGTCTTCGGCACGGCGATCCTGGTCTTCCTGGCCGGCTCCATTGCCAGCGGTTTGGCCGATTCGCTCTGGCAGCTGGTCGCAGCGCGCGCCCTGCAAGGCTCCGGCGGCGCCTTGATGACACCGGTCGCGCGCCTGATCCTGCTGCGCTCCGTGCCGCGCGCGCGCCTGGTGGATGCCATGGCCTGGATGGGTATCCCTGCCCTCATTGGGCCGATCATGGGGCCGCCGCTGGGCGGCTTCTTGGTCGACGTCGCCTCATGGCGCTGGATCTTCTGGATCAACGTTCCGATCGGCCTGATCGGTGTCTTTGCCGTCTGGCGCTTCGTCCCGGACATTCCCAAACGCGAACACCGTCCCTTCGATCTGACCGGTTTCCTGGCGATCGGCGCCGGCTTCCTCTCGCTGATGGCTGGTTTGGAACTGGTCGATGGCCAACTCGTCGATACGCGTCTGGCCTTTGTCTCGATGGCGGCCGGCATTGTGCTGCTGCTTTGGTACCTCCGCCACGCCAGACGAGGCGCGAACCCTGTCATCGATGTCACCCTGATAGGCCATCGCACGTTCCGGGCCAGTCTGCTGGGCGGTATCTTCTTCCGGCTGGGTGGCGGTGCCCTGCCCTTCCTCATGCCACTGCTGTTGCAAGAGCTCTATGGCTACAGCGCCAGCTCGGCCGGGTTGCTGCTGTGCAGTGCGGCCCTCGGCGCTATTGCGATGAAGTTCATGGCCGGCCGCGTGATCTCGACCTTCGGATTCCGGCGCGTGCTCTTGGTGAACTCCCTGGCCTGCGCCCTCTTTATCGGCCTGCTCGGGCTGCCCGATCCACAAGGTCCTGGCCTCTGGGTCCTGGCAGCCCTGCTGCTGATCGGCGGTTCTTGCCGCTCTCTGCAGTTCACCTCGATCAACACCATCGCTTATGCCGAGGTCGAGGAGTCCCGGATGGGCGACGCCACCGCCTTTGCTTCCGTGGTCGGTCAGGTCGCAATGGCCATAGGTGTCGCCGGTTCGGCGCTGCTCTTGACCGCCTTCAGCGGGGACGGCGCGCTGCCCGACAGTGGCGGCTTCGCGCTCGCTTTCGCTGCAATCGCTGGGATCATGCTGCTTGCCGTCCTGCCATTCTGGGTGCTGCCCCCTGCGGCCGGCTCCGAGATCTCACGGCATCGCGCGCGCTCCCAATCGCTCGACAGAAGCGACGCAGGAAGGCTAAAAGGCCAGGCATGAGCCTGGACAAACGCCTAAACGCCTATCGACCCGACCTCGCCGACAGCCGCCTCAAGGGCGAGGTAAAGGCAGAGGCCTATCGGGACGGCGAGCCTCGTATCGTCGTCGCCGGCCTTGCCGACCTGCGGCAAAAACCGGAAGACCAAGCGCCGCTGGATGCGCAGCTTTGGTACGGCGAGGAGGTTCTCGTCTTTGACGAAGCCAAAGACTGGGCGTGGGTCCAAGCCAAGGGCGACGGCTATGTCGGCTACACCCGAAGCTCTAACCTTGGCAAACCCGTGGAGACCCCGGTTTCCCACTGGGTCTCGGTTCCCCTAACCTTCCGCTTTCCGGCACCCGACATTAAGGCACCGCCCTTGGACAGGCTGTCGATGGGCGCGCGCTTGCGTTCCGTCGGGGCCAAGGACTCGTTCCTGGAACTCCAGGATGGCGGTTTCGTCTATGAAAAGCACTGCAGCGAAGAGGGTGTTCTAGAGGAAGACTGGGCCAAGACCGCTTTGGCGTTTCTGGATGTTCCCTACCTCTGGGGCGGGCGCTCCACACTCGGTCTCGACTGCTCCGGTCTGGTGCAGACCGCCTTGCTGCTTGCCGGCCGAAAGCCCTTGCGGGACAGCAGCATGCTGCGCGACCAGGAGTCGCTGGGCCCCGCTCTGCCGCCTGATAGTCCAAGGCAACGCGGCGATCTGCTCTTCTCGCCCGACCACCTGGTGATTGCGCTCGGCCCCAATAAGATCGTGCATTGCAATGCCTTCGACCTCAAAACCGTGCGTGAAGACTTTACGGCCTTTCAACAGCGCCTGGCCGAGCGCGGCGAGGAGATCACCAGTCTGCGCCGTCCGGCCTAGAGTCCATATCTGACCATTTTTGTAGGACTTGTTTTTCCCTTCAGGATGCGCAAAATAGCGACCATGCAGAACGAAGCCCTCGCCACCGCTCCGCTGATCGACCCTTTCGCCAGAGCGATCACCTACCTGCGCATATCGGTCACCGACCGCTGCGACCTCCGCTGTGTCTATTGCATGGCCGAAGACATGACCTTCCTGCCCAAGGCCGAGGTGCTGAGCCTCGAGGAACTGGACCGCTTGTCCAGCGCCTTCGTCTCCATGGGTGTTCGGAAGCTGCGCCTGACCGGTGGAGAGCCCTTGGTCAGACGAAACATCATGTCCTTGATCCGCAACCTCTCGCGGCATCTAGAGACCGGCGCGCTGGACGAGTTGACCCTGACCACGAACGGCACACAGCTGTCGCGTTTTGCCGGTGAGCTGGCAGACTGCGGGGTGAAGCGCATCAACGTCTCGCTCGACACGCTCGATGCCAATAAGTTCAAGGCGATTACCCGCTGGGGCGACTTCGGCAAGGTGATGAAGGGGTTGCAGGCGGCGAAAGAGGCCGGACTTGCGGTCAAGATCAATGCCGTCGCGCTGAAGGGCGTCAACGACGACGAACTCGACCACATGCTGACCTGGTGCGGCGAAGAGGGCTTTGACCTGACCCTGATCGAGGTCATGCCGCTGGGCGAACTGGGCAGCGAGCAGCGCGTGGACCAGTACCTGCCACTGTCGCTGGTGCGCAGCCGCCTGTCGAAAAAGTGGACCCTGACCGACATCGACTACCAGACCGGCGGGCCAGCACGCTTCGTGCGGGTCGAAGAGACGGGACGGAAGCTGGGCTTCATCACCCCGCTAACCCATAACTTCTGCGAGAGCTGCAACCGCGTGCGCCTGACCTGCACCGGAACGCTCTACATGTGCTTGGGTCAGGACGATGCCGCCGACCTGCGTCAGGTGCTGCGCGCCAGCGATGATGACGCGGTGCTGCGTGATGCCATCCGCGACGCCATCACCCGCAAGCCCAAAGGCCACGACTTCATCATCGATCGCAACAACCAAGCCCCGGCCGTCAGCCGCCACATGAGCGTCACCGGCGGCTAGTGGTGCAACCCAGAGGGATGGTTCCCATCCCTCTGGATAAGTTGCCCCACCAGATCAACACGTTAGTGGTCCGAGCCTAACGCTTGGGATCCACGCGTTGGTATCGGACCACTCTCATGATCGCCTTTTCAAGATGCAGGCGCGTTAATCTGTGGCTTCCGAGGAAGCTATCGGTTTCAAGCCTTAACGGGCAAGGCAGGAAGCGCGGTCGTTGAGACGACGGTCGATCAAACTCTGATACGC
>JAVJSY010000044.1:0-63678 GCA_040219175.1 Kiloniellales bacterium
CGCCGCCTTCTCGGCCGCCGGCAACTCCGAGGCCCGCTTCGCTGGCGTTCGCCAGATTCAAGTCGATCAGGACGGCGACGGCAACGTCGACCAGGCCTTCCTGGTAGACGGCGTCACCGAAGCAGGCCAGCTCACGGCCACCGATTTTGTATGGCTGTGAGGACTTCTGATTCCAACCCGCGTTGAGCGGTGCGCGGCGCGATTTGGCAAGCGCGACTGCGCGCCCGCAGCACACGCGAGGATAAGCCCGCGCGGCGCTTGAACGCTAAAACAGATGCAATCAGGCCTCACTCCTGCCGCTTAACGTTCGTAAGAGCCTAGTCAGTGGCGGCTGATGAGAAGAACGTTGAAGTCTTTGTCCAACCGAAAATCGTATTCACCGGCATCGCACTCGGCATCTTCGACTTCGTAGTGCAGAACGTCTCCGCTTTCCTTTTCCATGTCGCCGCCGGCGCAACCCCAGGCGTTGAGTGCATTCTGGATCGCATTGGCCTCGTCATCGTTGACCGGCTCGTCGGCAAGGGCGGCAAGCGGGGTCAAGGACAAGGCCAGGACGGTGATGGCGGCATACTTCATCTGGGGGTTTCCTTTAAAACAGGCAGGCTTATCTGGAACAGGCGCTTATCGGCAAGGCTAAGGTAGACGCTGCCCCTCTGACAAGACCAAGGCTGGCTATGCCGCCCTCCTGAACGAAACGCGGATGGCGGTCTTCTCCTTCGGCGACGGTGCCCTTCTGCCGAGAGAGGTGACGCGGCCCGCCTCTCCCCTTGCCCAAGACCTTGATACGACAGCGCAGGTCCCGCGCAGTTTCCGGACGGCCTCTAAGGATGCACCATGATCGGCACGCCGATGACGAGCGGGTGCAGCAGGATAAAGGCGACATAGACCGCCAGCGCCAGCAGGAAGCGCCACCAGCCGATCCCGGCCAAATCCAGCTTGGCGCGTTTCTGCAGGACCGCCGCAAAGGGCATGCGGCTGGTGTTCAAGGCAATCGGTCCCCAAAGCGGCCCCAGGACGTTGGAGCGACGGGCGTCGATGTGGGCCATGCCGCCGACCGACAGGATCAAGAGCCCGAGCATCAGGATGACGGTCGCCAGATCGCCGTTGGCGACCAGGTGGGCGATCGCATAGAGCGAGACGCCGCACAGGAAGGGGTGGCGGGTGACCGACAGGATCCCGTGGGCCGGCGGCCGCGCATCACGCACATCCAGACGGCTCTCGCCGCCCACGGCCGTCGGCGAGGGTGTTGCCAGGCCGATCACGAAGAGCAGGGTCGCCGGCAGCATGAGGGCTAGGGCGATGTAGGCCGTCCACAAAGGCGGTTCCCACAAGGGCATGTAGGGTGCGCTGCGATAGGACAGCAGCATCCAGACGAAGGAAACCGACACGACCAGAGAATAGGCGATGCGAAACCCGCCCTCGCCCAGGCGCTGTAACAAGGCCTTCCGGATCGCCATGCTGGAGAGCAGGAAGTGCCCCAGCACGAAGGCGAAGCTGGCTGCTAGGAGGTCGTTGAATTCGGCAAACATCGTACAGGGAAAATGCCGTTTCTAGCAGCGGCGGTCCAGATTCTACCGGTCGCCTGGGTCAATATGAGGCTTCATAGTCGGCGCAGACCGCCTCCATCGATTTGCCGCGCAGGAAAGCCAGCTCTCCGCGCTTGTGCTGGCAGTAGAGTTGCGCGAAGCCCTCCGGAAACCAGCCGGTCACCGTGGCATTGCCGGCGAAACGATCCAGGGCTTCCGGCAGGCTCTGCGGAAGACGAATGTAGCCCTGTGCGGCGAGCTCTTGTGGCGTCAAGGCCGAGAGATCGTAGTGCGTCGCTTTGGGCGCGGGCAGGCCCTCCTCGATCCCCTGCACACCGGCGTGGATGATCGCCGCCAGCGCCAGATGCGGCGTGGCAGCCCCGTCAGCCGCCCGATACTCGAAGTTGAACTGCTTGGCGATGGCATCGGGCTCCTGCGCCGAAATCGGGCAGAGCCTGACCGAGGCCTCGCGATCCTGAAAGCCCAGATTGTTGAAGGCGGCAGACCAGCGATGCGGCGTCAGTCGGGTGTAGGAGACGACCGACGGCGCAGTGATCGCGACGATTGCGTCCAGGTACTTCAGCACGCCGGCGATAAAGGCGCCGGTGAAGACGGCCATGCCGTGCTCGGCATCGGGATCGTAGGTCGCCGGCTGGCCCTCCTCATCGCGAAAACTGATGTGGATGTGCACGCCGTTGCCCACCCCGGCCGGGTTGCGCAGCGGCGTGAAGCTGGCCGCATCGCCATAGCGTTCGGCAGTCCCGCGTACGATCTCGCGCAGGATCGCAGCTTCGTCGGCGGCGCGCAGGCCAAGCTTGGGATCGATCGTGACCTCGTACTGGTCGGCGCCGTATTCTTTCATGACGGTGTCCGGATCCAAGCCGCCGGTCCGAAGGGCGGCAATCAGGGTCTCGCAGAAATCAGCCTGCGCCCGGAATCCGCCCAGCGAATAGGCGTCGCCGTGCGGTCGCTCTGCCCCCTTCAGATGGAACTCGTGCTCGAACGACATCAGCGCGTCCAATCCCGAGACCCGCTTCAGCCGTTCCAGCGCGTCGCGCAGCAGCTGGCGGGTACAGGCAAGCCAGGGCCGTCCGTCTAGCTCTCGCAAGTCGCCCAGCAGGATATGGTCGGCGGGACCGCCGTCTTGGAAGTCTACCCGCGATTCGGCTTGCGGATCGGGAATCATCACCAGATCGCCCAGCGGTCCGAAGGGCGATTCGGCGATCAGATCGAAACAGGTGATCTGCACGTTGGTCGGGGTCCAACCGACGCCGCGCTGCAATCGAGCCTCCAGATCGGCTCTCGGAAAGGCCTTGCCGCGCAGTCGCCCGGCGATATCGGGCACGCCCACGAAAACGAGTTCCTCACGTATCACGCTGCCTGCACTCCCTTGCTCGTTACCGCGACAAGATCGCCGCTTCGCCCAGGCTACGCAAGCCGACTTCTCATGTCGCCACGACGCGGTTAGTCTCTCGCCATCATGACAAGCGAGACACTTTTTGCCCTACTGGGTTCAGAGGACCCCGACCCGGTCGAACGCCTCAACGGCAAGGCCGGGTCCGATCTGCTGCTGGTCTGCGAGCACGCCGGCCGGGCAATCCCGACACAGCTGCAAGGCTTGGCACCGTCCGAGGCCGAGATGCAGCGGCATATCGCCTGGGACATCGGTGCAGCTGCGCTTACCCGCAGCCTGTCGGCCAGGCTGGAGGCACCTGCCGTCCTGCAGCGCTATAGCCGGCTGGTGATCGACTGCAACCGGCCGCCGGGCGTGCCCTCCTCCATGCCCAAGGTGTCGGACGGCACCGAGATTCCCTTCAATCAGGAGATCCTGGAGACCGAGCGCGTCGCCCGCATCACCGAGATCTTTCGCCCCTTCGAGGCCGCGATAACGACGGCGATCGACGCGCGACCGCCGAAGCTGCTGGCCGACATCCATAGCTACACGCCGGTGATGCAGGGCTTCAATCGGCCCTGGGAGGTCGGCCTGCTGTTCAACCGCGACGACAGCGGCGCACACGCGGTGATGCACGAACTGCTGAACCGGCGCCCCGGTCTGGTTGCGGCCTTCAACGAGCCCTACCGGGTGACCGACTTGAGCGACTACACCATCCCGACCCACGGCGAGAAACGCGGCCTCAGGCATGTCCTGATCGAGATCCGCAACGACCAGATCGACACGCCGGAGGGTGTGGAGGACTGGTCCAGCCTGCTCGCCGCTTGTTTCCAAGCCATACTGGAGAATTGACCATGGCCGACCAGCTTACCCGCGAGGTTCCGCTGAGCCCGCACCAATCCGCTCTGCTGTTCATCGATGTGCAGAACTACAACGTCACCGCTGCCGGCGGCGAATACAAAGGGCTGAGCGCGGAGGCCATCGAAGCAAAGTACGGCTGGCATTTTCGCGAGTTGCAGGAGCGCACGATTCCCAAGATGCAGGCCCTGCAGCGCGGCTGCCGCAAGGCCGGCATCGAGGTGCTCTACACCACCATCGAAAGCCTGACCAAGGACGGTCGCGACCGCAGCCTCGACTACAAGATCACCGGCTTCAACGTCCCCAAGGGCAGTTGGGACGGCAAGGTGATCGACGAGATCGCGCCGCTCGACGACGAGATCGTGCTGCCGAAGACCTCCTCCTCGGTCTTCATCTCCACCCACGTCCACTACATCCTGGGCAATCTGGGCGTGCGCCAGCTGGTTCTGGCCGGCCTCTTGACCGACCAGTGCGTGGAATCGGCGGTCAGAGATGCTTGCGACCTGGGTTACTTGGTGACCCTGGTGACCGATGCCTGCGCCACCTTGACCCAAGAGCGGCACGACAACTCGCTGAAGACCATCAAGGGCTATTGCCGACAGGTGACCACGGACGCGCTGCTAAGTGAACTTGGCCAGTAGCACCAAGGAAAACGGCGCGGGCTCAGGTGCTGCTTGCCTGCTCTAGAGCCGCGCTAAAGCCAGACAAAGTCCGTAGCGGTCAGCAGGTTGGCGGCGGTGACGCCATTGACGAGGAAAGCCTGGTCGACGCTGCCGTCGCCGTCCTGATCAACTTGAACCTGGCGAACGCCAGCATAGCGCGCTTCGGAGTTGCCGCCGCCGGAGAAGGCAGCCGCGCCGATGTAAGCGAAGCTGCCGACCTCCAGCCCGGTCGCATAGACCAGCTTGTCCTCGCCGTTGGCGCCGTTCGCCAGCACCCCGTCGAAGTCGCCGATCACCGGGCCGCCGGTGCCGCCGGGACCCATCGCCGCTCCGTTGAAAATGAAGGAATCCGTGCCGGAACCGCCGAAAGCGACGTCGCCCGAGGCCAGGTGCAGGCTGTCGGATCCGCTCTCCCCCTCGAAGCGATCGCCGCCGCGCCCGCCGAACAGCCGGTCGTCGCCAAGACCGCCCTCGACCCGGTCATCGCCATCATTGCCGCGCAAGGTGTTGTCGCCGGTGTTGCCTTCGATGATGTTGTCTAGGTCGTTGCCGGCACCGTCGATGTTGCCAAACCCCTGTTGCATGCGCAGATTCTCGACGAAGGCCGTCGCCGAGCCGTTCGGCAAGGTGTAGTCCACCTCGGCGCGCACCAGGTCCACACCCTGACCAGAGAACTCGCGGACGATGTCGGCGCTCGAGACCACGACAAAGGTATCGTCGCCGCTGCCGCCGGTCATGGTGTTGGTGCCGCCATTGGCGTTCAGACGATCATTACCGCTTTTACCCACCAGCACATTGTCGAAAGAATTGCCCAGCAAGACGTCGCTGTTGGCATTGCCGACCATGCGTGCCTCACCAGCCGAACGCACGATGATCGCCCGCTCGACCATAACCTCTGAGGCCGTACCCAGCGTGTAGTTCGGGGCATTGTTGCGCAGCACGTCGGTGCCGCCGCCGGCGCCGTCGAGGATCCTGTCCTCTTTGATATCGACGATGAAGGTGTCGTTGCTGGCCCCACCGAAGGCCGTATCGGCGCCTGAGGCCCCGTTCAAGCGGTCCTGGTTGTTGCCGCCGAAGATCACATCGCTGCCGCTGCCACCGACGAAACGATCCTGACCGGTCCCGCCAAACAGAAGATCCTCACCATCAGCGCCAAAGACAGTATCCTTGCCACTGCCGCCAAAAGCAATGTCGTCGCCGTCGTCGCCTCTGATTTGATCGCTTCCCGCACCGCCGTAGAGTTCGTCCCCTCCGCTGGCGCCGCGCAGCTCATCATTGCCGCCCGCACCGAAGATCGTGTCCGCACCGCTGAAACCGGTGAAGTCGTCGGGCGCATCGCTGCCGACTGCGAGAAGCACTTCTATGGAGGTCGTCGTCACCCCCGACGCCAACAAGGCGCCGGTCGCCAAAACCAAGGTATCGCTTCCCAAACCGCCGTCGTAGGTATCTCCGGCATTGGACTGACCAGGATCCACGACGATGCGGTCGTCGTCCAGGCCGCCGAACACCCGATCCACGCCGCTGCCGCCGCCGAGTATATCGTCCCCGTCACCGCCATAGACGAAATCGGCTCCGCTAGCGCCGTAAACGGTACGATCGTCTCCGCCTTCGGCCAACAGTGTGTCGTCGCCGCGCCCGCCGAAGAGACTCTGGTCGTCCCCCTCACCGCCATAGATGCGATCGCTGCTGTTCTCGCCGAAGAGCCTGTCATCGCTGCCATCGCCCCCGGCGATACGATCGTCGCCCGAACTGCCCCTTAAGATGTCGTCCGAACCACTGCCGCCATAGATGCTGTCATCTCCATTGCCACCGACCAGAAAGCTATCTGCACCGCTGTCGCCGAAGATCTTGTCCGTGCCGTTACGGCCATACAAGTCGGCATCGTCACCCAGCCCGCCTTCCAAGCGATCCGTGCCGTCTCCTCCGGTAAGGTTCGTGTCGTCGCCGATACCGCCTTCTAGGGTATCATTTCCCGAACCGCCATAGAGACGTCTGTCCGCACCGCTGCCGCCGAAAATCGAATCGTGGCCGCTGTCCCCCGATAGGCTGGTGTCGTCCCCGGAACGGCCATAGATACTGTCCGAACCCTCGCCGCCAAAGAGGCTGGTGTCATCACCATCCCCACCGAAGATCCCGTCGGCCCCAGAGTCTCCGGCTATACTGAGGTCCGCGCCGCTGCCAGCAATGACCCTGTCGTCACCCGAACCGCCATAGAGGCCAATATCCCCCCCTTCGCCGCCAAAAAGGGTATCCTTGCCTTCGCCTCCGAAGAGGAGGCGGTCGTCCCCGGAGCTGCCTTGGATGACATCGACGTTGGAGCCCCCCTCAAACCCGGTATCGTCTCCATCGCCGGTGGACAGCAGGTCCCGGCCCGACCCTCCATAGAAGGAGGCGTCGTTTCCCGGGCCCCCGGAGAGACTGTCGTCACCCTCGCCGCCGTTGAAGAACTGGTCGTCACCGTCACCACCGAAAACCAGATCGGCGCCGCTATCGCCATAGAAGGCAACATCCTTCCCACTGCCGGCCTGAAGCAGGTCGCTGGCACTGCCCCCGTAGAAGGCGGCGTCATTGCCGGAATTGCCGAAGAAGCTGTCCAATCCAGCGGCGCCGAAGAAGAGGACGTCATCGCCATCGTCGCCAGCGACGGTATCGTCGCCGGCACCGCCATAGACGAAACTGTCATCACCCGGCCCGCCAAAGATGACGTCCCCGCCACTGCGCCCCTGAAGGAAGTTATCCTTGCCACTGCCACCGTAGAGAACATCGGCGCCATCGAGGCCGTCGATCCGGTCGTTGCCGCTTAGCCCGCTGATCGTGTCGACCAGCGAGGTTCCGATCAGTGTATCGTTCTTCCCGCTGTTGCCGAAGATTACCGCCATCAGAGTGTCCGATCTGTGCTGTTCGCCGCCGCACGACGACTCTAACGTCATGAGCAAATCATTGGATAGCAGAATCTTCTCTTCTGTCAGGTCACTGGTCTGTCAGGTCACTGGAACCGGGTGCCGGTCGATGACAGAGCAACATGAGAAGGGGCGGACCAGTCTTCATCCGATCCGCCCCAGATGTTAGGAACTCCAGTTGCAGCGAGCTGGTCTTAACCCGGCTGCTTCACGATCCGGAGATAAGGCTTGGGCGCTTCCCAGCCATCGGGGAAGGCTTTGGCGGCGTCTTCGTTGCTGACCGCGGGCACGATGATCACATCGTCGCCGTTCTGCCAGTTCACCGGCGTTGCAACCTTGTGTTTGGCCGTCAGCTGCAAGGAGTCGATGACCCGCAGCACCTCGTCGAAATTGCGGCCGGTGCTCATCGGATAGACGATGATCAGCTTGATCTTCTTGTCGGGCCCGATGACGAAGACGTTGCGCACCGTGGCGTTGTCCATTGCCGTGCGCCCTTCGGCGCTGTCGCCCTCTGCGGCCGGCAGCATGTTGTAGAGCTTGGAGACATGGAGGTCCGTGTCGCCGATCATCGGGTAGTTCGGCGCATGGCCTTGGGTTTCCGCGATGTCGGCCGACCAGCCCTTGTGGTTCTCGACCGGGTCGACGGAGAGGCCGATGATCTTCACGTTGCGCTTTTCGAACTCCGGCTTGATGCGGGCCATGTAGCCAAGCTCGGTGGTGCAGACCGGCGTGTAGTCCTTGGGGTGCGAGAAGAGCACGCCCCAGGAATCGCCCAGCCAATCGTGAAAAGAGATCCTACCCTCGGTGGTCTCGGCGGTGAAATCCGGTGCCGTGTCGTTGATACGTAAGCTCATCGAAGTGTCCTTTCCGCTTCTTGCTGAAGCTTGCTTGTCGTCCATACGGATCAGCCTGCGTGCCCCCTTCTCGCACTCTCGCACGATCCAGGCCCTTGAGGCACTGTGCACAAGGCCTCAGAGTCACCTTGGAAAAGCGCTCTAAGTGGGGCGAGGTTCTGACCGATGTAAGCACATCTTCGGCCCGCTTACCCCTGACGAGATTGCGAGCCACCTCTGCGTGCAGGTTTTTGCGGTTGGGCCACTCTTGTCGGAATCCAAACAATCCTTGCCCGGTGGCCAAGGCTCGTGTGACCCCAAACCCCCTTTTGCCTGCCGACCCGGCGCACTAGGTTAGCACATTGCTTAGTCGAGCCATGGCGAGGATCACGAGAGGGCATGCGCCAGAAGCTGGTGCCAGGAAACCAAGACAGCCGCAGCTTCGACCATGAGAAGCTGATTGCGGAAGGGCGCGACCTGCCCTGCCTGAAGCAGCTGATGCCCTGCCGCCTCGGGCGCGACTTCTGGGTCTTTGGCTACGGCTCGTTGATGTGGAACCCGGGCTTCCCGCATGCCGAGGCGCGACCGGCCTTGCTGCGCGGCTATCACCGGCGCTTTTGCATCTGGTCGCACAGCTATCGCGGCACCCCGGAACAACCCGGCCTGGTCTTGGGACTGGACCGCGGCGGATCGTGTCACGGCATGGCCTTCAAGGTGGGCTCGCAAGAGAGCGAGTGGGTGCTCGACTATCTGCACGAGCGCGAAATGACGACCCGGGTCTATCACCCCCGGCTGGTCAAACTCTTGACGGCCCACGGCCCCTTACTGGGCTTGGCGTTCGTCGTCGACCGGCACCACATCCAATACACCGGCCGCCTTGACCGCGACGCCACGGCAGAGCTGATCGCCCAAGCCGCCGGAGAGCGTGGCCCCTGTTCGGAATACCTCTGCAACACGGTCGAGAAGCTGGAGGCGCTTTCTATCGATCCGGGGGAGCTGCGCCCGCTACTGCAACTGGTGCGGGATCGCTGTCAAGAAAGGCAGCAAAGTGAGTGGTCCGATCCGAACGCTTGACTCCCAAGCGTTCGGTGAATCGGCCCACTAACTTGTTGCTCTGGTAGGGCAACTTATCCAGGCGGATGGAAACCATCCGTCCGGGTTGCACCACGAGGACCAGAATAGATAACCGAAGGCTCGCCCTAACCGGCTTCGGGCGGAGTCCGCGTCTCCAGGCTCAGCGCGTGCACCCGGCCTTTCAGCTCTTCGGCCAAGACCTCGTAGACGGCACGCTGGCGTTGCACGCGGCTCATACCGGCAAAAGCCTCGCTCACCAACACGACATGAAAGTGGCTCTCGCCGTCTGGGTTGTGGCCGGCATGGCCGGCGTGGAGATGCGACTGATCTTCGATCTTCAGCTGCGCCGGCTGAAACGCAGCCCGCAGCTTCTCTTCCATGGTACCCGCTACACTCACGTCGTTCTCCCCACGTCCTTGTTCTTGAGACAGCATCGCCGGCTTTTAGATGGAGCGTCGATGCGGACCCGGCTAGGGGCTTCTCACACTTCTGACCTGCGGACGCAAAAGCTTCGCCCAAGCCCGCTTGTCACCTCCGGCCGGGCCTTCCATACTCTCCTCATGCGCAGAGATACACAGCCCGACCCTTTGCGGGCACCCTTCGACAGCGGCCAAGCGGGGCCGCGCTGCTGCATGCATCCCGGATGCATGGAGTCGGGGGACTATCGGGCACCGCTCTCGCGCAACCACCTGGATCGCTACATCTGGTTCTGCCTGGAGCATGTGCGCGCCTACAACGCCCGATGGGACTACTTCAAAGGTATGTCCTCAGCGCAAATCGAGGCCCATATGCGCGCAGACCAGACCTGGCAGCGCCCAAGCTGGCCATTGGGCGGCGGCATGGGAATCCACGATCCCCTCGGCCTTTTGGGCAAAGACCAGCTCAACGAGCCGCCCGCCAAACCGCTGAGCGCGGAGGAAGCGGCACTGGCGATCTTGGAGCTTCCGCCAATGAGCCCCTTTCCAGAGGTCAAGGCGCGCTATAAGTCTCTGGTCAAGCAACTCCACCCCGATGCCAATGGCGGCGACCGGCAGGCGGAAGAACGCTTGAAGGAAGTGAACCGGGCCTATAGCACTCTTAAGACCGCTTACAGCCATCCAGCCTGACGACCGAACAGCAAGGCGCCCCGGAGTTGGAACCGGGTTTTAGGGCGCCGTCGGCACGCCCTCGACCAGAGGACGATGCCGGCCAGGAACGCGAAGAAAAGGAAGAGCCGATCGATGCCCAGCGACACCATGGTCAATGACAACCTGCCGCCCGAATCACGGCCGGACATAAAGCTCTCGGTCCGCCAGACCTTCGGGCTCGACAGCGACATGGAGGTCCCGGCCTTCGCCGAGAGCAATGATTATGTCCCCGATCTGGACGAGGCCTACCGCTTCGACCACGACACCACCATGACCATCCTGGCGGGCTTCGCGCACAATCGCCGGGTCATGATCCAGGGCTATCACGGCACCGGCAAGTCCACCCACATCGAGCAGGTCGCAGCCCGCCTGAACTGGCCGCTGGTGCGCGTCAACCTCGATAGCCACGTCAGCCGCATCGACCTGGTCGGCAAGGACGCCATCGTCCTGCGCGACGGTCAGCAGGTGACCGAGTTCCGCGAAGGCCTGCTGCCCTGGGCCCTGCAGCGCCCGGTCGGCGTGGTCTTCGACGAGTACGATGCCGGCCGTCCGGACGTCATGTTCGTGATCCAGCGCGTGCTCGAGTCCTCTGGCCGCCTGACCCTGCTGGACCAGAACCGGGTGATCCGCCCGCATCCCGCCTTCCGTCTCTTCGCCACGGCCAACACCGTGGGCCTGGGCGACACCACCGGCCTCTATCACGGCACCCAGCAGATCAACCAGGGCCAGATGGACCGCTGGAGTATCGTTGCCACCCTGAACTATTTGCCGCACGACGACGAAACCAACATCGTTATCGCCAAGTGTCCCTCCTACGACACCAAGGAGGGCCGCGAGAAGATCTCGGCCATGGTGGCGCTGGCCGATCTGACGCGTTCGGGCTTCATCAACGGCGACCTTTCGACGGTGATGAGCCCCAGGACCTGCATCACCTGGGCCGAGAATGCGGAGATCTTCCAGGATCTCTCCTTCGCCTTCCGGGTGACCTTCCTGAACAAGTGCGACGAGACCGAGCGCCCGATCGTGGCCGAGTACTACCAACGCTGCTTCGGCACCGAACTGGCCGAGACCGGCGTCCAGACCGTCGTCTCCTAGGCGCACGGGGGAAACGCCGGCGATGCACGATCGCGAGAATCCTCTAGAGCGCTTCAAGCGGAGCACGGCTGCCACCATTCGCGCGGTCTCCCGCAAGCCGGAGGCGACGGTCGCCTTCCACCCCTCGGGCCAGGGCGTGGTCGGCGAAGAGGTCAAGCTGACCCCACCGCCGCGCGATCTGCCGGTCGAAGAGGTCTTGCGCGCCCGCGGTCAGGCCGACGCCAGCGCCTTGCGGCTGCGCCACCATAGCCAGAGCGTGCATTCCGGCAATCGCCCGCAAGATCCAATCGCCCGCGAGGTTTTCGACCTGGTCGAGCAGGCGCGCTGCGAGGCCCTGGGCAGTTCCACCATGGCCGGCATGGCGATGAACCTGGATACGGCGATGGAGGCGCACTACAGCTCGCGCGGCCTCAACCGCATCACCGATGCCTCCGACGCGCCGATTGCCGAGGCGCTGCGCGCCGTAGTCCGCGAGGCGCTGACTGGCCGCGACCTGCCGCCGTCGGCCAAGCACGTCGCCGACCTTTGGCGCCCGCTGCTCGATCCCACGATCCTGCAGGACGTCTCGGATCTGGGCGAGCATCTGAAGGACCAGAAGGGCTTTGCCCAGATCGCCCGCCGCCTGATCCAGCACCTTGAGCTGGAGGACATGGTGGAGGATTCCGAATCCGACGACTCCGAGGCCGAGGACCAGGATCAGGAAACCCAGGACGCGCCCTCGGAGAACCAGGACGGCGAGCAGGACAGCGGCGAAGCCCAGGCCAGCATGGAGGGCCAGGAGGTCGAGGTCGCCGAGGGCGAGGGCAGCGAGGACGCAACCGCCGAAGCCGAAGGCGAGATGACCGCCGGCGAGGGCGAGGAAGATCCCGGCCGCCCCGGCCGGCCGCCCGAGCACGACCTCTCGAACGTCCGTCCAGGCGACATCTATACCCCCTTTACCACCGACTTCGACGAGATCGTCAGTGCCCAGGATCTCTGCGACGCCGACGAGCTGACCCGCCTGCGCATGATGCTGGATCAGCAGCTGGCGCACCTGCAGGGCGTGATCGCGCGGCTGGCCAACCGTATGCAACGCCGCCTGATGGCCAAGCAGACCCGCGCCTGGGAGTTCAATCTAGAAGAGGGTATGCTCGACACCGCGCGTCTGGCGCGGATCATCGCCAACCCGACCCACTCGCTCACCTTCAAACGCGAGAGCGACATCGACTTCCGCGACACTGTGGTCTCGCTGCTGATCGACAACTCCGGCTCGATGCGCGGGCGGCCGATCAGCGTGGCTGCGATGAGCGCCGACATCCTGGCCCGCACCTTGGAGCGTTGTGCGGTCAAGGTCGAAATTCTGGGCTTCACGACGCGCATGTGGAAGGGCGGCCAGGCGCGCGAGAAGTGGATCGCGCAGGGCAAGCCGCCGCTGCCCGGCCGCCTCAACGACCTGCGCCACATCGTCTATAAGGAGGCCGATGCCCCCTGGCGGCGTGCGCGCAAGAACCTGGGCCTGATGCTGCGCGAGGGCATCCTGAAAGAGAACATCGACGGCGAGGCCTTGCTGTGGGCGCACAACCGCCTGATCGGCCGGCCGGAGCAGCGCCGCATCCTGATGGTGATTTCCGACGGTGCGCCGGTGGATGACTCAACTCTCTCGGTCAATGCCGGCAACTATCTGGAACGTCACCTGCGCGAGGTGATCGAGATGATCGAGACCCGCAGCCCGGTCGAGCTGGTCGCCATCGGCATCGGCCACGACGTCACCCGCTACTATCGCCGCGCGGTGACCATCGTGGACGCCGAACAGCTGGGCGGCACCATGATGGAACAGCTGGCCTCGCTCTTCGACGAGGAAGAGGCTGGCGGTCAGCGACCACAGCGACGGCAGCGGGCTGGCTAATCGTCTCACGGACCCCGGCTTGGAGGGGCGCATCCGGGCAGCGTTCGACGAAATCCTGGTTCTTCACGCGCGCACGTTCATTCCGGATGACCGCCACACTGTTTGACAGAGACATCGCCAACAAGCTCAGACCGGTCCTTGGCGCTAGAGCGCGATGACGATAGATCGAATCGATCTATCGTCTGAATCGCACTCTACTTGTTTGAAAGTAGGCCAAGATTCAGACCGCGGGTCGTTTCGATCTGCGATCATCTTGGTCTAGCCTGGATATCACACCAGGATAGGGTCGCGTCGGACGGGCCGCCCGCGGTGTCGAAGGCCTCAAGCCTAGCACAAGGCTAGGCTCTTCGACCGTCTCCTAGCGGATCGGACTCCCCCCGACGCGATGACGGCCCTATCCTGGTGTGATATCCAGGCTAGAGCCAAAGGAAGTCCGCGGCGGTGATCTGATTGGCCGCCGAAAGCCCGGTGAGTTGCACGTCGACATCGGCACTGCCGTCACCGTCGATATCGACTTCCAGGCTGTCGCCTCCGGCGAAGCGTGCCTGGCTGTTGCCGGCGGCGGAGAAGGCAGCACCGTCGATGTAGGAGAAGGCGCCGGTCTCCAAACCGGTCGCGAAGACCAGCTTGTCTTCTCCGTTGGCCGCATTCAGGCTGACCCCGTCGAAGTCGCCGATGATGGCATCCTCGACGCTGCCGCTGAAGCGGAACCAATCGGCAGCCGAGCCGCCGAAGGCGCTATCGTCCCTACCCATCGCCAGGGTGTCGGCGCCGCTGCCGCCCTCCATCACGTCGGCATCGAGGCCGCCGAAGATCCGGTCGTTCCCATCACGCCCCCTGATGAGGTCGTCGGCCTGGTTGCCGGCCAGACGATTGTCGCCGCTGTTACCGATAAGCGTGTTCTCCAGGCTGTTTCCAGTGCCGTCGATGTCGCCGGCGTTGACGCGCAAGCGCAGGTTCTCGACATGGGCCGTACCGGTTCCGTCCGGGAGGGTGAAGTCGACCTGGCTGCGCACCTCATCGGTCCCATTACCAAAGCCGTCGCCGACACGGTCCGTTGCCGTATCGACCCAAAATGTGTCGTTACCGCTGCCGCCGAAGGCCGTGTCGGTGCCAGCGCCACCGTCCAGATTATCGCCCCCGCTGCCACCGTACAGTGAGTCGGCGCCGGCACCTCCCTCGAAGAAGTCATTCCCATTGCCGCCGAAGGCAGTATCAGCACCATCGCCGCCGAAATGCTGATCGCCGCCGGTTCCACCCACCAGTGTGTCATCGCCGTCGGACCCGTCCAGCCGATCCGTCCCGGCATCGCCGAAGAGAACATCGGCATTGTCGCCACCAATCACCCGATCGTTTCCCAGGCCGCCGAAGGCATAGTCGTCCCCGTCCCCACCGAAGAGCGTGTCTACGGCAGTGCCGCCATAGATCCGATCCGCACCGTCATCTCCGCGCACCAGATCCCGGCCGTCACCGCCGAAGAGGAAGGCATCGTCGCCGCTGCCGCCCCTGACGCTATCGTTCCCGCTACCGCCGCTGAGCCGGTAGTCGGCACCCGAGCCACCCCAGATGAAGTCGACACCCTCGCCACCGTAGAGCAGACTGTCGTCACCCTGATCGCCCAAGAGGCTATCGGTGCCGCTACCGCCAAAGGCGCTGACATCGTCGCCCGATCCGCCGAAGAGGAAATCGTCACCGCTGCCCCCCTTGAAGGTTCGATCCGCACCATCGCCGCCATAGAGGCTGTCGCGACCCAATCCGCCCTCGAAACGCAGGTCCGCGCCAGCCCGCCCAAAGAGCTGGTCATCGCCGTAGCTGCCGAAGAAGGAGGAGTCGTCACCTTCGCCGCCGAAAAGACGATCGCTACCACTGTCGCCATAGGCACGCGCATCATCGCCCGCCCCACCGACAAGAAGATCGTCGCCACTGCGGCCGGAAAGGACAGAATCACTGCCGCTGCCGCCACTGACGGTATCGTTGCCCAAATCGCCGGAAAGGTCTTCGTCGTCTCCCAGGTCGCCGAAAACACGATCGTCGCCCGTCCCTCCAGACAGGTTCGTGTCGGCGCCCCGGCCGCCGTAGAGCAGGTCACTGCCACTCGAACCGCCCAAGACCGAGTCGTTCCCGGTTCCACCTTCGATACGGTCGTCGCCTACCCGGCCAAGTAGGAAGAAGTCACTACCCCCACCGCCGAAGATCGTGTCGACGCCGCTGTCCCCATAGAGGGAGGCATCATTGCCGACACCGCCGTAGAGCAGGTCGTTACCGCTGCCAATGCGATCGCCGACAAGACCACGGTCGGCGCCACTATCACCGAAGATGCTGTCGTTTCCCGCATTGCCGGCAAGGTAAGAATCGTCGCCACTGCCGCCAAACAGCGTGTCTGCACTGGCGCCCCCGCGCAGGGTTGCATCTGCACCGTCGCCACCGTAGAGGCGATCCTTGGCATTTTCGCCGGTTAGGAAGGAATCGTCTCCGCCGTCGCCGTAGAGTCTATCCGGCCCCAAACCGCCAATCAGACCCAGATCGTTCTGTCCGCCGCCGAAAACGCTATCAGATCCAGATCGCCCCGAGAGGTTCTTGTCATCACCTTGCCGACCAAAGATCCGGTCGTTTCCGTCGGCGCCGAACAGTCTGTAGTCATCGCCCTCATCGCCGACGATGCGGTCGTTTCCGGACGCCCCGTAGAGGCTGGTGTCGTTTCCCGAACCGCCAAAGAGCGTGTCATTGCCGGAATTGCCATTGATCTTATCGTCGCCGCTCAATCCGTAGATCGTATCGACCGCATTGGTCCCCAACAGCGAGTTGTTCTCACCGGCAGTCCCGAAGATGATGGCCATCGATAGGTTCCTTCTTTTCTGTACTCAAACCTTCGTCAGTCGAAAGCTCCAGGCAGTTTCAGCGACCGAGCAAGCATCAGAGCCACACGAAGTCTGTTCCGGTCAGGCGGTTGGCGGCGGAAAGGCCGGTCAGCTGCGCGCGGACGTCGGCGTTGCCGTCGCCGTTGATGTCCACTTCCAAACTATCGGCACCGGCGAAGCGCGCCTGGCTGTTGCCGGCGCCGGAGAAGGCAGCCCCGTCGATGTAGGAGAAGGCGCCGACCTCCAAGCCGGTGGCGAAGACAAGCTTGTCCTCGCCGTTGGCAGCGTTGAGCGTAACCCCATCGAAGTCCCTGATGACGACCCCGCTCGCTGTGCCCGCGAACAGGAAGCTGTCGGCAGCCGAGCCGCCGAAGGCCGTATCTTGACCTCCCAGGTTCATGGTATCGGCACCGCTGCCGCCCTCGAAGAGGTCGGCAGATGCGCCGCCGAAGAGGTTATCGTCACCGTCTCGCCCTTGCAGCCGATCCGCGCCCTGGTTGCCGGCCAGGCGATTGTCGCCGGAGTTTCCTTGGATCGTGTTGTCCAGGCTGTTCCCGGTGCCGTCGATATTGCCGAAACCGCCTTGCATCCTCAGGTTCTCGATGAAGGCGAAGGCACTGCCGTCCGGCAGGCTAAAGTCTACTTCGGCGCGCACCAAGTCGGTTCCCTGGCCCGAACCATCGCGCACGATGTCGCTGCTCGTCACCACGATGAAGGTGTCGTCGCCGCTGCCGCCGGCCATGTTGTTGCTGCCGCCGGCACCGCCGTTCAGGCGGTCGGCGCCGCTCTTGCCCAGCAGGGTGTTGTCGGCGTTGTTGCCGACGATCAGATCGTCGTTGTCGTTGCCGACCATCCTGGCATCGCCGGCTGCGATGTTCACGCCCACGCGCTCGATCATGACCTCCGAAGCGGTGCCAAGGGTATAGTCGTCGGCATTGGAGCGCAGGACATCGTTGCCCTCTCCGGTACCGTCGAAGATACGGTCGGTCATACTATCGATGATAAAGGTATCGTTCCCTCTGCCGCCGTAGGCCGTATCGCTGCCCGAAGCCCCGTTCAGGCGATCGCCATTCAACCCGCCGAAGAGCATGTCGGTGCCGGTGCCGCCGACCATCTGGTCGTTGTTCGTCTCTCCGTAGAGGGTATCCGCACCGGCTCCGCCAAACAGCGTATCGCGACCGGACCCGCCAAACGCGCTGTCGATACCTGTTCCGCCACGAATCTGGTCGTCGCCAAGATCACCGGTTAGGATGTCGTCACCATCCAGACCTCGGACATCATCGCTACCGGTAGCGCCGCCGTTACGGTCATCCCCGGAGCCGCCCTCGAGACGGTCGTCACCGCTTTGCCCATAGAGCCTATCCCGCCCACTACCGCCAAAGAGCGAATCCTCGCCATCGCCGCCGAGGAGGTTGCGGTCGTCACCTTGTCCACCGTAGATCAGGTCAGCCCCAGCGCGGCCACTGAGAAACTCGTCGTCACCGCTTCCCCCGTAGACGCGATCGGCACCAGAGCCGCCGTAGACATTAAAATCCTCACCGCTGCCGCCGAAGACGCTGTTGCTGCCATAGAGGCCACCGAGATTGGAATCGTTGCCGAGGCCTCCGAAGATGCTGTCGCTGCCCGAGCCACCAGTCAGGCGCAAGTCATTGCCGGCATCTCCGAAGAGCCTATCGTCTCCGCTTTCGCCCGCCAGACGCGAGTCCGCGCCCGCGCCACCATAGAGTCCATCATCGCCGTTCTGGCCACGCAGCGAGAAGTCGCCGCCACTATCGGCGAAGATCAGGTCGTCGCCACTGCCACCCAACAAGGACTGGTCGCCATCGTCACCGCCATAGAGCGTATCATTTCCGTTACCGCCATAGAAACGAGCATCCTCACCCAGGCGTCCAAAGAGAACATCCGCACCGATGCCCCCATAGAGGTCCGCATCACCTCCGCCCCCGCCGAACACCGTGTCTTCGCCTTGGCCTCCGAAAAGAGATTCGTCACTGCCGTCGCCGCCGACCAAGGTGTCTGTGGCATTGCCGCCGTAAAACTGGAAATCCGATCCACTGCCACCATTCAACACGTCTACGCCGAGGCCGCCTGAGAAGTATCCATCACCTCCGCTATTGCCAACAAGCGTGTCGTTGCCCGAATCGCCAAAGAAATAACGATCGCTGCCAAGATCGCCTTGGACCAGATCATCCCCGCTGTTGCCTTCGAAACTACTGTCGTTTCCGATTCCACCATAGAGGCTATCCGCACCGTCACCTCCATAGAAAACCAGATCATTTCCGGTCGCTCCAAACAGGCTGTCATCGCCGCTGCCGCCGAAGAGTTGGTAGTCGTCGCCACCACGGCTGTTTAACTTGTCACTTCCCGACCCGCCGAAGAGGTCCCGATCGTTGCCATCATTGGCATAATCCAATGCAAAAACGTCGCCGCGCAGATAGTCGTCACCGAGGCCACCGAAGAGCATAGAATCGTTACCCTCGCCGCCCTCCAAAAAGTCGGAGTCCGCGCCACCATAAAGGGAGGCGTCGTCGCCACCACCGCCCCTCAGGAAATCTCTTCCGCCATTGCCGAAGAAGAGACTGTCGAGGCCTGAATTGCCGTTGATATCATCGGTCCCAGAAGAGCCGATCAAGAAGACATCGTTCCCCAGTCCACCTGAGAGAACGCCAAAGGCAGTATCGCCGGAACCGCCGGATACCAGACTGGTGTCGTTGCCTGTGTCGCCAAAGACGAGGTCCGTCCCGGAACCGCCAAAGAGGCCAATGTCATCCCCAGATCCGCCGTAGACAAGGTCACGGGCGCTGCCGCCGAAGAAGTCGCGATCCACAGCGTTGCCGCCCCTGAGCGTGTCCTCACCACCGTCGCCGCGAAAGCTGCTGTCGCTGCCAGAGCCGCCCTCCAGGATGTCGTTGCCGCCGCCTCCTCTGATTTGATCCGAACCCGATCCGCCGAAGAGATCCGTGTCGTTGCCGGCATTGCCGAAGATCTCGTCGTCACCCTCGCCGCCGTAAAGTTCCGCATCGTCACCGGCGCCGCCAGAGATTGTGTCGTCGCCTGCACCGCCTCTGAGGGCGCTGTCCTTTCCGCTATCGCCGTAGAGGGAGTCACTCCCGCCGCCGCCAAACAAACCGCGGTCGTCCCCGTCACCGCCAAAGATGCCGTCCGACCCATAGCGCCCGTAAAAGCTATAGTCGGCGCCACTCCCGCCTCTGAGAGTGTCCTGGTCGCCGCCACCGTAGAATCTGCTATCCTGACCGGAACCACCTTCCAGCAGGTCATCCTGATAGCCGCCATAGAAATAGCTGTCGTTTCCGGTCGCACCGTAGAGGCGATCGTTGTCGTCGAAGCCATAGACGAAGCTGTCGTTTCCCTCGTCGCCGAAGATGGTGTCTTCACCGCCGAGTCCCGCCAGAAACCCATCGTCGTCCGCGCGTCCGCGGATCAGATCGTTGCCCGCGCCTCCATTGATCTGGAAGTCGTCGCCACCGCCCCCGAAGAGCGTATCGTCGTCGGAATCACCGAAGATGAAGCTGTCGTTACCATCGCCGGCGATGAGCCGATCGAGTCCCTTGCCGCCATAGAGCGAAACGTCGTCGCCCGAGTTGCCGGCCACAACATCATCGCCCGTTCCTCCGAAGAGAAAGGTGTCGTTGCCCGATCCCCCGAATACCGAATCGTTCTGCGAATTGCCGTGCAACAGCGTGTCGTCTCCGTCACCGCCGTAGACGCTGTCGGTCTCGTAGTTGCCGTAGCTTCCTTTGTCCCCATAGAGGCGGGCATCGTTTCCACTGCCGCCGAAAACTCCGTCATCGCCACGCCCGCCGTAGAACTTGAGATCGCTGCCCGATCCTCCCCTGATCTCATCCGTACCGGCAGAACCGAAGGCAGAAACATCGTTGCCGTCGCCCCCATAGATCCAGTCGTCCGAGACGCCGCCCTGAAGGCTGGTGTCGTTGCCATCGTCACCGTAGAGATAATCCTCGCCGACAAAGCCATTCAAGAGGGTGTCGTTGCCCGGCCCCCCGAAGAGCGTGTCATCTCCGGTCGATCCTAGAAGCGCATCGATGCCAGACCCACCGAAAAGGGTGTCGCTATCGTACCCTCCAATGAGGAGATCATCGCCGCTCAATCCGAAGATGGTGTCTACAAGGCTCGTGCCGACAATGTAATTGGGTCCGTCGGTCCCAGTGAATACAGCCACAGTTCCAACCTCCTCAGGTGCGATCACTCAAGCGACCTTAGAGCCGATCGCTCAGGCTGACAATTACAATGGGTCGACAGGGTGAATAACAGCGCTACAGATCTATTTAAACGGTTTGTGCGGCGCTCGTGGCCGAGAGTCCGTCCGGAAACCGCTTGTGGCCGCATCGCCAGCCTGGATACTTCGCCAAGATAGGGCCGTCATCGCGCCCGCGGGAGTCCGATCCGCTAGTGGTGCAACCCAGAGGGATGATTCCCATCCCTCTGGATAAGTTGCCCCACCAGCTCAACAAGTTAGTGGGCCGATTCACTGAACGCTTGGATCCAAGCGTTCGGATCGGACCACTATGAGAAGGTCGAAAAGCCTAGCCTTGTGCTAGGCTTGAGGCCTTCGACACCGCGGGCGACCCGCCCGACGCGACCCGAAGGGCGGGCGATACAAGCCGACCCTATCCTGGTGTGATATCCAGGCTAGAGCCGTGAGGGAGCCTAACCCCGGGTCCCCATCGCCACCAAATCACTGTCCCGGCTAGCTGGGCGCACAGGTGATCGAACCGTCTGCTCACTTTCCGGCAGGCAAGCCGCCTGCTAGGATTGCTCTACTCACATCAACAAGCACAGAAGGGATCCAGCATCATGGCTGGCTTCACGATGAGCATTGCAGAGATTGCCGAGGCGGTACCGGACGGTGCACTGCTGGGCGTGCCTGCCGACTACTCCGGCGTGCCGATGGCTGTCACCAAGGCCCTGATCGCCCGCGGCGCCAAGGACTTGGACCTCTATTGTCTGCCGCTTACTACCATTCAGGGCGACATGCTGATCGGTGCCGGCTGCGTGCGCTCAATCGAGACAGCCGCTGTTACCCTTGGCGAGTATGGCTTGGCGCCGCGTTTTTCTGCTGCGGTCCAAGCAGGCGACATCGCCATTAAGGATTCGACCTGCCCGGCCCTGCACGCGCAGTTGCAGGCGGTCGAGAAGGGCGTTCCTTTCATGCCCTTGCGCGGTCTCATCGGCTCCGACCTGCTCCGCTACCGCCCGGACTGGCAGGTGATCGACAACCCCTTCGCCGAGACGAGCGATCCTCTGGTGCTGCTGCCGGCACGAGCACTGGACGTGACCGTCTTTCATGCCGCCATGGCCGACAGCGACGGCAACATCTTCATCGGTCGCCGCCGCGAGCTGGCGACTCTCGCCCACGCCTCGCGCCAGCTCTTCGTGACCGTAGAACGCTTCGTCGAGGGTAGCCTGCTGGATAGCGAGGAGACCGCAGCCGGCGTGCTGCCGGCCTTCTACCTCGACGGCATCGCAGAGGCTGTGGAGGGTGCCTGGCCTTGCGGCTTGAGCGACCTCTACAATCCCGACGGCAAGGAACTGGGACGCTACGCCGCTCTCGCCAAGAGTGCGGAGGGCTTTGCCGACTATCTGGAGAGCCTCGGCCTTAGAACCCTGGCGCCGGCATGACCGCCAGCCGCGAAGAGTTGCTGATTGGCCTGCTTGCCGACAGACTGGCCGGCGACCGCCATGTCGCTGTCGGCGCGGCCTCGCCAATTCCAGGGGCAGCGGCCCTGCTGGCCCAAGCGGAGAATCGGACCCGGAACAAGCGTCGCATGCACGTCACCATCCTGCACTCGCGCCGCTTCAACCCCTTTTCCGACGGCTCGCGCGAGCTCTTCGACGCCGCCGCCCAAGGGCGCATCGACAGCTTCTTCCTGGGCGGCGTCCAGATCGACGGCCAAGCCAACATCAACCTGGTCGGGATCGGTGACTACCCGGCCATGAAGAAGCGCTTTCCCGGTTCCTTCGGCTCCGGCCTGCTCTATTACGTGGTGCCCAAGGTCATCCTGTTTCGTGAGGAACACTCGCCGCGCAGCCTGGTCGAGACGGTGGATTTCGTCTCGGCCCCCGGCAGCAGCGACGAGGGCGTCTACCGCCCCGGCGGACCGCAGGCCCTGGTCACCGGCCGGGCCGTCTTTGCCTTCGATGCCACCAAGTGCCGCTTCCGGCTGGAGCAACTGCACCCGGGCGAGACCTTGGCGGGGATCAAGGCGGCCACCGGCTTCTCATTCGATGTCGCCACGCTCAGCGAGACGCCGCAGCCGAGCGCAGAGCGCCGTGCACGTCTGCGCCACGAGATCGCACCCAAAGTGGCGGAGTTCTATCCCGAGTTTGCGCAGCGCGTTTGGGGCGTTGAACCCGCTGCTGCCTAATTGAACACCGTGATCATTGAAGGAAGGGCCAGGAAGCCCTACCATAAGCAAGAGTGTCACTACTGGGATCTGGATAGGGATTAGCCGTGCTTTTGAGAAGCCTTGCCGCCTTGGCCGCCCGGCGCCTCGCCGCCGACCCGCGGGTTCGCGAGAAGGCCCGCGACTTCGCCGCCAACCAGGCCATGCCTGTGGTCGAACGCAAGACCAGGGCCGTGCAGTCGGTTGTCAAGAAGGCGGAACCCGGCACCCACCCCGCGCGCATCGCCGGGCGGGCGGTTCGGAAACTGATCGACGGTTAGCCGGCAGGGCTCAGCGCCTCACCACGCACCTTCACCGTAATGTCGCAAGGGCCGAGTTCTTCGTGGAAGCTCTCTTCGAGCGCCAGCCGTCGCGTATCGACCTCTTCCAAGCTCAGGTCCTTGGGGTAACCAAGCTCGACCTCGACGAACATGTGACCGCCAGAGCGACGGGTGCGCACGCCGTGGAAGAGCGTATAGCTTTCGTCGTGGGATGAGAGGGCGCGCAGGATCGCCAAGTGGGCAGCCTCGTCCAGGCCCTTGTCCAGGAGGTCCGGAAGACCTTCGCGGAACATATCGACCGCGGTCACGATCATGAAGCAGGCAACGAAGATCGCCCCCACGCCATCCAGCCAGTGCGCGACCAAAGTGTCGTATGTAACAGCGGCGATGGTCAGCGCCACCTGCACCACGAGAGAGGATATCAGTTTCACCCTGCGGGCCCGCATCTGCGAGATCAGGATCGCGCTAGCCTCTACCTTGGCCGCGCGCCGCATCGCCCACCAGGCCAAGAAATTCTCACTGGTGTTGATCGCGGCGACCGAGGCGGCAAAGGCCAAACCCAAGGGCGAGAGCACCTGCGGTTTACCGGTCAAGGCCTCAATAGAGCCGGTCAGTACCAGTCCGCCGCCGACCAAGAGCCCCAAGGCAATGCCCAGATTGGCGAGCTGTTCGATCTTGCCGTGACCGAACTCGAAATCGGTGAAGCGCCCGCGGTGAATACGCCACATGGCAATGAAGGAGAAGACCTCCAAGCCGACCATCAGCATGGTGCGGATCAGCTCCGCGCCCATGGTGAGCGAACCGGACGCAGTTGCCACGACTGCGATCACCGCGACGATGGTGATATCGGCGATCAAGGTGTAGAAGAGAGCGCGCTCGCGCTGCAGTTCTGCTGCCGTTAGCCGTTTGTTGCTCGCCACGAGCCGCGCCCTCTAGATCCGCAGCCGCGCGCGGATCACATCGATCAAACCGATGTCGGGGAAGTCGACGTAGGCCGCGTGACCGACGGGGCAGTGCTCTTCGTGATCCCGATCCATCTCCAACAAGAGGAGCGCCTGGGCGACGCCGGCTTCGCGCCCCTTGGCCAAGGCGGCCAAGTCGTCCTCCTTGATCGTGGAAGCACTGCCGCGGGTCAGATAGACGAAGGCGTTGTGCGACCGCGCATCGCCCTCGAAGATCACTTTGGCCTCCGTGCCCGGCTTGAGCAGGGGTACCTCGGCGTCGGCCACCGGCACATCGACCAGCAAGAGGTCACAGTCTATCCATGAGGCAACAGGCGTGCCGATGTCGACGGCCGCCCCCTCCCCGACGATGGTGCTCCAGAGGACGGCGCCGGCCGGCGCCTTCACATGACCTTGCGTCAGGTTCTCGAAGTTCTCCGCTTCGGCGGCAGCCTGTGCCTTGGCGTTGCGGAGATTGGCCTTGGCCTCGGCAAGGCGGTACTGGGCGTGTGCGATATCGGAATCCAGTTCGTGCAGGCTGCGCTCACCCCATTCCGGATCGCTGCCGTCATCCAGCACGATGATACCGGTTAAGGCCGCTTCGTGGCGTGCCACACGCTTACTCTCTTCCTCGGCCAGGCCGGCCAGCAAACGCTCAAGTGTCAGCATGCGCGTGCGCGCCTCGTCCAGATCCGACTGCGCAGCCGAACCGGACTTCGCCAGCTTCTCTTTTCGGGCAGCCAGACGGGCCAGGGTCTCCAACTCGGTTTGGCCACGCTGCAGCCGCAGGCGCGTTCCACGCAGCTCGACATCCAGCTCCGTGAGATAAACATCGCGATAGATCTCGAACTGTCGCTGACGTTCCTCTCTGAAGCGTTTCAGCTCCGCCAGCAAGCTGCTTGCTGCTTTGACCCGGCTCGCGGCAGCCTCCACCTCGGCCGACGCGGTATCCACGCCACTGCTGTCGGCCTTGGCGTTCCTGACTTGAACGATATGTCCCTCGTCGGCGATTTCATCACCGGGTTTGGGGAGGATACGGCCCACCTCGCCATAGATCGGCGAGGTCGCGACGTGGATCCAGGTCGTCACTGCCGCATCGCGGACCAGGGTAGAGCGCAGATAGGGCCCCAGCATCCAGCCGACATAGACCACCAGCCCTATCGCAACGGCCCAGGTGACATAGCGCCCTTTGCTCTTGCCCTTTTTCGCCTCTTCTTCCACCACGCAACACCCTCCGCCCAGAACAAAGAGAGGCTAGCAGGTCGTCCAGGAGCCTGGCAAACGCACAGACAGGAAACAAGAGGTCCCGGTCAGGTCGCGGTCAGGTCCCCTTCAGGTCACGGTCTTGCGCAGGTAGATGCGACGAAATCCGGCTTCGACCCGTCGGTCGACCTCTTCGAACCCCGCGGCGATGTAGAGGCCGAAGGCTGCCTCCATCACCTCGTTGGTGTAGAGGTCCAGGCGCGCGATGCCACGCGCACGCGCTTGCGTTTCGGCGAAGGCCAAAAGGCGCCGGGCATGGCCCCGCCGGCGCGCCTGCGGTGCCACCGCCAAATTCTCGATGTGAAGATCCTCGCCCTTGGCATAGAGATGGATGTAGCCGACGGCCTGGCCCTCCTCCTCCAAGAGAAAGAGGTCGCCGGCGGCTGCCGCCGCGGCAAAGTCGGCAACCATCGGCGCCGGCGGCCGACCGATAGCGGCGACATAGGGTTCATAGGCAGCCTCGGCGATGGCACGGACGGTGGCGACATCGCTGCTCCCGGCAGGTCGAAAGGACATCTCCGCTCTCTCTTTCCAGCATGCTCACAGCTGTCAGCTTGGCGGGCGCGTGGGTTGCCATCAAGGGCAATTCTTGCCCAAGCCGCGGGCGATCGCCCTTTCCGGATCGCTAGTGCTGTCCCGCGTTCCGGCCGCCACCCGGCGGATTGGCTTGACAGACGCTTTGCCCGTCCTGCCGACTGATCAGAGTCTCCAGTTTCAAGAGGGCTCCCCGCATGACCGACGGATCGCAAACCGCCACCGCGCTCGCCCAGGTCTCCGTTGCCACCGTGACGATGGTGCTGCTGAAACGTGGGATGCGCTCTGTATGGATACGCGGCCTTGCTCCACTGCGGCCCGATCAAGCGCGAATCGCCGGCCCGGCCTTCACGCTTCGCTACATTCCGGCACGCGAGGATCTGGCGACCCTGGACAGCATGGCGGGTCCGACCTCAACCAGAGCCGCTATCGAGGCAATGCCGGAGGGCTGTATCGCCGTGGCCGACGCGCGCGGCAGCAGCGATGGCGCCATGATCGGCGACATCCTGGCAGCCCGTATGCACAGGCGCGGCGTGGCCGGACTGGTGACAGACGGCGGCGTACGCGACAGCGCCGGCGTTAGAGAGACCGGATTTCCGGTCTGGTGCTCCGGTGCCGTCGCCCCGCCCTCCATCGCCGGCCACAGCTTCGTCGGCTGGAACCAGCCCATCGCCTGCGGCGGTGTCGCCATCCTGCCCGGGGATTGGATCCTCGCCGACAGTGACGGCGCTGTCGTCGTTCCAAGAGACCTCGTGCAAGCCGTGCTCGAGGCAGCGCATGCGCAGGAGCAACAGGAAGCCTGGATCGTCAAGGAGGTGGCGCGCGGCCAGCCGCTGACCGGCCTCTATCCGATGAGCGATGAGACCCGCGCGCGCTACGAGGCGGACAAGGGCTGACGCAAGTCCGACTGCCTTAAAACTCTCGCGCCGCCTTCAGATAGCGGTGCAGGCGGCGAGCCTGGCGGATCCAGCGGGGTGCCGAGGTTCCCCAACTGGTCTCGCCCTCGTTGCGGCGTTCTATCAGGCGCTGGATCGCTTCCTCCGGCTCGGCCGGCAGCAGGGTGACCGTGTCCAGGTAGGTTGGGTAGAGCAGCAGCGCCGCGGCGATCAGCTCTTCCAAGGTCAAGACGCGATTGCGCCGCTCGACCGTCACCTTATCGCGCGTCAGGCCCCAGCCGGCGTAGAAGGGCATGCCCCAGCAGGTGACCGGCTTCTTGCGCATCAGGGCCTCGAAGCCTGAGAGAGAGGAGATCACCTGCACCTCGTCGGCCAGATCCAGCAAATCCAGGATCGGCCCCTTCTCCAGGTAGAGATCGCAAACCCGCTCCACCTCGGCCGGGTCCATGCGGCCTTTGCGGTTGCCCGAGATCAGGTCGGGATGCTCTTTGTAGACGATGAAGGCGTCCGGGTTCTCCGCCCGCACGCCGGCCAGGAGGGCGCGGTTGTCCGGCACCGAGACCAGGCCATAGGTGATCGAGGCATCGTTGGGAACCTGGCCCGGCACCAGTATGATCCGCCGCCCGGCGGCAAGCTCTTTGATGTCCGGCAGGTCGGGGTCGGCGATGTTGTACTTGGTCAGCCGCGCGGAGAGGATGGTCTGCCGCAGCCGCTCGGCCCGCTCCAGCATCGCCGGATCGAAGCGCGTCTCCAGGATGATCCGCTCCATGCGCGTCGGCTTGGTGGCGTCGTAGTAGAGGCTGAGTTCGTCGACCGAGAGCGAGGCCGGGCGGGTCAGGTCGGACCCCAGTCCGATGGAGCGTAGAAAGCCGTCCTCGACGTAGACCAGCGGCCTCTGCTTGGCCTCCAGTTCGGCCATCTGCGGCTTGGTCGGCTTGCCCCAGACGGCCAAGCGATCGATTGCCGAGACATCGGCCTGGGCCAGCTTCTCGAAGGAGACGAAGCTGACGTCGCGCGGCGAGGCTGCGAGAGCGCGCCGCATGATCGGCCACTTCCAGCGGGTAAAGCCGACGCAAAGCACGCGGCCGCGACGCCTGTCCAGGGTATCGCGCCAGGTGGCCAGCCGCTCGATCGCCTCGAGGCAGGTCATGGGCTTGCGCGTAATGGGATCGGCATAGCGGCTGTAGCGCAGGTAGGCCGCGGCTATCAGGTCCAGAAGATCCAATGCCTTGTCCGCGCCGGCAGCGCGCCGTGCCAGGGCCGCCTCGGCCAGGGCACCGCTGGCGCGGTCGTGGGTGAGGCCCCAGCCGGCATAGAAGGGCACACCGAAGCAGTGCACCTCCAGACCCGCCATCACCGCCTCGAAGCCCATCAGGCTGGAGACGACATAGACCTTGTCGACCAGTTCCAGCAGCGACCAGGGATTGATCGCCTCGACCAGCAGCTGCGTGTCGGCGGGCATGTCTTCCGGGCGAAAGTGCGCCGGCCGATGCCCGGCCAGGGCATCGGGGTGGGTCTTCACCAGCAGCTTGGCGCCGGGATTCTCCTCCCGCGCTGCCTTCAGCATCGCCAAGAAGGTCTCAGGCCCGGCACAGGAGCCGGGTATGGCCTGATCGTTACCGGCCTGATCCAGCAGCAACACCAAGGGCCGGTCGCCCTCGGCCAGGTGCGAGAGGTCACCGGCGGGGGCGGTGTTGTACTTGGAGAGTCGATGCCGACGCAGCGCAGCCAAGACCTGGCTCGCTTCTTCGCGCAACGCCGCGCTGCGCCAGGCGGGCGCGTCGATCAGCATGCGCTCCAGGCGCGATGGCTGGCGTGCGTCGAAGAAGATGCCCTCGTCGTCGACCACCATGGAGAGCGTCGGCGCCCCGTCCCGGCCAAGCCAGACCGACCGCAGAAAGCCGTCCTCCAGGGTCCAGAGCGGCAGGCCGCGCTTTCGCGCCAGGCGCTGCGCCAAGGCTGCCGAGGGCCGGTGCCCCCAGCCCAGCATGAGATCGACCCCTGGGGCCTGCTTCAGCAGACCGGGCCTGGCCAGACAGATCTCCCGCACCTCCGGCAGAAAGGTCGCCAGCTGCGGCATCGCCAGGGTGCGCTTTGAGACCGTGCCGGCAAGGGCACTGCTCTCGGCCGCGCCGAGGCGGGGCTGCAAGGCGGTGGAATTATCGCTGGTGATTGACATGCTGCTCCCAGACCATGGCCCCTCCTCTGCGGCCCGGCACCGGCTCGCGTCAAGTGTCTTGGCCTGCCTGCAGCGACAGGCTATTGACGTAAGCCAGCCGCCAGGAGGATCGACCATGGCACGCAAGACCCGCTACTCAGCCCTCCGCCTCGTGCGCGAGGGCCTGCGCGACCACAAGGGCTGGGAGCCTGCCTGGCGTCAAGCCAAGCCGAAGCGCAGCTACGATGTCGTCATCATCGGTGCCGGCGGGCACGGCCTGGCCACCGCCTACTACCTGGCCAAGCGGCACGGCCTAACCAACGTGGCGGTGATCGACAAGGGCTGGCTTGGCGGCGGCAACACCGGCCGCAACACCACCATCATCCGCTCCAACTATTTCTATCCGGAGAGTTCGGCACTCTACGAGATGGCGCTCGGTCTCTACGAGGAGCTGTCGGAGGACCTCAACTACAACATCATGCTGAGCCAGCGCGGCATGATGATGCTGGCCCATTCCGAAGCCGAACTCGACATGATGAAGCGCTCGGCCAACGCCATGCAGTTGAACGGCGTCGATGCCGAAATCCTGACCCCGGCGCAAGTGCAGGAGAAGCTGCCCCTGCTGGACATGCAGCGTTGGGAGGTCTGGGGCGCCATCAACCAGCCGCGCGGCGGTGTCGCCCGCCATGACGCCGTGGCCTGGGGCTATGCCCGGGCGGCCGATGCGCTGGGCGTCGACATCATCCAGAACTGCGAGGTCACCGACTTCGTCAAGCAGGGTGCGCGAGTCGTCGGGGTCGAAACCAGTCAAGGGCGGATCGCCGCAGGACGCGTGGCGATCGTCGCCTCGGGTCATTCGGGCGTGCTGGCGGGCCAGGCCGGCTTCCGCCTACCCTTGGTCTCCTATTGCCTGCAGGGACTGGTCAGCGAGCCGATCAAGCCGGTGCTGGACAGCGTCGTGCTGGCGCCGGCCGTGGGCACCTATGTCAGCCAGTCCGACAAGGGCGAGCTGGTCTTCGGCGGCGGCATCGACCGCCAGCCCTCTTATGCCCAGCGCGGCAACTTCCCGACCACGCAGACCATCGTCGCCGGGCTGCTCGCCATGTTCCCCAGCTTCTCGCAGCTCAAGCTGCTGCGCCAGTGGGGCGGCATCGTCGACGTCTCGCCGGATTCCAGCCCGATCCTGGGCCCCAGCCCGGTCGAGGGTCTTTTCTTGAATTGCGGCTGGGGCACAGGCGGTTTCAAGGCGATCCCGGCCGGCGGCTTCCTGCTGGCCCACATCCTGGCCACCGGCGCCCATCACCCGGTCTCCAAACCCTTTGACCTGCAGCGCTTCACGACCGGCGCCCTGATCGATGAGGCGGCGGCAGCAGGGATCGCGCATTAGGCCTTTAGACCGCAGCTGCTGCCTGGCACATCGCTTTTAGCTTGGCCTTGGCCAGATCGGGCGTCAGCAAGCCCAGGCCGCAGTCGGGGGCAACCACCAGGCGGTCACGATCGATGTGCTGCAGGGCAGCCCTCAGACGCTCAACGATTTCCTCAACCGTCTCGACCCGGCTGCGGGCGACGGCCACCGCACCGAAGATCACCGTCTTGTTTGCCAATCTCTCCAGCAGCGAGAGGTCGTTGCAGCAGTGCGCATCCTCAATCGAGACCTGGTCGAAATCGGCCGCGTCGATTGCCTGCGCTAACTGAAAATAGCTGTCGGGATCGGCCTTCTTGTAGGCCTCGTCGTCCAGGTGTTCGGGGTAGCCGCAGCACATGTGGACGGCGCGCTCCACGCCCTTCGGCAGGCCGTGGAAACAGCGCTCCAGCCCCTCCATGCCAAAGCTGAGCGCGTCGGCGACCTGGCGAGCGAAGAGCGGCTCGTCGACCTGGATGTGGCGGCAGCCGGCCTCGGCCAGAGCCAACACCTCCTTGTTCACGGTCTCGGCCAAGGCCTGATTCAGGCGCGGGCGGTCGTCGTAGTGGCAGTCGGCGACCGTATCCATGATCGTCAGCGGCCCGGGCAGGGTGAACTTCACCGGCTTGGCAGAGAGCGCTTGCGCCGTCTTCCAGTCGTGCACGCCATAGCTCTCACCTTTATGTGCAACCGGACCGCGGATCGCCGGCAGATCCGTCTTGTAGGCACCGTCCCGCAAGACCCGGGTCTCCAGCCGGTCGAAGTCGAAACCTTCCAGGTGGCGGCAGTGATAGTGGATGTAGTTTTCACGGCGCACCTCACCGTCCGTCGGGATGTCGATGCCCGCCTCGACCTGGGCCGCGATCACCTCCTTGGCGGCCTTGACGAAGAGCGGCTCGAAGCTCGGGTCTTCGGCGTAGTTCAAGGTGATGGTCGGGTCGTTCATGCCCGTCGACTGCCGGCTCGCGTCGAACCAGTCGCGCACCGGTACGTAGTCGGGTTTGGGGTAGGAGCCGAGGGTCGTCGTCGTCAGTTTGGCTGCGCACATGGGCCTAGATCCCGGACGTCTGAGGGTCCCAAGTTCGTACCCCAAGCACCCTGGCTCGGGGAAGCGTTGGATTGGTGGCCTAGACTTCGAGGACTGGTTGGCGCCGCTGCTGCGACGGACCAGGGCCTTCGACTTCACCCAGAACCGCTGGATCGGCAAGCGCAGCTACACCATCAAGAGCAACTGGAAGCTGGTGTTGGAGAACGACATGGAGGGCTAGCACGTCTTCGCCGATCAGTTCGTCGTTCTGGCGAGCCATCCCAACGCACCCGACGAGACTCTGGAGGAACTGCACTTCTTCGTGGCCGGCAAGGCTGCGGCGACAGACGCGCGCTATGCCGAGGCGCGCGCCGCGCTGAAGGGGCCGCGCTGAAGGAATTGTGGCACGACCTCAATTCGGAAGATGTCGAACTGCTGGAACGCCTGCAGCAGGGCCGCCGCTCTATCGCCTTCGAGGGGGCGCTCATGTCACCGGCCTGGGAGGGGCCGGCACACCAGCTCGCGACGAGGGTTCTCGATTCGATTTTGGCCGCCTCATGCCCTCAGACAAGAGCAAAAGGCGCCGGGTCGCTTGGACCCGACGCCCTCGCTCCAGGCCAATAGCCGAACTACAACCAGACGAAGTCTGTCGAGGTCATGAGGTTGGCACCGGTGACGCCATCCACCAGAAAGGCCTGGTCGACGTTACCATCGCCGTCGTCGTCGACCTGTATCTGGCGGACCCCATCGTAGCGGGCTTCCGAATTGCCGCCGCCCGAGAAGGCCGCAGCACCGATGTAGGCAAAGGCGCCTGTCTCCAATCCGGTTGCGAAGACCAGCTTGTCCTCACCATTGGCACCATTCGCCAGCACACCGTCGAAGTCGCGAATGATCGGACCGCCGGAGCCGGCGATGCCCGTGGCCGCCCCATTGAACAGGAAGTCGTCCTTCCCGGAACCGCCGAAGACCACATCGCCGGAGGCCAAGCGCAGGGTATCGGCTCCGCTTTCGCCCTCCATACGATCTCCATCGCGTCCACCGAAGAGGAAGTCGTTACCCTCGCCGCCAACAAGGGTGTCGCTGCCGGTATTGCCTCGCAAGGTGTTGTTGCCGCTGTTACCTTCAATGAGATTGTCCAACTCGTTGCCGGCACCATCGATGTTGCCGAAGCCACCCTGCATGCGCAGATTTTCGACAAAGCCCGTGGCCGTGCCGTTGGGCAGGGTGTAGTCGACCTCGGCCCGCACCAGATCGACGCCCTGACCCGCGAACTCGCGAACAATGTCGGCACTCGTGGTCACCACGAAGGTGTCGTCACCGCTGCCGCCGGTCATGGTGTTGGTGCCGTCATTGCCGTTCAGACGGTCTTCGCCGCTGCGCCCCAGCAACCTGTTGTCGAAGATGTTGCCAACGATCAGGTCGTCGTTCTCGTTGCCTGCCATTCTGGCGGTACTGGCCGCGGTGTTCACGCTGATGCGCTCGATCACGACATCGCTCGCCGTCCCCAAGGTGTAGTCGGCGGCGTTGGACCGCAGGACATCGTCGCCCTGACCGACCCCATCGAAAATCAGATCGGCCTTGTTGTCGATGATGAAGATGTCGTTCCCGGTCGCACCGTAAGCCGTATCGACACCCGAACCGCCGTTCAGCCGGTCGTTGCCTTGATCGCCGAAGATCTCGTCGCTGCCCGAACCGCCGACGATCCGGTCGTTGGCCGAGTCGGCGAAGATGACATCGTTATCGTCGCCACCGAACATGGTGTCCTTGCCGCTGCCACCATAGAGGACATCCTCGCCGGCTTCGCCGCGCATCTGATCGTTGCCGTCCTCTCCTCTGACCGAAAAGTCGTCGCCGTCGTCGCCGTCGATCCGGTCGTTGCCGCTGCCACCGCGCAGCAGAGAATCGTCGCCATCGCCGCCGAAGATGCTGTCCGTACCACTGCCGCCGAAAAAGCGGTCGTCGATGCCGCTGTCGCCGTAGAGACGATCGTTACCGGTTCCGCCGAAGAAGGAGGTATCGTCACCGCTGCCGCCGAAGACCAGATCATTGCCTCGACCACCCAGGAAGGAGGTGTCGTCGCCATCGCCGCCGTAGAGCCTATCACCCTGCAGTCCGGGAGGATCGACCTGATCGCCGCCTGAGCCGCCACCAAAGAAGCTGGTGTCTTCACCACTGCCGCCGTAGAGACGGTCGGCTCCGTAAGCACCGAAGAAAGCGACATCGTCGCCGCTGTCGCCCAGCAGGCTGTCATCGGCGCTGCCACCGACGAAGATGCTGTCGGCACCGCTGCTGCCGTAGATCTTGTCATCGGCGCCACCGCCGAAGAACTGCCGGTTGGTGACGTACTCGCCGAAGAGGAGGTCGTTGTTGTCCCCACCGAAGACCAGGCTGGGCGCCACCGTTCCGTCGCTGACATCGGCGCCGTCGGCATAGATGCGATCGACGCCGGCGTCGCCATAGAGGCTGGCCGTACCGTGAATTTCATCGGAAGCATTGCCACCGAAGATCCGCCCGAAGCCGACCAGGCTGTCCGCGCCGAGCCCGCCGAAGAGGAACTGGGCAAAGGCGGGATCGCCGAGGATGGTGTCGTTGCCGGCGTCACCGTAGAGCTGACGATCGAAGTTCGCCAAGAGCGTGTCATGGCCGGATCCACCGAAGATCAGGCTGTCGCCAGCGAAATCATTGTCGGTGATCAGCGTGTCGGCACCGCTACCGCCGAACAACAGTTCATCGTTGCCCGAGCCCCCGTCGATGGTGTCGCCCCCCTCGCCGCCATAGAGAGAGGTGTCGTCACCACCCACGCCAAGCAGGGTGTCATCACCAGAGAAGCCATAAATTGAGTCGGGAAGCGCGGTGCCTTCCAGGGAATCGTTGCCGCTGGTACCAATGTACAGAGCCATGATCCAGTCCCCACATTTCCGAATTTTTTTTCGAAGTGAGTCGGCAAATAGTGCCGGGTGGATGGCAGCGCAAGAGAGACGCAGTCATTTTCTACAGGGAAACAGGCGGGCTAGGCTAACAAAGAGGCCGCACCGATCGCCCGAGAAAGCGCTCAGCATCCCTACAAACCCTCTGAAATATTTATTCTTTTCTACTGCCAGAGGGATTCCGTACTGGTCAGCTCTGCGGCGTTGGCCAGGCCACCAACCAGAGTCAGGCCGTCAACCAGTGTAAACGGATATCCGCCTTTATCGAGCAGGGATCCTGGGCGCATGGCACGATCATTGGCCCCGTGGATGGGGGAGAATGCGACGCCGATCTCTTGGTCAAGTCGACACATCCCGTCGACCAGCTCGCGTTGCCGAGCAGGCCTTAATGGGCATCTGCTCTGTTCCCCTCTTCAGCGATCCAGATGCCGTTCTCTAGCTCAGCAAATGGATCCGGTTAAGGGGGGCAGGCCAGCTGACGCCACACAGTTCGAAGATCAGTCTACCAGTTCAGGCTCTGAAGACAGCTCGTCGGACGACTTCACCGACATCCCAAGCGCATTGGCAACTCCCTCGCCATAGGCCCGGTCGCAGCGGGTGCAATTGTCGATGTGGCGCTGCTTTATGAAATCTGGAGCGTCACCCAGGTTTCGCGCTGTGTTTTCGAAGAGAACTTGCTGCTGCGCAGGCGTCATCAGCTGGAAAAGCTTGCGCGGCTGACTGTAATAATCGTCGTCGTCCTCGCGGAAATCGAACATCTCGGCATTACCGTCGATCTTGAGCGGCGGTTCTGCGTATTCGGGCTGATCGATCCATTGGCCGAAGCTGTTCGGCTGGTAGTGTGGCAGCCCGCCGTAATTGCCGTCGATCCGCCCCTGGCCATCGCGGTGATTGCTCATAACCGGACATTTGGCTGCATTGACCGGCACCTGCTGGTAATTCACGCCCAAGCGATAGCGCTGCGAATCCGGATAGTTGATGAGCCGTGTCTGGAGCATTTTATCAGGTGAAACGCTGATGCCCGGCACCAGATTTGATGGCGAGAAAGCGGCTTGCTCAACGTCCATGTGATAGTTTTCCGGGTTGCGGTTCAGTTCGAACTCACCGACCTCGATGAGCGGATAATCCTTCTTGTACCAGACCTTGGTCAGGTCGAACGGATGAACGTGATACGTTTCCGCTTCAGCTTCAGGCATGATCTGCACATACATCTTCCAGCGCGGAAAATCGCCGCGCTCAATCGCATTGAAGAGATCGCGCTGATTGCTTTCACGGTCATTGGCAACGACCGCCGCGGCCTCTGCGTCGGTCAGATTCTCGATGCCCTGCTGGGTCCTAAAGTGGAACTTCACCCAGAAGCGTTCGCCTGCATCGTTCCACAAGCTGTAAGTGTGGCTGCTGAAGCCATGCATATGCCGGTAGCTTTTGGGGATGCCGCGATCCGACATCACCACTGTCACCTGGTGCAGAGCTTCGGGCAGCAGCGTCCAGAAATCCCAATTGTTCGTCGGCGAACGCATGTTGGTTCGCGGATCGCGCTTCACCGCCTTATTGAGGTCGGGAAATTTCTTGGCATCGCGCATGAAGAACACAGGGGTGTTATTGCCTACCATGTCCCAATTGCCTTCTTCGGTATAGAATTTGAGCGCAAAGCCGCGAATATCACGCTCGGCATCCGCCGCGCCGCGTTCCCCTGCCACGGTGCTGAAGCGGGCGAACATTTCGGTCTTCTTGCCAACCTCGCTGAAAATCTTGGCGCGCGTGTGGCGCGAGATATCATTGGTCACGGTGAAGGTGCCGAACGCACCAGAACCGTTGGCGTGCATGCGACGCTCCGGGATGACTTCGCGCACGAAATTGGCGAGCTTCTCGTTGAGCCAGACATCCTGAACCAGCACGGGTCCGCGCTTGCCAGCGGTCATGGAGTTCTGGTTATCGACGACCGGAGCTCCGAAGGCCGTTGTAAGATGGGAAACTGGGCATTTACCTTTATTCAAAATTTTCTTTGACATACAAATCTCCTTTCCGGTGCGCACAACTAAAAGTGCACCTTGTAATGGGGCGCATCTTACCCGGGATTCCCCAGGTGGACCGCACTCGTGGCGAAGAGAGAGATTGCCTGAGGCTTGGTACGAGTGCAACCGGCGGACCCATACAGCATCGGAGCATGGTCGATTTCGCGGGCGTCGGGCGCCTGTCCGCCTACTCGGGGGTCGGACGGTCCGAACGCGCTGTTTCCAGACGCACTGGTCCTGTGATCGGAGGCATCGCGGGTCAGCCTGCGCGCGGTCAAGTCGGCACTGGCCGTGGTCGCAGGCGGTCGATCCGGTCGAGGATATCCGCAAACAGTGCGCGCGAGACGGCGATCTCCGCCAATTGGAAGGTGACGTAGCGATTATGCCGCACGACCTTCGCGCCGATCATCACCGGCTTCTCGCGCAGCGTCGTCAGCGACCAGTGGCTTACCGGATCGGCCAGCGCCAAGGTCGGCAGGAAGTTGGCGAGGTTGTAGGCTAAGGCATGAAGCTGAAGCCGAACCGCATTGGCCTCGAAACTCCGGCAAGACAGTCGCGTCCAGCGACTCGCATTCTTAATGAGAGTCATAGGAGTCCTTGCCTTTCAACGCTCTAGCCGCAGAAAAAGCCGTTCACCCTCTGAAGGTAGCACCAGATTTTAACTGAGTTATTTTGTAAAACCTGTCAGAACTAGACCGACTTGTCTATGAATTTGCAATTGAAGGGCACTGGCAGCGTCGAGCAGCTGTCTTATGTCGCCTTTTTCTCCAGAATGCCGGCAACGGCACCGTGCTGCGCGAAGGCAGCCTCGACGATTTCGGCGATTCCGGCAACATCGTCATGGGTCACGGTCGGGCCGGTGGGGAACTGTAGAATGCGGTCACATAAGGCCTCGGTGGCCGGCAACGGGGCGGTCCTGGTCTCGCCCGCATAGGGTGCTGATCGATGGCAGCCCGGATAGAAGTAGCGACGCGCCAGGACGCCCTCGGCCTCCAGCACGGCTTGCAGCTGATCGCGGTTTAGCGGGCCCGCCTGGCTGACCTCGGCGACCAGATAGTGGTGGTTGGAGGCGACTTGCGGCGGCGGCTCGGCAATCAAGCGCAGGTGCGCGAAGCCATCGAAGGCGGCCCTGTAGTGCGCGTGGCGATCGGAATTCAGCACTATCGTATCCTGCAAATCGGCAAGTGTGTTCAGACCCATTGCCGCCGAGGCCTCGTTCATCTTGGCATTGATGCCCAATGTCACCACGCTGTCCGGGCCGGTAAAGCCGAAGTTGCGCATCAGCGCCAGGCGGTCGGCGAGCTCTTCATCGTCGGTGACGATGGCGCCGCCTTCGAAAGCATTGACGATCTTGGTGGCATGAAAACTCAGCATCGTCGCCTGGCCGAAACTGCCCGGCCCGCAGCCCTCCCGCTTCGCCCCCAGCGCATGCGCGCCATCGAAGATAAGCGGGACCCCGCTGCGCTGCGCAAGCGCCTCCAAGGCTCCACTATCGCAAAGCCCGCCCCAGAGATGTACGCCCAGAATTGCCGAGGTTCGCTCGCTCAGCAGACTCTCGGCGTGATTCGCATCGATCATGTGCGTCTGCGGATCGACATCGCAGAAGACCGGCGTCAGTCCCTCCCAGCTAAGCGCTGTCGCCGTGGAGATGAAGGTGAAGGAGGGCACGATGACCTCGCCGCTCAAGGCAAGCGCACGGACCAGGAGCTGCAGGCCAAGGGTCCCATTGGCGAGCGCAACGCAGCGGCGCGCGCCGACCTCTGTCGCAATCGCCGCTTCGAAGGCGCGGACCAGGGGGCCGTCGTTGGTGAACCAGCGATCGTCGAAGGTCTGCGCAAGGGTCGCAAGGAAGCGGTCGCGATCACCGATATTGGGTCGCCCGACATGAAGCGGCGTCTGGAATGTCGGGCTTGCCCCCAGGATCGCCAGCGGTCGGCGCGCCGGAGAGGCCATCAGGGCTTGCGCCCGATATAGAGGCCGCGTTTGAAGAGACCCGTTCGATCGAAGGAAACCTTCAGACCCGCGTTTTCGAATGCGCCTTCATACTCGGCTTCGGTAAAGAGGCCGATCTCATGCCGCTCTTCGAACTCGCTGACCGAATCCGGCGTCCCGACCATGTAGTGGATGTCGAGGATAGAGACATCCTCCTCGGCTCTGCTGGTGTACATCCAGGCGATCTTGAGGTCGGGCTCGTCATGAAAGTTTGCCGTGATGTGGCCGGTCCAAAACTGCTCCGGGGTAAACCAGGGCTCGACCAGGACCAGGCCCCCAGGGGCGGTGTGATGCGCCAGCCGTTCCAGCGCCTTGCGCAGACCGTCCTTGGTCTTGACGTAGCCGATGGCGCTGAAGAGGCAGGTCACGACATCGAACCGCCGTGGCAAGGCAAAGTCCGTCATGTCGGCAAGGGTGAACACCACCTCGGGGCAGTTCGTGCGAGCGACCTCGATGAGCCCCGCGTCCAGATCCAGGCCCTCGACATCGAAGCTGTCCTGCAGATGGAACAGGTGCTTGCCGGTACCGCAGCCGACGTCGAGCAGCGAACGGGCCTGCGGCACCTGGCGCTGGGTAAGCGCGACGATACGGCGGCTTGCCTCTTCGTAGTCCTTGAAAGAGTAGATCTTGTCGTAGATCTGGGATGAATGCGTGAACATGCGCGCTTAGGCCTTCTCTTGGGCAGGCTTGTAGTAGGGCGGGAAGAAGCCCTGACCGATCTCCGCTGGAACCTTCGCAGAGCGGCAGAGCGAACCAAAAACCTCCTGGCGGTACACCTGCCGCAAGGCAAGCAGGGGAAGCCTTAGGGGACCAAAGCGCTGTTTGAACCGTGCGACCCCATCTCCTTCCGAAACCCCACCGCCAAGGTTCAGCGAGGTTACCCCTGCCGCCTTCATTCTGACCGCGGCCTCCCAGATCAGCTGTGCCGATGCGGGCTGGCCTTCCGGCACCGAGATGTTGAAGAGGTAGTCGCCAATCTCATCCTGCCAGGCAAAGACGCTGCCCGCCACGATCCGTCCCTCCAGACGCCTGCCGATCAGCAGGGTGTTGGGCGAGGCCGCAAGCGCCCGCCAGGTCGCATCGGCGAAATCGTAGACGGCCGCTGCAGAGCGTGCGGCATAGAAGGCCTTACGATTTGCCAGAATGAAAGCCAGGATCTCGTCGCGATCGAAAGTGAGGTCGCAGCGCGACCAGCCGCGCATCTGCCGACGCCGATTTTGCGACAAGCGCCGGACCATCTCCTCCTCCGAGACTGACAGGTCGATCACGTAGGCCTCTCGGGTCAAGCGATCCCAGTCGCAGTCAGCGACTTCGCCGAAGTACGAGAGCGGCACCATAGGATGCTGGGCGATAAAGCCACAGACCCAGCCCTGCGCGCGTGCGAAGGCGGTGAACAGCGCTTCGAAGCCGTCGATCCTCCCGCTTCCGGCAAATCCAGAAAATCCGTATGGCGAAACCAGGTCCTTGTGGCCGGCTTTGGAACGTAGCGCGAGCGGCACGGCAACGCGGCCACCCGGCGCGACGGCACTATACAAGAAGGCGGGTTCGGCCTGCGAGAGCGAGAAGGCGGCGCAGTTGTCGTGGCGATGGGCAAAGGCATGGCCGATGCCCGTCAAGGCCTCGTCCCAGCCATCGGGGTCCGATAGCGGGATCAGTCTTTGCACAGCACCCGGCATGCACGCTCCTTGTTTTCTCACGCTCTATCGCTCTGGAGTTATTGCGGCGTCCCTCTGTATAAAGCGATTCATTCCGCCGCATGAAAGAGCCGCCGCTTGACCTTTCCCCCAAAGAGCCCGTCCGGAAACTGCTTATGCCCTGCACTGACTTATCAAGGTTTTGGGCAAGGAGAGCGGCGCGCGGCGATGCCGGGTGCATCGTGAGCGGCGCTCGACGCAGTCCCAAGGCCTTGATAAGTCAGCCCTCCGGGTCGCTGCCGGAGCCGCGAGTGTTAGGAGCGGTGGCGCCGGCAGCGATGCAGGGCACAAGCAGTTTCCGGACGGGCTCTAAAGCAGACGACCAGCGACCGCCGATGGTCAGTGTTGTCCTGGTGACTTACAATCACGAGGCGTATCTCAAAGAAGCGATCGAATCTATTATCGCACAAAAGACGCGTTTCAACTTTGAGATCATCATCAGCGAAGACTGTTCCACGGACTCCACGAGAGACATCGTCGAATCTTACGTTTCGACATACCCGAAAGCCATCCGCGCCCTCTACTCGAAAGAGAATCTGAACACCAACGAAGTGACGACCAGGGCGATTCGGGCTGCGCGTGGAAAGTACATCGCCTTTCTCGATGGGGATGACTACTGGACCGATCCACGCAAGCTGCAGCTGCAAGTCAGGGCGATGCAGCAGGATCCGGAGCTGTCCATCACCTACCACAATGCCCGCCAGGTCGATGCCGACGGCAAGGATCTTGGGAAGCTGCAGGTTCGCCCGGAAACCTTTGAGGTCTATGACCTGCGCAGCATGCTGATGTGCAATCCGATCCCGGGTGCTTCGCCCTTGATCAGGGCTAAGGCGCTTCAGGATATCCCGGCCTGGTTTCATGATTTCGATATCGGCGACTGGCCACTCTATTTGATTGCGGCACAGCACGGTCTCATCCAATACCTCGACCGAATCATGTGCGTTTATCGCATTCACCCGAAGGGCTACTGGCAAAGCGTCACGGCGAAAGACCAGGCCAGGCGCGTGAGCCTCACATACGACAAGTTTGCCGAAGTGATGCCCAAGGAGTACGAGCGCCACATTCGCGCCTGGCAACGCTACTGGGAACGCTATCCCTGGTGGTGAGCGGTCCGGCCAAAGAGCTGCCGCGCGGAAGGGCCCCTTGGTATTCGTGACAGCCCTCCTCGCGGTCAAAACTGCTGGGAAAGGGCTCTGCTTTGCCTTTAATTTCCTGCCTGGAGATTGTAAACAGCCAGTTGGAAACGGCCATTCTCGTTCCGGCGCCCTGCCCTCGCCTCACGCCATAGGATCTGCGCTCGATGCAACGTTTTACCTGTCCCTCTTGCGGCCTACGCGACGAGCAGGAGTTCCACTACATCTCCGAGCCCAAGCCGCGGCCGGCATCCAAGGTGGGCGATGCCGAGTGGGGGCAGTACCTCTACTTCGAGAACAATGAGAAGGGCGCCCACAAGGAGCTCTATCGTCACCTCTGCGGCACCTTGGTGCTGGTCGAGCGCGATACGCGCAGCCACCGCGTGCTCTCCAGCCGCGGCGCGACGGAGACCGGGATATGAGCCAAAGCCATCGCTTGAAGAAGGGCGGCGAGATCAACCGGCGCCGACGCCTCTCCTTCCTCTTCGAAGGCCGGCCTTACGAAGGCTATCAGGGCGACACCTTGGCTTCGGCGCTGATCGCCAACGGCGTCCGCCTGGTCGGGCGCAGCTTCAAGTATCATCGCCCCCGCGGCCTCTATACGGCCGGTGCGGAGGAACCCAACGGCCTGCTGGACGTCACCCTGGGCGACCGCCACGAGCCCAATGCGCGCGCCACCTTGGTCGATCTGGCCGAAGGCATGATCGCGCGCGGCGTCAATGCCGATCCCGATCTGGAGAGCGATCGCAACGCGCGCCTGGACAGCTTTGCCCGCTTCATCCCGGCCGGCTTCTACTACAAGACTTTCATGCGGCCGAAGTGGGCGGACTACGAGCCGAAGATCCGGCAGCTGGCAGGCCTGGGGCGCCTGGACCCCAGCTCCGTCGCCCCGCCGCAGGACCTGCGCCATGCCCGCTGCGATCTGCTGATCGTCGGCGCCGGCCCGGCCGGCCTCGCCGCCGCGCGCGCCGCTGCCGGCAGCGGACTCTCGGTCTGGCTTGTCGATCTGGAGCGCCGGCTGGGCGGCCAGCTGCTCTGGCGCCAGACAGAGATCGATGGACAAGCAGGTGCCACCTGGGCCGAGGCGGTCGGTGGCGAATTGGAGAGTGCCGGTGTCCGCATCATGATCCGGACGATCGCGGCCGCCTACTACGACCAGAACCGCATCCTGCTGCTGGAGCATCACGATCGCGCCGAAGACGGGGACGGCTGGCCGGGAGAGCGCCTCTGGGTGCTGCAGGCCAAGCGCGTGATCCTGGCGACCGGCGCGCACGAACGTCCGCTGGTCTTCCCCGACAACGATCGGCCGGGAATCATGAGCGCCTCGGCCGCCGCGGTCTACGCCAAGCGCTATGCGGCATTGGCCGGTCGCAAGCTCCTGGTCGCGACCAACAACGACGATGGCTATGAGAGCGCCGTGGTGCTGAAGCGGGTTGGCGCGGATGTCATGCTCTGCGATCTGCGCACGACGCCCTCGCAAACCCTGCTGTCGGCGATGGACGAAGCCGGTATCGCGGTTGCGGTTGGCCACCAGCCCTTGAAGATTCACGGCAAGCTGGCCCTGAACGGCGTCAGCCTGGGGCGCACCAGCACCTCTGTCGCCGCCAAGGGCGGGGCCGGCGGCAGCTTGGGGCGCGAGGCCGATCTGCTGTGCCTCTCCGGCGGTTGGTCGCCGGCGGTACACCTGCTCTCCCAGTCCGGCGGCAAGCTGCGCTACGACCCGGAGATCACCGCCTTCAGGCCAAGCTCGTCCGTGCAGGAGGCTGAGAGTGTCGGTGCCGCCAATGGCAGCTTCGCTCTGCAAGACTGTCTGAGCGAAGGCCATCGCGCTGCCCAGGCGGCGCTTTCTGCGCTCGGCGCCAAGACCACCGCAGAGCCACCGAGGGGCAGCGAAGAAGCACCCTATGGCAGTTCCGCCATTCAGCCCTTCTGGCGCTCGCGCGTGCAGGGCGCCAGACAGTGGGTGGACTTCCAAAACGACGTCACCGCCAAGGACGTGGCCCTGGCCGCACGCGAGGGCTACGTCTCGGTCGAACACCTGAAGCGCTACACCACCTTGGGCATGGCGACCGACCAGGGCAAGACCTCCAACATCAACGGCCTGGCGATCCTCGGCGAAGAGACCAAGCGGTCTCCCGGTGAGGTCGGCACGACGACCTTCCGTCCGCCCTACACACCGCTGTCGCTGGCCGCCATCGCCGGCCTCAAGCGCGACCGCCTGGTCTCTCTCAGCCGACAACTGCCGGCGCTCGCAGCGCACCTGGAGAGCGGTGCCGCCTTGCGCGACTATGGGATCTGGTCGCGGCCGGCCTGCTATCCCCGAGAGGGTGAGAGCGAGGCTGCTGCCATCCAGCGCGAGGCCCTGCAGGCGCGCCAGCAGGTGGGGTTGCTGGACGGCTCCAGCCTGGGCAAGATCGCGGTGGTCGGCCCCGATGCGGCGACCTTCGTGAACCGCCTCTACTACAACCGCCTGGACAATCTGAAGCCGGGCCGCCTGCGCTACTGCCTGATGCTGAACGAGACCGGCATCGTGCTGGACGACGGTGTCGTCGCCCGCCAGTCGGAGGAGCGCTATCTGCTCTCCCCTTCCTCCAGCCACAGCGATCATGTGCTGCACACGCTGGAGGAATGGCATCAGGGCGAGTGGCCGGATCTCAAGGTGCACATTCTGGACGAGACGCAAGCCTGGGCCACGCTATCGGTCTCCGGCCTGCGTTCGCGCGACGTCATGGAGATGCTCTCCACCGACATCGACTGGAGCGACGCAGCCCTGCCGCACATGGCTTTCGCCTCCGGCCAGGTCGAAGGCGTGCCGGCGCGCATCGCCCGGGTCAGCTTCACCGGCGAGCGTGGCTACGAGATCTCTGTCCCGGCGCGCTACGGCGCTGCTCTCTGGCGCCACCTGATCAGCCTGGGGCGCCCCTTCGGGATCACGCCCTACGGCATCGAATCCCTCTCCGTCATGCGGGCCGAGAAGGGCTACATCCTGATCGGACGGGACACCGACGGCACCACCATGCCGCAAGACCTCGGCATGCTGGGCCCGCTGAAGAACAAGGACATCGACTACGTCGGCCGCCGCTCGCTCTGGCTGCCGGAAGCCAAGCGTCACGGTCGCCGCCAGTTGGTCGGCCTGCAGGTGCTGGACGAGGCTGGGCCGCTAGAGAACGGCGCCCATACCATCGAAGAGAAGGGCGGCCGTATGGTCAGCACCGGCTATGTCACCTCCAGCTACATGAGCCCGATCCTGCGCCGCCCGATCGCGCTTGCACTGCTGGCGCAGGGCCGCGCACTGCAGTCGGCGGGAGCGCAGATCGAGGTCTTCCATCTGGGCAGCCGCAGACCGGCGAAGGTGGTCTCACCCTGCTTCTTCGACCCGAAGGGAGGGCGCCTCCATGACTGAGCTGCAGGCCGAAGCGGTCGATGCCAATCTGCCCATCGCCCCCAAAGTGAAGGGCGTGTCGATCGGGGTCGCCGAGCCCGATGCGCTCTTGTTGCTGGGCGGCCACGCCAAGGACGCCGCCTTCGCCAAGGCGGTGAAGTCCGCGCTGAGGGTCGATCTGCCCTCGCCCGGCGAGCAGGCCGGCAAGCAACGCCTGCTGATCTGGCAGGGCTACGGACGCTGGCTGGTCTATTGCCACAGCAGCGGCGCTGCGGCCTTCGCCGCCTTGAACAAGGCGATGGGTGAAGAGGCCCCCATCTCCGACGTGACCGACGGCTACGTCGCTTTGGCGATCGAAGGCGAGAAGCTGCGCGATCTGCTGGCGATCGGCAGCAGCACGGACTGCTCGGCCGAGGCCCTGCCGGTCGGCAGCACCGCGGTCCTGAGGTTCGCCGAGCTGCCGGCCAGCTTGATTGTCACCGGCCGCGACAAGGTGCTGCTTTTGGTAGAGCGCGCCAGCAAGGACTATGTCTGGACCTGGCTCTGCCGCGCGGTGGGGCTTCTCAGTTAAGCGGAGATACCCCCCATGCCGACTGCTGCCGACCGTCAGGGATTAGCCATGACCGGGGCCGACGCCACCTGCGCGGCCCTCTACGATCGAGGGACAGAGGGCTTCCTCTGCTACAACGGCGATCCCATCGGCGGCATCAAGCAGGCGCTGGAGCAGCGCCCCGATTTCGTCATGGGCTACCTCTTCATCGCCATGCTGAACCTGACCGGCATGGAGCCGCAGAGTTGGCGGCGGGCGGCGAAGAAGCTGGATCAGGCCGAGGCCCTGGAGATGAATTCCCGCGAGCGCCAGCATCTGGCCGCCGCGCGCGCTTTCGGCGCCGGTGACTTCTCCGGCGCACTGGCAAAGCTTGAGGCCCTGCTGCTGGAGTGGCCGCGCGATATCCTGGCACTGCAGGTCGGCCAGATCCTCGACTTCTATTGCGGCGACGTGCGCAGCATGCGCGACCGGGTGGCGCGGCGCATGCACGCCTGGTCGCGCAACGATGCCAGCTATCACGGTGTCCTTGGGCTGCATGCCTTCGGGTTGGAGGAATGCGGGCTCTATCGCCACGCCGAGGATGAGGGCCAGGCCGCCGTCGGGCTCAATCCGGAGAACGGCTGGGCCGTGCACGCCGTCGCCCACGTCTATGAAATGGAGTCACGCCCAGAGGCGGGGCTCGCCTGGTTGCGCGGAACGCAAGAAGGCTGGACCCGCGAGAATTTTTTCCAGATGCACAACTGGTGGCACATGGCACTCTGCCACCTGGAGCGCGACGAGGACGCGGCCGCGCTGGCGCTCTACGACGGACCGATCATGGCAGCGCGCAACGGCGTGATCCTGGAACAGGCCGATGCGGCCTCGCTGCTGTGGCGCCTGCGCCTGCGCGGCACCGATGTCGGCGCGCGCTGGCAAGCGGTCGCCGAGGCCTGGCTGCCCTTCGTGGAGGAGGACATCCACGCCTTCAATACAGCCCACGGCGTGATGGCCTTTCTGGCAGACGAGCGACCGAAGGACTTGCAGGCCCTGCTTGGCAAGATGGAAGCCGCAGCCGCCGGCGAGAGCGACAACGGCCGCATGGAGCGCCTGGTCGGCCTGCCGCTTGCCAAGGGCCTGATTGCCTTCGAGCAGGGCAGGTACGAGGAGTCTATCGAACACCTGGCCGGGCTGCGTTCCACCGCTCAGCTCTTCGGCGGCAGCCATGCTCAGCGCGACATCATCGACCTCACCCTGCTGGAGGCGAGCAAGCGCGCCGGCCAGCAATCGCTGCTGAAGGCCTTGGTCTCAGAGCGCGCGGCGCTGCGACCCGACAGTGGCTGGGTCAGGCGCTATCTCTCGGCGCTGACCGTTACGGCAGAGCCGCTGACGGCCTGATCGCGGCTCTCCCAGTTAATGTTCTCCCAGGTAATGCTGTCCCCTCACCAGCCACCTGGCTATAGTCTTGGGCGTAACGGATCGATCTGAAGAATCGACAGGCTGAAGTTCAAAGGGCTGAAGTTCAAAGGGCCAAGATTGGGAGGACGGGATGAGCAAGACACTCTTCACCAACGCGAACGTGATCGACGGCAGCGGTGCTGCGGCCTTCAAGGGGCAGGTCTTGATGACCGGCAACCGGATCACGCAGGTCGCGAAGGATGGGCAGACGATCTCGGCCGACGATGCCCGCGTCGTCGATGCAGGCGGTGCCACCTTGATGCCGGGACTGATCGAGGCGCACGCGCACATCAGCTTTTGCAACATGACCCGCCTGGAAGAGGTGGGGGACATTCCCCCCGAAGAGCACACTCTGGAGACGATGAAGCATGCCAAAACCATGCTTGATCAAGGATTTACTGCCCTCTTTAGCGCTGCGACCGCAAAAGAACGCCTGGACATCGTTATTCGCAATGCGATTGATAAGGGCGACATACCCGGCCCCAGAATGCGGGCTGCCAGTCTGGAACTGACGGTGACCGGCGGGCTGGGCGACGTGCGTCGTTCGCACATGTACCGGGAGACCTTTGCCCAGTGTTGCGATGGTCCCGACGAGTTCCGGCGCGCAGCCAGGCGGGCCTGTCGCGAAGGTGTCGACACCTTAAAGATCAACCCGTCGGGCGACGAGTTCGTCCCCTTTGCGCGCGCCGACATGACGGTCATGAGCGATGCCGAGGTGGAGGCCGTGGCCGATGTCGCGCGCTCGCGCGGTAAAAAGCTGGCGGTCCATGCGCGCTCCGCCGAGAGCGTGAAGATGTGCCTGCGTCACGGCGCCGACGTGATCTATCACGCAACGCTTTGCGACGAAGAGAGCCTCGACCTCCTGGAGGCGCAGAAGGATCGCATCTTCGTCGCCCCGGCGGTCGGCATCATGTACACCACCTCGCGTGGCGAGGGCGCAGCCTGGGGCCTCACCGAGGACACGCCGGTGGCCCTCTTCTTCCGCCAAGAGCTGGAGTCCTGCATCAAGAACATGAAGGAGTTGAAGCGGCGCGGCGTGCGCATTCTGACCGGCGGCGACTATGGCTTCGCCTGGAATCCGATCGGCCGCAATGCCCGCGACATCGAACACTTCGTGAAGCTTCTGGACTTCTCGCCGCTGGAGGCCATCAATGCCGCGACCGGACTGGGTGGAGAGCTCTTCGGGGCTGAGATCGGCCTGATCCGAGAAGGCTATCTGGCCGACCTGCTGCTGGTCGATGGCGATCCCAGCAAGGACGTCTCGATTCTTCAGGACGCGAGTCGCCTTCTGGCCATCGTCAAAGACGGAGACTTTCACAAAGAACTGCAATCCGACCAGCGCGCGCAACAGGCCGCAGAGTGACGCCACCAAGGCAAGAGACATTGCCTCGGACACGGGCATGTGCAGTCAAACATCGGAACGTAAGAGTTTGAAAGGTCTCGCTTTCACTCTGGAAGGCCAGCCAGGCGCACGGCTGCTGCGAGACAGCGACGGCTCTGGTAGAGGTGGTCGCCCTGCCTGAATCTTGAACCGCAAGCGACGCCCGGCCAAGCATCCACAGGCATCTGCGCCTTGCATTGCCCAAGGGCTAGGGTTATGCGATGCGGACTGGCGTTTGGCCTCTACCGCCTGGTTGCGGTCGCTATAGACACTTCTCCAACGCAGGACTCGAGAATAGACGATGCTTTCGCGTGTCATGGGCATGCTCTCGGCCGATATGGCCATCGATCTGGGAACCGCCAACACCCTGGTCTACGTGAAGGGCCGGGGCATCGTGTTGAACGAGCCCTCGGTCGTCGCCATTGCCGAAGGTCGCGGCAAGAAGCAGGTTCTGGCGGTCGGCGACGAGGCCAAGATGATGCTGGGCCGCACGCCCGGCAACATTCAGGCCATCCGCCCGCTGCGCGACGGCGTCATCGCCGACTTCGAGGTCGCGGAGGAGATGATCAAGCACTTCATCCGCAAGGTGCACAACCGCCGCTCCTTCGCTTCACCCCAGGTGATCGTCTGCGTGCCGTCAGGCTCCACCGCGGTGGAGCGGCGCGCCATTCAGGAGTCGGCTGAGAGTGCTGGCGCCAGGCGCGTCTTCCTGATCGAAGAACCGATGGCGGCTGCCATCGGCGCCGGCCTGCCGGTGACCGAGCCGACCGGCTCCATGGTCGTCGATATCGGCGGCGGCACCACCGAGGTCGCGGTTCTGTCGCTTGGCGGCATCGTCTATTCGCGCTCGGTGCGCGTCGGCGGCGACAAGATGGACGAGGCCATCATCGGCTACATCCGTCGCAACCACAATCTGCTGGTCGGCGAGAGCACGGCGGAGCGCATCAAGAAGGAAACCGGCTCGGCCTGCCCGCCGGAAGACGGCGACGGCCGGATCATGGAGGTCAAGGGCCGCGACCTGATGAACGGCGTGCCCAAAGAGCTGATTATCACCGAGCACCAGGTCTCGGAATCGCTGGCAGAGCCGGTGGGTGCCATCGTCGAGGCGGTGAAGGTCGCCCTGGAGCATACCGCGCCGGAGCTTGCCGCCGACATCGTCGACAAGGGCATCGTGCTGACCGGCGGCGGCGCCCTGTTGGGCAATCTGGATTTCGTGCTGCGTGCCGCAACCGGCCTACCGGTCTCGATCGCCGACGATCCGCTTTCTTGCGTCGCACTGGGCACCGGACGCTGCCTGGAAGAGATGAAAGTCCTGCGCACCGTCCTGATCCAGATGTATTGAGCAGAATTTTTTCCTAATTCGTCATAAAACAGAGCTTGAAGCTTGGACGACGCGAGTCGCCTGCGATAGTCTCCAAAGCGATTCGAGAGAGCGTCTTGCCGTGCCGGACAGTCCGAAGCCAGCAAGATGCGTGAGCGAAAGGCGATTGAGGGTCGAGCCCGCCAAATGCAACGGCCATTGACCGTAGCACGACTTGCAACTCCGCTGAAGGCCTGGGCAGGACGCCTGACCTTCGCCTTCCTGGTCGCCGCTGCCTTTACCCTGATGCTGCTGTCCAAGGCCGACGTCGCCGTGGTCGAACGTGCGCGCTCTGCCGTCGATGACGCTGTCGCCCCCTTGCTGGAGGCCCTGTCGCGCCCGGTCACCACGGTCAACGATATCATCGACTATGCCGAAGAGATGGCGGATCTGCGCGCCCAGAACGAGGCGCTCAAGGCCGAAAACGAGCGCTTGCTGGCCTGGCAGGCCCGCGCGCTGGAGCTGCAGGCAGAGAACAAGCGACTGGCCGCCCTCTTGAACTTCGCACCCGACCCGCAGGCGCGCAGCGTCAGTGCGCGCATCATCGGCGATCAGGGCGGTGCCTTCGCCCGCTCGCTGCTGCTAAACGCCGGCAGCCTGCACGGCGTGGGCCGCGGTCAGGCGGCGATGACCGGCAACGGCCTGGTCGGCCGCGTCGTCGGTACCGGAGAGCGCAGCGCGCGGGTGCTTCTGCTGACCGACATCAACAGCCGCATCCCCGTGCTGGTTGGCGAGCAGCGCCATCGCGCGGTCCTAGCCGGCGACAACACGCCCGAACCCCACCTGCTCTATGTCGATCCAGACGTGCAGCTGAACCCGGGCGACTATGTGGTCACCTCAGGCGATGGCGGAATCTTCCCCAATGGGCTGCCGATTGGGCGCCTTTCGGCGAGCGGTGACAGCAAGAGCGCGGTGCGCCCCTTCGTGAACTGGGATCGGCTGGAGATTCTGCGTCTGATCGACTATGGTGTCGTCAGGGATTCCGAGCCGACCCTTGGCGAGTCGCGGTGACCCGACCCAGGTAAAGGAAGACTCCTCACGCTTTGAACGAAGTGATTGCGAGGGGGGATTACTTAGAAATAGCAAATGACTGCAGCATGAACTGTACAGTCTATGGCAAGAGGCTCACGTGGATAGGCAACTGACTCCGGCATGTTCGTAACGGCCTTGCAGAAAATCGATCGCTGGACGCGGATGCTGCTGCCGGGCCTGCTGGCGCTTGCCTTGATCCTGATCGGCATGGTGCCGGTGCGCCTGGCCAATCTGACGCCGATCTCGCCCTGGCTGCTGCTGATCCTGGTCTACTTCTGGACCGTGCATCGACCCGACCTGCTGCCGGTCTGGGCGGTCTTTGGCCTGGGGCTGTTCAGCGATCTTCTGGGTGGCGGCCCGATCGGCCCTGCCACCTTTACCCTGTTGCTGATCTACGGCGCGATAAAGGCACAGCGGCGCTACATCGTTCCGCATTCCTTCATCGTACAGTGGATCGTCTTCGCGCTGGTCGCCATCCTGGCCGAATCGCTGCTGTTCCTCAGCCAGATGATCGCGCTGCGCGCCATCCTCGCGGTCGAGCCCGCGGCCTTTCAAGTCCTGATGACAATCGCCATCTATCCATGTCTGGCCTGGGTGTTCGTTCTGACCCAGAACAGTTTTCTGAAACAGGCCTAAAGGGACCAGGGCACATGGCGCTGCGCCAGCATAACGAGGAACTGCGCCGCACCCGGAGTCTGACCCGGCGTGCGCTGGTTCTGGGCGGGCTGCAGCTTGGGCTGTTCGGCCTGCTGGGTGCGCGGCTCTATCAGTTGCAGATCGTCCAGACCGACCGCTACAGCCTGCTGGCCGAGGAAAACCGCATCAACATGCGCCTGCTGGCGCCGCCGCGCGGCCGTCTGGTCGACCGCTTCGGCGAGGACCTGGCCATCAACCGGCGCAACTACAAGGTCATGCTGGTGCGCGAGCAGAGCCAGGATCTGAAAAAGACCCTCACCCTGCTGCAGAAGATCGTCCCGCTGGAAGAAGCCGACCTGGAGCGCCTGGCCCGCGACATGCGGCGCAGCCGCGCCTTCATCCCGGTCATGGTGGCGGAGAACCTGACCTGGGATCAGGTCAGTCAGATCGAGGTCAGCGCGCCGGAGTTGCCGGGCATCTCCATCGACGTCGGCGAGACCCGTATCTACCCCTTGCGGGAATCGATGGCGCACATCGTCGGCTATGTCGGTCCGGTGTCGGAACCGGAGTTGAAGGCCTCGACCGATCCGCTGCTACAGCTGCCCGACCTGCGCATCGGCAAGAGTGGCATAGAAAAACAGTACGACAAGCGCCTGCGCGGCCGTGCCGGCACTCTGGAGTACGAGGTCAATGCCTATGGGCGCACCATCCGCGACCTGAAGCGGCAGGACGGCGAACCCGGCAAGGACCTGGTGCTCTCTGTCGATTCGCGCCTCCAGCGCTATGCCCACGAGCGCCTGGCCGGAGAGACCGCGGCCTCTGCCGTGGTGATGGACATCTACAGCGGCGACCTGCTGGCGCTGGCCTCGGTGCCGACCTTCGATCCGATGAACTTCGTCCTGGGGCTCTCGGGTGCCGACTGGAACCGTCTGACCCACGATCCGCTGAAGCCGCTGTCGAACCGCTCGGTCTATGGCCTCTATGCCCCCGGGTCGACCTTCAAGATGCTGGTGGCCCTGGCCGCACTCGAGGCTGGGATCGGGCCCAATCAGACGGTCTATTGCCCCGGCCACTACAAGCTGGGCAAGTCGCGCTTTCACTGCTGGCGGCGCTGGGGTCACGGGCACATGGACATGCTGGATTCGATCCGCCAGTCCTGCGACGTCTACTTCTACGACGTCGCGCGGCGCATCGGGATCGCCCGGATCGCGGCCATGGCCAAGAAGCTGGGGCTCGGCGCACCGACCGGCCTGGATCTACCGGGCGAGCGCAGCGGCACCATACCGACCAAGGCCTGGAAGCAGGAGCAGCTGGGCCAGCCCTGGCAGATCGGCGAGACCCTGGTTTCCGCCATTGGGCAGGGTTTCGTGCTGGCGACGCCGGTACAGTTGGCGGTGATGACCGCACGCATCGCCAACGGCGGCAAGATGGTGACCCCGCGCCTGCTGCGCGGCCTGCGCGACGAGAACACGGCGGTACGCATCACCCAGCCGATGGCCGACCTGGGCATCCCGCGCCAGCACCTGGCGATCGTCAAAGAGGGCATGGACCAGGTGGTGAACCACCGCCGGGGAACGGGGCGCAGGGCCCGCATCAAGGAAGAAGGCTGGGAGATGGCCGGCAAGACCGGCACCAGCCAGGTGCGCCGCATCACCATGGCCGAGCGCGCGCGCGGCGTCACCCGGAACGAGGACCTGCCCTGGCGGCGCCGCGACCATGCGCTTTTCGTCGCCTACGCGCCGGTTCAAGAGCCGCGCTATGCCTGCACCGTGGTGGTGGATCACGGCGGCGGCGGCTCCAAGGCGGCCGCCCCTATCGCCCGCGACCTCTTGATCGAGACGCAACGCCTGGCGCCCTTGGCCGCGCCCGCCCTGCCGCTGGCCGCCTTCCAGCGCGACCGGCAAGAGAGCTAGGGTCGCCATGTCCCTGCTGAGCGGCTATCGCGGAGAGCCCGGCTATTCCCTGGGGCAGAAGCTCCTGCAGATTAACTGGGTCCTGGTGCTGCTGCTGTGCATGCTGACCGGGGTCGGCCTCTTGATGCTCTATTCGGCCGGTGGCGGCAGTACCGATCCCTGGGCGACGCGCCAGGCCATACGCTTCGGCGTCTCGCTTGCCGTCCTGCTGATGATCGCGCTGGTCGACATCCGCTTCTGGTACCGCATGGCTTATCCGATCTACGCCATCGCGATGCTGCTGCTGGTCGCCGTCGAGGTCGCCGGCCACACCGGCATGGGCGCGCAGCGCTGGATCGACCTCAAGGTCTTTCAGCTGCAGCCCAGCGAGGTCATGAAGATCGCCCTGGTGCTGGCCCTGGCGCGCTATTTCCACACCCTGGCGCCGGAGGACACCGGCCGCCCGGTCAAGCTCATCGGTCCGCTGCTCCTGGTCATGGCGCCCGTCGCCCTGGTCTTGAAGCAGCCGGACCTGGGCACGGCCGGCATGCTGCTGGCGGCAGGCGGTGCGGTCTTCTTCTGTGCCGGCGTGCGCTACTGGATGTTCGCCGTCGTGCTGGCCCTGGCTGCCGCTGCCGTGCCGATCGCCTGGGACATGCTGCACGACTACCAGCAAGCCCGCATCCTCACCTTCCTCGACCCCGAGAGCGACCCGCTGAACAGCGGTTATCACATCCTGCAATCCAAGATCGCGCTGGGCTCCGGTGGGATCTGGGGCCAGGGCTTCCTGCAGGGCACACAGAGCCATCTGAGCTTCCTGCCGGAGAAGCAGACCGACTTCATCTTCACCATGCTGGCCGAGGAACTGGGCCTGGTCGGCGCGCTCGGCCTCCTGGTCCTCTATGCCCTGGTGCTGGCCTACGGCTTCGCAATTGCCTTCAGCGCGCGCAGCCAGTTCGCGCGCCTGCTGGTGCTCGGCATCACCGTCAATCTCTTCCTCTACGTCTTCATCAACATCGCCATGGTGTCCGGCATCGTGCCCGTCGTCGGCGTTCCCTTGCCGCTCATCTCCTATGGCGGCACCGCCATGCTGGCCATCATGGTCTCCTACGGCCTGGCGATCTCTGCCTACGTGCACCGTGAGACCAAGATCGCGCGACGGGGGCTGAGCGAAGAGTGAGCCCCCAGCACCACAAAGGCGCTTGCAGGCGCCCCGCGGGCTTGCTATATCCCCGGCTCTCTTGGGGCGGGCGCATAGCTCAGTTGGTAGAGCAGCTGACTCTTAATCAGCGGGTCCAAGGTTCGAGTCCTTGTGCGCCCACCAAAGAGATCAATGGGTTAGGAGAAACAAGCCAAGAGGTCAGTCTCTTTTTAGTCTCTTTGCCGTTGGGTCTTGCGCCCTCGCCCCAGACGCTTGCCGGCAATCGCTCACGGGGTTAGCTAGTGGCCTGGCGCGGGGCCGCAAGACGTGGCTGTTCGCCGGCTCAATAACCCAACCCCCTTCGATCGCTGTGTACGCTTCGCCGCGGTCGTCGCCTTCCGCAGCGCAACACTCGCTACCAGGCGGGCGCTACCCCTTACTTGGTCCGCCCTGAAAAAGTTGGAAGTGATTGAAGTTAGGGGATTCCGGCTCGGGTCGAAGTATTGGAGAATGCCGGGAAGGGATGCTTGAGGCCACGGTTTCTGGTGTTTTGCGATGAAGAGTTGGAAGCAGCCGCGCGGCGGCAAGGATCTCTTTCGAGAGCGGTTGGACGCGATCATCGACATGGAGCACTCGCTGGTGCGCTTGGCCGGGCTGATACCCTGGTCTGATTTGGACGCGGCCTTCGGGCGCTTCTACAAGCCGGTCGGGCGGCCGGCCAAGCCGACACGACTGATGGTCGGGCTGCACTACCTCAAGCACAGCTACAATCTCTCCGACGAGGAGACGGTTGCGCGCTGGGTGGAGAACCCCTACTGGCAGTACTTCTGCGGCTTGGAGTTTTTCCAGCATCGCGTTCCGATCGACCCCTCTTTGATGACCCGCTGGCGCAAGCGGATCGGGCCGGAGGAGATGGAGCGGGTCTTGCAGGCCACGGTGGAGGTGGCGCTTGCGAGCGGTACGGTGAAACCTTCGAGCCTGGAGCGGGTCACGGTGGATACGACGGTGCAAGAGAAGGTGATCGCCCATCCGACCGACAGCCGGCTCTATCTGAAGGCGCTGGAAACCCTGGTGCGCCAGGCCAAGAAGGCCGGCATCACGCTGCGCCAGAGCCACACCCGGCTGGCCAGAAAGGCGGCGGCCAAGGCCGGGCGCTATGCCCATGCCAGGCAGTACAAGCGCATGCGCCGGGAGTTGAAACGCTTGCGCACCTATCTGGGCCGGGTCTACCGCGACGTCGGCCGCAAGATCGCCGGCGAGGCCCAGCAACAGGCTCGCTTCGCCCGCCTCATGGGTCTGGTCGAGCGCCTGCTGGCTCAGCAGCCTCAAGACAAGAACAAGCTCTACAGCCTGCATGCCCCCGAGGTGGTCTGCATCTCCAAAGGCAAGGCACACAAGCGCTACGAGTTCGGCTGCAAGGTGGGGATCGCGGCAACCAACCGGGAAGGCCTGTTCCTGGCCGCCAAGGCCTTCGCCGGCAATCCTTATGACGGACACACCCTGGCGGCCACCCTCAACCAGGCCGAAGCCATGAGCGGCGTCGCCATCGAACGCGTCTATGCCGACAAGGGCTATCGCGGCCACGACTACCAGGGCCAAGCCCGGGTCATGCTCTCTGGACGCAGCCGCGGCCTCACCCCCACCATGAAACGTGAGCTCAAACGACGATCGGCGATCGAGCCCATGATCGGCCATGCCAAGAACGATGGCAGGTTCGGCAGAAACTACCTCCTCGGACACCAGGGCGACAGGATCAACGCGACCCTGGCTGCTGCCGGCCACAACCTGCGCCTCATCCTCAACAAGCTGAGGCGTCTTGTTGTCCGCTTACTGGCAGCATTCCTCGCCGCCGCTGCAAATCTGAATACTCCCCCGCATCCCTCCGGCATCCGAAATTCAATCGCTTAAGCGTTTCTCAGCGCGGACTACTTGGGCCGGACTTTCACCGGCTGAACCAGGCCAGATTCTCGTGGCGCACGGATAGGCCTTTTTGTTAATGTGCTGAGTATAATTCTTGAAGTATGCAATCTTTTTTGATATCTACTATGTACACTAATATGTATAAACGACAAATATGTCGTCAGGTTCCGACAAGACTGTCGTCAGCTGGCGACAAAGTTGTCGTCAGCTCTTTGGTCACCGCATGCGCTTCGAACGGATAAGGTCCTCGCGCATGGCGGCGAGATCGGACATGTGATCCTTGTCGAGATGGCGGTACTTGCCGGTGATGCGAATGACGCGGCTGTCGTCCTGCTTTTTGATCTCGACCGTGATGTAGCCCTTCTCCTTCAGCGCCTTGATGATCCGCTGGGCCTTGCGGGTATTGTTGAATCCGAACATCTCCATAAAGTGCTCGTTGCTAGCCACGCAGCCAAAGGCGTTGTCGAGAGAGAAGATTTCGCCCCACATCAACTTCTCGTCGCCGTTGAGTTCGCGGTTGCACCAGATGTCCTTCGGGATGAAAGCGCCCTTGAAGTCGCGTTCGTTGGCTGGAATGCGGTCTCGGTTCATGGCTTGATTATACAGCATCGACGTCGGCAGCACCGGCTGTGCTATCCCCTGATGGATTGCTCGTCGAATCAACAGCCCGTTGCGGCTGCGCCGGAGCGGTGAGCTGGAGGCGGGTTTCGAGCTCGCCGACCTGGCGGCTCTTCTCCATCGCCTCCTGCATCAGCTGCGAGCGCTCGTCTCGCAGCATGGTGACGATGTGATCGCGTGCGGACTTGTCGATCTTCAGGCTCATGACCTCTTCGCGGAGCTTGGCGATCTCGGCGTCCTTCTCCTTCTGTGAGTTCTCATCTGTGTCGCGGGCCGTTCCGGCATCTTCCGTCTCATGCCGGGATGTGACGGAAGTAACCGGCAGCTTCCGGGTCGTACCGGCTTCTTCCGGGATGTCCCGAGACATGGCAGCAAGCACCTGTTTTCGCTCGTCGATGTAGATCCGGGCGCTCTCGCGGCGGATCACATGCTGCTCGCCCTTGATCCCTTGGGTCGTGGTGGCCTCCAGCTTGTCGTGGCGGCAGTATCCGCGAATCGCCTCCGGAGAGCGGGGAAGGCCGAGCTCGCGGAAATAGACCACCGCTTCGTCGACGGTGATCCACTCCTTGTCGTCGAAGAGCGATGGACGGGCATCCGCCTCGTTCCGGGACGTTCCGGCTTCTTCCGGCTGGGTCTGTTCTGTCTCCATAGGTGCTCTGATTGTACCACATCGACCGGCGCGATAGGGAAGCGAGATCAGCTCAATCATCTGATCAAATTGCACAATTTCGCCTGCATGGTAAACTACTGGCATGAGCGAGTTGCTTCGACAGATCATCGTCAATGCGCAAACCCTCCCTCCAGAGGAGCGGGAGATCCTGGCGCAGATGATTCCGACTGAGCGACGGCTGCCGGTGATCGAACTCTGACAATCATCGCGCGACATTGTGCCGGGTCGCTCGCCATCACCAAACCCTATGTCAGTCACAACCATCGAACTCTACGACGCGCTGCGCGCAGCCGGCGTTAACGAAGAGACCGCACGCACCGCGGCCAAGTCTGTGCTGTCGCGAGAGGAGGCAAAGGACAGCCTCGTGACCAGCTCCGATCTCGAACGAGCGCTGCGCACGCAGACCATGTGGATCGCCGGGCTCTTCGTCGGTCAAGTCGCGGTCTTCACCGGCCTCCTGGCACTCTTCTTCTGATGCCAGCGCTCCGCCGTCGCATCGTGAAAAATCCCCCGCAGACCTTGCGGGGGATTTCGCGCTCAGTACTCGCTGGCGAGCATGATCGTGAGAACACGTTTGGTGACGGCCGGATCGGACTTGTCCGGCGAGTGGCCGGTCAGCTCTCGGTCGTAGTAGTCGATCTTAAAGAACACGCGTTCGTCCCGGACATCGAGCGCACCGAAGTCGTGCTCGTTCCAGGGATCGTTGTCCTCGTCGAAGGAGTCGAATGCGGCAACCGCCTTCATCACCTCAGAGACGAACTCCAGGCCACCGGCCTGGATGCCGCTGGTGAAGACAATCGAGCCATCACACGACGTGCCTTTCCGCAGCTCGTCATTGAGCCGCCGGACACGCTCCTCCCGAGTTTCACTCTCCGGCCGAACCTGCGTCGGCGCCATTGCGGGATCAGTTTCATTCTGCTCTGTCATCGGTCTCCCTCCTTCAGCCGCGGCCGAACCATTCGGACGCGCCTTGCGAAGGGAGACGGGGAGCAGGGGATCGACCTCCGACAGCATACCTCATCAATAAAGGAGCGGTGCTTGACATCCTGCAGACTACGTTGTGCAGTTTTTGCCGATCTTCAACATCTTTTGGAGCCAGTAACATGAACTTCCGTGTAAATATAATATGAAACAATTTCTTCAATTTGCCCTTTTTTTGATAATACACCATGGCATCGCGATAGCGCACAGAGGGTATTGTAGGATAAACAGCTTAACAGAGCCATATTTCCAGGGTCGCACAATATTTGTTTTGCGACGATGGCTCCAAGATTGATATCACTGTACCCCTGGATATCGGCATAGGGGGCGATCATAACTGATCGCTCCCCTGCCACACCGCCCGGCATGCGGGTCCGCACCGGGCGGTTCGAGGAGTTGAGGTCATGAGAGACGGGGTATTCCCAGCTGGTCTGACCACTTGAGGTTTAAGACGACATTGAGGAGCATTCCGCTGTTGCGCCACCAGCGCCGGCTATTGGCCGCCACCCGTCGCGGCCACCTCGCTGTTCGCCCCCAGTGCCGTCAGTTCCCTGTAGATGGTCTTGCCGCGTTTCCACTGTTTGAGTTGGACGGCCCGCAGCCGATGGCGCAGCCACTTGTCCAGGTCTTTGAAGACCCCTGGTGTTTGCGCCAGCCGGAAGTAGGCTTTCCAGCCCAGAACATAGGATCGCAGGCGCTCTGCTACCGCCTGCATGCTGCGCCCGCCGTTGCGGCGGGTCAGTTGCCGGACGCGCTGCTTGAACGCCCGCAGGGCCTTGGCAGCCACTTTGCGCTTGATCACGCCGCCTGGGGCCACCCAGAAGGTGAAGCCCAGGAACTTGCGACCCAACACACTGCCGACCGCGCTCTTGGCCTCGTTGACCGTCAAGCGCAGCCTGCCATAGAGCCGCCGCAACAGCGCCATCACCCGCTCGCCCGCCTTCCGGCTGCGAACATAGACGTTCGCATCGTCGGCATAGCGCACGAAGCAGTGGCCACGGGCCTCCAGTTCCTTGTCCACTTCATCGAGCAGGACATTGGCCAGAAGCGGCGACAGCGGCCCGCCTTGCGGCGTACCCATCACCCGCTCCTGGACCACACCATGGTCCATGATCCCGCTGTTCAGATAGGCCCGGATCAGCCGGATGACACCGGTGTCGCCAATCCGTTTCTGAAGCCGGTCGATCAGGATATCATGGTTGACCCGGTCGAAGAACCGCTCCAGATCCACATCCACCACGATCCGACGGCCCGATTGCACGTAGGATTGAGCCGCAAGGACCGCATCATGCGCGCGCCGGCCCGGACGGAAACCGTAGCTGTGTCTGCTGAAGCTCGGGTCAAGGATCGCTTGCAGCACTTGCAGCAAAGCCTGCTGGATCAGACGATCCGTCACCGTCGGGATGCCAAGCTCGCGCTCGCCACCGCCAGGCTTGGGGATCGTCACCCGTCGTACCGGCTGTGGCCGGTACGTCCCTGCCATAAGTCGGTCCCGGATGTCGGGCCAGGCCGTGCGAAGCCAGACGGCAGTCTGGTCAATGTCCAGACCGTCGACCCCGGCAGCGCCTTTGTTGGCCCGCACCCGTTTCCAGGCTCGCTGCAGGTTCTCTCGCGCCAAGGCCGCCTCGAGCAGTCCTGGCCCTGTGTCCTCCGCTTCAGGACGCGGGCGCTCGGCTTCGTCGCTGCCCGGCCCAGAGCCGGCTTCACCGTCTCCTACACCAGGCCGCCCCGCTGTCGCGGGCATCTGACGCCATGCCGGTCGCATCGTCATGTCTTCGGACACTCCTCCTCGTTCGGCCCTTCGCCTGCAACACCCCGCAGGCTACTATGGCCTCTGCTGACTTCTCGCTCCGGCTCGACACCGTCGCCCTTTCAGGCACAAGGCGAGATCTCCCCAGGTAAGAACGCACTCCTTCACTACACGACCGCCGGATTTACGCCACTTCCCCTTGGTCACAAGAGCTTCGCGGTTCTTGGCCCGCTCGCCCTGGTCCACAGCGCCTCCTATCCGGTTCTTGTCCATCGGCCCGCAGCTTCCATCCACGCTTCCTCCCCACACTCGGTCGCCCTCATGCAGTTGCGCTTCACTTCACTCGCCGTGACCAGCTCGTGGTGGGACTTACACCCACTAGAGTGCGCCCATGCTGGGCGCACCAAGAAAAAATAGCCCGCGAGCGGGCTATTGAAGGTCGATGCAGTCGCACTGACGTGCGCGCATCAGATCGGCAATCAGGTTCAGCTGATCGGCCGAGACGGTTTCAGTGAGCACGGCGATCACGTTTTCGATCCCGGCCTCGAAGGCCTTCATCGGTGAAAGAACACTCCGCGTGAGAATGAGCTCGCCCTCCCCGATCCGCTGGCCGTTGAACAGGTACAATGCAGGATTGAAGCCGTTCGGAAAGATCAGCTTCGGCTCTTGGTCCTCCCCTACCGCATGACCGCAATATGCGACGAGCTGGCCGTCCGGATCGTGGATCGGAATCGCGAGACGTCCGCGCATGATACCCTTGGGCGCATACCCCGCCCCGAAGTGCTCGAGTGTTTCAGGCGCGATGCCCAGACCCTTCAAGCCATCATGGGCTGGCTCCAAGTAGTTGAGGGGTTTGAGGAGACGACGCTCCTCGTTCCCCTTTCTCTCGTTGGGAATGTGTCCGGAGCTGGCCCCCCTTTCAGGGGAACCGGCCCCGGCAATCCATTGAGCCGCCTCCTTCATGCCGATGCCTTGAACGTGTGCGACGAGGGAGATCACGTCGCCTCCCGTCTCACTCGGGAAGCAGTAGAATGCCCCCTTCGAGAGAGTGACGACGAGTGCTCGGTCTCCCCCACGCTGGCATTTAGGACAAGGACTTCGAAGCTGATCGCCATGGCGCATGGTGGCGAGGCCAAGGCGCTCGACAACGCCATCGATCGGATGCGAAGCTTTTACCTCCGCAAAGTTGAGAAAGGACATTTGGTACCTCCGTTTGGTCTCCTTGTATTTTAGCTCTTTCCGATCCCGGATTTCTGGTGGGCTGTTGATATTGGTCCGCCATACCCTTCTGTTGTTCATTGGTTGCAGATTGGGCCTGAGTTTTCCTGAGAAGCTTTGCCGTTTCGAGCTAAAACTTCTGGCTGAACAAGATGCTGGTTGAGCCCATGCTGACCCGCAATGCCTTCGATCACAGGACCAGTGCGCCTGGAAACAGGGCGTTCGGCCTGTCCAGCCCCCGAGTGGGCGGAGAGGCGCCCGACGCTCGCCAAATCGCCCACTCTCCGATTCCATATGAATGCCCCGGTTGCATTCCAACCAAGCTTCAAGCAACCTCTTCGTCACGGGTCGGGTCCACCTGGAGAATTCCGGCTAGAACCCTCAGAAGGGCCGGCATATGCCTCACGACCACGGAATAGACCCTGAACAAGGCGACAAGCGTGTCGGCGTCGCGATTGTCGCGAATCTGATCCTGACCGCCGCGCAGGTGATCGGCGGAATCCTCGCGGGCAGTCTTGCGCTGATCGCCGACGCACTGCACAACTTCTCCGACGTCGCTTCGCTTGTAATCGCCTTCGGCGCACGCAAGATCGCCCGTCGGCCGGCCGACGGGCGCATGACGCTCGGATATGGCCGAGTCGAGATCGTAGCTGCTCTCATTAACTACACGACGCTGATCGTGATCGGTATCTACCTGCTCTACGAAGGTGGCATGCGTTTCATCGACCCGCCCGAGGTGAAGGGCTGGCTCGTCGTCATCTTGGGCAGTGTCGCCCTTGTTGTTGATGCCCTGACGGCATTGCTCACTTGGTCGATGCAGAAGGGTAGCGTGAATATTCGCGCCTTGTTTCTCCACAATCTCTCGGACGCCCTAGCTTCCGTCGCCGTGATTGTTGGCGGGTCACTGATCCTGCTCTATGATATGCGCTGGGTCGATCCGCTCATCACGATCCTGATCGCCGTCTATATCCTCTTCCTTGCATTTACGGAAATCAGCGGCGTGATACGTACGCTCATGCTGGGCAGCCCGCCGGAAATCGATACTGACGCGGTGATCGACGCGGTTGCCGATGTGGACGGCGTCGTCGAAATCCATCATGCGCATTTCTGGCAGATGGGGGAACATGAGGCGGCGCTCGACACCCATGTGGTTGTCGACAAGGACAGGTGGGACGACCTCGAGGACATCAAGCTGGTGATCAAGACCCGTCTCGATGACGAGTTCGGAATCGGTCATTCCACTCTGGAATTCGAACGGTCGGACCGCAAGCACCAGGATGCCGAACGATACGGTCATGGATAATCGGAAAGAAGTATAGCCATGTTCGAGATAGTAGAGATTGACGCCGAGAACGTCCTCGGCCTGGAGTGCAGCGGCAAGTTGACCGAGGACGATCTAAGGGGAGTACATTCATGGCTGGACGCAGAGCTGGCCAAGGGCGGAAAGCCGTCCCTAGTCATCTTGATGGGATCCTTTGATGGATATGCCGACGCCTCCGCGTTTTGGGCAGATTTGAAAATTGACTCGAAACACGTTGATGATCTATCGCGCGTCGCGATCGTATCCGATCAAACCTGGCTGAAATGGGGGACCGTGGTCGCCAACCCTTTCACCGGAGCCGATTTGAAATGGTTCGCCACCGATGACCGCGATTTGGCCATCAGCTGGGCGCGCGACGGCTCGTGAGGCTTCAGGGCTTAAAGGACATGCAAGAGGTTGCCATTCAGTTCTGGCCCGAGTGCATTCCGATCGTGATGATCGGCGCGCCTTTCGGCGCCTATGCGTCAGTCGGATCAATCGGCTATGAATCGCTTTCCTTGTTTACGCGATCATCGTCATGCATTGGTACCGCAATGCTTTCAGCAAAGTGCCCTCGACGAAGGTTCGTGACGTCGCTCTGATGCTGAAGGCCATCCATGCGCAGGAGGACCGGGCCGCTGCCCGTGCCAAAGCCGACCAGGTCGCTGCCAAGCTCAGGGACATGAAGCTCCCCAAGGTGGCCGGCTGGCTTGAGGAGACGGTGGACGAGACCTTGGCCTACTATGCCTTCCCTGAGGAGCATTGGCGCAGGATCAGAACCAACAACCCGCTGGAGCGGATCATGCGGGAGATCCGGCGCAGAACCCGCGTCGTCGGTAAGCCTCCGGCGAGGACCGCCTGTTATCGGCGGGAAGGATGGGCAAGACTCTCCTTATGACTGAGGATAAGGAGAGTTTTGGGGTTCACCGTCTGGAGGTGGTGAACACCGGGCGTCATCGGCGCTGGAGCTTGGCGGAGAAGCTTCGGATCGTCGAGGAGAGCTATCAAGGTCACCGTCAGGTCTCGGCGACGGCGCGTCGGCACGAGATTTCGCCATCATTGCTGTATTCCTGGCGCAAGGCCCTTGCCTGCGGGTTTCGGCGAAGCGAAGAGCCTGTGGGCTTTGCTGCGGCTGTGATCGTGCCGGAGGAGCGCGCCTTGGCGCAGGAGCGGGCCAGGGGCGGTGGGATGGAGATCGTGACCGCGCGGGGTCAGCGGACTATCGTCGGCGCGGATGTGGATGCCCGGGCGCTGGCGCGGGTGGTGGCCGCCCTGGAGGGGCGATGATCCCGGTCCCCAGCGGCTTGCGGGTGTGGCTTGCGACCGGTGCGACGGACATGCGCCGTGGCATGAACAGCCTGTCGCTGCAGGTTCAGGAAGCGCTGGGACGTGATCCGCATGGCGGTGATCTCTACGTGTTCCGCGGACGTCGAGGTGACCTGATCAAGGTTCTCTGGCACGACGGCCTGGGCTTCTCGCTCTATGCCAAGCGTCTGGAGCGCGGACGTTTCATT
>JAVJSY010000045.1:0-22858 GCA_040219175.1 Kiloniellales bacterium
TCTGCTGGGTGAGGGGGATCGGGCCTAGACCAAGATGATCGCAGATCGAAACGACCCGCGGTCTGAATCTTGGTCTACTTTCAAACAAGTAGAGTGCGATTCAGACGATAGATCGATTCGATCTATCGTCATCGCGCTCTAGCCCCGACGCCGCATGCCATTGAGGGCCGGTCAATCCTCCGAGAGGAAATCCTCCGGCGTTAGCCCCTTCTCTCGTGCTTCCAGATAGTCCTCTGTCGTTCGTACCCTTGGCCGCGTGCCGGCAGCGAAGGGATCGCCGCCGGAAAGGTCGGCTTGGTGCTGGATGCGGCAGTCGTCGCACATCTGGATCAAGCGGGTACGCTCCTCGGACTGGAACATCCAGTGCTTGCCGGCCAGCTTCTCGGTGATGCGCTCGATGGTGCCGCGGCTGCCGAAGGCCTTGCCGCAGGAAACGCAGGCGAAGGGCTCGTCCTCGTTCAGGACCTCGGGTCGCATCGCGGCCGGGCTCAGCGACAGCCGCGGCTCCAGGGTAATCACCTTTTCCGGACAGGTGGCGGCACAGAGGCCGCACTGTACGCAAGCCTGCTCGATCAAAGAGACCGCCGGGCGGTCGCCACCATCGCGCAGGGCCTCGGCCGGGCAGGCTGAGACGCAGGCCAGGCAGAGCGTACAGCCCTCTTGGTCGATGGCAATGCGGCCGTAGGGGGCGCCCTTGGCCAGCGCAAGCGGACCGCTCTCGGGGGCGCAAGCTTCCTGCAAGGCCGTCAAGAGAGTGCGGGCGACCGCGCGCTTGGCGCCAAGCGCGACCGGCGTCGCGCGTGCCAGGCCGGGCAGGGTGGCCAATGACCAGAGTGCGTTTTCGACAGCATCGGGATCTGGGCTGTCCAGCAGCTCCATGCGCTGGGCCGGCTGCCCGAGGCCGGTCAGGATGTCTTGCATCAGCTCGATCTCGGCCTTCAAGCCGTCGAGGTCATCCTGTTTCTTGGGATCGGCGAGCAGCAGGATCTGCGTCGCGCCGGCGGCAAGGGCACCGGCGAAGAAATCGTGGCCGACCTGACCCAGGGCATGGAGGTCCAGCGGCAGCACATTGGCCGGCAGGCCGCGGCCCAGGCGGGCGATGGCGCCGATCATGGCGCTGCCGGCCTCGCTGTCATACAACAGCAGCACCGGGTCCCGCCCGCCGGCATCGAGGTAGCGCGAGACCAGCACCTGGGCGCGGCGGATCAGATCGTTCTGGTCTGGATAGCCATAGCGCACGGCGCCGGTCGGACAGTGCGAGGCGCAGGCGCCGCAGCCGCCGCAGACCAGCGGATCTATCGACACGCTGTCGCCCAGGCTTGTGATGGCGCCGGCCGGGCAGAGATCCAGACAGTTGCTGCAACCGGCGATGCCGGAGCGACCATGCGCGCAGATTTCCTGGTCGTAGGAGACATAGAGCGGCTTCTCGAAGCTGCCGACCAGGTCGCTGGCCTTGAAGAGCGTAAGCGCGACCGCAGCCGGGTCGCCAGGATCGGCCTTAAGGTAGCCGTCGCGCTTCTCCCAGCCGGTCAGCGGCGCTGGCTCGCCCGAAAGATCGACGACGATGGAACAGCGCGACTTGGCGCCGTCGCGCGGCATCAGAAAGGCTGCCTCGCCGCGAGAGGAGGGTAGGATCGGCGCATAGCCATCGACCGTCACCTCGAATCCGCCCAAGGCACCGCTGACCTGCGCCAGGCGCCCGCGATAGAGCGGTACCGGCACGACTTCCGGCAGGATCAGATCCTCCCAGTCGCTCAAGACCAGGCTGACCGATAGGCGTTGGTTCAGCATCAACGCCATGTCGAGGGCCTGCTGCCCCTTGCCGTAGATCAGGCAGACACCGTCGGACTCCACCTCCTTCAGGCGGGCCGGCGTTCCCTCCAGCATGGCCGCCGCCAGCAGTGCCGTCATCTTCGCCGTGGCATCGCCACTGTCGCTCCAGCCGGCGCGCTCTCGAATGTTTGAGAAGATCACATCGCCGCCGGCCTCTTCGGCCAGTTCCTCGAACAGCGGCGCTTCCTGGGTGCAGGCGACCAGCAAGGGCTCACCGGCCGCCAAGGCTTCTTCGAAGCGGCCCAGATCCTGGCGGCAAAGCGTGGTGGCGGCGGCATCGGCCGGACAGCCGAGCGCGCCGGCGATGGCCTTGGCATCCACCTGCATGGTCTTTTCGCAGCTACACAGCATCAGGCGACGCTTGGCGTCCGTCATGGTGTTCCCTTCCCGGACTCGCAATTCGTTCCAACCTTTAGCCCAACCTTTGGCCCAACCTTTGGCTAGACAAGGCTGTCTGGAAGGTTATCTGTAACACATCGGGCAAAAAGACAAATGGAACCGACAGGGATGGACACACCGCGCCAGGTCGAGATGCCGGTCGGCGTGCTGGTCGAGAAGCGGCCGGCAAAGAGCCCATGGGCCGACTCCGTCTGGCGGCCGGTTTCGGTCATGCCGGGCGAGGCGAGCGCAGAGCCTTGGACCAGAATAGCCGAAGAGGAGGACGGGACCGAGCGCTACTGGGCCGGCAGCGAGCGTCTGATCCTCTATCGCGGCGATACCGAGGCCTATCGTTTCAACCTGGAGGGCGAACCCAGAATCTATGTGGTGCTCAGGCTGCACGACGAAGCCAGTGCCCTGCCTTACAAGCTGCACCTGGTGACGCTCTCGCCCTACGAGGCGCAGGATCACCTGGACAGCGACGAGGACATCGTCGAGGCTCTGCCGATCGTGCCGCAGATCATGGCCTTCCTGGAGACCTTCGTCGCGACCCAGCCGGAGCCGCCGGCTTTCAAGAAGCGCCGGCGCGACAAGGCGGTGCCCGAGCATGTGCAGTTCTCCAAGGAGCCGATCTTCGCGCAGCGCAAGCGCCCGAACGGCAGCGGGGAGCACTGACATGAGCAAGAAGCACGAAGATCCAGGTTTCCTATCTCGCTGGTCCCAGCGCAAACGCGGCATCGACGCCGAAGAGGCTGCTGTTGGCGATGCGGCGGCTGCGACGCCAGCAGGGGAGAGCGAGGCAGAAGCGAACGAGGTCGAGGAGGCGGAGAACCGCGCCGCTGCGGAGGCTGTCGACCTCGAGGCGCTGGACTACGAGTCCGACTACGAGGTCTTCCTGAAGCCTGGGGTCCCGGCGGACCTGCGCGGCGCTGCGCTGCAGCGCCTCTGGCGCTCCAACCCCTTGCTGGCCAATCTCGACCGCATGAACGAGTACGACGAGGATTTTCGCACGCCGACCGGCGCGGCGGCGGCCGTGGTCAAGACCGCCTGGAAGGTCGGAAAAGGTTTCGTCGACGACGAGACGGAAGAGACCAAGCAGGCGGCGGTCGCCGAGGAAACGGACGCGGAAACGGCCGCGGAAACGGACGCGGAAACGACCGGGGAAACGACCGAGGAGACGACAGCGGAGGCGGCGGTTGCCAAGCCGGAGAGCTCCGTCTCCACGCGGTTGCCCGAGCAGCAGCCAGAGACGCCGCAGGTCTCCGATTCGGGTTCCCAGGGTTCCGCGCGACAAGCGGACGAGCAGCCGGTCGAAGACGCGGAAGCGCTGGCTGCTCCACAAGATGCTCCACTGGACCGGCCGCGCGTCGGCCTGCGTGCGCGTCTGGACCTGGATGCCTTTCGCACGCGTGACAGCCGCAGTTGATCGCAGTCGAGGTCTCTTCCTGGACGGATCTTTTTCGACAGCGCCGACCACGACTGGCCGTCACGAACGGTCGGGCGGGGGTGAGGGCCGGTGCCGCTTCGTAAATGAGCAGACCTGCTCTTATCCAAATGGACTCTTGGATCGTATCGCGATTGCTCGGCGCAGGAGCCGGATGCGGGAAAGCAGTTTCCGGACGGGCGACTAGTTCTCGATCGCTTCGAAAACCTCGTCGGTCAGCCGTTGCTGCAGTCTTGGACCCAGGTCGGCCACTTCCTTGGAAAGCGAGGGCATGATCACCTGCATGAGCAGCGGCACCTTCTGCATCGCCGACGCGCCGGCGGGCGTGCGGTAGAAGGCCAGCAGGGCCTCCAGCTCTTCCAGGCTGAGCACCTGGGCGTAGGTCTCGATCATCTCCGGCATGAAGCGCTGCATGAGCAGGCTGGTCTCTTCGGAGACGATGGCTTCTACCTGCTCCATCATCTCCGGCGGCATGGCAAGGCCGTCTGCGGCCAGTTGCTGCTCCAGACCGGAGCGAAAGAGCGGCAGCATGGCTTCGACGATCTGATCGTTCATCTGCGAGATGACGACCTCGTCCATCAGCGCCTGGGCCACGGCCCGGCGCTCGTCGAGTGTGTCGGCGCGAAGCGAGCCGAGGGTTGAGGCGCCGGTCAGCAGAACAACGGTGACCGCCAGCAGGACTCGTTTCGCCATCACAACCTTATCCTTTTCCATCCCGCCTGTGATCACAGATCACGGCTAGGCATTGATCTTCCTTGGCTCCTGTGGCTCCTTACGCGGAGACAGAGAGACAAGTAGCGAGCAACGAGGAGGATAGCATGGGTCTGCAGTCCGGCAAGGTCGATCCCATTACCCTATCGGTGGTGCGTGGCGCCCTCGAGACGACGCAACGCGAGATGACCCTGGCCTTGGAGATGACGGCGCGCTCCAGCGTGTTCAACCTGGCGCACGACTACTCCAACGCACTCTTCAACCACGTGCCCGAGATGATCATGCAGGGCCAGGATATCCCGATCCACCTGGGCTCTCTGATCCCGGCGATGAAGTGCGTTGCCGGCTTCTTCGGCGACGACATCCACCCTGGCGACGTCATCATGCACAACGATCCCGCCTACATGGGCTCGCACCTGATCGACACCTGCATGTACAAGCCGGTCTTCTACAAGGGCGAGCTGGTCTTCTGGACGGTCTGCAAGGGCCATCTGACCGACATCGGCGGACCGGTGCCGGCCAGCTACAACCCCGACGCCACGGAGATCTTTGCCGAGGGCCTGCGCATTCCGCCGGTCAAGGTGATCGACAAGGGCGTGCGCCGCAACGACGTGATCAACCTGCTGCTGACCAACATGCGGGCCAGGCGCGACCAGGAGGGCGACTTCAATGCCCAGTTGGGCGCGGTCCAGGTCGGCGAGCGCAATCTGATCGCGCTTCTCGACAAGTACGGCAAGCAGGAGGTCCAGGACTGCATCGAGGCGCTGATGGACATGGCCGATCAGCAGATGCGCAAGCTGATGGCCGAGATCCCGGACGGCACCTACACCGGCACCGCCACGGTCGAGGACGCAGGTCATGGCTTCGGCGATCTCGATATCACCGCCAATGTCACCATCACCGGCGACAACTGCCATATCGAGATCGATAGCCCGCCGCAGATCCCCTACTTCATCAATTCCTACGAGGGGAACTCCTACTCCGGCGTCTATCTGGGCGTGATGATGTTCGCACAGCTGCCGCCGCCCTATAACGAGGGCCTCTATCGCTGCGTCACCTGCGATATGGGCCCGCATGGCACCTTGTGTAACGCCAAAGAGCCGGCGCCGCACATGAACTCCACGACCACGCCGATGGAGACCCTGACGGACGCCGTGCGACTGGCTTTCGAGCGCGCAGCACCGGACAAGGTCTCGGCCTGCTGGGGTCACGCAAACGGCTGCAACATCGCCGGCTGGGACACCCGTCACAACGAAGAGTATGTGACGATGGTGCTGGCCTCGCTGATCTCGGGCGCAGGTGCCACGCCCAGCCAGGACGGCTGGCATGCCTGCGGGCCGGAGTGCTGCTTCGGGGCGCTGACCAGCGGCGATATCGAGCTCTTGGAGCACTCCTACCCCATCGTCATCCACCGCTATTCCTTGATGACCGACAGCGCCGGCGCCGGTCGCTATCGCGGTGGGTCCGGGACCTGTTGGGAGGTGGAGCCGCTGGATAAGCCGATGACCTTCGTCAGCTTCGGCGAGGGCCGCCGCATTCCCGCCATGGGGGCCGCCGGTGCCGAATCGAAAATGGTCGAGAGCAAGGTCGGACGCATCGAGATCACCCGTGCAGACGGCAGCGAGCTGATCAAGAAGAACCTGATCGCGACCATCAATCCCGGCGAGCGGGCGGCCAACATGAACCCCGGCGGCGGTGGCTACGGCAATGCCTACGAGCGGCCGGTCGAGAGCGTGGTCTGGGACGTGAAGAACGGCCTGGTCTCGATCGAGGGTGCACGCGAGGACTATGGCGTCGTGATCAGCGATCCGGAGGCCTTGACGGTCGACCGGGAAGAGACGGCACGCCTGCGCGGCACGGCGATGGCGGCCGAGTAAGACATCGCTCAAAGAGCTGGGTTAATTGGTGTGAAGGCCGGCGCGCAGTTGCGCCGGCGGCTGGGGGAGCAACTATGCGGACTAAGTATCGTTTGGGTGTGGATGCAGGTGGCACTTTCACCGACTTTGTGTTGGCCGATAGCAGCGGTGGAGTGCAGCTCTTCAAGACGCCCTCCACGCCGCAGGATCCGACCCTGGCGATCAAGGCCGGCCTGGCGCAGATCTCCGAGGCGCTGGGCGAGAGCCCGGCCGAGATCGTCTCGCAGTGCGATCTTTGCATCAACGGCACGACGGTCGGCCTGAACGCGCTGATCCAGCACAAGGGCGCGCGAGTCGGGCTGATCTGCACCAAGGGCCACGAGGACTCGATCGAGATCCGCCTGGGTCACAAGGAAGACGGCTATCGCTACGACCCGGAGTATCCGGCCGCCACCATGCTGGTGCCGCGCGACCGGCGTCTGGGCGTGGAGGAGCGCGTGCTCTCGACCGGCGAGGTGCGCACGCCACTGAACGAAGAGGACGTCCGCGCTGCCTGCAGGACCTTCATCGAGCAGGGCATCAACTCGATCGCCATCTCCTACGTCTGGTCGGTGCTCCATCCCGCACACGAGCGGCGCACGGCGGAAATCGTGCGCGAGATGATGCCCGATGCCTTCCTCTCGCTTGGCTCCGAGATCTATCCGCAGATCCGCGAGTACACCCGTACCTCGACCACCATCACCAACGCCTACCTCGGCCCGATCATGAAAGACTATGTCGCGGCCGTCGACAGCTACTTCGCCGAGCTGGGTGCCCAGTACCCGGTGCGCTATTTCCAGTCCAACGGCGGCCTGGCGATCGGCCAGGCGATGACCGATCGCTCGGTCTATGCGATCAACTCCGGCCCGGCATCGGCGCCGGCGGCCGGTCTCTTCGTCTCGGCACCCTTCGGCAAGAACAATGTGATCTCCGTCGACATGGGCGGGACTTCTTTCGACATCACCCTGGTGCGCGACGGCAACGCCAACGTCAACAAGGACATCGACTTCCTGCGCTATCGCATCGGCGTGCCGATGATCCAGGTGGAGACCCTGGGCGCCGGCGGCGGCTCCATCGGCTGGATCGATCCGGTCGGCCTGCTGCAGGTCGGACCGCAGTCGGCTGGCGCCAATCCGGGCCCGGCCTGCTACGGCAACGGCGGCGAAGAGCCGACGGTGACCGACGCCAACCTGGTCCTGGGCTATCTCAACCCCAGCGCGCTGTTGGGCGGCCGCATGGATCTGGATGCCGAGAAGGCCAGAGAGGTGATCGCCAAGAAGATCGCCGAACCGCTGGGGATCTCGGTCGAGAAGGCGGCCTACGGCATCTTCACCATCGTCAACAACAACATGGTGAACGGCATCCGTCGCGTCTCGGTCGAGCGCGGCTATGACCCGCGCGACTTCGTCCTGGTGGCAGCCGGCGGCGCCGGTGCCGCACATATCACGGCACTTGCCCGCGAGATGGGCATCGAGACCGTGCTGGTGCCGAAACTGGCCTCGGGGCTTTGCGCCTTCGGCCAGATCATCTCCGACGTCAAGTACAACTACATGGCCACCAAGCCGCTGCGCCTGGAGAGCAGTTCGGCCTACGAGCAGATCAACCAGGTCTTCGCCGAGATCGAACAGCAGGGCATCGCACACCTGGAGGCCGATGGCTTCGAGCGCGCCAAGATCGACCTGAAGCGCCACCTGGACATGCGCTACGTCGGTCAGATCCACGAGTGCACGGTGGAGATCGGCACCTTCGACGTGGACGAGACCACGGTCGAGGAGGTGAAGAACGCCTTTCACAACCGCCACAAGGAACTCTACACCTACGACGAGCCGCACAACACGGTCGAGGTGGTGAACCTGGAATCCACCCTCTTCGGCCGCGTGGACAAGCCCAAGCCGCCTAAGGCCGAAGCCGGCAAGGGGGCAGCGGGGGCCAAGAAGGGTGAGCGCCGCATGATCTTCTCCGGCGACGGCGAGGGGATCGATGCCCCGGTCTACGACGGCGACAAGTTGGGAGCCGGCGACACCATCCCAGGTCCTGCCGTGATCGAGGAAGAGACCACCACCGTGGTGATCGAGCCCGGCTGGCAGGCCCAACTCGACGAGAGCGCAAGCTACCTCCTGACCAAGACCGGCTAGGCTTCATTGTAGCGACCGCACCTTCTTCGCTCTTGTGGCTGCCGCCTGATCGCGCCAAGCTTTGCGCGACAAGGGACCCGACGGTCGGGACCCTTGATCGCAAAAAAACTGGGAGGTTACGCGATGAGGATTTTTTCTGGCAGCAGTGGGTTGGTGGCGGCGGCCGTCGTCCTGAGCTTTTCCGGCACCGCGATCGCCGAAGAATGCAAGCCCTCGAAGTGGGGAGCGGACGACCAGATCGGTGCGGCCAACCTGATCACGCCAGAGAGCGTTCTGGCTGCATCTAAGTTGATCAAGAAGGGCGAGACCGTGCCCCTAGGCATCGTGGTCGACCCCAACATGCCGGCCTTTCCGCCGCGGGGTATGATGCTGCAGGTCGTGCAGCCGGGTCAGCAGAGCGGGCGCTTCCGCACCGAATTCGGTTGGAACATCGTCTATAACGACGACGTCGCACAGCTCTGGTGGGGCACCGGTCCGCAGATCGACGGCCTGGGTCATCTGGGCGAAGAGGATTTCTACTACAACTGCAACAAGGGCGAGGAATTCGCCGAGATCTCCGGCCTGACCAAGCTGGGCGTGCACCAGATCCCGCCCTTGGTGGCGCGCGGCGTGGTGATCGACATGGCCAAGCATTTCGGCGTCGAGCACATGGCGTCGGGCCAGGCCTTCGGCTCGGAAGACATCAAGGCTGCAGCCAAGGCGCAGGGTGTCGAGATCCGCGAGGGCGACGTGGTCCTCTTCCACACCGGCTGGACCGATGCCATGCTGGAGGCCGAACCAACGGCCTGGGTCTCCGGCGAGCCCGGTATCGATAACGAGGGTGCGGTCTATGTGGCCTCTCTAGGCCCGATCGCCGTTGGTGCCGACACCTGGGGCGTAGAAGCCGTGCCGCCGAAGGAAGGCGACAAGGTCTTCTACGGCCACGTCACTCTGCTCAGCCACAACGGCATCTACATCCTGGAGACCATGGACACCGGCCGCCTGGTCGAGAAGGGCGTGAACGAGTTCATGTTCGTCCTGGGCCAGGCCCGCGTGAAGGGCACGGTGCAGATGATCATTAACCCGGTGGCGCTGTTCTAGTCCCCGACCTCGACGCGAGACGGGGCCGGGCAGGGAGACCTTCCCGGCCCCTTCTTTCTGACAGATTGGAAGCTGCGTCCGTCGTATCCCGGCTTGCCTCCAGGCGCCACCTGGGGTGCAATGCTTGCGAAATCAGGGAGGAGCCAAATGGCATTGCTCGAGGTTCGCGGCCTGACCCGTCGCTTTGGCGGTCTGCTGGCTGTGAACGATCTGTCTTTTGCGGTCGAGGCCGGATCGATCCACGGCCTGATCGGTCCCAACGGCGCCGGCAAGACGACGACCTTCAACGTCATCAGCGGCTTCTACGCCCCCACTGCCGGCCAGGTGAACTACGACGGCAAGGATATCTCCGGCCTGCCGACGCATCGCATCGCCGCGCTTGGACTGGTGCGCACCTTTCAGGGCACGACCCTGGTGCAGCCCTTCAGCGTCTACGACAACGTCCTGCTGGGCTGCCACCTGACCGCGGAGGCCAACCTGCTGGCCGGCGTGCTGGGCAGCGATCGGGCCAAGCGCAAGGCGGCCGCGGCCAAGACGGAAGAGGTCTTGCACCTCTTCGACCTCTGGGAGCGGCGCGAGGAGGAGGCCGGCAATCTGCCGCATGGCCTGCAGCGCGCGCTGGGCATGGCGGTCGCCATGGCGGCCGATCCCAAGTTGCTGCTGCTGGACGAGCCCTTCACCGGAATGAACCCGGAAGAGACCGGTCGGATGATGGAACTGATGCGCCGCCTGCGCGATCGCGGTGTCACCCTGCTGCTGGTCGAACACGACATGCAGGCCGTCATGGGCCTGTGCGAGCGTATCACGGTTATGAACTTCGGCTCTCTCCTGGCCGAGGGCGGGCCGGAGGAGGTGCGCGAGAATCCCGAGGTGGTGACCGCCTATCTGGGCGCTGCCGACTTCGGTATCGAGGAGGCCCTTGCGGGCGACGCCGATGCTGCTTGAGGTCGAGAACGCGACGGTCCACTACAACAAGGTCCAGGCCCTGAAGGGCATCAGCCTCGAGGTGCCCGAGGGCGGTATCGTCACCATTATCGGCGCCAACGGGGCCGGCAAGACCACCACCTTACGCGCCATTTCGGGCTTGGTGCGCCTTACCAGCGGCGAGATCCGCTTCCAGGGCGAGCGCATCGATCGCTTGGCGCCGGAGAAGATCGTGCGCGCCGGCATCGCCCAGGTGCCCGAGGGGCGGCGCTGCTTCCCGGAGCTGACGGTGCAGGAGAACCTGCTGGTCGGTGCCTTCCTGCGCAAGGACAAGGCCGGCGTCATGCGCGACCTGGAAGGCGTCTTCGACCGCTTCCCGCGGCTGAAGGAGCGACGCGGGCAGATGGCCAAGACCATGTCCGGCGGCGAGCAGCAGATGCTGGCCATCGGCCGCGCGCTGATGTCCGCACCCAAGCTGCTGCTGCTCGACGAGCCCTCCATGGGTCTCTCCCCGGTGATGGTGCAGGAGATCGCCCGCATCGTACTGGCCATCCGCCGCCAAGGCATCCCGGTGGTGCTGGTCGAGCAGAACGCAGAGCTGGCGCTGCGGCTGGCCAACCAGGCCTATGTGCTGGAGACCGGGTCCGTCGTGCTCTCCGGACCGGCCGCGGACCTGCACGAGGATGACCATGTGCGCCGCGCCTATCTGGGCGGATAGCGTGAGCGGGCCGGTGCTGTCGCTCTACGGGCGCAAAACCCATGACTAAGCACGATGTCGACCCGCAGGTCTTGCAGCGCGCCGGCTGGACGCCGGAGGAGCTCTATTGGGAGGAGCTGTCGGAGAACGCCTTGGCGCTGCCGCCCTTCGAAGCCCGCGAGTTCTGGCGTGAGGCGGCACAGGCCGCCACGCTCTACCTGGAGGCCGACGATGCCCGCCAGGCGACCAGCCTTGCCAATCTGGCCCTGACCGAAGAGCTTGACGGGAACGACCGGGAGGCCCGTGCTTTGCTGCAGGAGGCGCAGGTGCGCTGGCTGCGTGCCGGACCCTGGATCGGACGCCTGAAACCGGAGCGCCGCGCGCGCTCCTCCCTCTTTCACCTGCGGCTCATGCGCAAGCACGAGGGCGGCTACGACCAGTGGAGCAAGACCCGCTTCGCCACGCTCTACACCAAGGGTCAAGAGGCCTTGAAGGAGCGGCTGGCGGGCGTCTATCGGCCCAGCGGCGTGGCCCAGATCTGGCAGGAGGCCAAACCGGCCGGCTTCGAGGATGCGCGGCGTCTGCTGGCGGCCGTCCACCTCATCGCCCCCGATCCTTGAGGCGCCTTCGCGCTTTTCTGTTTCTCCTGCTGTTGCCCTGGCAGGCTGCAGCGCAGGAGGGGCTGCCGGTCGATCTGGAACTGGTGCTGGCCGTCGATGCCTCAGGCTCGGTCGACAACGACGAGCTTCGCCTGCAGCTCTCGGGCATCGCCGTTGCCTTTCGCTCGCCGGAGGTTTTGAAGGCCGTGGCCGAGGGGCCCTATGGCCGGATCGCTGTCGCGCTGGTGCTCTGGGCCGGTCACAACAATCCCAAGGCCATCTCGTCCTGGGTTCTGGTGCACGACGAGGTCACGGCCGAGCACTTCGCAGCGATGGTCGAGCGTTTTCCACGTGGCGGCATCGACGGCGCGACCGGGATCGGCAAGGCCATCGCCTTCTCGGCGCGCGCCTTGACCGGCAATGGCTATGACGGCGAGCGGCTGGTGGTCGACATCTCCGGTGACGGCCGCGAAAACCCGCCGGACGACTGGACCGTGATGCTGAACGACAGCCGCGCTTTCGCCAGCAGCCGCGGCGTCAGCGTGAACGGTCTGGCGATCCTGACCGAGGATCCCACCCTGGACACCTACTATCGCTACCACGTCATCTTGGGTGCAGGCGCCTTTGTCGAGGTTGCCGCGACCTACGCAGACTTCGCCGAGGCGATCCACCGAAAGTTGATTCGAGAGATCGCTGCGCCGCTGGTGGTCGGCAGCCGCTGACTCTCATCCCGCTTGATCGCAGGCGTCAACAACAGCATCATGAGTTCAGAGATCTCAGTTCTCCGCGGAAAGCAAGCGGGACGTGGTGACGAGAGGGGAGAAAACATGCGGTTTTCACGGGCAATTGTGATGGGGGCTGCAGCGCTGGCCTTGCCGCTGTTGGGGAGCGCGCCGGCCGAGGCCTGTAGCTTGCGTGTCGGCAACACGCTCTATGAGATCGAGGCCGTCGCCGACCATCGGCCGGAGTCCGAAGCGCACCTCTGCGTCCCCGGCATCCTGCGCTATTTCGACCAGAACGGCGTCTCGCAGGCGATGATCGCCGACGATCCCAGCGACGTCGCCTGGGTCGAGGCGTTCGGCGGGACGGAGACCGCCTGGGGGCCCTTCCTGGTGGTGGTGCTTGATGACGGGCGCGTGGTCTTCCGCTGGGGCGACAGTACCAGCAATCAGCTCTTCGTGAACGATGACTATCGCAGCACTTTCTTTGCGGAGAACGGCCAAGGCAACCAGATACGCGCGCTCGGCGTCGTCGCGGTCTACACCACGCCGCGCGGCGAGGTCGTGGTCGAGTTGGAGGCCGAGAGCGATCATATCTGCAGCACCAAGTCAGAACCCAACGGTATCTTCGCCTGGAAGTGGGAGTGCGATCTGAACCCGCAAGCGGCGGCCGAGTGGGAGGAAGAGCGGGTGCCGGAGGTTCCGCCGGAAGACCGCGTGGAGGAGAACCTGCCCCCGCCGCCGCCCTTGTCAGGTGAGTTGCCGCCGCCCCCGCCGCCGCTGCCGCGGCTGCCGAACGAAACGCCGCAAAGCGCCGCGCAGAGCCAAGGCCAGGCTTCGAACTCAAACGCTCAAGGCGATTGGGTCTACGCTTTCGGGCAGGGCTCGGTCGAGTTCGCGACCTATCCCAGTCCGGGCAACGCCATGATCTTCGCCTGTCGCGACGACTACATGGAGGGTATGATCTACGTCGAGACCGCCGGACAACCGACACAGGGCCGCGTGCGTTTCATTGTCGACAGCCGGGCCTTCGAACTCTCGTCGGTACCGCACAATCCCGGCTGGATGGATACCTCCAGCCAGGCTGCCGGCTACGTCTTCATCGATCTTTGGAAGGCGGTGCGTGCCGGACGCATCCTGACGATCGTGCCGGACCGGGGTGCTCCCCTGACACTCTCACTGCAGGGGACCTACGAGACCTTGCCGCAGGATTCCTGCGAGCCAATGTCACGGAGCTAGCCGATCTGCGCGCCGCCAGGGGGTCTCCTGAAAGCCGTCCACGCAGCAGCGAGAGGCGGCCGCAGGGCCTTGAGGATGAGGCGACTCCTTCTGGCGATAGCGCTGCTGGTGGCGCTGCCTGTGCCCGTGTCGGTCTTGGTCGCTTCGGCCGAGGCTCGGACCGTCAAGGTCGCGGTCGAGGACAAGGACTGGAGCCCCTATTACATCTGGAAGGATGGCGAGCTGGAGGGGGCCTGCGCCGAGGTTGCGGCCGGCGCTCTGCGCTACATGGGCGCCGAGCCGGAGTTTGTGCGCTATCCCTGGATCCGCGTCCTCCAGTCGATCGAGCGCCAGACGGTAGATGGCGCTTTGCGCGACGCAGACGAAGGAGCGGGAGGGGTTCAGCCACTACCCCGAGGAAGAACTGCTCCTCTTCGATACGACCCTGATCGTGCGCAGCGATGATGAGGCCGAGATCCTGGAGGACGCGATCCAGCCCGGCAAGCGCTTCGGCATCATCAAGGGCTACAGCTTCGGCGGTGCCGACGATCTGCTGGAGGCCGCCGGCATGTCGCGCATCGAGACGCCCAACCGCGACGCCTTGCTGAAACTGCTGGTGCTTGGCCGGGTCGACAGCGTCTTGGACAGCACACTCCCCATCCTCTACGACGCCGAGCGTCTCGACCTCGACGGTGAGGTCCGCCCGCTCTATCCGCCGCTCGCCTCCACGCCGACCTACCTCCTGTTCAGCCAGGCGCCGGGAAACGAGGAACTGAGCCAGCAGTTCTCGGAAGCCCTAAAGGCCTTCAAGCTAACGCCCACGTACTCCGAGATCCGCGAGGTCTACGGGTTTTGATCCAAGCGTCGCGTTCCTGCTGCCGGTCGTTATGCGCAATCCTTGACGTTACATGCCCTCAAACTCTGGAACGACATTTGTGAAAAGGGCGTTAAGGCCGCTCATGCCGACCTTGTAGCCTTTTCTAACAAGGTCGAGATTGATTTCGCCGATGTAGCGACGAAACGATTCCAGGAAGGCATTGTTTACCGGGGTCGGAGCCAAGGCGCCGAGTTTCTCGAACGCAGTCACGGCGCGTTCCATGACCTTGAGATGGAGCTCATCGCTCTGCCGCGGAAGCAGGAAGGCGCGCGTCATGGAGCGCTCGAACTGCTCGCTGGAAATCCGCTCTGGATGGGGAGCCGTTATCGCATTCATGATCTTGACGACCCGCGCGTCAACCGGCGCGTCCAGGTCGAGCATCGCATAGAAGGTGCACATCGCGTGCGCTCGGGCAAAGAAGGTTTCCTGGATTCGGTCGGGATCCATGCCTCTTTGGCGGCTTTGCGATCCAACGATGGGATGCTCATCGGATGGCCGTTCTGGCAGTTTTTCAATTAAGGCGATACAGCTGTCGAAGTGGGTCAGCAGGTCTTTCCCGGTCGCAGATAGCCTGTGCCAGCGATAGTATGATAGGGGCGGGCCACTGCAATAGGCGATCTGGTCGCCCGCAGCGGTCAGATCGATCATGTACTGCCAGTCTTCGGCAAAATTTTGTCCGATTCTGAACCGCTGGCGCTTCATCACACGGCTCAGACCCATAAGCGTTGAGATCTGGTACATGTTTTGCCACAGATCTTCATAGCTGGCGTTTCTGCGCAGCCCGATCGAAATGTCCAACTTCTCGCCGGAGCCGTTTATGATCTCGGTGAGACCGGCGCAGACTCTGAACTGCGAGCTTTCCAGAGTATTAACGCGCCGACTGATTGAATCCTTTGCCAAAAGGTCGTCGGCATCAAGAAAGGCAATGTACTTTCCAGAGGCCAAGGAGAGGCCATGGTTTCGAGTCGCCGACACACCTTTGTTTTGCTGTCGGCGGAAGGTGAACTTCTTGAATTGATCGGCGAAGCGCCGTGCCAGCTCGGGCGAGCGGTCGGTTGAGCCGTCATCGATGACCACAACCTGTAAGCTTTCGAAGCATTGATCGACAACGCTCTGAAGCGTCTCCGAGATATAGTGTGCGCCATTATAGAGCGGGATCACCAGACTGACCATGGTGTCATAGGGTTCAGACGTCAGCGGCTCGTCCGCGAGGGTGGTCAGGCGCGCCTCTAGGTTATACTGGGTGCTGTTGCGAGAAACCGCGTAGCCCTGATCAAGAAGCGACCGGAAGCCCTTTTTCAGGGTGTGGGGACTGTGCAGCTCCATCGCCCGAAACTCGTCGTCGAAGTTGCAGAAAAAAATCTGCGCACCCGGTGCTGCAAGATCCTGAATGAGGCCGTGGATAAAGGTCACATCCTGGAGCGGGTGCTGGAAGCAAACATCACGCGCCTTCCTATTCTCCTCGACGAGAGCGCGCTGGTTCGAGAAGTAGGTGACGTCTTCGTCCACGAGCAAACGGGCGCGCAGCGACTCGTCCATATCTATGCGTGCATTGAGCGCAAATTGCAGTCGGGTGGCTTTTGCAGCCTTTGCAAGCTGTTCGGAGCGAAGTTCCCGCTTTCCCTCAGGCATGGGGGAGAGGAACTCGTCCAACGCGATCAGAATTTCACTGGTCTCTACGAAATGGCCAAGCCAGGCCAGGCGGCGATCAGACATAATCACCACAGTATCGCGATCGCGCGCCGGCAAGTCCTTTAGCTGAACCGGAGACTCGCCGACGAAGATAAGGCGTTTGAACCCGCCAGGGGGAGGGCCGCATTGAGTGATACCACTCACCACCGATTATCCCCGATCACAAATCGATAAACACTCAACCACACATCGCAAATGTAGTTTAGCCTATCGTTATCCAGCTGTAAAGGTGCGTGCGGGCAATCCGCTATCCAGCAGACATCACCTAGTGGTGCAACCCAGAGGGATGGTTCCCATCCCTCTGGGTAAGTTGCCCCGGCAGCTCAACACGTTAGTGGGCCGATTCACCGAACGCTTGGGATCCAAGCGTTCGGATCGGACCACTAGCAGGAGGTATCGGTGTTTCTCAAGAGAGAGGTTACTGAAAACTGAGCGCAAAAGTGGAAATTTATTTGCTTTATACAGACCTTATGTTAGGCGCGATTTGATCAAACCGGCTCAATTGAACTGTCGAACAGCTGGGGCTCGCTTGGGAAGAGTTGGCAGGCCTCCCGGCAGTCTATACCATTGGCGATGTGGCGTTGGCAAAAAGCGGCGACGCCGTGATCGGATGCGAAATGGCTCTTGGATCGTAGAGGGTGAGGCTTGCGTGATCTTGAGACAAGCGGCGCCAGCGCTGACGGCTCGGGAAGTCGGCGAGGGCTTTCGGGCGCGATGAGCAAACGCGTTGCCATCGTCGAAGTTAGCGGCGGGAATGAGAGCCTGCTTTGTGGTGTTGCCGCGCGCTCGATGTCGCTTGCCGGCTCGGACGATTCCATCCAGTTTGTTCCAATGCTAGACTTCAGGGACCTGTTCGGTGAGAAGCCCGGCATCGGTCCTGGGGCAACTTTCAGCTATCTGAAGCTTGACCACACCGCCAGAGAACCATTGGAAACCGCGACACGCACTTGGCCTTGGGACCATCTCAGAGCAGATCTCGTCGTTGCGAAAATCGCAGCCGAGCCGACGGACGCTGCAAGATTGGCAGGGCTGGTTGTCCAAGAGTTAGAGACGGTTGGCTACGCAGTCAGTGTCGTCGTGCCGCTCTTGCCGGTGCTCAAGCAAGCGCAGCTTGACTATGAGTCCTATCTCTGTGGGGGTGGTGTCGATAGCTTCGCCTTCTGGGCGGGTCGGACCGACTATCGGACAACCGACGCTGACTTTTCAGTTTGGAAGTCCGTTCTTCCTGATAGGCCACCCAATGTCATTGCTACGAACAAGGATCTAGATCAGCTGCGGATGGCCTCTCTTGGCCACCTGATTCCGACGGGTCCCGGCAAGATCATGCCATTCCAATGCATTGCCCCTTCGGCTTTCGAGCTCTTGAGACTGGCAAACAGAGCAATCCTCCGACTCGCTCCCGAGGATCGTTCGAAGGCACGTTCCTTTGTCGTCGCCACTGTGCGTCAGTTTGCTTCTGCACCTCTCTACGCACCTCTCTCAGAGGAGCTCTTTGTCGGCAATGCGCTGTCGGCTTCGATAACAGATCACCTTTCTGATCGACTACATCGCCAAGTTGATGCAGACCACCTTGTGACCCTGCTTCACCACTGTGGTGCGGCGATCTCCGGTCATGAATCTGAGTGGAATGGCAAGGTCAGATCTGGAGTAGCAGCATGATATAGACTGTAACGCATTGCCAGAAACGTCAGAACGTTCTAGTTCTCGTTGATCATCTAAAGTTTTCTCATTAAAAAACGGACTCAAGATGTCAAATATTGAGAAGATTTATCTCCATGTCGGAATGCCAAAAACTGGAACCACATCAATACAATATTTTCTTTCGAGCAACAGAGATGAGATAGGACAAAATGGCATCGCATATTTGCGAAGCTTGGGTTTGCCAAACAATATAAATATTGCAAAATACGCACGACGCCCCATGATCACATCAAATAAAAAGAACAATTCTAGAGTCGCCAAATTTGTAACAGAAATTGCTGAAAAACACGTCGTATTTAAAAATAAACTTGTCAAGAAAATTGAAAAAGAGATTCAATCTCTCCCTAAAGGTGCGAATAAAATCATAATATCGTGTGAGCTACTATGGAGGTTGCCGGCTAAAAGAATTTGCCATTTGAAGGAGTTGTTAGCAAGATTCTCAGAAAGCATACATATTGTCGTATACCTTAGAAATCAAGCAGACTATATAGAAAGTAGTTATACAACTACATTGAGAAATGGAGAAAATGGTTCAATTGAGCAGGTATCTCTGAGAAAGCTTGGTGCTAAGTATCTAGATTATTCAAAGCGTATCAAAATATGGTCAGATATATTCGGAGAAGAAAATGTAATTATTCGAATATTTGAAAGAGAACGATTGATGAGGGGCGATATTGTTTTTGACTTCTGCGATGCCGTAGAAATAGATCCGAAACTAGCGTCACTCCCACGGGAGAGCAAGAACCTCTCTCTAGAGCGGCGCATTCAAGAATCACTGCGTAAGATAAATGTCACCTCATCTCGCGCGCACTTGGACGTCGGACGCGCCATGAGAGAGATCAACATTATGCTACGGCATGGTGAAAGAGGCGGACCGCCAATCCAACTTAGTACCGCCACGCGTGCCTTGATCGACGCGTACCACAGCGAGACAAACGAAGCGCTGCGCGCTGCCTGGTTTCCAGACCAGCAATCGCTGTTCACTCCACGTCCCCGCTCAGAAGTCGCCCCAAGTCTACAACCCGTCGACGATATCATCATCGATCCCGCGTTCTGTGAGGATATCATTCACGCCCTTCTGCAAAGGCACTGTGGCCTGCAGAGAGCCGACGCTCGACCCTCTCGTCAGCCGTGAAGGTGAAGCCAAAGCTACCCGTTCTTGCGTCAAGGATTCCACGCCAAAAAGCTCTTCTTGTCAAACGCTTACCGCAAAGCTTACCGCGCAAGCCACGCCACCAGATCATTGTGTCGCGGTATCATGACAGAAGATGCGCTCGCTGTGCGCCTATGAAGAACTCAGGACGGGCGACTTGCCTACACGCGAATGGCAGCTTACTGACGAACGATCCGAAGCAGCATGCTTCTGGTAAGGTCCTAACGGATCGTTCTTTGTAATCGACCCTGCCCGACGGAGGAGGCGCATAGGCCATGCAAACCATTGAACCGATCGCTACGGCTCTGGCACGCGTCAACGTTGCATATCAAATGGCCGACCAAGGAGAGTTCGATTACCAACTCTTTCAGCAGTTTGGCATGAGCTTGCGTGGCCCGGCATGGAGCGCAGATGACCCGGCAGACCTGAACATCGTGGGGTCCGAACGCGTCTTTGGGCGCTTTATCGTGAATCACCTCTGTCTAGAGTTGCAGGACAAACATGGGATCGTGGCCAGAAACATCGGCTTTTCCGGCTGTACCCCCTCTGTCATCATCCAGAATGAAGCGCTGATGGACTATCTGAAAACCAGCACGGCCATACCGGTCATCCAGCTCTGCGCGGCTGACGGTGGTGCCAGTGACTGGTACCTGCCCCGAAGCAGCAGACGCGTTTCGCTCACTCTTGAGGGCGTGCGCACGGAGAACAAGAAACTAATCCGCAACATCTTGCGCAAACATCGCGAGAACGTGTTTCTCTACGCGGAAAAGCATGGGATGAGGCGGCGTGAACTGAGGGACATGATGCGCGACGACGTGGAGAGCCTGCCAGCGGAAATCCCTGTCGGGACCAAAGCGCGGGCTGGGCATCTTCTCTTTGCCATCCAGGAAACGCAGACGGCTGCTGATTGTCTTGTCCAGATGCGCAAAACACAGGCCTGGAGTCTCGACATCTACAAGCGGATTATCGATGTCCTTGATCGAGAAGTCATTCTCTTGTCGATGTTTACGAAAGACATGACGACTCTAGATGAAAACAACTTCATATATCATGCTTTGAATTTTCCTCAACTGGTCGATGGGGCGTTCTGCGAGAGCATCAGAGGCCTTTTTTCGCACACGATAGAGACACGTGAGCTTGTTGGAGAGCGCTACAAGAAGCCGAATGAAGAACGGGCTTTCAACCTACAGTATCCAACCGCGGAGATGCACGCCCTCAGCGCATCGCGGATCGCGGACTGGTATCGGAGCAGGCCAGGGGCACCGGATAATAATGCCAAGTGAATTAAGTGATGATCGGTGAATCGGTCATTATTTACTTCACTTGATATGGACCAGCGTCACTGCCTCTAATGATTTCTCGTTTTCTCTGAACAAAGCGCTTAGGATAACACAGTGGTTAAGTCTCTCATAGTTCATGTCGGCGATGCAAAAACCGGCTCAACGACGCTGCAGGATGTCTTGTTCAACACTCTGTATAAGTGTCAGGATTTGTCTATCATATATACAAAAAAGAAAAATATGAACAAACTTGGACACCATCTCGTTCAACAATCTTTATACAGCGATGATAGAATTGTAGAGGAGTGGAGGGCAACTGGAGATTACTTCAATAGAAGGGACTCTGATGTCGGTGTCATTTCTGGCGAGTCGCTGTCGCCGGTCGACCCGGGCCGATTGAAGTCGATTTTGTATCGTTTATTCGATATTAATAAGAAATCTTTGAAAATTGTGTGTTACATCCGACCGCACTGTGATGCACTGATTTCTCGTTACTCTCAACACATAAAGACCGGGCAATTCACTGGTTCGATTAGTCAATATTATGATATTTCAAAACAAAGATTGCGGTATGAGGCCAGATTGCAACAGTGGAAATCGACCTTTGGTGATAGCTTTTCAGTTTACATGTTTGAAAGAGGCGCGCTTTTTGATGAGGATATTGTAAAAGACTTTTTCCGGCGCGCGATTGGATCGAATTCCTTTGTTCTAGATGGTGTAACTTATAAAAATCTATCGCTAAATCTGAAACAACTCTCTTTGTGTAAATATTATTACGAAAACCTTATTGGCCCGTGTTTGAAGAAAACGAGGAGATTAAGATTGTATCCAAAACCCTATCTAAAGATAGATGAAGTGCTGGCTCCTGCACAAATGCACGGAGGTTATGGCGAAAAGGTCCGGATCCACAGATCCCTTTGGCAGAGGATGCGCGTTGATCTGGCGGATGATGCCGAGAATGTGGATCGGATCTTGGCAATGAATCACTCGATGTTACGCGCGCTCGAGGCTCACGAGTCCAAGGTGGTTCCCTCAGAGGTCAGTGTTGATGTCGACGATCATTTTTCTGCCGAGGACGCAGGAACGCTGAAATCGCTTCTGGATTTTGCGGTGCGGCAGAACAAGAATATTCAATAGTGTTTCCAAAGTAAGCGTCTGGTGTCGGTGCTCTTGCGGAGTTTGTGTCAGGAGGGATGCTCCTAGTCATAGTGCTGTCAGTACGACTAGGAGGAAGGCACCTTGGAGGTTTTGGGTCGCGAGCGCCGCCGTCGGTGGAGCATAGAGGAAAAGCGAGGGATCGTGGCTGAGGCGAGCCAGCCCGGGGTCAGCGCGAGCTGGGTGGCCCGGCGCTATGGCATAGCGCCATCGCAGCTGTTTGCCTGGCGCAAGCAGTTTCGCGAAGAGGCCGAGGCAAGCTTCCTGCCGGTGGTGGTTGAGGAGGATGAGCGTCAGACCGTCACCGAGGGCCGTATTGAGGTGACTCTGGCACAAGGGCGCCGGCTGAGCGCGCCATCGAACATCGAGCCCGAACAGCTGGGGCGACTGCTGCGCGTCGTGGTTCGCGCATGATCCCGACACCGGCAACGTCTCGGATCTGGCTGGCAGCTGGGACAACGGACATGCGCAAGGGCTTCAACGGCTTGTCGGCGCTGGCCGAGAAGGTGCTGCGGCTCGATCCCTTCTGCGGTCATCTCTTCGTCTTTCGCGGTCGTCGCGGCGATCTGGTGAAAGTGATCTGGTGGGATGGGCAAGGAGCCTGTCTTTTCTCCAAGCGGCTGGAACGCGGGCGTTTCGTGTGGCCCTCGCCGGCCGACGGAAAGGTTTCTCTGACGCCGGCGCAGCTGTCGATGCTGCTGGAGGGTATCGACTGGCGGGCGCCGCAACGCACCTGGCGGCCGCTGCGAGCGGGGTGAGACGATGCGACTCGCTCTCTCCTTGCTGCGCGACGCCGGCAGATGGCGATAGGCTGCTTGGGTGATGACGCCCGAGACCGCAATGCCCGAGGACCCCGCTGCGCTGCGCGCCCTGGTGCTTGAGTACGAGGCGGAGGTCGCGGCCTTTCGGGCGGAGATCCAGGCACGCGATCTCATGATCGAGAAGCTCAAGCTGCAGCTTGCCGGCCAGCGCCGCCATCGCTTCGGCGCCAGGTCCGAGACCATGGACCAGTTGGAGTTGACCCTGGAGGAGGCGGAGATTTCGGCAGCGCAGATGGATGTGCCGCCCCAAGCCCCTCAGCAAGACGGTACTGCCAGGCCCAAGGACAAGCCGAAGCGCAAGCCCCTGCCGGCCGACCTGCCGCGCAACGAGGAGATCCTCTCACCCGGCGAGACCTGTGGCGCTTGCGGCGGCCGGCTGCGGACACTCGGCGAGGATGTCACCGAGGTAACTGCTCAGGGGGTTGGTTTCGCCCAAGCGTCTGGCGTTGTGGGGTAGAGTTGGAGAAAGGGGTTGCGGCGCGGGTGTGGAATATGAGTCAAGCTATGGATGGCTCGCGTACCCCGCCTCAACAGTTTGTCGCCCGA
>JAVJSY010000046.1:0-61545 GCA_040219175.1 Kiloniellales bacterium
GCGATCTCGCCCATGGGATGCCTCCGGATAGCTTCATAGAACTATCTTGCTGATCAGGGGAGCAGGACCAAGCCGGCGGGCGATGCTCCGCAGCCGAGCGGTCTGTAGTGGGGCAACCCAGAGGGATGTTTCCCATCCCTCTGGGTTGCACCACTAGAGACCGCTCGGCTGCGGAGCATCGCCCGCCGGCTTGGTCCTGCTCCCCTGATCAGCTAGATAGTTCTATGAAGCTATCCGGAGGCATCCCATGGACGAGATCGCGATCGATTTGCAGACGAAGCCCGAGGTAGAGGCCTTCTTCGATCCGCGGACGAACACGATCAGCTATGTGGTCAAGGATCCGGGCTCTGCCGCCTGTGCGGTGATCGATTCGGTTTTGGATCTGGATTACGCGGCCGGCCGCATCTCCTTCGAGAGCGCGGATCGCATGATCGGTTTCATCGAGGAGAAGACGCTATCGCTCGAGTGGATTATCGAGACCCATGCCCATGCCGATCACCTCTCGGCTGCGCCCTACATCCAAGAACGCCTGGGCGGCTTGATCGGCATCGGCCAGGGGATCTGCGAGGTACAGGAGGTCTTCGGCAAGATCTTCAACGAGGGCACCGAGTTCCAACGCGATGGCTCGCAGTTCGACCGGCTGTTCCAGGACGGCGATCGCTACAAGGTCGGCTCCATGGACTGTATCGCCTTGCACACGCCAGGGCACACGCCGGCCTGCATGGTCCACATCATGGGCGATGCCGGCTTCGTCGGCGATACGCTCTTCATGCCGGATGGGGGCTCCGCGCGAGCCGATTTTCCCGGTGGTGATGCCGGTATCCTCTATGATTCGATCCAGCGCATCTTGAGCCTTCCCGACCAGTTGCGCCTCTTCATGTGCCACGACTATGGCCCGAACGGCCGCGAGATCGCCTGGGAGACCAGCGTCGGGGCCGAGAAGCGCGACAACATCCACGTTGGCGGTGGCCGCAGCCGCGAAGACTTCGTCACGCTGCGAGAGACACGTGATGCGCAGCTTGCCGTTCCGGCCCTCCTGCTGCCTGCAATTCAAGTCAATATGCGGGCCGGAGACGTTCCGAAGGACGAGGCAGGAACACCGGCGCTGAAGGTACCGCTCAACCGGATTTGACCTGCGCAGGGTCAAAGCAGGATTCTGGTCGGAAGCGGAAAGGGACGTCAGCAGGGATTGCGCGGGGGCTCGCCGGACAGGTAGCGGCGCACCTCTTCGGCCGCCTGTTCGGCGGCATAGGAGACCGTCCTGACCGAGGCGCCGGCGATGTGCGGCGTCAGGGTCACGTTCTCCAGGGTGAGGAGCCTGGAGTCCGGCGGCAGCGGTTCGCTGGTGAAGGTGTCCAAAACGGCCGCACTTAAGGGGCCGTCGGTCAGGGCCTTCAAGAGGGCAGCGTCGTCGCAAAGAGAACCCCGGGTGGTGTTGATGAGAAGCGAGCCCGCACGCATGCTCGAAAAGGCGGCAGCGTCCATCATGCCACGGGTCTCTTCGGTGACCTTGGAGTGCAGGGTCACGATGTCCGATTGGGCTAGGAGGTCGGAGAAACGCACCATCGCTATGCCCGCTGCTGCATCTTCGGCCGCCAGCTTGGCATAGGGGTCAGATATCAGGATTCGGCAGCCGAAGGGCTGCAGCAGTTTGGCCACGCGCCGCCCGATGGCGCCATAGCCCACGATACCGACCGTCATTTCCGAAAGCTCCCGGCCCGTGGTGTCGGCGCGGTAGAGGTCGTCGCGCCACACCCCCTTGCGCAGGGCCTCGTGACCGCTGCGGATCTTGCGTGTCTCGGTCAGGATGGCGCCGATGGTGAATTCCGCCACGGCGGAGGCATTGCGGCCAGGCGTGTTGACGACGCGGATGCCGCGATCCCGGCAGGCCGCCAGATTCACATTGACGGGGCCTCCGCGCGAGACTGCGATCAGCTTTAGATCCGGCAAGCGATCCAGCATGGGGCGCGACACCGGTGCCAGATGGGTGACAAGGATCTCTGCATCGCCAATGTTCCGAATGGCTGCTTCGGCCGTGCCGAAGTATTCTTTCAGTCCGTCGATGCCGGGTGTCGTGTGACCGTGGACCAGTGGATCGCCGGGCCAGTTATAGGTCTGCATGCGGATCGACAGGGCTTCGTCCGTCGCGCTCAAGAGCTTCTCTCGAAACATCTCCGGCAGCATGAAATTATCGCCGATGATTGCTATTCTGCGGCCCATGCACTGTTCCTCTCGAGATTCGATCGCCGCTCTACTCATCGGCGCCTGCCGTTGCTCAGGTGCCGCGCGCGGTCTACTGTACCAAGGGAAGGAAATAATGACCTGTTTCATGGCGCCCATTGGCTCTTACGAACAGGCGCGGCGTGCAGCGCGATGCGGCGCATCGGGCAAGCCGCATCGCAGCGGGCGGACACGACAGACCGGTGAAACAGGTCATTATTTCCTTTCCTTGGTATTAGCTGAGGGCGAATAAGGACACCAGACCGGCGGGTGACGTCAATCGTGGAGGGTGCATGCTGTATCTGGGAATCGATGTGGGAACGACGGCGGTGAAGGCCGCGGCTTTCTCTCCCGAGGGCGAGAGGCAGGCGGTCTATTCGCTGCCGACGGAGACGCTGTCGCCGCATCCCGGTTGGTCGGAACAGGATATGGATGGGCTCTGGGAACTGGTCTGCCAGGCCATCGTCGGGGTAATGCAGCAGGTGGATGGCTCGACGATTGCCGCCATCGGCGTGGCGGGGCAGGGCGATGGCTTCTGGGCATTGGACCAGGACTTGAGGCCGGCACGCAATGGCGTGTTGTGGAACGATCAGCGTGCGCATGCGATCGTGCAGCGTTGGAACGAGGACGGCACCGCAGCCGTCCTTGCACGGGCCTCGCGGACGGCGATCTGGGCGGGCACCAGCGCGCCGGTCTATCGCTGGATTTGCGAGACTGAGCCGGAGGAGGCAGCGCGCATCGCCCATGTCTGCAACCTCAAAGACTGGGTGGGACTCTGCCTCACCGGCAATCTGGCCACCGACCTGACCGAAGCGGCCATTCCTTTCCTCGACTATGAGACCTTGACCTATGTGGAGGCGGCATTCGAGCGCTGCGGCCTGCCGGAGCTGCGTCGCAAGGTGCTGGAGCCGCGTCGCTCCGAAGAGCGACTGGGCGGTCTTGGCGCAGCGGCGGCTGCGCGCCTGGGTCTGGCGTCGGGCATTCCTGTGGCGGTTGGGCTGATGGACCTGCCGGCGATGCACGTGGGCGCCGGTCTGAACAGGCCGGGCGACGGCTTGCTGGTTCTGGGCACGACTGCAATCGTCAGCGTCGTCTCCGCGCCGGCGCCGCCGAAGGACAAGCCCGTCGGTGCGACCGTGCTGCATCCCAAGGGCGATGTCTGGATGGTGGCCCAGGCCCCACAATCGGGTGCCTCGGCGCTGGACTGGTTTTGCACGCAGTACAAGGAGACCTTTCCCAAGGGCGCCGAGGATGCGGCTGCGGTAGCCCAAGCTGTGCCGCCGGGATCGCACGGGGTGCTCTTCATGCCCTTCCTGACCGGAGAGCGCGCGCCCTTCGTCGAGCCCGAGGCCAGCGGCGCCTTCCTCGGGATGACCGCAACCACCACGGCGGCCGACATGGCGCGCGCCGTGATGGAGGGCGTGGCTTTCAGTCTGCGGCATTGCCTCGACGAGGCCGCCCTCAGCGACTGCCGCAATTTCGTGGTGGCCGGTGGCGGTGCGCGCAGTGCCTTGTGGCGACAGATCCTCGCTGACGTGATGGGGGTGACGGTGCGCTTCGACGAGGATGGCAACCTGGGGCTCTGGGGGGCTGCCCTGATCGGTGCCGGCGCGGCCGGGCTGGCCGATCCCTATGCGACGCAGCGACAGCTCGGAGCGAGTCTCGAGCAGAAGCCCTCGGCCGCCGATAAGGCGGTCTACGATCGTGCCTATCGGCGCTACCTGGAGGCAGTCGAGGCCTTGAAACCGACCTGGCGCGCGCAAGCCGTCGTTGCTGCGGCACCGGGGCGCTAGAGCTCATGAGCGCGAGGACGCAGCATTGACCTCTTCTCGGAAATCCAGCCGCGGGCCGGGCCGCCCGCGCTACGACCAGGAAGACAGCGCGTCAGCCAAAGCCTTCTTGCAGGTCTGTAAAGGCATCGCACTCACCAGGGAAGGAGCGCTCCCGCTGTGGCGTCAGCTCTCCGATCAGCTGGAGACGGCGATCCGGCGGGGCGATTTGGAGCCTCATTCGCGCATACCTTCCGAGCCGGCTCTTTGCCAGATCTTTGGGGTATCGCGACCGGTGGTGCGCTCTGCGCTGGGCCAACTGGCGACGGACGGTCTGGCCGTGAAGATGCCGCGTAAAGGCATGTTCGTCGGTGCGCCACCGCCGGAGTCCGATTTCATCACCTCCAACCTCTCTGTCTTCGAGGACATGGTGACTCGCGGACATCGGGTCAGCACCAAGACCTTCGACTTCACCAAGCGTTCGGCGGACAGTGCCGAGCAGGAGGCCTTCGGCATCGGCCCCGACGACCAGGTCGTGCACATCGGCCGGGTCTATTTGATCGACGACACGGCGATCACCTGCACGCGCATCTCGCTGCCCTCGACCAAGCTGCCGGGTTTCGAGGATCTTGACATCGAAGGCCGCTCCATCTTCGGACTGATCCGCGAGCGTTACGATCGCCGTCCGCAGCGCGCAGAGCGCTGGTTCAACGCCTGCCATCCAACCCAGGAAGCCGCCGAGCTTATGGGCCTCGCGGTCACGACACCGATGATCTGGATCGAATCAATCGCCTACGAGGCCGATGGCACGCCTCTGGAGTTCTATCGCGCCTACTACAACAGCGAGGCAGCCCGGATCCATATTGCAATCAAGGGCTGAGGCAAATTTCTGGTTATACCCAGATTGACAAGCTTCCGCACCTGCCGCAGTCTGTAACAGGATGCGTGCAAACAGCAGAGGACAAGGCATGCCGGAGGCTTCGAAAGGCGCTGGGCTAAAGCTTCGCAAGGCGATCATTGCCGCCTGTCGGGAGATGAACGCGCTGGGGATCAACCAGGGCACATCGGGCAACATCTCGGTGCGCGAAGGCGAGGGCATGCTGATCACGCCGACCAGCATGGGCTATGACGTCATGAAGCCGGACGACATCGTCTGGATGGGCTTCGACGAAGAGGTCAAGGGCCGGACGCGTCCCTCCAGCGAGTGGCGCTTTCATCTGGATATCTTGCGCGCCAAGCCGGAGGTGCAGGCCGTCGTGCATGCCCATCCGACCTACTGCACCACGATCGCGATCATGGGGCGCGAGATCCCGCCCATCCACTACATGATTGCGGCTGCCGGCGGGCCCAACATCCGCTGCGCGCCCTATGCAACCTACGGCACCAAGGCACTATCGGACAATGCGCTGGCCGCTCTGGAAGGCCGTGCGGCCTGTCTGCTGGAGCACCACGGCCTGATCGCCACGGGCAAAAGCCTGGACCGTGCCATGTGGCTGGCCGTCGAGGTGGAGACCTTGGCGCGGCAGTACCACGGCTGTCTGCAACTGGGCGAACCGCCCTTGCTGTCGGAAGAAGAAATCGAGCGGGTGCGCCAGAAGATGTCGGGCTACGGCATCCAGACCTGATCGGGACTGGAGGGCCAAGGCCAGGGGAATAACCAAGACCAGGGGAATAACCAAGACTAGGGGAATAACCAAGGCTGGGGGCAAACCCAGTCATAACGAAGCAAGCAAGGAGGATCGTGTCATGACGTCTGGTTTGAGGATCTTTGCAGCCGCAGCGCTGGCCGGTGCTGCCCTTTTCGCGCCGCTCGCCGGTCAGGCCGAGGAACTGTCGCTTGACGGCAAGGTGATCGGCGTCACCGTCATCGGTACCGATCACCATTGGGATTTGATGGCCTACCGCGGCCAGATCGACGAGATCGAACGCCTGGGCGGCGAGGCGATTGCACTGGACGCCGGCCGCAACGATCAGACCCAGATCAGCCAGATCCAGACCCTGATCGCCCAGCGCCCCGATGCGATCATCGAGCAGCTTGGCAACATCGACGTGCTGGATCCCTGGCTGAAGCGGATCAAGGACGCCGGCATCCCGCTCTTCACCGTCGATACCGTCAGCGAACATGCCATCAACAACACGACCTCGAACAACTACGGCATCGGCTCCGACCTGGCCCTCCAGATGGTCCAGGACATGGGCGGCGAGGGCAAGGTTCTGGCCTTCAACGGCTTCTATTCCGTGCCGGTCTGCAAGATACGCTACGACCAGATGAAGTACGTGATGAGCGGCTTCGACAATATCGAGGTGATCGAGCCCGACCTGCGTGACGTGATCCCGAACACGGTGCAGCAGGCCTATGCCGACACCACCGACATGCTGACCAAGTTCGGCCCCGACAGCGGCCTGAAGGCGGTTTGGGCCTGTTGGGATGTCCCCATGGTCGGCGCCACGCAGGCAATCGAGGCGGCCGGTCGGTCGGAAGTGAAGACCTACGGCGTGGATGGCAGCCCGGAATACGTCGAGATGGTGGCCAAGGAAGGCTCGCCCGCCGCTGCGGTCGCAGCGCAGCAGCCCTACGAGATCGGCCGTCAGGCGGTCCACAACGTCGCCCGCCACCTGGCCGGTCAGCCGGTGCCGCCGGTGACCTTCGTGCCGGCCCTGATGATCAACAAGGCCAACGCAGCCGAGACGGCAGCCGACTTCCTGCCGAAGGACTAGGCAGGGTCGCGCAAGTGAGGCTTGTCGGATGGATGTGCCCGCAATCGAGATGCGGTCGATCTGCAAATCCTTCGGGCCGGTGGTGGCGCTGGACCAGGTCGACCTGACGGTCCGCTCGGGAGAGATCCACGGCATCATCGGGCAGAACGGCGCCGGCAAGTCGACCGTTATCAAGATCCTGGCCGGAATCTACAGCAAGACCTCCGGCGAGATCCGGGTCGCCGGCCAGGCGATCGAGCAGGTGACCCCGGCCGCCGTCGAGCGGCTGGGGATTCACTTCATCCATCAGGATCGACTGTTGGTCCCTAGCGCGACGGTGGCAGAGGCCATCTTCACCGGTAACGAGCCGCGTCTTGGGCCCTTCGCCAACTATCCGGCGATGAACCGGCGGGCGAAGGCCTTGCTGCGGAGCTACTTCGATCTGGAACTTCCGCCACGGGCCCTCATCAACACGCTCTCCACGGCGCAGCAGAAGGTGGTGCAGATCACCCGTGCTTTGGCGCAGGACGCCAAGGTGCTGGTGCTGGACGAGCCGACGGCCGCACTGGTCAACCGCGAGGTCGAGAGCCTGTTCCAGGTTCTGCGCCGCCTGCGCGACGCGGGCATCGCCATCATCCTGATCTCCCACTACATGCAAGAGATCGCCGATGTCTGCGACCGGGTGACGGTGCTGCGCAACGGCCGCAATGTCGGTGTGGTCGATCCCAAAGAGAGTAGCATCGAGGAACTGGTGGCCTTGATGACCGATCGCGATGCGGCGGACATGTATCCAGCGCGCAGTGTTCCCATTGGCGAGCCGCTTCTGGATGTCCGGGACATCTCGCTGGCCGGCAGCTATGCCGCTGTCTCCTTCTCGCTTCGGGCCGGCGAGATCTTGGGGCTGGTCGGGCTGTTGGGTGCCGGCGAGAAGCAGATTGTCGAGACCCTTTTCGGCCTCAGGCGCTGCGATAGCGGTACTATTCGCTATTTCGGCAAGGCCGAGCGCTTCGCGTCGCCGGTTGCTGCCGTGAAGAGGGGCGTGGCGCTCTTGCCGGAAGACCGCCGTGCCCAGGGTGTGGCCATCGACCTGCCACTATCGGAGAACAGCACGCTGGCCTCGCTGGAGCGCTTTTCCAAGCGCGGTTTCGTCTCCCGGCAGGCCGAGGCGCTGGCCGTCGACGGCCTGATCGACGAGCTTTCGATCGTGACGCCGGGCCGCGACGTCCCGGTGCGCAACCTCTCCGGCGGTAACCAGCAGAAGGTGGTGGTGGCCAAGTGGCTGTCCTGCCAGTCCAAGATCTTTCTGCTGGATGAGCCGACCGTCGCCGTCGACGTCGGCGCAAAGGTCGAGATCTACAGCCTGATGAACCGTCTGGCGGGCGAAGGTGCGGGCTTATTGTTGCTTTCCTCCGACCTGGACGAGGTCGTGGCCATGTGCGACCGGATCCTGGTCATGCATCGCGGCGCTCTGGTCCGCACCTTTGGCAAGGGCGAGGTAACCGCCGACCAGCTGCTTGCAGCTGCATCGGGCGCGCGCGACGAGGCTGTCGCATGACCGCAAAGGCCGATGGCCGCGCCCGCCAAGTCACGGCTCTCTTGGTCCGTGCCGGCGCCTATGGTGCCTTTGCCGCAATCCTGATCTACTTCGCCGCCACCGCGCGGGGTTTCACCTCGATCTATAACCTCTGGGCTGTGGTCGAGCAGTCGGCCATTCTGGGCGTTCTCGCCTTTGCCATGACCGTCGTCTTCGTCGGCACGGGCACCGATGTGCAGAAGGGCGGCGTCGATCTCTCGGTCGCCGCCAATGCCGGGCTGTCGGCAGCCGTCTTCGCCACCCTCAACCAGGCCGGTTACAGCGACCCGGTGGCGATCCTGGCGGCGCTTGCCAGCGGCATGGCGATCGGGCTGATGAACGGTTTTGCGGTGGTGACCCTGACCATCCTGCCGCTGCTGGCAACGCTCGCGGTGATGAACATCGCGGCCGGTCTGGAGCTCACCTTGACCGAGAATACGGTGGTGAGCGCCAAGTCACCGACCCTGCAGCTGATCGCCTTCGGGACGCTCTTCGGGGTGCCGGCCTTGGCGCTCTGTCTCCTGATCTTTGCGCTGCTGCTGGCACTGGTGATTCACATGACGCCGCTGGGCTTGCGGCTCTATGCCGTGGGCGGGCATCTGGAGGCCGCGAGGGCGGCTGGGATCGCAACCGGGCGCTACATCTATGGCGCCTATGTCTTCTCCGGCTTCTGCGCCGGTTTTGCCGGCCTCTTGATGGTGGCGCGGCTCTCGGCCTCGACACCGGCCACCGCCGGTCTGCTGTTGCTGCCGGTCTTGGCGGCGGCTTTGCTGGGAACGGTCTTCTCGCGACGCTTCATCCCGACCATCGGCGGCACCCTGCTGGCCGCTCTCTTCATCGGCTTCCTGGCGAACGGCTTTCAGCTGCTCGGGATCTCTTCCTTCTGGGTCAATGGCGTGCAGGGCGTGCTGATCTTGCTGGTGGTCACGGTCACCTATTTCGCAAAACCGGCGGAGGCGATATGAGCCTCCCTCAGAGCAGGAAGCCAGGCAAAGTCAGCCTGAGCGCACTATCGAACTACATCGTCATCGCCGCCTTCGCAGCTGTCGTGGTGTTCTTCTCGCTGACCAGCGATGCCTTCCTGACCACCGACAACCTCTTCAACCTGGTGGTCAACAAGGTGGTGCTGCTGGCCATCGTCAGCCTGGGCATGACCATCGTGATCGCGGCCGGCGGCATCGATCTTTCCGTCGGCGTCTCGATCGATCTTTCGAGCATGGTTTTCATCATGCTGATCTCCGCCGGCGCGGTCGGGGTGGTGGCGGTCTTCGGCGGTCTGGGGGCGGCACTGGGTGTTGGCCTGTTGAACGCCTTCCTGATCAATGTCCTGCGGATCAACCCCTTCCTGGCGACCCTGGGCGTCCTCTTCATCGGCAAGTCGACGCAGCAGCTGGCGACCGGCGGCGGCAACCCGATCTATCTCACCCGCGACGCCTTCTCCGGCTACTTCGAGCCGATCGCCAGGACCGAGATCCTGGGGCTGCCGATGCCGGTGATCGTGCTGATCCTCTGCGCTCTCGCGGTCTATCTGGCACTGCATCGGACCGTCTTCGGACGCTATGTCTCGGCACTGGGCGCGCAGCCCGGTGTCGCACGCTATTCCGGCGTGCGCGTACCCTTCCAGCTGTCGATCGTCTTCGTTGCCTGCGCCTTCCTCTGCGGGATAGCCGGGATCCTGTTGTCGTCGACCGTGCGGTCCTACGTGCCTCTGGCCGGCGATGCCTTTCTTCTCGACGCCATCGGTGCCACCTTTATAGGAACTGCGATTAGCGCCGAACGCCGGCCAAGTGTGCTAGGCACCTTGTTGGGCGTCTTCCTGCTGGCGGTGATGCGCAACGGCCTGTTGCTCATCGGCTGGAACTTCTTCTGGCAGCAGGTCGGCATCGGTGTGCTTGTGTTCTTGGTCCTGGGGCTGGCTTTCGGCCTGCGCAAGCGACACGAGTGAGCGTGAGGAGAGCATAGACGTGGATTTGACCGACCTGCCTTTGACCAGCGCGCACTGGGGAACCTATCGGGTCGCGCGTGACGGTAACAAGATCGCCCTGCATGGTTTCGAGCGCGATCCCGACCCCTCGCCGATCGGCCCGGGTATCCTCGATGTGCTCGACGGCCCGACCCGGATCACGGCACCGATGGTGCGCCGCGGCTGGCTGGAGAAGGGGCCTGGCTCTGGCGAGGGCAGGGGATCGGAGCCCTTCGTCCAGGTTTCCTGGGAGGAGGCGGAAAAGCTGGTGGCGGACGAACTGGACCGTGTGCGCAGCACCCACGGCAACGAGGCGATCTATGCCGGCTCTTACGGTTGGGCGAGCGCGGGCCGCTTCCACCATGCCCAAGGCCACCTCAAGCGCTTTTTGAACTGCATCGGCGGCCATTCCTTCTCGCGCGATACCTATTCCTTCGCAGCCGCAGAGGTGATGCTGCCGCATGTGTTGGGTGGCTGTCGGGAGTTCATCTATCCGGGCACCAACTGGCGCACGGTCATCGCCAACACCGAGCTCTTCGTCGCTTTCGGGGGGATCCCTCTGAAGAACGGGCAGATCTCCCAGGGTGGCTGTGGCAGGCACCGCCAAGCCCAGGCCATGCGCGAGGCTGTGGCGGCCGGCATCGATTTCGTCAACATCTCGCCGCTGCGCGACGACGTGATGGCAGAGGCAGGCGCGGAATGGCTGGCACCCAGGCCCTCGAGCGACGTCGCAATCATCCTTGGCCTTTGCCATACCTTGCTGGTCGAAGAGCTCTACGATGCGGCCTTCCTCAAGACTCATGCCGTGGGGTTCGAGCCTTTCGCCGCCTATCTGCGTGGTGAGAGCGACGGCATTCCCAAGACGGCGGCTTGGGCAGCAGAGATCTCGGCGCTTCCGGAAGACGCGCTGATCAATCTGGCCCGGCGGATGGCAAGCAGCCGCACGAAGCTCTCCTTCAGCTGGTCCTTGACCCGGCAGGACCATGGCGAGCAGCCGCTGTGGGCCGGCGTCACGCTGGCTGCTATGCTGGGGCAGATCGGCGTACCCGGCGGCGGCTTCGGCTTCGGCTTCAGCGCCGTCAACTCCGTCGGCAATGAGTTCACGGTCATTCCAGGTGCGCCCTTTCCGCAAGGCCGCAACCCGGTGAAGTCCTTCATCCCGGTTTCTCGGATTGCCGACATGCTGCTGAACCCCGGCGCCCCCTTCGACTACAATGGTGGGCGCTACAATTTCCCCGATATCCGCCTGGTCTTTTGGGCGGGCGGCAATCCCTTCCATCATCACCAGGATCTCAATCGCTTGCAGCAGGCCTGGAAACGGCCCGAGAGCGTGATCGTGAACGAGTGGAGCTGGAATGCGCTGGCCAAGCACGCCGACATCGTCCTGCCTTGCACCACGCATCTGGAACGCGAGGATGTCGCGCTGACGCCCAGGGATGGCTTTCTGGTCCATATGGAAAAGGCCGTGGAGCCGCAGGGTGAGGCACGCGACGACTATGGGATCTTTAGCGGCCTTGCCGCGCGCATGGGTGTGCAGGAAGAGTTCACCGAAGGCCGCGAGGCCAAGGACTGGATACGGCACCTCTATGAGCGCACGCAGCAGGCCTGCGCCGAACATGAGATCGAGATCCCCGGCTACGACGAATTCTGTGCGCGCCGCTGGTTCGAGGTGGCACCGCCGCGCGAACACCAGGTCTTGATGCGCGATTTCAGGCTCGATCCAGAGGCTAATCCCTTGAAGACGCCCAGCGGTAAGATCGAGATCTATTCTGAGACCCTGGCCGGTTTCGGCTATCGCGACTGCCCGCCCCATCCGACCTGGATGGAGCCCTACGAGTGGCTGGGTAATGCGGAGTCCTATCCCCTCCACCTGATCTCGAACCAGCCGACCAACAAGCTGCACTCGCAGCTCGACCATGGGGCGGTCAGCCGGGCCGGCAAGATCGGCGGCCGCGAGCCGGTGATGCTGCACCCCAGCGATGCCGCAGCGCGGGGTATCGCGGATGGCGATGTGGTGCGCGTCTTCAATGATCGCGGCGCCTGCTATGGCGGGGCGGAGATCAGCGATGGCATCCGTCCGGGCGTCATCCGGGTCAGCACCGGCGCCTGGTTCGACCCCGAAGTCCCGGGCGAGGCCTCTGCCTGCAAGCACGGCAATCCCAACATGCTGACCCGCGACAAGGGCACCTCCAGCCTGGCGCAGGGACCGACCGCCCACAGCTGCCTGGTGGAGGTGGAGCTTGCGGAGGAGGCGCCGAAAGTGACCGCTTTCGACCCGCCGGACATCCTGCAAAGGTCCTGAGGCCGGGGCCGCCAGGGGCGCAGGCATTATCCCGACCAGCACTCTGCAGGCTCTGGCGTTCTATGTCGCTGACCAGATGAAGCAGCGTCCGGCCACTCTCTTCGACTGCGGCTCGCCCATGACCAAGTCCCTCTTCTCTGAACGGGATCGGCAGCGCTTCGCCGCGATCGCTCGCCTGATCATTCCGGCCGGTGCCGCATCGGAAATGAGCAGACCGGCTGATTCCCAAGAGGACTCTTAGGAAAGCCAGACAAAGTCTGTGGCCGTCAGCAGACCGGCGTTGGTGACGCCGTCGACCAGGAAGGCATTGTCGGTCGTGCCGTCACCGTCCTGGTCGACCTCGATCTGGCGAACCCCGGCATAACGGGCCTCCGAACTGCCGCTGGCCGAAAAGGCACTCTCTCCGACATAGGCGAAGTTGCCGACCTCGATCCCGGTCGCATAGACCAGCTTGTCCTCGCCATTGGCGCCGTTCACCAACGCGCCGTCGAAGTCGCGGATGATGGGGTTGCCGGCACTGAGGCCGCCCAGGGTCGAGGCGTTAAACAGAAAAGCATCCGTGCCGGAGCCACCGAAGGCCGCATCGCCAATCGCCACAGCCATGGTGTCGGCCCCGCTCTCACCGTCGAAGCGATCCGCCCCCTGGCCGCCGAAGAGGGTGTCGTCGCCATCGCCGCCGATCACCCGGTCGTCGCCCTGGTTGCCGGACAGACGATTGTCGCCCGTATTGCCCTCGACCCTGTTGTCGAGCGCATTGCCGGTCCCACGCAGGTCACCGAAGCCCGGGTCCAGGCGCAGGTTCTCGATGAAGCCGTCCGAGCCGCTGGGGAGCGTGTAGTCCACCTCGGCGCGGACCAGGTCGGTGCCCTGGCCTGAAGAATCGCGGACGACATCTGTCGTGCTCATCACCACGAAGGTGTCGTCGCCGCTCCCACCGGTCATCGTGTTGGTGCCACCGCCGCCGGCGTTCAGACGATCGTTGCCGCTCATGCCCGAAAGGGTGTTGTCGAAGGAGTTGCCGACGATGATCTCGCTGTTGGCATTGCCGACCGCGATTGCAGCACCGGCAGTGCGCACGACATTCACCCGTTCGATCATGACCTCGGCGGCCGTGCCGAGCGTGTAGTCACTGGCGTTGGAGCGCAGCACGTCATCGCCCTGACCCATACCGTCGAAGATAAGGTCTGTGACTGTATCAATTATGAAGGTGTCATTGCCCAAGCCGCCGAACGCCGTGTCCGTGCCGGAGGCCCCATTCAGACGGTCTCCATTTCGACCGCCGTACAGGGTGTCGCTGCCGCTGCCGCCGACCATGCGGTCGTTGCCGGTGTCACCCAGCTGCAGGTCGTCGCCTTCGCCGCCAATGAGTCTGTCGTTTCCATGACCGCCCTCAACCCGATCTGCACCGGTCCCGCCGAATAGGCTGTCATCGTCCTGCCCGCCGTAGAGAAAATCCATCCGGCTATTGCCGCGGAGTGCGTCTTGGCCATCCTCGCCGAAGAGGAAATCGATGCCGTCCTGACCGATCAAACTGTCGTCGCCGGTCACGCCGGTGATTGAGTTGCCATAGTTGGCCGCGGTGATGGAGTCGTCGCCACTGCTGCCGCGAATCAGCAGAACCTCCACCGAATCGAAGGTGACATTGCCGGGCAGTGACTGTTGAAAGTGCAAGGAGAGCGTGTCGGTGCCGCTGCCTCCGTCATAGGTCTCGCCGCCCTCTACGTCACCAGGGTCGATCAGCAGAATGTCGGGCCCGGAGCCGCCGAAGAGATAGTCCAAGCCTGAGCCGCCGGACAGGATGTCAGCACCGTCGCGGCCGTGCAGGCCAGCAGAGAGGCCAACAAGACTGTAGGCCTCGTCACCGGAACCACCGTATATCCGGTCGTCGCCCTCACCGCCATAAAGGAAGGGATCGTCACCCCGGCCACCGTAGACGCGGTCGTCTCCAGGGCCGCCGTCAAGCGACCGATCGTTGCCGTCGCCACCGAAAATCTGGTCGGCGCCACTGCCGCCGTCGAGCAGGCTGTCGCTACCGCTGTCGCCGAAGAGTCTGTCGGCGCCGGTGCTAGCGTAGAAGAATCCGTCGTCACCACTGCCGCCAAAGAGCCGGTCGTCGCCACTGCCACCATAGAGCATGACCTCCATGCCCTCGCCGCCGTAGATGCGGTCGGCTCCACTGTCTCCATAGAAAAAGTCGTCGCTGCCACTGCCGCCGTACAGCTGGTCGCCGCCGTCGCCGCCATAGATCCCCAGTTCGGAACCCGTGCCGCCGAAGATGTTGTCCCTGCCCTCTCCGCCGAAGGCCCGGTCGTTTCCCGAGCTGCCGAACAGTCGATCGCCGGATCCGCCGCCATAGAGGCGATCCTGACCGTCATTGCCATAGAGTACGTCACCGCCGGACAGCCCGTAGAGCCGGTCGTCGCCGCTGAGCCCGACGATGACGTCGAAGGTTTCCGTGCCGCTTAGAATGTCGTTACCGCTGCTGCCAACGTAGATGGCCATGACCGCCTCCTGGTCTCTGCCCCTCCCGCGGCCCCTCCCGCGGCGCGATCATAGGGCCGTCGCCGTCGGAAAGCCAAATTTGCCAGACCAGGCGCTCTCTTTTCGACCGGCCACCCGGGTATCGGCACGAGATCCTTCGTGTCGGGGCCGTTGGCGGAAGACCTCCATCAGGTGGCAGCTTCAGGTCCCGGTTCGAGCGCCTGCGCGCTCGGCGTCACCGAGGCGCGCGAGCCGAGCGATGCCGTGCGTGGCATAGCTGCCTTTCAATACGGCAAGCGATCCCCCATTTCCATTGAGCCCGCTCACTGTGCTAGCAGTGACGCCAATCGCGAGAGCATGAGCCGCAAGCCGTCCCGAAACCATGATCAACAGCCTTCCGACTAGCAGAGAGACGGTCTTCTCGATCGCGCCGATGATGGATTGGACCGACCGCTATTGTCGGGCCTTCCATCGCAGCCTGACCCGGCGCGCGCTGCTCTTCACCGAGATGGTGACCTCCGGTGCCGTGGTGTTCGGCAATAGGGAGCGGCTGCTCGCTTTCGATCCGGCCGAGGAGCCCTTGGCGCTGCAGTTGGGCGGAAGCGATCCCGCCGAGCTGGGCGAAGCCGCCAGAATCGCCGCCGAGCTGGGCTATCGGGCGGTGAACCTCAATTGCGGCTGTCCCAGCGACCGCGTGCAGAAGGGGCGCTTCGGCGCCTGCCTGATGGCCGAGCCCGAACTGGTGCGCGCTTGCGTTGAGCAGATGGCTGCGGCCAGCGGCCTGCCGATCAGCGTCAAGTGTCGGATCGGCATCGACGACCAGGAAGACTATGCAGACCTGCTGTGCTTTGTGGATTGCGTCAGCCAGGGCGGCGTCTCGACCTTCTACGTGCATGCCCGCAAGGCTTGGCTGAAGGGCCTGTCGCCCAAGGAAAACCGGGAGATCCCGCCGCTGCGCTATGAGGTCGTGGAGCGGCTGAAGGCAGAACGGCCGGGGCTCTGCATCCATTTGAATGGCGGCCTGCTGTCTCTCGATCAGGCCGCAGCAGCTTTGACCTGGGCGGACGGTGTCATGCTGGGCCGCGCCGCCTATCAAGACCCCTTCCTGCTTGCCAAGGTCGACAGCCGTATCTTCGATGCGCCCGATCCATTGAGCAGCCGTGCGGACTGCATCGAGCATCTTGTCGTGCTGGCGGACCGGATCCTTGCGGACGGCGGCAAGATCAAGGACTTGGCACGCCACACCTTGGGCCTGATGAACGGTCTTCCCGGCGCGCGCGCCTGGCGGCGAACCGTCAGCGAAGGCATGCGCGATCCCAACGCCGATTCCGATCTCTTCCGGCAAGCTTTCGCTCCGGTCCGCGAAGGCGTAGATCCGGCCGAGGCTGCTTAGAACAAGAGTCCGCAAGGTTTTGCGGATCGCAGGCCCGCGCCATGGCAAAGCCTTGACAGCTTATAGAACGATCGTTCTATTTGCTCGATGAGTAAGAAGCGCGACGACATCACCGCTGCAGCCGAGCGGCTTCTCTATCGCGAGGGCTTTGGCACAGTCGGGATCGACCGGATCGTCGGCGAGGCGGATGTCGCTTTGGGCACCTTCTATCGGCACTTTCCGCACAAGGAAGATGTCATCGTGGCAGCCCTGCTGCATCGCGAGGCGGCTTACATGACTGCACTGGAAGGCGAGCCAGCGCAGCCGAGGGGGGCGGAGGCTATCCTCTCGCTTTTCGATCGCCTGCTGGACTGGGCAGAGGCATCGGACCGAAACGGCTGCTTTTTCTTGCGCGCCGCTGGCGAGCATGCTGCGCCCGGTCCCATTCGCAAGGCGGCATTGGCGCACAAGCAGCGCATGTTGCGTTTGGTAACGGCCCGGCTGCGGTTGGGAGGATGGGATAACGTCGCCGCCGATCGTTTGGCGCCCACGATCTTCGTTCTGCTGGAAGGCGCCGTGGCGGCTGCTTTCACGCTCGGCGATCGAAGGGCAGTCGCTGCTGCCAAGGACACGGCGGATCTCTTGCTGGCGAGCGATCCGGGCGCTCCCGCGTGAGCCGCTTGCTGCCGCTTTTCGTCATCGAGGTTGGTCTGGTCCTTGCTTGGAGCAGCGGTTACATCGGAGCGCGCCTGGCCGCCGATACCAGTTCCTTCCTTCAGGTCCTGCTTTGGCGCTTCCTGGTGGTGGGCCTGCTGTTGCTGCCCTTCGTGCTTGGCTATGCGCGCCGAGCGACGCTGCCGGAGGTTGGCCATCATGCTCTGGTTGGCGCGCTGGCCATGTTCGGCTTTCTGGTGCTGGGTGTCGCTGCCATAGATCTGGGTGTTCCGCCCGGGACTGCGGCCTTGATTGCCGCCTCTCAGCCCTTGATGACCGCCGCTCTAGCCGGGCCGGTTCTGGGCGAGCGCGTAACCGGCCGGCAGTGGCTCGGCGTCGGGATCGGCCTGATCGGGATTGCAATTGCGGTCGGTGGCGAGGTTGGGTCTGCGCCCCCTAGCGGCTATCTCTTGTCGCTGCTCTCCACCGTCTCGCTGGTCGTCGCCACCCTCATCGTTAAGGCCAAGCCGCAGACAACGCCGCTTTTGCCGGCGCTCGGCATTCAGTCTGCGGTGACGGCGTTACTGCTGCTGCCGATTGCGCTGTTGGAGAATGTGCGCGTCGATTGGCACGAGGCGGGGTTCCTCTGGGCGGTCATCTGGTTCGTCGTCTTCTCGACCTTGGGCGGCTATGGCTTCTATTGGCTCTGCTTGCGGCGCAGTTCGGCTACCCGGGTCAGCAGCTTGATTTACCTGACACCCCCGGTGACCATGCTGTGGGCCTGGGCCCTGTTCGGTCAGCCGGTTGGGATACCGGCGGCCCTGGGCTTACTGTTCTGTTTTGTGGCCGTGGTCTTGGCCAGGGACCGGGATGAAGGAGAGGGTGCTTGCAGGAAGGCGTGACGGAACTCTTGGCGATTGCCGCCCTCTATGTCTCCGGCGTCGTGCTGCCTGGCCCCAACTTCGTCGCAACCCTGCATCGGGCCGTTACGCGCCCGCGCTCTGAGGCCCTGGCCCTTGTCGGCGGCATCGCGCTGGTCAACATGCTTTGGGCGCTCGCTGCCGTCGGCGGCGTGGTTGCTGTTTTTGCCGCAGCACCTTGGCTCTTCCTGACGATCAAGCTCGCCGGCGCTGCCTATCTGCTGTGGCTGGCAGTCGGTCTCTGGCGCGGCGCAAAGTCACCTCTGGCACCTGTCGCACAGTCCTCAGGGCGCGGTCTCCTGGCAGCCTTTCGCGCCGGGGTGCTGATAAACCTTGGCAATGCGAAGGCTCTGATCTTCTTCGCCAGCATCTTCGCGGCGGCGTTGCCGGCAGCACCCTCCTTCTGGCTGTCGGCAAGCATCGTGCTTGTCGTCGGGACAATTGCCTGCCTCTGGTACGGCGGGCTTGCCCTCCTGCTTTCCTTCGGCGGCGCTGCTGCGGCTTACCGGAGGGCAAAGCCCTGGATCGATCGCATTTGCGGCCTTTTCCTTGCCGGCTTCGGGGCTAGGCTGGTGGCGCAGGAGCTGCGTTAGCGGGGCGAGACTCGATGATTGGGATGCTGAGCCGCTTCGATCTGAAGGAGAGCGCGGATTTCGGGCGTTTTCGCCGGGACTATGCCGCCTTTGCCCAAGACTTGCGCGTCCGTGGGTTGATCGAGGGCTCCGGTCCTCTGGGCTGGCGCCAGAAATCGTGATCGCCTGTGCTGGTGCTTTTGCTGTTCTTCCAGCGCGCGCGCCTTAAAATCTACCGGATGAAGTTTTTTCTGCTTGCCGTCGTGCTGCTTTTTGCGGTGCCTGCGTCCCTCTCCGCCGATCAAGAGGATCCGCGGTTGGATATCCTTTTCGACGTGCTGGCCGAAGCGCCGAACCACCAGCAGGCCTGGAACGTCGAGCAGCTGATCTGGGCGGTCTGGCTCGAGCATGAGAACGAGAGAGTCGAGCGGATGATGAGCGTTTCGGCCGCCGCGATGGGGGAGGGCTTGCTGGAGGCGGCGCTGGGCGAGGTGGACAAGGTGGTCGCCCAGGCACCGGATTACGCCGAGGGCTGGAATCGACGCGCCACAATTCTCTACATGATGAATCGCTTCGAGGACTCCTTGGCCGATATCGAGCAGGTGCTGCAGCTGGAGCCACGCCACTTCGGCGCACTCTCGGGTCGCGGGCTCTGCTACATGGCGATGGGTCGGCTGGAGGAGGCCGAGGTCGCGCTGATCGCCGCCTTGGAGATTCACCCCCAGATGCCCGGCGCCGCGCGAAACCTGCAGTTCATCAAACGCCAGCTCGGCAATCCGATCTAGGGGATCCTGCCGAATAGCCGTGTCGTTGTTCGTCTGCCAGGCAAGGCTGTCTTGCGCCAAGTCGCGTAAGTGAACCTGCTTGGCCGTGGTAGGGTCGCTTGGTACGAGAGCAGATCGCGACCAGGTGGACTCACCTGTTCGCGTGACTCTGCTCTATGTTTCAAACGTGTATAGCAGGATCCAGATGGCGTATCGCTTCGATTTGACATCATCCTGCTATAGCCTCAACGACCGGGACCGGCAGGGATGAATGCCAAGCAAGAGATCGGTGGACTGGAGCGCGGCGTGCTGCTGCTGATCGCGGGGGCCTTGCTGCTGGGCATCTCCATGGGGGTGCGTCAAACCTTCGGTCTGTTCGTCTCGCCGATCAGCGATACGCTCGGCATCGGCCGCGGCGACTTCTCTTTGATGGTGGCCTCGCAGAACATGATATGGGGACTCTTGGCGCCGCTCTTCGGTATGGCTGCGGACCGCTACGGGATCGCTCGCGTGGTGGCCTTCGGTGGGTTCTGTTACGGCTTCGGCATCATCCTGATGGCGGATGCGGACTCTCTTGTGGGGCTGCATCTGGGCGGTGGTCTGCTGGTCGGCATCGGCATCGCAGCGGCAGGCTTTCCCCTGATTCTGGCTGCGGTTGCGCGCGCGGCTCCTGTGGAGAAGCAGGCGCTTTGGCTGGGTCTGGCGTCCGCCGGCGGATCGGCTGGCATGTTCCTGTTGCTGCCGGGCAGCCAGGCTCTGATCGATTCACTGGGCTGGGTCGAAGCGCTCTGGATCCTGGCCTTGGTTTCCTTCGCCATGGTGCCCCTGGCGCTGATGCTGCGGGGCGTCAAGGTGAGCACCTCCATCGCCGCGCAGTCACTCGGCGAGGCCCTGTCGGAAGCCTGGCGTCACAATGGCTATCGGTTGTTGAACCTGGGCTTCTTCGTCTGCGGCTTCCATGTGGCCTTCATCGGCACGCACCTGAAGGATTACATCGTCTCCTGCAATCTGGGCGCCGGCGTCGGTGCGGCCGCCCTGGGCATCATCGGCTTCTTCAACATCATCGGTGGTGTCGGTGCCGGTTGGTTTGGCGGCCGCTTCCCGCGAAAATACGTGCTCTCCGTCATCTACCTGCTGCGCGCGGTGGTGATTGCCGCCTTCCTTCTGGGACCCAAGACCGAGTGGGCGGTCTGGCTTTTCTCCGCCACTTTCGGCCTGCTCTGGCTCTCGACCGTGCCGCTGACGACGGGTCTGGTGGCGCAGATCTTCGGCACCCGCTATATGGCGACTCTGGCTGCGATCGTGATGCTGAGCCACCAGGTCGGCGCCTTTTTCGGCGCCTGGCTGGGCGGGGTCAGCTATGACCTCAACCAGTCCTACGACATGGTCTGGTATATCTCTATCGCGCTCGGACTGCTGGCGGCCGTGGTGCATTTCCCCATAGCCGACAAGCCGCTGCGCGATCCCGCGAGTGAAGCCGCCTAAAGGAGAAAGGGCGCTTCCCGTGAAGGAAGCGCCCTCTGTCGCCCGTTCCTGAAAAGACTATTTAGACGCGCTGTGCGGCTGCCCGGACGCTGACCAGCGAGGAGGCCCCACCGACACTGCTGTCTTCCAGCGCAACCCAGCGCCAGGCCTCGGGTGACGCCATCAGGGCCTTGACCAGACGCAGGGTCAAGGCGTGTCCGGCCTTGTGTCCGACGAAGCGGCCGACGATGGGGGCGCCTGCCAGTGCAAGGTCGCCGATGGCGTCCAGCACCTTGTGGCGTACGAACTCATCGGCGTAGCGCAGCCCACCCGGGTTCAGCACCTTGCCTGCATCCACCACGACGGCATTCTCCAGCGAACCGCCCAGGCCCAGCCCGTGCTTGCGCATGGCCTCGACCTCGGCCAGCAGACCGAAGGTGCGGGCCTTGGCAATCTCTTCGCGATAAAGCCGTTCGGTGATGGCTCCGCGCCAGACTTGGCGACCGATCGCCGGATCGGGGAAATCGATGTCGAAGGCCATCTCGAAACGCGGCGCCGGCTCCAGGGCCGCGCTGCGATCGCCGTCTTCGACCGAGACCTGCTCCAGGATCTCGATGGCGCGCTTTGGCGAACCCTGCCGGCGTAGGCCAGCACGGTCGATCAGAGCAATGAAGCGGTCGGCAGAGCCGTCCAGGGCCGGTACTTCCGGTCCGTCCAGTTCAACCAGGACATTGTCCACGCCAAGCGCGTAAAGCGCCGAGACCAGATGCTCGACGGTGCCGATCTTCTCTCCGGCGGGGTCGACCAAAGTGGTGCAGAGCGGGCTCTCGACCGCATGCTTCCAGCTGACCGGGAAGCGTCGCCCCAAGTCTTTGCGCAAGAAGACCAGTCCGTGATCCACGGGTGCCGGGCAGAGCGTCGCGGTGACCGACAGGCCACAGTGCAGTCCGACGCCGGTCATGCCGACTCGTCTGGCGACAGTTACCTGCGGTGCCTCGCGTAGAGGGGACATCTTGTTCATGATAATAGACAAGCCTTCCGTCTCACTAACCTCATCTGCCTGCCGGTTCTTCCAGACACTGCCCTCTTTGTACTTCCGAGTGGTCAGTGCCCGTGGGCGGTTTGGCCCAGTTGTTACCCGACAGGTTGGATACCTCATCCCCCGAACCCTCATTGCAAACTAGGCGAGCGCCCGGCGCGCCGCCAATCACTCTTTGTTACAGCATGTTACGGCTTGTTACGGGGCAGGCGACGACAGCGTGAATCCTTGTCCCTTTAGCAGCTTCGCCAAAGACCAAGGCCGCCCCCGCCTTGCGGTGGGGACGGCCCGATCCTTGCCCTCGGTCTTCAGTCTCAGCGGAGGAACTCGTCCCCCCGGAGCGAGCTTCCGCTAGTTGGACTGGCGACGCAAAAATGCCGGAATATCAAGCATTTGATCGTCCGAGATCCGCGGCTCCTGGCGTCCTTCCTCGAGGTTCAGACGCGGCTGTTGGGGCGCTGCTGCCTGACGCGGCCGCGGTGCCTCTGCACGCTGCACGGCACGCTCGATCGGAGCCTGTCGACGCGGTGCTTGCTGCGGTGCAGCCTGCGGTGCTGCTTGAGGCGCCTGGCGCTGGGCTGCGGCCGGTGCCTGTTTGCGCTCCGACACACCACGGGCCTGTTGCGAATCGGCCGACTCGGTCTCGGACGTGCTTTGGTTCGAGTTGAAGAGACCGGTCATCCTGGCGATCAGGCCACCCGACCGACGCGGCTCGGGCTGCGATTGCGGCGACTTCTCACGCGATGCCGGCGCTTCGAGCTCGTGGCGCGGAGGCTGGGGACGGCTGCGGGTTGCGACTTCGGCCGGGGGATCGGCGACCAAGGGCTGCGGGGCGATGAAGCCGTCCTGACGTGACTCGATCTCGGCGATGAAGCGCTCGGCCTCTTCGGTTTCGCGACGGGTCTGCGTTTCTTCGTCGGTCTCGAAATCCGCATCCTCTTCCAGCAGGGTCTCGGCTTCCTCCATCTCCTCGGGCTCGGGCAAGGGCTCGACCAGGTCGGCCATCTCGTCCTCGTGCTCGATCTCCTGTGCAAGCGCGGCAGAGCCGTGCGTGCGTGTCGCCATCGGGGCCGGCGACATGCGCGGTTGTGCCGACATGCTGGGCGATCCGGCCTGTGCCGTGGGGGCCGTTTGACCCATGGGGCGACCGGCTGCCGTACGCGGCGGCATGGCACCCGCCACGGGGCTGCTCATCGGTGAAGCCGCGACGCCACCAGTTGCAGAGGAGGCAGGTGCAGAGGGGATGGTCTGCGGCGAGGGATTGGAGATCAGGCTGAGCGCGGGACCAGTGCGGCCCTCACGATCGACCTCCGCATCGATGCCGGTGGCGACGATCGAGACCCGCATCTTGCCTTCCAGCTTCTCGTCGAAGGTGGAACCAAAGATGATGTTGGCCTCGGGATCGACCTGCTCGCGGATCTTGTTGGCAGCCTCGTCCACCTCGAAGAGGGTGAGGTCGGGTCCGCCGGTGATGTTGATCAAGACGCCGCGGGCACCGCGCATGGAGACATCGTCCAGCAGCGGGTTGGCAATCGCTGCCTCTGCGGCCTCGGTCGCGCGGCCTTCGCCGTCGGCCTCGCCGGTCCCCATCATCGCCTTGCCCATCTCGGTCATGACGGTGCGGATGTCGTTGAAATCCAGGTTGATCAGACCCGGCAGCACCATCAGGTCGGTGACCCCGCGCACGCCGGCTTCCAGCACATCGTCGGCCATCTTGAAGGCGTCGGCGAAGGTGGTTTTCTCATTGGCGATGCGGAAGAGGTTCTGGTTCGGGATGATGATCAGGGTGTCGACCGTCTGGGTCAGTTCTTGCATCCCCGATTCGGCCAGACGCATGCGGTGCACGCCCTCGAAGTGGAAGGGCTTGGTCACCACGCCGACGGTCAGGATGCCCTGCTCGCGCGCGGCCCGGGCGATTACCGGTGCCGCACCGGTGCCCGTACCACCGCCCATGCCGGCGGTGATGAACACCATGTTGCAGCCGTCCAGCGAGCCCATGATCTCGTCAAGGGCCTCTTCGGCAGCAGCGCGGCCGATGTCCGGGCGCGCGCCGGCACCCAGGCCGCGGGTCAAATTGCGGCCAAGCTGCAGGCGGTTCGAGCAGCCCGACTGGGTCAGGGCCTGCGCATCGGTGTTGCAAACCAGGAACTCGACGCCGCTAAGGTTGCTGGCGATCATGTTGTTCACCGCATTGCCGCCGGCGCCGCCGACGCCGATGACGGTGATCCTGGGCTTTAGGTGGTCCTCATCGAGAGGTACGGTCAGATTCAAGGTCATCTCTCCTCCACTGGGGCTCGAGGGCGCCCGCTCTCAGTTGCACCCAGGGCCCTCGGGGGGTGGGGCTTGGGCATCGTGACCCCGATGACGGTCGGGGAGGCCGTTTGAAGCACTGCGGACCGCATGGCCTAAAAGTGCTCCTTGATCCAATGGCCGAGGCGGCCGAAGAGCCCGTCGCCGCGCTCCTCGCGTCCGCCGCGTTGCCGGCTCATGTCCGCGGCCAGGGCATAGGTCAGCAGCCCGGCGCAGGTTGCGTAGCAGGGGCCCGAGGTCGCTTCGGCGAGGCCGCGCACCCGGATGGGGCGGCCGATGCGGACCCGCTTGTCCAAGACCAGGGCTGCCAGCTCACCCAGACCGGGCAGCTGTGCAGCACCGCCGGTCAGCACGACACGGCGGCCAGCCAGCTTGCCGACGCCCGAGGCGTCGAGGCGGTTGCGCACCAGCTCTAGCGTTTCTTCCAGGCGCGGCTGGATAACGTTCACCAGGACCGAGCGTGCGACCTGGTGCTGCCCGCCATTCTCTTCTTCGCCGACCTGCGGGACGTCCACCATCTCTTGTTCATCGGCGATGGTGGACATGGCATGACCGTAGAGGGTCTTCAGACGTTCGGCGTGGACGCGCGGGGTGGAGAGGCCGCGCGCGATGTCGTTGGTCACGTGGTCGCCGCCCACCGGCAGCACATCGGAATAGACGATGTTGCCTTCGAAGAAGACGGCGAGCGAGGTGGTGCCCCCGCCCAGGTCGACGACGGTCACGCCAAGCTCCATCTCGTCCTCGACCAGGGCGGAGAGGCCCGAGGCGTAGGGGCTGATGACGGTGCCTGCGACGGAGAGGTGGGCGCGCTCGATACAGGTGGTCAGATTCTGTAGCGCAGAGGCCGCGGCGGCGACGCTGTGTAGCTCGACCCGCAGGCTGTTGCCGAACATGCCGCGCGGATCGCGGATGCCCCGGCTGCCGTCGATGGCAAAACCGACCGGGATCGAGTGGATCAGTCGACGGTCGCTCTCGCCGACCTCGTCGGCGTCTCTGGCATGGCACTCGTCGATGGCGCGATCCAGTTCCGCCTGAGTGACGGCCTGGCCGCTGATCGAGACGTCGAGCCCCAAGGTGCGCGATGCCGGGTTGCCGCCGGATAGATTGACGAAGACCTCGTCGATCTGCTGGCCGGCCATCTGCTCGGCAGAGTGCACGGCCTTGCCGATCGCCTGCGTGGTGGCGTCCATGTCCACGACCGTGCCGTGGCGAAGACCGCGGCTGGCTTGCTGGCCGATACCGATTACGCGCGGACGCGCATCCTCGCCGACTTCGGCAAGAAAGCAGCAGGTCTTGGTCGAGCCGACGTCCAAGGCTGCGACCAGTCCACTTCTCGCTCGACCAAGAGCTCTCTTCATCCCCTCCACCACGACTAGGTTTCCTGTCCTTCCACCGGTTGCTGGATTTCCGCGTCCGGGGCGAGGCGCAGCAAGAGGCGATCATCCCGCCGTAGGTCGATCACCGTTACGTCCCGGGAAAGAAGATCAGCTACCGACTCGAGCCGTGCCAAGCGTTCCCATGCGGAAATCATGTCATTTTCTGGTAAGCGCACATCGATTCCCGAGTGCAGACGAAGATTCCATCTTCTGTTACCAACCCGAATCGCTGCATAGACTTGTTTGGCCAAGTGCGGCTGCGATTCTGTGAGCTCTAGAATCTCTGCAGCGTGCGTCTGCGCGCCCTCGCCAACGAGCTTCGGAAGCCCGGGAAAAGCGCCTGGCGCGGCCCCTTCGATCACCTTGCCGTCCGAGTCGATCACGGCCCATTGGCCGTGCGATTGCCAGAGCGCGGCCGGGCGCTTTTCCGAGATGCTGATCAGGATGCGATTGGGCAGGCGGCGCTCGACCGTGGCCGTCTCGACCCACGGTAAAGCCTCGATCTTGGCGCGGGCTTCGACGGGATCGAAGCGCAGGATCGCAGCGCCACGCTCCGTCTCCAGGGCAGCCAGGATCTCCGCTTCTTCGGTCTTGGTACGGCCGAGCAGTTGGATGCTGGTCACCTCGAAGCCAGCCTCCGCGGTGGCTGCGTAGACTTCGTCTATCACACTCTCGCTCGCAGCCTCGATATGGCCGCTGTTCCAGAGCCAATGACCGCCGCCCAGGGCTGCCGTGGCGACTGCCACGAGCGCCAGCGGACGCCAGGGCAGGCGTCGCACCAGGCGCTTCAAGGCACCGCTGGGCCGGCGCGGCTGCATCGTCTTGCGGGTGGCGCGTGAGGGCTTGCGTCGGCTGCTCGCCTTCTTCGCCATGCTGGGCTTGCGTGCCTTGGCCGGTGTTTTCTTGGCCGGTGTTTTCTTGGCCGGACTCTTCTTCGCGGCCGGCTTCTTTCTCGGGGATTGCGCTCTTTGCGTCATCGCGACAGGGCCTCTTCGACGATCCATTGGCACAGCGCGGAAAAGCTCATGCCCAGGTGGCGGGCCTGCTCCGGCACCAGGGAGAGGGGGGTCATGCCAGGTTGCGTGTTGATCTCCAGCAGGTAGAGCCGTCCAGGCTCTCCCTCGCTGTCGTCGTAGCGATAGTCGGCGCGGCTGAGGCCGCTGCAGCCCAAGACCTTGTGGGCCTTGCGCGCGGTCTCCAGCGCCAATTGAAAGACCTCAGGGTGCACCTCTGCCGGCACCTCGTGCTCGGTCTTGCCTTCGGTGTACTTGGCCTCGTAGTCGTAGAAGCCGACCTTGGGTTTCAACTCTGTGACCGTGAGGGGTCGATCGCCGAGAACGGCCACGGTCAGCTCGCGACCGGGAATGAAGCGCTCCAGCAGCGCACGATCGCCATAGCGCCAGGCCGCGGCCGTGTTGGGCGCGCGATTCCCGCCGTCGCGGATGATGGTGACGCCGACGCTGGACCCCTCGGCAAGCGGCTTCAGCACGTAGGGTCGTGGCATGGGATCACCATCGCGGAAATCCTCCAGGGTCACGACGCGGCCCTCGGGCATGAGGATGCCTTCTGCCATCAGCAGCGACTTGGAGAGCTGCTTGTCCATCGCCATCGCCGAGGCCAGTAGGCCGGAATGGGTGCAGCGAACCTCCAGGAGATCGAGGATGCCCTGGACGCAGCCGTCCTCGCCGTAGCGACCGTGCAGTGCGTTGAAGACCAGGTCAGGCTTGGGCGTCAGCGCGCCACAGAGCGCGCCCAAATCGCGGGTGAGGTCGAACTCCTGCACCTTGTGGCCGAGGCTGCGCAGGGACTGCGCGCAGGCGGCACCCGAGACCAGCGAGACCTCGCGCTCGGCTGAAGGGCCACCCTTCAGCAGCAGGATATCGAGGGCGGCCGCAGTCATGCCTTGCCCCCCGATGTACCAATACGCTTGATCTCCCACTCTAGGGAAATACCGCTTTCTTTCAGGACTTTTGCACGCACGTCCTCACCGAGCGCTTCGAGGTCGGCTGCGCTGGCCTCGCCGCGATTGATCAGGAAGTTGCAGTGCTTCTCGGACACCTGGGCGTCGCCGTGCGTCAGCCCGCGGCAGCCAGCAGCGTCGATCAGCTGCCAGGCCTTGTGACCGGTCGGGTTCTTGAAGGTCGAGCCACCAGTGCGGCTGCGGATCGGCTGGCTTTCGCTGCGCTGGCCTTGGATCTCGCCCATGCGTTGGGCAATAGCGCTTGGATCGCCGGGGGCTGCGGCAAAGGCGGCGCGCAGCACGATCCAGTCGGCCGGCAGGGCGCTGTGACGATAGGAGAAGTCCAGTTCCTCGGCGCTCAGGCGGTGCAGTTTGCCTGCGCGATCGGCGGCGTCCGCCCAGAGCAGGACGTCCTTGGTCTCGCGGCCATAGGCGCCGGCGTTCATCCGGACTGCGCCGCCGATGGTGCCGGGCACGCCGACCAGGAACTCCAGACCGGTCAGGCCGGCCGCTGCGGCGGTCTTGGCGACATTGACGTCGAGCGCGCCGGCGCCGGCGATCAGGGTCGTTCCTTCGACCCTCGCTTCGACAAAACCGCGGGTCAGGCGCAGCACCACGCCGGGGACGCCGCCGTCGCGCACCAGAAGGTTGGAGCCGACGCCGATGACAGTGACCGGGATCTCCGCCGGCAGTGCAGCCAGGAAAGCCAGCAGGTCTTCTTGGTCGGCCGGGCGGAACAGCACCTCTGCCGGGCCGCCGACCTGGAACCAGGTGACCCTGGAGAGGAGCGAGCCGGCGGTCAGGCGGCCGCGCACCGCTGGCAGGCTGTCGATCAGGGCGGCCATCATGTCACCGCCTCGCCGTAGAGCTCTGCCAGGCCCTGCGGCAGGGCATTGGCCCAATGGGTGATGGATCCCGCACCCAGGCAAACCACCAGGTCGCCGGGCTGGGCCACATAGTGGATCACCGCTGCCAGCATGCTGGGGTCGGGTAGATGGTCGGCGGCCGGGTGCCCGTGGCTGCGCAGGCCGGCAACCAGCGCCTGGGAATCGTAACCCGCGATCGGTTCCTCGCCGGCGGCAAAGACATCGGCGATGAGCACGCGGTCGGCCTCGTTGAAGCAGGAACAGAAATCCTCGAAAAGCTGCGCCAGGCGGCTGTAGCGGTGCGGCTGCATCACCGCGATAACCCGGCCGTGGTTCTCTTGGCCCATCATGTGCTGGCGGGCGGCGGAGAGGACGGCGGCGATCTCCACCGGGTGGTGGCCGTAATCGTCGATCACGGTGACGCCGGCGACGCTGCCGGTGCGCGTGAAGCGGCGCTTGACACCCTGGAAGCGCTTCAGGCTCTCGCGCGCGACCTCTTCACCCAGACCCAGCTCGTGGGCGATGGCAATGACAGAGAGCGCGTTTTGCACATTGTGCTGGCCCAGCATCGGCAGGACCATGTCGCGCCAGATCAGGGTTTCCTCGCCATGCCGCGGGCGGATGGCGACCGAGAAGCGCCAGCCGTCCGGCAGGCTCTCCAAATCGATCCCCTGAACCTCCGCTGCGGCCGAGAGGCCATAGGTCACCATGCGGCGGTCTTCGATCTGGCCGATCAGGCTCTGCACCACGGGATGGTCGATGCACAGCACGGCAAAGCCATAGAAGGGGATGTTCTGGACGTAGGTCTTGTAGGCCTCCTGCATGGCTTCGGCCGTGCCGTAGAAGTCCAGATGCTCGGGGTCCATGTTGGTGACGACCGAGATAATCGCAGGCAGCTTGATGAAGGTGCCGTCGCTCTCGTCGGCCTCGACCACCATCCAGTCGCCCGACCCCAGGCGCGTGTTGGTGCCATAGGCATTGATGATGCCGCCGTTGATCACGGTCGGATCCAGGTTGGCGGTCTCCATCAGGGTGCCGACCATCGAGGTCGTGGTGGTCTTGCCGTGGGTGCCGCCGATCGCGATCGACCACTTGAGGCGCATCAGTTCGCCCAGCATCTCGGCGCGGCGCACGACGGGCAGGAAGCGGGCTCTGGCCTCCTCCAGCTCGGGGTTCCCGGGCTTCACGGCGGACGAGATGACCAGGATCTCGGCCTCGCCCAGGTTCTCAGGCTTGTGGCCGATGGCGATCGGAATGCCCAATGCGCGCAGGCGCTTGACGTTGGCGCTGTCGGCGATATCGGAGCCCTGGACCTTGTAGCCCAGATTGTGCAGCACCTCGGCGATGCCGCTCATGCCGATGCCGCCGATGCCGACGAAGTGGATGATGCCGAGATCGAGGGGCAGCGCTCTCATGCCGAGCCTCCCTTTGCAGCGATGACCTCAAGGGTCAGATCGGCCAGGCGCTCGGCGGCGTCGGGTTTGGCGAAGCCGCGCGCCTTCTCGGCCGCAGCCTGCAGCAAACCCGGCGTTGTGAAGAGCTGCTCCAGCTGCTGCGAGAGGGTCTCTGCGTCAGTGCCGGCCTCCGGCAGCAGCCAGCCGCCGCCGGCTGTGGCGAAGGCCTTCGCATTGGCGCTTTGATGGTCGTCGGTGGCGTGGGGGTAGGGAATCAGCAGACCCGGACGGCCCGCTATCGACAGCTCGAAGATGGTGGAGGCGCCGGAACGTCCGATCAGCAGGTGCGCGTCGCCAAGATGGCGTGGCAAGTCCTCGAAGAAGGGGGCCAAGGAGGACGAAACCCCCAGCTCGCGGTAGCGCGCGGCCAGAGCGTCCCGATCGGCGCCGCGCACCTGCTGAACCAGATCCAACCGATGGCGCAGGGCCTCCGGCAGGAGAGAAAGGGCGGCCGGAATGAGGCTGTCGAAGGCCTTGGCGCCTTGCGAGCCACCGGTCACCAGCAGTGAGATCCGCCCCTTGGGGTCGAGCGGAGGATAGGCTTGTGTCCGCAGTGCTGCCATCGCCGGTCGCACCGGGTTTCCGACCTGGCGAAGCTTCACAGCATCCGCGGCAGAGACCGCGCGGACCTCGGGAAAGGCGGTCGCCAGAGCACTCGCGCGTCCCACCAGCAGCCGATTGGCGCGGCCGAGGACGGCGTTCTGCTCGTGCAGGATGACCGGCAGACCGAGGCCGCGTGCGGCGAAGGCCGGCGGTACCGAGGCAAAGCCGCCGAAACCGACGACGGCTTTGGCGCCGCTGCGCTTCAAGGGGCTGCGGGCTTGCCAGCTGCCGCGGAGCAGAGAGATCAGCGCGCTTAGCTTCTGGATTGCAGAGCGGCCCAGGACGGCGCTGCCGGAGAGCCTTATCACCTCAACCTCAGGCAAGGCGCCAAAGCCCTGGCCGCGCCGGTCGGTCATCAAGAGCACCTTGCAACCGCGGGCCAGCAGGACCTGGGCCAGGGCCTCGGCTGGAAAGATATGTCCGCCGCTGCCGCCGGCGGCGAGTGCGATGGTATGTGCGCTCACTGCGGCAGCTCCGAGCTTGGCCGGCGCCGGGTCAGCGCCAGCAGCATGCCCATGGCCAGCGCCAGGGCCAGGTAGCTGGATCCGCCGTAGCTGATGAAGGGCAGGGTCATGCCCTTGGTCGGGATGAGGCTGAGCGAGGAGGCCATGTTGATCAGCGCCTGTAAGCCGACCTGGGTGACCAGGCCCGCGGCGGCGAGCAGGACATAGAGGCTCTGGTCGCCCATGGCTTTCATCAGGCCGCGCAGCACCACGAAGGCGAAGACGGCGACCAGTGCCAGACAGACGATAAGGCCGAACTCCTCACCGGCAACCGCCAGGATGAAGTCGGAATGCACGTCCGGCAGCTTGTCCTTGACCTGGCCTTCGCCCGGCCCGCGACCCCAGAGACCGCCATTCTTGAAGGCCTCCAGAGAGCGGTCGATCTGGTAGCGGTCGCTGCCGCCGGCATTGCCGAGGAACCCATCGATCCGCTCGGTGACATGCGGGAAGAGGAAGTAGGTTGCAACCAGGAAGCTGACGCCGGCGATCGCCCCGAAAGCCACCAGGATCATCGGCAGGCCGGCCAGGAAGAGCTGCACGCCGAAGATGCCGGTCACCAGCAGCGCCTGGCCGACGTCGGGCTGCATCAGCAGCAAGCCCACGGTCAGCCCCCACAGCAGGACGGCGATGGCCACCGCCGGCAGGCCGACGTTGGTGCGCCAGCTGGCCAGCAGCCAGGCGGCCATCACGGCAAAGCAGGGCTTGGCGAACTCGGAGGGCTGCAGCGAGAAGCCGGGCAGCTGCAGCCAGCGGCTGGCGCCCTTGATTTCGGTGCCCATGCCAAGCGTGGCCACAATCAGCAGCAGGGACGCGGCCATGCCCAGGGCTGCGATGCGCCGAACCTGGCGCGGCGTCGCCAGTGACACGCCGAGGATGAGGATGGCTGCCAGCGGCACGTACATCAGCTGACGGCGGGCCAGCAGGAAGGGGTCGTCGATGCCGATGCGACCGGCCGCGGAGGGGGAGGCGGCCAGCATCAGAATCAGACCGAATCCCATCAGGACGACGATGGCGGTCAGCTGCCAACGGTCGACGGTCCACCACCAGCGGGCCAGCAGGCTTTGATCGCTGCGCGCGAGACTCATGCCGCTTGCTCCTCTGACAGGGCCGCGACGGCGGCACGAAAGGCCTCGCCGCGGGCTTCGAAATCGGGGTACTGGTCGAAGGAGGCACAGGCCGGAGACAGCAGCACAACGGCACCCTCGACGCCTTCTTCGCGCGCCGCCTTGGCGGCCGCGCTGACGGCCGTTGCCATCTCTCCGCAGCACTCGGCCGTCACCTTGCCGGCGAGCACGCGGGCGAAATCCTGCTGCGCCTCGCCGATCAGGAAGGCGTGGCGGATGCGCGGGAAGAGCGGCTCCAGACCGGCCAGCCCACCCTCCTTGGCCCGCCCGCCGGCGATCCAGTAGATGGCGTCGTAGCTGGCCAGCGCCTTTGCGGCAGCCTCGGCATTCGTCGCCTTGGAATCGTTGACGAAGCGGATGCCCTTTTGCTCGGCCACCAGTTCCTGGCGATGGGCCAAACCGGGGAAGCTCGCCAGCGCGTCAAGCAGAGTACGACGCTCGAAGCCAAGCGCGCGGCAGGCGGCATAGGCGGCCGCGATGTTCTGTGCATTGTGACGGCCGGGCAGGCGGGGAAGGCTGGCGGCTTCGATCAGGCGCTCGGCCTTGCCGGCGCTGTCGTCAATCAGCCAGCCGTCTTGCAGGTAGAGGCCACCCGGCAGGCAGCGCTCGACGGAGAGGCGTAGCAGCCGGGCAGGACTCTCCGCCTCCAGCGCATCCGCGATTTTTCGGCCAGGTTCTTCGTCGACCCCGACGATCGCCGTATGACTGGCGCCCTGATTGCGGAAAATGCGTTTTTTTGCAGCGATATAGCCGTCCAAGCCGCCATGGCGATCGAGGTGATCGGAGGTGATGTTCAGCAGCAGTGCCACACTGCAGGTCAGGCTTTGTACCAGTTCCAGCTGATAGCTCGAGAGCTCCAGAACGTAGATGCCTTTCTCGCTCAAGGCCGGGAGGGTGAGGACGGCTTGGCCAAGATTGCCACCGACCGCGACCTCCGCACCGGCCTCGCGCAGGAGATGGCCGATCAGTGCCGTGGTGGTCGACTTCCCGTTGGTGCCGGTGATGCCGACGAAGCGGACTTGCGGCGTTGCGCGTGCCAGCAGTTCGATGTCGCTGATCAAGGGTACCTTGGCGGCCTGCGCGGCCGCGGTTACCGGGTGCGGCTTGGGGAAGCTGTGCGGAATGCCGGGGGAGAGCACCAGGCCCTCGATCGTCTGCCAATCGACGCTCTCAAGCGACTGAACGGGAACCTCGGCAGCCGCAGCCTTTTCCCGAGAGGCGGGGTTGTCGTCCCACGCCAAGACCTTTGCGCCGCTGTCGTGCAACGCGCGCGCAGCCGAGAGGCCGGAACGGGCGAGGCCCAGTACGGCGTAGCTGCGGTCTTTGGCGAAGGGGAGGGTGCGCATCCTGGTGGCCTATCTGAGCTTCAAGGTGGAAAGGCCGATCAGCGCCAGGATGACGGCGACGATCCAGAAACGGACGACCACGGTGCTCTCGGCCCAACCCTTCTTCTCGAAGTGATGATGGATCGGCGCCATGCGGAAGACCCGCTTGCCGGTCAGCTTGAACGAGGCGACCTGGACGATCACGGAGACGGTCTCGACGACGAAGAGGCCGCCGATGATGACCAGCACCAGCTCATGCTTGGCAGCCACCGCAATCGCGCCCAGCGCGCCGCCGCAAGCCAGCGAGCCGGTGTCGCCCATGAAGACCATGGCCGGCGGTGCGTTGAACCAGAGGAAACCCAGGGAGGCGCCGATCAAGGCGCCGCAGAAGACCGCGAGCTCGCCGGTGCCGGGCACATGCAGGATGTGTAGGTACTCGGCGAAGAAGGCGTTGCCCACCAGATAGGCGATCAGCGCGAAGCAGGCGGCCACGATGGCGATAGGGACGATTGCCAGGCCGTCCAAGCCGTCGGTCAGATTGACCGCATTGGAGGCGCCGACCATGACCACCATCGCGAAGGGCACGAAGAACCAGGCCAGATTCAAGAGCGTGTCCTTGAAGAAGGGGATGGCGAGGTGTGAGGCAAGGTAGTCGGGTGAGAGCTGCTGCACCCAGAGCACCGCCACCAATGCGATGGTGAACTGGGTCAGCAACTTAAGTTTTCCGGGTAAGCCTTTGTGATTCCGGCGTGTTAGCTTCAGGTAGTCATCACCAAAGCCGATCAGACCGAAGCCCAGTGTCACCATCAACACGACCCAAACAAAGCCGTTGCTGAGGTCGGCCCACAGCAGTGTGCTGAGGGTCACCGAGATCAGAATCAAGAGGCCGCCCATGGTTGGCGTCCCCTTCTTGGTCAGCAGGTGGCTCTCCGGCCCATCCTCGCGAATGGGCTGGCCCTCGCGCTGCTTGACTTTCAGCCAACTGATGATGCGCGGACCAAGGATAAAGGAGATGACCAGCGCGGTCATGATCGCGCCGCCGGTGCGGAAGGTCAGATAGCGGAAGACGTTGAAGAAGAAGATGTCGTCCGCCAAAGGGACCAAGAGATAATAGAGCACGGCCGTTTCCCCCTAACCGGTCCGTCGATCGGATTCTGTGCCGGCCAGACCTTCCAGGGCGGCGATGATGTTTGCCATTTTCGAGCCGAGAGAGCCCTTCACCAGAACCGCGTCACCCGGCTGCAGCGTGTCGAGCAGGACCGGCGCCAGCTCGGCCGAAGTCGCGCGATGGGCTGCGCGAATCGCGCTCGGCAGGGCCTCTTGCAAAGCCTGCATCTCGGTGCCGCAGGTGAAGAGCAGGTCGGTGCCGGCCGAGATGACGGCCTCGGACAGACCCGCGTGCATCGCACCTGCAGCTTCGCCCAACTCCAGCATATCGCCCAGGACGGCAATGCGGCGCCCGCCGTCGCCGGGCCTGCAGGCTGCGAGCAGTCCAAGGGCGGCGGCAACCGATGTCGGGTTGGCATTGTAGCCCTCGTCGATCAGGGTGATGGTGCCGCCGTCCGGCAAGTCGATTTGCCGGCGCGCACCGCGTCCGCGCAGAGGGCGCAGGCTTTCCAGACCGGATGCGGCCACCGCCGGATCGATGTCGACCGCGACTGCCGCCGCAATTACGCCCAAGGCGTTCAGCGCCATGTGGCGGCCCGGAAGCCCGAGAGAGAAGGTCAGGGACCCGCTTGGCAGTGCGGCGGAAACGCGGCTTGTTATGCCGTCCTCGTGCTTCAGCAGGCGATAGTCGGCCTCCTCGGCTGCACCGAAGGTGACGATGCGCGCGCCCTGTTGCTTGGCCTTCTTTAGAAGAATGGCGGCGCGCGGTGCGTCGGCGTTGATGACTGCCGTGCCGCCGGCCTGCAGGCCTTCGAAGATCTCCGCCTTGGCGGCGGCGATGCCGTCCAGGCCGTCGGGGAAGAAGGCGATGTGGGCCGGCGCGATCTGGGTGATCAGCGCAACCTCGGGCCGCACAATGGCCACCAACTCGCGGATCTCGCCGGCGTGGTTCATGCCCATCTCGAAGACACCGAACTGCGCATCCAACGGCATCCGCGCGAGCGAGAGGGGGACGCCCCAGTGATTGTTGAAGCTGGCGACCGAGGCATAGGTCCTGCCGGCGGTGGCCAGCGCGGCGCGCAGCATCTCCTTGCTGCTGGTCTTGCCCACAGAGCCGGTAATGCCCAGGCAGCGTGCCTGGGTGCGCTTGCGTGCGGCTTCTCCCAGAGCGCCGAGGGCCTTCAGGGTGTCCTGGACCTCAAGCAGAGGCGCATCGCGCGGAAAGTCGGCGCTGCGGCGATGGACAAGAGCCGCAACCGCGCCTGCCTCCAGTGCTTTGCCGACGAAATCGTGGCCGTCGAAGTTCGGTCCCTCGATGGCGATGAAGAGGTCGCCCGGTTCGATCGTGCGGCTGTCGATGGCAACACCGCTGGCGCTCCAAGTACCGGTGGCGCGTCCGCCGGTCGCTTCTGCCGCCTCTGCTGCGGTCCAAAGCGAGGCGCTCATGCTGCGGTTCCCTGGTCGCTCGCAGAGATCGCACTGCGCGCAACCTCGCGGTCGTCGAAGGGCAGGACCTCCTTGCCGATGGTCTGGCCGCTCTCGTGTCCCTTGCCGGCGATGACCAGAAGGTCGCCCTTCTGCAACTCGTGAACGGCGGTCTCGATGGCCTGCCGCCGGTCGCCGATTTCGATCAGATCGGCATGGTCCTGCAGCATGGCAGCGCGGATCGCTGCCGGCTCTTCGCTGCGCGGGTTGTCGTCGGTGATGATGCCGTGATCGGCCAGTTCGGCCGCCATGCGGCCCATGATCGGGCGCTTCTCGCGGTCGCGATCGCCGCCGCAGCCGACCACGACCCAAAGACGACGCTTGGCATAGGGGCGCAAGGTGGTGAGCACGGCCTCCAGGGCTGCGGGCTTGTGGGCATAGTCGACATAGACGCTGCCGCCGGCGGCCGTCGTGCCGACGAACTCCAGACGGCCGGGCACCGGTACCAGGCCGCCAAGCGCGTCCAGCGTGGCCGAAGGATCGCCGCCGGTTCCGACCACCAGGCCCACCGCGGCGAGCGCGTTGCAAGCCTGGAAGTCGCCGATCAGCGGCAGCTGCACCCGTCGCTCCTGGCCGTCCAGCTGCAGCAGCAGGCTCTGCCCATTGGCTTTCGGCTTCTGCTCCAGGAGGCGCAGGTTGGCGGCGCCGCTGACGCCATAAGAGAAGATGCGCTGGCCGCGCCGCCGGGCGATGGTCGTCAGCGCCTCGTAGTAGGGGCTGTCGGCGTTCAGCACGGCAACGCCGTCGGGGCGTAGCAGCCGTTCGAAGAGGCGCGCCTTGGCGGCGAAATAGGCCTCCATGGTCTTGTGGTAGTCGAGGTGCTCGTGGCTGAGGTTGGTGAAGGCCGCAGCGCTGACCTCCAGACCATCAAGCCGGTGCTGGTCGAGACCGTGGCTGGAGGCCTCGAGTACGGCATGCTCGATGCCTTGGGCTTGCAGCTGCTGCAGGCAGCGATGCAGGCCGACGCTGTCAGGTGTGGTCAGAGAGGCGGGTGCAGTTTCCACCGCCGGCACAACGCCCAGGGTCCCGAGCGAGGCGGCCTTGAGGCTAAGGGCCTCCCACAGAGAGCGTGTAAAATGCGCGACTGAGGTCTTGCCGCTGGTGCCGGTGACGCAGGCGATGACGCGCGGCTGGGGGGCATGGAAGACGCTGGCCAGGACCGCCAGCCAGTGGCTGGGGTCGTCGCAGGTCAAGAGGCTGGCGCTCGAGCCAGCCGGCAGGTCGGTGCCCTTGACAGAGAGAACGGCGACCGCGCCCTTGGAAAGGGCGTGGGGGATAAAGGTACGACCGTCCGCTTGGCTTCCGGGTAAGGCAGCGAAGAGGCTGCCCGGAACGACCTGCCGGCTGTCCAGTGTAAGGCTGTGAATCTCCAGGTCTGCCTGAGCCGGCGCCAAGGGGGCGGTCAGCGGCATCGAGGCAGCGGATAGGAGATCACCGAGACGCAAGGAACTTTCCTCCTGCAGCAGCGGGAATGAGGTGTTGGTCGGCGATTCGGCCAGCTTCTTTTGCCGCCGGCTCCACGCCCAAGAGGGGGGCCAGGCGCGACACCAGGCGGCCGGTGACCGGGGCGGCATTCCAGCCCGCCGTCGCATAGCCGTAGGTGTCTTTGGTCGGCTTCGGCTCGTCGAGCATGATCAGGACGAGGAAGCGGGGCCGATCCATCGGGAAGGCCGCGACGAAGTTCGCCATGCGCTTGTTCTTGGCATAGCGGCCGCGGATCAGCTTTTCCGGTGTTCCGGTCTTGCCGCCGACCAGGTAGCCCTCGACCGCAGCGCGGCGCCCCGAGCCCTCCTGCACGTTGAGGCGCAGCAACCAACGCATGGCCTCCGAGGTCTCGCGGGAGAAGACGCGCACGCCCTCTTCGATGAAGCCCTCCTCGTCACGTTCCGCCAAGGTAAAGCGCGGCGGAATGTAGAACCCGCCGTTGATCGTGCTGCCGGCGGCGGCGGCCAGATGCAGAGGCGTGACCGCGATGCCATGACCGAAGGAGACGGTGGCGACGTTCACCGGCTGCCAGCGCGGCGGCACGATCGGTTGGGCCGTGGTCAGCTGCGTTTCCTTCAGCGTGTCCAGCATGCCTAGCGCTTGCAGATAGGCGCGCATGCGCTTGCCGCCGATCTTCTCGGCGATCAGCGCGGTGCCGATGTTGCTGGAATAGATGAAGATTTCCGGGACGCTCAGCACCTTCCGCTTGGCGTGGAAGTCGTTGATCGTATGCCCGCCGATCTTCAGGGGCTTGCGCGCATCGAAGGCGTCGGTCAGGCGCGCCACGCCCTCTTCCAGGCCGATGGCGATGGTCAGAACCTTAAAGACGGAGCCCAATTCGAAGACGCCCAGGGTGTTGCGATCGATCTGATCCTCGCTGCGATCCTCGGGGCTGTAGGGGTTGTAGCTGGGCAGCGATACGCTTGCCAGGACCTCGCCGTTGTTGGCGTCCAGCACCAGGCCGGTGGCGGCGATGGCCTGGAACTCCTTCATCGCCGCGGCCAGCTCTTCGGTCACCAGATGCTGCAGGCTGAGATCGATCGAGAGCTGCAGCGGCTCGCTGCTTTCGCGCAGGCGCTGGTCGAAGGCCTGCTCAACACCGGAGAGGCCGCGATTGTCGACGTCGGTATAGCCCAGAAGGTGCGCGGTCAGACTGCCCATTGGATAGATGCGGGTCATCTCGCGCTGGAAATGCAGGCCGGGAATGCCCAGGCGGTTCACCTCGAACTGCTTGTTCGGGGAGATCTTGCGCTTGACCCAGACGAAGCGCTTGCCGCTGGCGAACTTACGAGTGAGCTTGGCCTCATCGAGCTCCGGCAAGACCGTGCGCAGCCGCTTGGCAGCCCGCGCAGGCGCCAGAATCTGCTGGGTGTCGGCATAGAGTGATGCCATCGGCAGGGTCGTGGCCAGCACGATGCCGTTACGATCGACGATCTCGGCCCGGCCGGTGCCCAGCCGGTCCCCGACTTGCGTGGTGGCAAGCGAGGGCTCTCGTGCCGGGGGAACCAGACCCAGTTCCACCAGACGAGAGGCGATAAGAGAAAAGGCCAGCGCGAAGGCCACACCGGCGACGATCAGGCGGCTGCGACCGGTATCGAGGGCCTGCTTGTTGCGGCCCTCCACCCGATGCACCGCCTTGGCGCCGGCGCGCAGATCCAGTCCCCCTGGTTGGGAGGAACGGGCTGGTTGGTTGGGATCCTGGCTCATTGCCGGGTCTCCACGCTGGCCGGAGTAAGGCCCAGGGCAGGCGACCGGTCGGGTTCGGGATGCGAAAATCCGGTCGTCTGCTCAAGAGCCCGGAAGGGCAGGTCTTCGACACGTACCAGCTGCTCCGGGGACAGCGGTGCGAGTCCCAATTGGGTTCTCGCCAGAGCGGCCAGGCGCTCGGGCTGGTTCAGGTAGCTCCATTCGGCCTTGAGCACGTGCAGTTCCTCTTGGGCGCTGACGATGCTGCGGTGTGCGGCGCGCAGTGCCTCTTCGCGCTGCTGCACCTCGTGCTTCAGCACGTAGGTGCCGACTGCGCAGATCCCGGCCAGTAACAAGAAGACGGCGGCGGCAATGCGGCTCATTTCGGTCCCTCCTGCCATGCTGCGGCATCGGTACGTTCGGCCGCACGCAGACGTGCGGAGCCTGACCTGGGGTTGAGGCGGATCTCTTCGGCCGCGGGGGTGACGGCCTTGCGGAAGAGCAAGCGGAAGCTAGGGGCGTGACCGGGGGCGGCCTCCGGCAGATGGCGGGAAGCACCACCTGCCCGACCGGAACGGCTGGCGAGAAACTGCTTCACGCGCCGATCCTCCAAGGAGTGGAAGGCCACAACGGCCAGGCGTCCGCCGGGCGCCAGCACCCGCTCGGCGGCGACAAGCCCACGCTCGACCTCGCCCAACTCGTCATTGACCGCGATGCGCAGGGCCTGAAAGGTGCGGGTGGCGGGATCGATGCCGTCGGCAGCGCGACGCATGCAGCCGCGAATCACGTTGGCCAGTTGTGCCGTGCGGGTGATGTCGGCTTCGGCGCGTGCGGTGACGATGGCACGCGCGATGCGGCGCGAATGGCGCTCTTCGCCATAGCGATAGATGATGTCGGCAAGCTCTTCCTCGGCCAGACTCTTGATCAGGTCGGCAGCGCTGGGCCCGCCCTCCTGGTCGCTGCCCATGCGCATGTCCAAGGGGCCGTCGTTGCGGAAGGAGAAGCCCCGCGCGGCCTGGTCGATCTGCGGAGAGGAGAGGCCAAGGTCGAGGGTGACGCCGTCGAGCTCACCCACTGCCGCGGGGGGAAGCAGGGCCTCCATCTCGCTGAAGCGGCCGGCCAGCATGGTAAAGCGTCCGGGCTCTTCGGCTTCCAGCTTCCGACCTTCGGCGACCGCCTCGGGATCGCGGTCGATGCCGAAGACCCTGCAGTCGCCGGCAGCCAGCAATGCGCGGCTGTAGCCGCCACGCCCGAAGGTGCCGTCCAGATAGCGCCCGCCGTCGCGTGGCGCCAAGGCCGACAGCACCTCTTGCAAGAGAACGGGAATATGGGAGGCTTGCTGCATCGCCTAGCCCTCCGTCCGCTTTTTCTTCTTCGGCGCCAGGCGCAGGCGGATCGATTGACCCTTGGCCGTGGCGTTCTCGTTCAGCTTGGCCTTGTAGGCTGCATAGGCATCGGTATTCCAAAGACGAAAAGTGCTGCCGCCGCCGACGTAGATGGCCTTGTCTTGGATCTGCGCGTGATCGCGAATTTCCGGGGGAAGGACGATGCGGCCGTCGCCGTCGAAGGGCAGGCGCCTGGCTTCGGCAAACAGTTGCTTGGCTTGCTCCAGGTCTTCGTCGTCGTCGTAGATCTCCGGATCGTCCAGGGCCTCGGCCAGGCTTTCCAGCCGGCCATTGCCGAAACCGTCGAGTGCGAGCGCTCCGCGCGCGGGGATCAGAACGATGCCCGGGTAGCTCTCCTGAGAGAGGACCGTGCGGTAGTCCGCCGGGACGGAGATGCGCCCCTTGCGGTCAACCTTAAACGGATATTCGGACGTGAACAGTGCCACGTCACAGCCCTCCCTCGTTTCAGATCACCCCGGCCGCGTCCGCTTTCTCCCACTTTTTTCCCGACAGATTGGTCGGCAGCCTCCGATATGGGATTAAGGTGGATATCATGGGATTTAGTGGGCGTCAACGGGCCAAGGGCCTGTACTGGTCGTGGTTTTGGGCTTTTCCCCCACTGTTCTTTCTTTGTTCTCAAGAAATCAAGCAGACGCAGAGAATCCGCCGGGTCGAGAGGCGGTTTCGCTGTCACGAGTTGCTGTCGCTTCCTTAGGAGAGCGGTAAGGGACCAGAGGGTCTGTAAGCCGGGTTCTGTCCGAAACCAGCCCACACCCTTGGGCGTGAGCCAGGCCTCGGGACGGCCATTCATCTGGGACGTCCGTTACCGAACGCCTCGCGCGACCGACCCGGACGGCGGCGCGGAAACCCGCCCGAGGCGACAAGCGCCGCCTCTGCCGTCCCTACTTGGTCTTGCTCCCGGTGGGGTTTACCTGGACCGAGCCCGTTGCCGGCCTCGCGGTGCGCTCTTACCGCACCCTTTCACCCTTACCGCTTGGAATCCCGAGGGTTTCGAAGCGGCGGTTTGCTTTCTGTGGCACTTTCCCTGGGGTCGCCCCCGCCGGCCGTTAGCCGGCACCGTGTTTCCGTGGAGCCCGGACTTTCCTCCCCCACCCGAGGGTGAAGGCGACCGTCCGACCCTCTGGTTCCTTACCTATCCCTGCAGGTGCGCTTCAATGGCGGGCCTGTCAAGGCGTGTCGCTAAAGGCTTGAAGAGCGCGGCTGCTGCCGTCACCCTGCCGGGGCTCTTTGGCCAATGGGATTGCATGGGATCGGCAAGCGGACGATGACGGATAATCGCGGCGCCTCGAAGGAGGCCATTCAGTTTCACTATGATGTCGGCAATGCCTTCTATGCGGAATGGCTGGACCCGACCATGACCTATTCGGCCGGGATCTGGCCGGACAGCGGCGACCGCACGGTTAGCCTTCAAGCGGTCCAAGAGCGCAAGCTCGACTGGCATATCGAGGGAGCGAGGCTCGGCGCCGGGCGCCGCCTGCTGGATGTCGGTTGCGGCTGGGGTGGCCTGATTCGCCGGGCGCAGGAGACCAAGGGCTTCGCTGAGGCCGTTGGCCTGACCCTGTCCGATGCGCAGGCCGCCTGGATCCGCGAGCGCCATGGCGACGACAGTATCCGTGTCGAGGTCTGCCCCTGGCAGGCCTTTCGATCCGACCAAGCCTTCGATGCCGTGATCTCCATCGGTGCCTTCGAGCACTTTGCCAAGCCCGATATGACCCGGGCGCAGAAGGTGGCCAGTTACGCCGACTTCTTCGCCTTCTGCGCCAGGACCCTCAATGCCGGCGGCACGATCTCTCTGCAGACCATCGTCTGGATGGACATCGAGCCAGGAACGGAGAGCCAGAACCTGCCGGCCGGCTTCTTCCCCGAGAGCGACCTGCCCTACGTCGGCGAAGTCTTCGAGGCAGCCGAGCCCCTGTTTCACGCCGTCAAGTTCCACAATCGGCCGCGCGACTACAGCATGACCTTGCGGGTCTGGTTGAAGCACATCAGGGACCGGCGCGAAGAACTGACCCAGACCTATGGCGCAGAGATGGTCGAGCGCTACATGAAGTTCTTCACCGGCTTCGTCCTGGGCTTCGACCAGGGCGCGATCGGCCTCTGCCGCTACAAGTTCGTGAAGCGGAAGGGCTAAGAGGCCTTCCGGCTGACCTCGGCCAACCAACGAATGGCAGCGGCGGTCTCGCCGTCCAAGCGCCCGTCGATGCGCCGCGGCCTGAGGCGCCTTTGGACCGCGCGCAGCACCGCCGTCGAGTCCTCATCGAGGAAGCCGTAACCGATGGCGTCGAGCCAGCCGACGACCTCCTGCCAGCTGTGCCGGTCCAAGCGCAGCGGCTGAAGCGGGGGCGGGGAGAGGGCCAGTCCTTCGACGGCGAGCCTCTCCCAGGGAAAGAGCTCGCCGGGATCCTCCTTTCGCAGCGGTGCCAGGTCGGAATGGCCGATCACTCTGCAGGGCGGGATCGCGTGGCGCGCGCGCAGGTGTCGGAGGAGGGCTGTGAGGGTCGCGATCTGCGGTGCGGGGAAGGGGCGGTAACCCCATTCGTGGCCCGGATTGACCAGCTCGATGCCGATGGAGCGGGCATTGACGTCGTGCTCGCCTGCCCAGTAGCCGCGTCCGGCATGCCAGGCACGGCGATTGTCCGCTACCAGGCGCCAGAGCTTGCCGGTCTCCTCGATCAGATAGTGTGCGCTGACCTCTGCACGTGGGTCGGTGAGGCGATCCAATGCTGCTTCTGCCGTGGGCATACCGGTGTAGTGCAGGACGATCAGATCGATGGGCCGGCCGCGCCGGTCGTTGTGGTTGGGCGAAGGGCGATCAGCTGCGCGCATGGCAGTGTGCATCCCAGGCAATTGCGGTGGCTGCGAAAAAGAGCAGCGCGGCATTGGCCTGCATGAATAGAGGGAAAACAAAACCGGCAGCGGTGAAGAGTGCCGTTGCCAACAGCAGGTAGGCGGCGAGCTTGCCCGACAAACCCTTGCGAGGATAGAGCACGCCAAAGGCCAAGGCCGAGAGGCAGCCGCCCAGACGCTTGATCAGGTCGAGCAGCCATAGCTGTGCCTCTATCGTCGGCAGAGCCTCTTGACCCAGCATGACCTGCACAGCCGGCCAGGCAAGCCCCAGGTTCTCTGTCCAGTCTGCGCCTGCCTTTGCCAGGGCGGCAGCGAGTCCTAGGGCGAGCAGCCAAGGTTGCTTTCGGGCCAGCTGGGCCAGAAGGAAGAACATCCAGAGTGCAACGGCCACGAAGAGGCTGTCGCCGATGTAGAAGAGGAACGCGGTAAGCGGGGCTTCTTGGACGATGGCATAGGCGCCGGGTACTTGAAGAGTTTTCGGCGTCATGGCGCTGGGCGCTGCCATGTTCCAGATCCCGAGCAGGATGAGTGTCGCCACCACCAGGCCGGCGCTAAGAGACAAGTGCCGCACCCGGCCCGACTGCCCGTCCCGATCACTCTGCATCCTCGCCTCCCTCCAGAGCGTCACGACTCTCTCTCAATCTTCAATGCAGTTCGCAAGCTTCAGCGCCTGCGGCAGCTTGACAGGGCTTGGCTGATGGGCATTGGTCAAGAGAAAACGGGACGGGGCACAGCATGAGCGATACCGATCTCAAGATCGTTTTTGTGGCGATCATCGTGGTTGTGGCGCTGGTCAGCGGTTGGCCGTTGTTTCGTAATGCCGGGGCCGAAAGCGCGAGCCAACCGCTTGTCCTCGGCGAGGCATTGGCCTGCGGCGTGTTTCTGGGCGCCGGCCTCATTCACATGCTATCCGACGCCGACAGCGACTTCGTCGAGAGTGGCGTGGATTACCCCTGGGCGACGGTGATCTGTGGCAGCGTCATCTTGGGCCTGCTCTATCTGGAACACCTGGGAACCAAGCTCTCGACCGGCAGCGACAAGGCATCGACCCTGCTGCCGCTGCTGACCGTTGCCGTCCTCTCCATCCATTCCTTTCTGGTCGGCGCGGCACTGGGAAGCTCCGCCGAGGCCGCGATCACCATCGTGATCTTCATCGCCGTGATCGCGCACAAAGGGGCTGCGGCCTACGCGCTGGGTATCGAGCTTGCGCGCAGTGCCCTCTCGCGGCCGGCCGCCATCCTTGCCTATGGCGTCTTCGTGCTGCTGTTTCCGATCGGTGCGGGCATCGGGACCTATGTGCAATCGACCGCAAGTGCCCATCCCTTGTGGGAGCCGATCTTTGCATCCTTGGCCGCCGGTACATTGCTGTTCTTGGGCACCTTGCACGGTTTGGCCGCGAACACCCTGATTGCCCGCTGCCAGAACCGTGCCGATTTCCTCTTCGTGCTTCTGGGCTTCGCGATCATGGCGGTCGTGGCCATCTGGACTTAAGAGCCGTCCGGAAACTGCTTGTGCCCTGCGCCGCCCTCGCTCCCGACACGGGCGAAAATCGCGGCTCCGGCAGCGACCGCGCCGACACCAGCCCCCTTGCACGTCGCCATGACTTCAGGCGATTTTCTTCCTGGAAGAGCAGTCAGAAAGGGCCAGTCATGCATCCGATCATCGCGCTTTGGGCGCATCCGCGTTCGATGTCGACGGCCGTGGAGCGCATTATGCGAGAGCGCGGCGATCTCATCTGCATGCACGAGCCCTTCCTCTACGACTACTACCTCGGCCGCAAGATCAGGGTTCTGCCGCTCTTCGAGCCGGAACCCGGCACGCCGACGCGCTATGAGGATATCCGCGACAGCATAGTGGAGGCGGCCGAGCGCGGTCCGGTCTTCTTCAAGGACATGAGCTACTATGTCATGCCGCGCCTCCTCGAGGATGTCGGCTTCGCGCAAAGGCTCACGCACTGCTTCCTGATCCGCAATCCTTTGGCCGCAATCGCTTCCTACTATCGTTTGGACCCGGAAGTAACCTTGGATGAAATCGGGCTGGTCGCACAATGGGCACAGTTTCAGGGACTTGAGATCCTCTTGGGACGCAGGCCGCTGGTCATGGAATCCGAAGCGATCCAGGCGGATAGCAAGGCGATGATGACAGCCGTCTGGCAACAGCTCGGTCTCTCCTATCGCGAAGAGGCCTTCTCGTGGAACGCAGAGGAGGTGCCGAAAGACTGGCAGCAGGTCGGGGGCTGGCACGGCAAGGTCAGCGAGTCCGGCGGCATTCGAGCGCCAAGCGGCGATGCGCGCCAAGCCGCCGAGGCCCGTTTCAACGCGCTGGCGCAAGAGGCGCCACAGCTCCGCAGGTATCTGGATGCCCACCGGCCGGCTTACGAGGCCTTGCAGGCGCGAGCCTTTCGGCCTGCCAGATAAGCAGCGGCGCTCAGGACGTCTGCCACATCCTCAGCGCCATTGACGAAGAGGGTCGGGCAGTCCGTGGCGGCCAGTGCTGCCTCGCAAGGCGTGCCTTGATCTCTCGCCAATCCGGTCGAGAGCCAGGCTGCGCCATCGAAGGCGTCGATCATCGCCCGTCGCTCGGCCGCTCCATAGGCCGGTGGATTGGCGCTGATGCTGTCGAACCAGGCGCCCGCCTGCCACCGGAGGTCTCGGGCAGCCGGCAAGCCCTCCTTCTCCGCTGTGGTTCTCAGTCGGCTCCAACGGATCTTTTAGTTGGTGACAGCGGGAGCGACCCCTTGACCGGCGGCGGCGGCTCGGTCGATCCGGCCTTCCTTATCGACGGCGCCCGGTCGCGCTTGCCAAGCCGCGCCGCGTTTCACTCAAGGCAGCTTGGTGTTAGCTGCCGCGCAGCTTGCGGATCTCGTCGTAGGCGGAGTTGATGCGGGCCAGCTGTTCGTTGGCGACCTGCACCATCTCTTCCGGCATGCCTTGGGCGATCAGCCGGTCAGGGTGGTGCTCGCGGACCAGAGAGCGGTGGCGCGACTTGATCTCCTCGTCGCTGGCGTCCGGTTTGACGCCCAGGATCTTGTAGGGATTGTCGGCCTCGTCGATGTTGGCGGCCTTGATGCGCTCCCAGGTCGGGCGGTCGAGGTTGAAGAGGCGGGCCACCTGTTCGAGGTAATCCAGCTCCGGCCCCGTCACCTCGCCGTCGGCACGCGCGATGTGGAAGAGGGCATCGAGCAGGCGCTCCAACACGGCCGGCTGATCGCGGAAGAGGCGACCCAGCTGGCGGGCATAGGGCTCGAAGCCACGGGCGTCGCGGCGCGCCAGGTTGAAGAGGCGGCCGACGTTCTTCTCTTCCTCGGGTGGGACGTGGAAAACCTGCTTGAAGGCGCGGACCTCGTCGGGCGTGACCTTGCCGTCGACCTTCGCGATCTTGGCGCCCAGCACGATGACGCCGACGGTGAAGGCGACCTGGCGGGTCGACTCGCTGCCTGGCATCTCGGCATGAAAGCCGCCCGGGTCATCGCCGGCCTGCTCGCCGGCACCGCGCACGCGCTTAAGGTCCGAGCGCATGGAATCGACCGCGTGGCCGGCGATACCGCCCAGCAGTGCTCCGATCGGGCCGCCCACGGCAAAGCCGGCAGCGCCGCCAAGGATTTTACCCCATATCGACATGACGACAGTCTATAGACTCTTGTTGCGCCGTCGAGAAGACCTCTCGCGTCACGACCCCAGGCGTTGGTGGTGCGGGAAATCGGCGCGGGCGCGCTCCGGGTCCAGCGGAAGAGTGAGATAGCGACCCTCCAGCCAGAGCGGTACCTGGTCGGCATAGTTGGCACTGCCCAGCCAACCGTCCTGCCCGCCCAGCAGGACAAAATAGTTGGCGTTGGGATCGCCCATGTCCGAGATGTGGCGCGACTGGGCGCCGTAGCGCGCGTCGTGCGGGCCATCGATCAGGCCATGCGCCGTCTTCCACAAGGTCTCGCGCGACCCCCCGATCGGTACGCGATCGACGATAAAGCGCGAGCCGATCAAGGGGGCCTGGCTCAGGATATGCCCGATCCGCAGGTTATGAAGCGAGCCCCAGGTCGGGAAGTCCTCGACGCTCTTGGCGGCTTGCGTGACGGCTTCGCGCATCACCGTATCGCGCTCGGCAGCAGGCAAGGCTTCCAGATCGGAGAGCAGGAAGTTCTGCAGATAGCTCCACTGTTCCTTCTGGCCCGGCACCTTACCGTTTTCATCAGCGTAGAGGGCGCGGGCGACAGCAGTCATCAGCAACTCGAAGGCCGGTGCGCCTCTAGACTCGACAGCATAGCTGCCGTCCCAGTCGGCCAGCCTGCGCACGAAGACCTCGGGTTCGGCCTTTGCGGCGGTGGCGAAGCCAGCGAGACCCTGCGCCAGGCGCTGCGAAACCGGGGAGACCACATCCTGCTGCAGGCGCTTCAGGTCTTCGATCGTCAGCTTCGGCGTTTCCTCGACCAGTTCCGCCATGCGCGCGACCCGATCATCGGGGCTAAAGAAGTAGCCGAGGATGCGGTCAGTCTGTTGCGGCTTGTTGTTGGCCGAAGCGAGGAAGCCGGTCTGCGGGTTGACCACGAAGGGCAGGGTGGTGGCGTTGTCGAACCCGCCCCAAGCGGCCGAGGGATCATCCGACAGCAGCACGATGTCGCTCGGCAGCCCGGGTTGTCGTTTGGGCGCCTGCATCGCCAGAATCTGGCCGATGTCGCCGTCGCGCCCGGCAAACAGCATGTTCTGCGCAGAGACGCCGTAGTTGCGATAGGCCTCCCGGAAGGCCTCGGGCGTCGTCGCCCGGTTGGCAGCGAGGAAGGAGCTGATCTCGTCGTTGGGCTCGTGGCCGACCCAACGCAGCGCGATATCCTCGCCCTCCTTGGCCGGGACGTAGCGGGAATCGGAGATGATCGGGCCGAAGGCAGAGCGGCGTACCTGGCGGGTGTCGTCGAACCAGAAACGGGTGCCGATCTCGACCTCGCTGACCTCGATGCTGCCGTCCGGCTCGCCGGAGACGTCGTAGAGGTTGCTGGATGCCGCTCTAAGATTTGTGCCGCCCCAGCTTAGAGTTTCGCTGCGACCCAAGGCAACGAAGGGCAGGCCCGGCACCATCAGGCCCACCGCGTGGTAGGAGGGGGACTTCATCCCGGCCAAGAGCCAGAGGTTTGGCAGGTTGAGGCCCAAGTGGGGATCATTGGCGATCAGTGCCGATCCGCTGGCCGAGCGCTCCGGTGCAATCACCAGCGAGTTGCTGCCGCTCTTCGACAGGCCGATGAGGAAGGCAACCATGCGCTGGGTCGCTTCCTCGGTCGTGAGGTTCTCCGAAACCGCACCCAGCGGCATGCCGCCGGCTTCCAATGTGCGGCGCCAGATCTCTTCCCAATCTGCGCGCTCGCGCAGCGGCAGCAGGGAGGCATAGGCGAGCCAGGTGACATCGCTGCCGGCGAGGCGGCCGATGGTGGCCAGGTCTTCCATGGTCCAGGGCTCCGGGTCGATGCCCAGCAGCCCGTACTCCGGTGGTTGTTTGCGGGCATTGTCCTGATAGTGGTTCATGCCGGCGACGAAGGCGCTCATCCAGCTGCGGGTTTCCTCCGGCCACGCGGCGACGACGGTGGGGGTGGAATAGCCAAAGTCGAGGATGCGCAAGGCATGATCGATGTCGCGCGTAAAGGGGCCGGCCATCTCTGAGAGGCGCCCCTGGGAGATGCGCTTCATGACGGCGAGCTGACCGCCGCGCAGGTGCTGGTGCACCAGGCCCAATGTGAAGGCCAGGTCACGGTCGGTCTCGGCCACGATGTAGGGGACCTGCTCTTTACTCCAGAAGATCTCGACCGGCTGTTCCAGATCGGGCGCCGCGGAGCCGCTGGTCGCGGTCGCGAAGGCCGCTAGCCGATCCTCCGTCGACACCTGCGAGGGCGATAGCGCCGCGCAGCCTTGGAGCAGAGCGAGCAGTCCGGCCATCATTATCGTCCTCGTCAAGGTCATGGGGCTGTTTTCCTGTGCGGACCCGTGCGGGGACTCAGGAGCAAAGTTTCTGTGGGTTCGAATAGGTCGTGGATCTTCACTTGGATGCCGGCTTCGCGCTGGCGTGCATTATGGTTTAGTGCGCCGGAGCCAGTTTGGCCAGCAGCTGCTCAAGATGAGATGTAATCAAGGCTTTACCCGACGTTCCGAACATTCTGATTCGCCCCGTGTGCTCCAAGAGCAGCAGCCCGGTCATATGCGCGAAGAGGTCGGCCAGAAAGGGACCGCGCGCGGACGCTGTCAGTCCGAGCGACTCGGCGGCCTCGCCGATGGGGTCGAGCGCGGCCATGAGGGCACGGTTCAGCGCCTGGTCATGATCCTCGCCCAGGCCCCTCGGCTTCATGCCGCCGCGGAAGAGATAGAAGCCCAGATCGAGATCGCGTGGGTTGTCGGCATAGAAGCGATAGAAGGCCAGTGCCGATGCGAGAAGGCGATCTGCTGGCGTGCTTGCCTCCGCTGCCGCCGTATCGACCTCGCCCTTCAAGGCGGCAAGAGAGCGATCCAGGAGGGCGGCATAGAGCGCTTCCTTGGAAGCGAAGTGAAAGTAGAGGGCGGCCGGCGTGTAGCCGGCTTCGGCCGCGATCGCGCGCAGGCTCGCACCCTCCAGGCCCTCGGTCTCGAACACGCGGCTTGCCGCTTGCAGAATCAAGTCCCGCTTCAGCGCATCGACCGCCTGTTTCCGCTTGTCGCCCTTCATGCACACACTCCTGTCTTGACCAAAAATCTAACAGTGTTTAATTTTTCAGCAAGTGTTGAATTATCGTGGAGTACACCAGAGATGTTGATGACTGCCGAGGCCTATCGCGAGTCTCTGCGCCGCTATCGCCCCAAGGTCTTCGTCGATGGTCGCGCAATCGAATCGGTCGCAGATGCAGCGGAACTGGCGCCTGGCATCAATGGTGTCGGGGTCACCTACGACTTTGCCCACAAGCCCGAGCACGCCAAGCTGATGACAGCCCGGCAAGGTCCAAAGCCTGGTCCGGTGAACCGTATGCTGCACGTCAACGAGACCTCGAACGATCTCTTGTTGAAGCTGGAGGCGGTGCGCTTGGTCTGCCAGGAATCCGGCTGCGCGCAGCGCTATTTGGCCCACGATGCGCTGAACGGCTTCTTTCAAGCCACCAAGCGCTGTGACGAGGCGCAAGGGACAGACTACCACCAACGCTTTCTTGCCTATCTGGAGCGCGTGCAGGAGGAGGATCTGGCTCTCGGTATCGCCATGACGGATGCCAAGGGCGACCGCTCTAAGCGGCCGGGCCAGCAGGCCAATCGGGATGTCTATGTGCGCATCGTCGAGCGTCAGCCGGGTGGAATCGTGATCAGCGGTACCAAGGCTATCGTCACCGGCGCGCCCTACATGCACGAGTTCCTGGTGATGCCCTGCCGCACGCATGCGCCCGAGGATGCGGACTTTGCCGTGGCCTGTGCCGTGCCGGTGGACGCACCCGGCGTCACAATCGTTGCACGACCGGCCGGGCGGCCTGGTGAGAGCGCCGCCAGCTTCTCTGCCAAGTACGGTCAGTCGACCGGCGTCGTTCTCTTCGACCGGGTCTTCGTCCCGCACGAGCAGGTCTTCCTGGCGGGGGAAACGGAGGAGGGTGGTTTTCTCACCACGGCCTATGCCACACATCACCGTCATTCCTGCATCGGCGCACGGGCCGGCTTCGGTGATCTCCTGATCGGTGCCGGATCCTTGATGACGGAAGCCAACGGGCTGGAGCCGGACCGCTATGGCCACATACGCGATGCCATGGTGGAACTGATCACGGTCACGGAAAGCTTCTTCGCCTGCGGCGTTGCTGCCTCGGTCTACTGCGTCGAGGACCCGGCCGGATCGGTCATGCCCGATCCGGTCTTCGCCAACATCGGCAAGCTCTTGCTGGCCACCAAGATCTACGACATGCAGCGTTTGGCGCACTATGTCTCCGGCGGCCTGATCGTGGCCTTGCCCGGCCCCGACGAAGATCACAATCCCGAGACCAAAGCCTCTCTGGCCGCTGTCCTGGCGGGCCGTGAAGAGATACCCACCGCGCAGCGACTGGAGGTCTCGCGTCTGCTCGAAGACCTGACCGCCTCCTACCAGGGCGGTTGGTATTCAATCATCTCCCTGCATGGCGGCGGCTCGCCGGAGGCGATGAAGCGAGAGATCTGGCGCAACTATCCGACCGGAGAGAAGCGGACTTTGGTGGAACGGCTGCTCGACCGCGGTGTGGTCGACGAGGGCCAGCGTTCCAGCCGTCAACCGGGTCGCTGTTGCGTACAAGGCTGTAGTGCCAAGGAACCGAAGAAGGCGGCCGAGTAGGCGCTATGCCGTCGTGAAGGGGCGTAGGCGGTTTTCATCCGGTGTGGCCCCCAGGCCGGGCGACATCGGCAGGCTGGCATGGCCGTCGACAATATTGCTGTCGAGTTTGGCAAAGGCGTCGCTGGCCGCCTGCAAGGCCGGGAAGTACTCGGCCCAGGCCAGGTTCGGCAGGACGGCCGAGACCTGCAGCATGGCCGCGAAGGCAACGCTCATCGAGTTGTAGCAGTGCGGCGAGACACGCGCGGAATGAGCCTCCGCCAGGGCAGCGATCTCCAGGAACTCCACGATACCGCCGGCACCGGCGATGTCGGGATTGAGAATGTCCGCAGCGCGGCTTTTCAGGATATCGCGGAAGGGCGCCTTGCCGCCATGCCGTTCGCCGGAGACGATGCGCATGCCGCTGAACTGGCGTATCTCCGCCAGGGTGGCCAGGTCGTCGGAGGAGACCGGTTCTTCCAGCCAGTAGATGTCGTAGGAGCGAAAGCGTCGCGCCATCAAAAGCGCCTCTTGCGGATCCTCCAGGCCATTGACGTCGACCATCAAGGTGACGGTGGGATCCAAGACCTCCCGCAATCGCTCGAGCAGCATCTCGGCATCGTCCAGACTGGGCAGTTCCGCAGGATAGAGCTTCAAGGCGTGAAACCCGGCAGCTACATGCTCCCGACAGCGCGCGACGATCGCCTCGGGGCTGGGCTCCTTGGTACTCCAGACATTCGCGTAAAGCGGTATGCGCTCGCGCAGGGCGCCGCCCAGCAGGCGGTGCACCGGCGCTTCCAGCTGTCGGCCCAGCAGATCCCATAGCGCCAGCTCGATTGCCGAAAGGGCGGCAAAGAAGTCTATGCCGCCGCGTCTGTCACCGAACTCTCTAAACGCGAACTCGCGAAACGCCCTGGGTGTTGCTGGGCGCCCGCGAAAGCCGCCGCCCAAGGCTTGGATCAAGGCGCCGACGGCCTTTGTCCGCCCCGTCAGCACATAGGCCTCGCCCCAACCGATGGTTCCGTCCTCTGCGGTCACCTTGACCAGCAGAATGGGCTTTATGGCGGTCCAGCCGTCCGGGCTATCACCGCCACCGGCCAGAAAACAAGATACCGATGCGAGGTCCATACACCCAAGATTAGAAGATAAGTCCAAGCTGACGCAAGGTTGCCTCGATTTCACGATCCTGCGGCCAGAGCTGGCGGGCCCTCAGGAAGTCCGCCCGTGCCAGGACATCGTTCTTTTGGGACAGATAGACCATGCCCCGATGCAGATAGGCTGGGGCATAGTTCGGGTCGGCGGCGATTGCCGAATCGAAGTGAAACAGCGCGGAACCGTAGTCGCGCCGCAACAAGGCGCTGTAGCCCAGGATATCGGCCGCCGCCGCCTCGTTCTTCTCTGCCGTCTCGTCGGCGGCTGCCTCGCAGACCAGTCGCGCCTGATCGAACTTGCGCATCTGCAAGAGCGCAAAGCAATTGCCACGCAGGGCGTGATCCGAATCGGGGTCGAATTTGAGCGCGCGCTCGAAGTCGTCACGGGCCAGCGGGTAGCGCTTCTTGCGGAAGTGGATGTTGCCGCGCTTGGTGTAGGCGACGGCTCTCAGGTCATCCGACAGCTCGTCAGCGGTCACGATTCGGTCTAGGAGGATGATGGCTTCTGCATCCTGGCCCTTGCTCGCCAAAGATTGGGCGTCCAAGAGCAGGATCCGGGGGTGGGTTTGCTGTGCGGTTGCGCCGGCCGCGCCGAAACAGAGCGCGGTGGCGAGCAGGCAAGGCAGGAGCGGTCTCATGCTGGGAATCCTCAATCTCGTCGGTGCAGGCGATAGCTTCATGCGCCCCAGGGGTAGGAAGATAAAGTGGCAAGATCGCGGCCAAAAAACAGCACATCGAGCTTTTTGACTCGGCAGTACCGATTTAGGAATCCAATCCGCGCTGCGTCAACACAGGCGAACTGCGATGCTTGCCGCCGCTGCAGGTGGGGGATAGGGTCTGCGGCATCGCATTGAACACGCTAGTCAGGAGTGGGCGGAGATGCAGGTTAAGGATGAGACGCGGATAGAGCTTGGCAGGCGCAATCTCCTGCTTGGCGGTGCAGCCTTGGCGGTGCCACTCGTCGGTTCATCGTTCCTGAACGCTGCGGCACAGGCGCAGGAGACGCAGGCCGAGACCGCGCCCGGGCCGATCGACTTCACCATGGGCAGCATGACCGGCAAGGCCTATGAGGCGCTTTCCTCGCCGCTCTTGATCAACGAGCAGCTCTATATCCAGGTGCTGACCTCGCTGGAGCTGACCAACACACTTCAGAAACCAATTCAACTTGGCATCCTAGATCGTAAGCTTTTCAAAGGCTTCGACTCGCGTGCTATCTTCTACGGTCTGCAAAGTGCCAGCGGCATCGGAGAAGGCGAGGGCATGGCCTTGGTCGGTGCCGGACAGACCGCGAGGGTCGTCATGCAGTTCATCTCCGGTCGGCAGGATTCGAGCGACGAGGACGCGGTCGGCAGCTTCAGCTGGTTCGACTACTCCGGAACCGTCGCCTACTCCGAAACGTCGGAGGAACTGGTGAACTACTCACTGGGTTTCAGAGTGCCGGGGAACGCTTTCGGTTAAGGCCAAGCACAGTTAGGCCAGCCCCAAGCCTCTAACCCAATCAAGAGGTGTCAGGAGACGCTATGCACCTGCCCGAGTCGACGACTGCCGATTGGTCGGCGGCGGAAACCGCCCATCCGCGTATGGCGGCCCTGATAGCCTCTCTTGCCGACCAACCGCCGGTGCCGACCGCCGTGGTGCAGCCGACCGACCACAACGCTCTTCTGGGCGCCCTGGCGGCAGCCCATGACAAGACCATCGAACCGATTCTGGTGGGACAGGCAGAGGCCATCGGTGCGGCAGCCAAGGAGGCGGGGGTTAGCCTGGAGGGGCTAGAAATCGTCCCGGCGGAAAACGGCCTTGCTGCGGCGCGCGCGGCCGTCGCCCTGGTACGCGAGGGGCGGGCCAAGGCGCTGATGAAGGGCAACCTCCACACCGACGAATTGCTGATTGCGGCCTTGGATAAGGCCGCCGGGATTCGGACTTCGCGTCGCCTGAGCCATTGCTTTCTGATGGACGTACCGAGCTATCCCAAGCTGCTTGCCGTGACCGACGCTGCCGTCAACATCGCCCCGGAGCTGGAGGTCAAGGCGGCCATCGTGCAGAGTGCGATCGACCTCGTGCGCGCACTGGGTGTGGTGCAGCCGAAAGTGGCCTTACTGGCCGCTGTCGAGACGGTGAATCCCAAGATGCCGGCGACACTGGACGCAGCCGCGCTCTGCAAAATGGCCGATCGCGGTCAGATCACCGGCGGGATTCTGGATGGTCCCTTGGCCTTCGACAATGCCATCTCGGCCGAAGCAGCAGCGACCAAGCACATCCGTTCCGAGGTCGCCGGCGACCCCGACATCCTGCTGGTGCCGGAGATCACGGCGGGCAACATCCTGGTCAAGGAACTGACCTTCCTGGCCGGCGCGGCGCCTGCAGGCGTGGTGCTGGGTGCCGGTGCGCCCATTATGCTGACCAGCCGGGCCGACCCCATCATGGGGCGGCGTGGCTCTGCCGCAGCGGCGGCTGCTCTCGCCTTGAAGGGTTAGCGGTTTACCTTAGAGCCCAATCCGAAGCTGCTTGTGCCCTGCACTGACTTATCAAGGTCTTGGGCAAGGAGAGCGTCGCGCGGCGATGCAGGGCACAAGCAGTTTCGGGTTGGCTCTTAGTCAGGACAGTCCTGACGGAATGTCGCTGGTGGCCAGAGAGCCCCTGTGTCTCTCTCGCCGCGATGAGCGAGAGAACCCTAGAGCAGAAGACGCAAGCACCGCTCGCGGACAAGGACGTGGCCGGCCTCGACATCGGCCTCTACCTCATGACCGTCCTGGTTTGGGGCACCAGTTGGATTGCGCTGAAGTGGCAGCTTGGCGTGGTTGCACCGGAGGTTTCCGTCTTCTGGCGCTTTCTTGCCGCAGCCTTGGTGATGGTCGTATGGCTGGCGCTCAGCGGAAAGACCTGGCGGTTTCCCATCAGCCTCCACCTGCGTTTTGCCGCGATGGGCGCCTGTCTCTTCTGCTTCAACTATTTCTTCTTCTACATCGGTGGCGCGGTGCTGCCGTCGGGGTTGCTCTCGGTGATCTTCTCGATGGCGTCGGTGATCAACCTCTTTCTGGCCGCCCTTGTCCTCGGCGCCAAGCTCTCCGGACGATCCCTGCTGGCGGCGGCGATCGGTGTCGTCGGCATAGCTTGCCTGTTCTGGCCGGAGGTCGTCGGGGCCGAGTTGAACCTGGACGCGCTGAAGGCTCTGTTGCTCTGTCTCTTGGCGACAACGATCTTCTGCATCGGCAACATGATCTCCGCAGGCCTGCAGCGCCGCCGCATCCCGGTTGTCTCCGCCACGACCTGGGGCATGATCTACGGCACCAGCTTCCTGGGCGTGATCGGGCTCGCGCGCGGCCAAGCCTTCATCGTGGAGGAGAGTCTGCGTTACTTGGGATCCCTGGCCTATCTGGCGGTGTTTGCCTCGGTGATCGCCTTCGCCGGCTACCTGACCCTACTGGGGCGCATCGGCGCGGGGCGCGCCGGCTATGCCACTGTGCTGTTTCCGGTCGTTGCCATGGCGATCTCTTCGGTGCTGGAGGGCTACAGCTGGACCTGGATCGCCATTGTGGGGGTCGTCCTGGCGCTGGGGGGCAACGTCCTAATTCTCACCGGCGCAAGGCGGTAAGCACGACTAGCCATAACGCTTCGTCAACAGCAGCTTGATCGCCAGACGGGGGCGCGTGCCCTGGTTGACGGAGGTTCCCTGGCGCATCCAGGCGGGGAAGACCAGAAGGCTGCCGGAGGTGAGTGCTACGGTCTGGCTGATGCCGAGCACCTCGCTGCCCGGCGCATCGAAGGTCAGGTCCGGCGCATAGATCAGCACTGCCGCACCGCGCGGATCCAGCAACTCGACCTCTCCGGATTCGCCCTGACCGCCGCCGTCGTCGATTAGAAAGCAGGCGCACCAGTCGGCACGTGGGTAGTCGTGGATCGGCTGTCCTTGGCCGGGCAAGCAGACCTCGGCAAACCAGAGCACGTCCCAGCCGGTTTGCTGCGGGCCAGGCCAGCGCGCCGGCGCCGTCATGGCATCGGCGATGGTGTGCGTCATCCAGGTCAAGAGGTTCAGCGGACCGTCCTGCTGATCGAGAAACTGTGGCTGCGACTGCCAGGGCAGGGGGCTTTGCTGTTGCTGGGCTGCCTGCCACATCTGCTGGACACGTGGCCCGAGCGCGGTCGCCAGCTGTTGCGCCTCGGCCGGAACACTGGCGGCAATCGGTGTGGCATAGAGCGACAGGCGCTCGGGCGCATTGTTCGCGCTCATAGGCCCTCTCCCCCGCGTAGGGCTTCGCTCAAAGCCAGGTTGACGCCGACGGAGATGCGGATCCCATCGCCCAGGTAGGGTGTGACCGAGTGCGGCAGCCAGCTGGGGAAGAGCACCAGGACACCGGCTTCGGGGACCACGGCGGGTTGGCTATCTGCGCCGCCGCGTGCGGTCGAGAGATCCAGGGTGACCGCACCGTTGCGCGGGTCGTGGAAGACCAGCAGGCCGCCTTGCTCCGGCCCGCGTTCCGCATCGCCGGTATCGACGTAGTAGGCGCCCGACCAGAAGCAGCCGACGTGGGTGTGCATGTTGTTCGCATTGCCGCGCCGGATCACGTTGGCCCAGCACTTGATGCCCCAGGGCAGGCTCTGGGCCTGACCCTCGCGCGGCTTGGTCGCACGGCTTGCCAGCTCTTTGGCCGCTTGCAGGATACGCTGCAGGGCAGGCCCGCCCCATTGAGAGAAGCCATAGCCCGAATGCCAGCCACCGAAGTTGCTGTAGCCCTTCGAGGCATAGTCCTGTTCTTTCTCGAGAATGACCTGCTTGACGGCGGCATTGATCTCCTGTGCGTCGGGCAGGCGCATCTTGAAGACGGGTGTCGGAAAGCTCGGCACGATCCGGGTGCGGGCCAAGAGATCCTCTTTCGACGGCGGCATGTAGCGGGCGGGCTCCTCTGGATCTGCGTTTTTGGCGCTTGGATTGCTGCAGAGGACTTTGCGCCAACGGGGGCCGTGGGTCTATGGTCTGAGCCAGGAATTCAGCGCAACGCGAAGGAGCGATCATGAAGACCACCGCCTCGGTGCTCTATCAGTCGGGGCTTGAGCGCCCCTATGCCGACAGCCAGCCTCTGGTCGTGGAAGAGCTGGAACTAGAGGGCCCCGGCGAGGGCGAGGTTCTGATCGAGGTAAGGGCTGCCGGGCTGTGCCACAGCGACCTCTCGGTGATGAACGGTGCTCGGCCGCGGCCGCTGCCGATGGCGATCGGTCACGAGGCCGCCGGCATCGTGCGCGAGCTTGGACCCGGCGTCACCGACTTGGCCGAGGGCGACCATGTGGTCATGATCTTCGTTCCCTCCTGCGGTGCCTGCTTGCCCTGCGCCGAGGGGCGCCCGGCGCTTTGCGAGAAAGCGGCCGCCGCGAACGCCGCGGGACACCTGCTTTCCGGTCGCCGGCCAATGCGCAAGCAAGGTCAGGCGATCAACCACCACATGGGTGTGGCGGCCTTTTCGACCTACACCGTCTGCTCGCGGCGCTCGGTGGTGAAGGTCGACAAGCGACTGCCGCTGGTGCAGGCGGCACTGTTCGGCTGTGCCGTCATGACCGGTGTCGGGGCCGTCTTGAACACCGCGCGGGTCGACCCCGGCGCGAGCGCTGCGGTGATCGGCCTGGGCGGTGTCGGATTGAACGCGCTTCTGGGTGCTGTGCTGGTCGGTGCCGAGACGGTGGCGATCGACGTGGTGCCGGAGAAGCTGAACCTGGCCCATCAACTGGGGGCAAGCCACACCTTCGACGGCCGCGATCCCGAGCTGGTCGCAAAGGTCAAGGCGGCAACCGGAGGAGGCGTGGACTTTGCCTTCGAGATGGCCGGTTCCGCGCCGGCGCTGGAGAGCGCCTACAAGATCACCCGCAGAGGCGGGACCACGGTAACCGCCGGGTTGGCACATCCCGACAAGAACATGTCGATCCAGGCGGTCAGCCTGGTCGCCGAGGAACGCACGCTCAAGGGTAGCTACATTGGCTCCTGCGTGCCGCCGCGCGACATACCCCGCTACATCGGTCTCTTCGAGAAAGGCCGCCTGCCCGTCGATCGCTTGCTGTCCGAGACCATCGGCTTCGATGACATCAATGCAGCCTTCGACCGTCTGGCCGACGGCAAGTCGGTACGGCAGATTCTGCTGCCCTTCGGTTAAGCCCGGATCGCCGCGGCGTCCCGGCGGCTCATCAACGCGCGGAAGGGGGCGAGGAACACCAGGGCGCAGGCAATCTTGACGGAAAAATCGCCTGCGCCAAGAGAGATCCAGTTCAGCGAGGTCCCCGCGAAAGCGATCGAAAAGAACACCAGGGTGTCGACCAGAGAGCCCAAGGTGCTGGAGACCAGCGGTGGCAGCCACCAGCTGCTCCGCCGCAAACGGTCGAAAATCGCAACATCGAGAAGCTGGCCGATCAGGTAGGCGCTGGCCGAGGCGACGGCAATGCGCCAGGGCGCAAGGCCCAGCGAAATTGCCGCTGCGGCCAAGAAACCGATGCCAACGACCAGACCTGCCGTGCGTGGCCCGAAACGACGATTGACCAGATCCGTAATCAGGAAGGTGACGGGATAGCTAAATGCGCCCCAGGTCAACCAATCATTGATCGGGAACTGGACCAAGTAGTTAGAGACGGCGACAACGATCACCATTGCGACAGCGGCGAGCGTCACGGCACTGAACGATGCTTGTGCGTAGGTCGGATGTTTCATGGATTCCGCAAAGACTTCTTTGTGAGCGAAAAAAACAGCGAACATTCAAGGACTTTGTCGCAGCAGCGGGCCACGATTGGCGGGACCAATTTTACCGCAAGGTCCAGGTCTATTCTTGACTGTTGTAGAGCAGGATCTTGGCGCACCTGCAAGCGGTCTTGAGCAAGCCTGTCTTGCCGAGTCGTCGCGACTGGGCGGCAAGAGCAGCGCGAGTCGCGCTCAAGTTTTCCACATGGACAGGATTCTGGAGACTCGACAAGCCAGATATCCGCAGTATATGGTTTGAAAAAACAAGAACACCTCAACATATTGGTGGAGACACAAGATGAGCCATGAAGGTTCGTTGAGGGGGCTAGGGCAAAGCGCCCGTACAGCGGAGAGCGGTATGACCAGCCATCGTTCAGGTGAAGCCCCGACATGGAACGAAGAACGCATCACGCAGCTTAAGCAGCTGTGGGAGCAGGGGCTGAGCGCCTCTTCCATTGGTCGCGTCTTGGGCGTTACGAAGAATGCTGTGGTGGGTAAGGCTCATCGCCTTAAGCTTTCGTCTCGACCCTCACCGATTCGCAAGAGCAGTAAGCCGCCGGTGCGCCGCGCAACCGCTCTGGCGCGACCGACGCTGCCCAGCACGCCGATGGTGGACCTCTCCAGCGATGCCGCCCCAAGCGTCGGCATCGGCAGCGGCAAAACGGTCAGCGAAACGCAGAGCCAGCCGAGCACCCCGCCGCCGGTGCAAGCGCCACCTGCTGCGCCTGTCGCGCGCGCAGAGCCGGCAAAGGCAAATCCGGCGGTCGGCAGCACGTCGCTGACGACCCGTGAAGCGATGGCGCAACTGGGCTTGGCTCCCAAACGGGCAAAGCGCTCCCCGGGGCGGGTCAGCACCTGCTGCTGGCCGGTGGGCGATCCGGGGGACTCGGATTTTCACTTCTGTGGCGCCGATACCCTGCCGGGCAAGTCCTACTGCTCCGATCACTGTTCCAAGGCTTACGTCACGACGAAATCCCGGGCTGATTCGGAAGCGGCCTAGCTCCGCACCCGAACCGAATCCTCCCGCTCGGGAGAGCGCCGGCCGCCTACCAGCATCCCCCAGCGCGGCCGGCGCTTCCTTTTTTGCCGCAGTGATAGGTGGTCTCGAGTGAGCGCCGGCCCGCGGCCTGGGTCGCCACGGAGGTCGACCCGGTCTCGGAGGCTTGGGAGGCTATTGTTGCTGCTGCTGGGCTTCGTGGCGGTGGTGATCTAAGCCCAAGCGCTGTTCGATCCAGTCGATACGCTCTTCGAGCTTAACCACATCCTTTGGCAAGACGACGAGTTTGTCGGGCGGCAGGAAGTTGCGTAAGAGCCCGTCCACCAGAGCCTGATAGTGCAGCTGTACGAAGCTGTTCGACCGACGCACCCCATCGTCCTCCAAGGGCAGCACACCCCAAGGCAACAGCACGACGACATCCACGATCGCGGTGCGCTCGATCTGCCTCTCCACCACCTCCGCGGTTTCCTCGTCGGGGTCCTGTGCGAAGCCGTAGTGCAGCCAGAATGCAATCTGGTCGATGGGCGAACGGTCGGAGACGAATCCGCCATTCGCAGTGATGGCCAGTTGCTGGCCGGCATAGGCCTCGTCGGCCAGCTCCAGCAAGAGATGACGCTTCTGCTCGCGATCCAGGTCGTGCAGAGCGAGCCCTGCCTCCAAGCGTTTGCGCATACCTTCGTCGACGTAGGGAAGCGACCAGCGGGCTGCCAGGGCTTGCGCCAAAGTCGTCTTGCCGACACCGGCACTGCCACTGAGCGCCAGGCGCGGCCGTTTGATGGGTTGTGCCATCTTATTCTGCATGAGTTTATCATAGCAAAAAAGCGAAGGAACGCTAGTTAATAACTGTCTCCAAATGACTGAAAAGACTAATCAAGAGAATGAATATTTATAGTATGAGCAAGTTTTTCATCGCTCTGCTCGTCTGGAGTCAAGAGAGTTTGGAAGGGGTTTCCAGCCAATCCTAGACCACATGATCGCCTGAGTCTGGGGTGACCCGTCTCACAATATGCAGGTAACGAGGGTTGCGCTGGATGGTCGAGCGCCGAGCCTCATGCATAGGAGACGGGTCATGGAAGAGCGTATCATGTACGTAGGTCTTGAT
>JAVJSY010000047.1:0-121850 GCA_040219175.1 Kiloniellales bacterium
TCTTGAAATGGCGATCATGAGAGTGGCCCGATCCGAACGCTTGGATCCCAAGCGTTCGGTGAATCGGCCCACTAACTTGTTGATCTGGTGGGGCAACTTATCCAGGCGGATGGGAACCATCCGTCTGGGTTGCACCACTAGGAGCCGATCGTGCCACCGTCCTCTTTGGTCACGACGACCACGGAGGGGCGCGGCGGCATGTTCGGGCTGAAGTCGGGCCAGCGGGTTGCCGGATCCTCGAAGGTGGATTTGCGGCCGAAGGGTGCATAGTCGCGAACGCCATCAGTCGCGGGATGTTGCACGGCCAAGAAGAGGGTCTTGCCGTCCGGCGTAAAACGCGGCCCGCAGAGTTCTGCGCCGACGGGCACCCGGAAGAACATCCGGCCGAGGCCCCGCTCCGCCCCCTCGGTCCCAAGCGCAAAGAGGCCATCGGCGGTTCCGGTCTTGGACCAGGCCCTGCCTTGGTCGGTCGAGACCCACAGGACGCCCGAGGGCGAGACCACGCAGTTGTCGGGCGAAGCAAACCAGCCATTGGCGCTGATGTTCTCGTTCCACACCGCCTTGACCTCCGGATTGGCTGGGTTGCCGCACTTGACCAATATGTCCCAGCTGTAGCGCTCGGCGGTGTGGTCGCCGTCCGGCGCGATCATCTCGACGATATGACCGAAGCTGTTGGGCGCGCGTGGGTTGGCCGCATTCTCATCCCCGCCCCCGCGCTTGGTGTTGTTGGTCAGCATGACGAAGACTTGGCCGGTCTCGCGGTTGGCTTCGATGTCTTCCGGCCGATCCATCTTGGTCGCACCAAGCAGGTCGGCAGCCAGACGCGTCTTGATCATGACCTCGCCCTGATCGGCAAAGCCGTTCTCCGCCGTGAGTTTGCCCTGGCCATGGATCAGAGGCAGCCAGGTGACGCTGCCGTCCTCGTCGTAGCGGGCGACCGATAGGGTCCCGCTCTCCAACAGATCCCTGTTTGCGACCGGATCGTTCGGGTCGACCGCCTTGTCGGAGACGAAGCGGTAGACATAGTCGAAACGCTGGTCGTCGCCCATGTAGATAACGGCCTTGCCGTCCTTGGGATTGACCAGGGTTTCGGCACCTTCATGCTTGAAGCGGCCGAGCGCGGTGCGCTTCTTGGGAACGGAGGTCGGGTCGCTGGGGTCGATCTCGACCACCCAGCCGAAGCGGTTGGCCTCGTTGGGAACCGCATTGATATCGAAGCGGTCGTAGAACTTGCCCCAGCCGTACCAATTGCCCGGCACACCGTAGCGCGCAAAGTTCGCGGCATTGGGATGACCGGCATCGAGCGTCCCCCAGAAGTAGCCGTGAAAGTTTTCCTCGGCGGTCAGGTAGGTGCCCCAGGGCGTGATGCCGCCAGCACAGTTGTTGACGGTGCCGATGACGCTTGCGCCGGCAGGATCGCTGGGCGTCTTCATCAGATCGTGCCCGGCAGCCGGCCCGGTCAGATCCATGTAGGTGTTGGCCGTGGTGATGCGTCGGGCATAGCTGCTGTCCGGCACAACCTGCCATTTGCCGTCAAGCCGCTTGACCTCCAGGACCGAACAGCCGTGAGCCACCTGTTCGATATCGACCTGCTCGCGCGTCAGGTCGGCAAAGGCATCGCCCTGCTTGCCAACGCCGGGGAACATGACCTCTTCATTGGTGTACTCGTGGTTGATGCACAGCAGCCCATGCTCGGCGCTATCGGAGCCCAGCGGCAGAGGAACGAAACCGATGAAGTCGTTGTTGTAGCCGAACTGTCGGCTCTGCGCGGCTGCGGTTTGCTGCATGGGATCGAAGTCGGGGGCATCGGCGGTTACCTTGTCGCCCCAACGAATCAGGATTTCGGCCTTGTAGCCGGGGGCGACGTGGTGCCTCTCGTCGACGCCATGTTCGATCTCCTGGAAGCTGGCGCCGGACAAGGTGGCGGCGGCGGCCGAGCGGCTCATCAGGATCTGGCTGGGCGCCAGGGTAGAAACTGCAGTGACGGCCAGCGCGCCCTTCAAGAAGCCACGACGGCCCAGGCGGGCGGCGACGATGTCGCCCATCGAGCTGTTCAGGGTGGTGTTGCTGCTCTGATTTTCCGAGAGTTCAAAGGCCTCGGCGCGCGTCAGATTGCGCTCGGTCCAATCGGTCATGGGCTGGCATCCTTCGAGATGGCTAGCGAGTGAGAGGCTGTACGGCGCTGCGTTGCCCTAAAAACTTCGGCTCTTCGTCGCGGCACTAGGAAACAACCAATTACTGCAGATGCTAGGCGCAGATCTGACCGTCACGTTAAGATTCGATGACATGTTGCGTCACTGTCGCAGGTGATCCAGTTCGCGTCGACGCGCGTAGCTCAGACGATAAGCGATTGCGTAAGGACAGCAACCATGCCCCTGCCGGATGGGATCGATTGGGTGACCGGAGCGAGCTCCGGCATCGGCCGTGCTCTTGCGCTCAAACTGGCCCGGGAGGGCCGCAGCGTTGTTGCCTCCGCGCGCGATGCCAAAGCACTGGACTCCTTGTCCGCTGAGGCCGCCGTCCTGCCGGGCCGTATCCTTGCCCTTCCGCTCGACATCACCGACAGCGCAGCCGTAGACGCGGCTGTCGCGCGCATCGAAGGGGAAGTGGGTCCCCTGGGGCTGGCCGTGCTCAACGCAGGCACACACAAACCAGTCTTCGCCAAAACCCTCGACCTCGATGATTTTCGCCTGCTGGTCGAGGTCAACCTGCTGGGTACGCTCGCCTGCCTGACGGCGGCGCTTCGCCCCATGCAAGAGCGCGGGCAGGGTCAGATTGCGGTCGTAGCATCGGTCGCAGGCTACTTCGGGCTGCCCACCTCGGCCGCCTATGGCATGACCAAGGCTGGGCTTATCAACATGACGCAGGCCCTGCAGCCAGAGCTGGCAGCGCAGGGCATCGCCTTACAGCTGGTCAATCCGGGCTTCGTGAAGACGCCGCTGACCGACAAGAACCGCTTCCCCATGCCCTTCCTGATGCCGGTCGATAAGGCAGTAGATCGCCTCTACAGAGGATTGCAGAGCGGGCGCTTCGAGATCGTCTTCCCGCGGCGCCTGGCGATGATCCTACGCGTCCTGCGCGCCCTGCCGATGGGCTGGGCCTTGCGCATCACCAAGAGAATGACGCCGAAATAGCGCGGAGGTGGCGCTACTCTGCTGCCTCCTGCCGCCGGTCGCCATCCCGTGCAGCCTGCTCGCGCTCCCACTCGAACATGTAGTCACGGGTCAAGGGCACCGACTCCTGACGCCTGGTCAGTTGGACCTGCACCACCATCAAACCCTGGTGCCGGAAACCCATCTCGCAGCCGACCAGGTAGAGTTCCCACATCCGGCAGAAGCGCTCGTCGTAGATCTCGGCGATCTCCTTGCGGTTCTTGTTGAAGCGCTCGCGCCAGATCCGCAGCGTCTCGGCATAGTGCAGGCGAAGGATCTCGATATCGGTGACCAGCAGGCCGTTCTCTTCGATCACCGGCAACATTTCCGACAGGGTCGGAAGATCGGCGCCGGGGAAGATGTACTTGCGGATGAAGGGATTGATCGGCCCGGGCTCGTTGAAGCGTGCGATGGTGTGCAGCAGGCAGACGCCGTCCTCGGTCATCAAGCCGCGCAGCTTGCCGAAAAACTCCTCATAGTTCTTCTTGCCGACATGCTCGAACATGCCGACCGAGACGATGCGGTCGAAGCGCTCGGTCAGGGTGCGATAGTCTTGCAGGCGAAAGTCGACGCGATCGGCCAATCCCGCCTTCTCGGCGCGTTCGCGCGAGAGCTTGTGCTGCTCTTGGGAGAGCGTCACGCCGGTGACCTGCGCTGAAGCAACGCTTGCCAGATAGAGCCCCATCCCACCCCAGCCGGAGCCGATGTCGAGGATGTTCAGGTCGGGCTTCTTCAGCAGCAGTTTGGCTGCGATATGACGCTTCTTGTCGTCCTGAGCACGCTCCAGATCGTCGTGCGCCTCTTCGAAATAGGCACAAGAGTATTGCCGGTCGCGATCAAGAAAGAGGTCATAGAGCCGCCCGGAAAGGTCGTAGTGGTGGGCGACGTTCTTCTGCGCCTTGCCGATGGGGTTGTACTGCTTGAACCAGCGCGCTTGACGCTGCATCCGGAAGGCCAGCTTGACCATCCAGTGCGCCTCGAGATGGCTGTAGTTCTTGGCAACGACCTCTGTGAAGGTGGCGATATCGCCCTTCTCGATGGTGAAGCTGCCGTCCATATAGGCCTCGGCCATCTTCACAGGCGGATTGAGCAGCAAGGTCCACTCCAGCGAGCGCTTGTGGATCTTGATGCGCACCTTCGGATCGGATCCATCGCCCACGACAAAGACTTTGCCGGCGGCATCCTCGATCTCCAGCGCACCATCGCGGATCATGAAGTTCAAAAGAGACTTTATCATCGCTCTGCCGACCGCCGGCCCGCTTGTGGCAGGCGGCCCCTTCTACCCTTCTTGACGATCAACTTTGTTTCCTAGACGCTAGCAAAGCCTCCCGGCATCAGACAAGCGCCTGTAAGCACGAGAGGCTGTTCGTTGTAAATTCTCAGTTGGCCTGTTGCTTGCGATCCCGTTCGATCTTGCGCCAAGCCCTGACGTTGCGTTGATGTTCGGCCAGAGTCGCCGCGAAGGCGTGGCCACCGGTGCCATCGGCGACGAAGAAGATGTAGTCCGTGGCCTCGGGGCGAATTGCCGCTTCCAATGCCTCGCGACCTGGATTGGCGATGGGCCCCGGCGGCAAACCGACATTTGTGTAGGTGTTGTAGGGATCTTTGTTCTCCAGCTCCGACTTGCGTATGCCACGTCCCAAGGGCCCGCCAACACCCTTGGTGACGGCATAGATGACCGTTGGGTCGGACTGCAGCAGCATGCCCTTGTGCAATCGATTGACAAAGACACCGGCCACCAGTCCGCGCTCTTCGGCCTGACCGGTCTCCTTCTCGATGATCGAAGCCAAGGTGATCCACTCCGCCTGCGTCTCGAAGGGCAGCCCTTCTGCCCTGGTCGGCCAAAGCGCGTCCAGTGCCGCCTGTTGGGATTGGCGCATGCGCGCGACCACCTGCTGGCGAGTCTCGCCGCGTTGGAAGAAATAGGTGTCGGGCAGTAGGCTTCCCTCTGGCGGGATCTCGACGACCGGATTGCCTTCTAGGTCCGGCGCGGCGTTGACGATCTGGACGATGTCCCAAGATGTCAGGCCTTCCGGCACGGTGACGCGATGCTGCACCGTCTTGCCCTCGACCAGCAGAGCCAGAACCGCTTCCATGCTGACTCCGGCCGGGATGAGGTACTCGCCCGCCTTCAGCGCGCCGGCCTGCCCTTCGATCTTGGCGGCCAGCACGAAGATCTGCGGTTCGGCGATGACGCCTTCGTAGAACAGCGTTTCGGCGATGGCGTTGAGGCCGCTGCCGCGCTCGATCACGACCGTGCGCTCCTCCTCAAGCGGACCGGGGCTCTTGTAGAGATCCAAACCATAGATGTAGAGCGCCACGCCGGCACCGACCAGCACCACCAGCGACAGGAAGGTCAGGCGAAAGAACCATTTCAGGCCGCTGCTGCGGCGTCTTTTCGGCGGCGGCTCCTCGGCCGGCGCCGTTTCCTGGTCAGTCAAGGCGTCCAAGCACCAGGCTCGCGTTCGTCCCCCCGAAACCGAAGGAATTGGACAAGGCCACGTCGATCCGCCGCTCCCGTGCCTTGAGGGGCACCAGGTCGATGCCTTTGCAGCCCTCCGAAGGATCCTCCAGGTTCAAGGTCGGCGGCGCGACCCCGTCACGGATCGCCAGCAGACAGAAGATGGCCTCGACCGCGCCGGCTGCACCCAGCAGGTGCCCGATCGCCGACTTGGTCGACGACATCGAGATCCCCTCGGTCGCACTGCCGAAGAGACGCTTCACCGCATGCAACTCGATCTCGTCACCCAGCGGAGTCGAGGTGCCGTGGGCATTGACGTAGTCGATCTTCTCCGGCGCCAAACCGGCCCGCTTCAGGGCAGCCCGCATCGAGCGGAAGCCGCCGTTGCCGTCTTCGGCGGGAGCCGTGATGTGGTGTGCGTCGCCCGAGAGGCCGTAGCCCAGCACCTCGCCATAGATCTTGGCGCCGCGCGCCTTGGCGTGCTCCAGTTCCTCCAGGATGACGATACCCGACCCCTCGCCCATAACGAAGCCGTCGCGGCCTTTGTCCCACGGCCTGGATGCCCGTTCAGGCGTATCGTTGTAACTGGTGGAGAGCGCGCGGGAGGCGGCAAAGCCGGCGACGCCCAAGCGGCAGATAGCAGCCTCGGTACCACCGGCAACCATGACATCGGCATCGCCCAGCGCAACCAGGCGCGCAGCATCGCCGATCGCATGCGCGCCGGTCGAGCAGGCCGTCACCACAGAATGATTCGGCCCGCGAAATCCATGCCGGATGGAGACGTGACCCGCACAGAGGTTGATCAGGGCAGAGGGGATGAAGAAGGGGCTGACTCGTCGCGGACCACGCTCGGCCAGGGTGATAGAGGTATCGTAGATGGCCTCGAGACCGCCGATCCCCGACCCGATCATCACGCCGGTGCGCTCTTGTGCCTCTTCGCTGTCCGCCACCCAGCCGGAATCGGCAATGGCTTGGTCTGCGGCAGCGACACCATAGACAATGAAGGTATCGGTCTTGCGCTGATCTTTGGGCAGCATCCAACGGTCGGCATCAAAGTGCCCACCGTCTTCCTGACCACGCGGGACCTGGCCGGCGATCTTGGCCGGCAGATCCGAAACATCGAAGTTGGTGATCGCTGCGATGCCCGATTGGCCAGCGATCAAGCGCTCCCAAATCGGCTCAGCGCCGCTTCCAAGAGGATTGACCAGACCGATACCAGTAACGGCGACACGACGCATTCTAGGGCTACTCCAAGGCACGAAGCTAGCGGCCGGAGCAGGCATCAATCAGCAGTGTGTGCCTGCTAGAGACTACCCCAAGCAGCAAACCCGACCACCTGCCATCCAAGCTGGGGTCGGGTTCGCGAAGGCATCTCCGGCCGCTGCCGTAGTCTCTTTTAAGAGTTGGACTCGATGAAGGAGATTGCGTCCTTGACCGTCACGATCTTCTCGGCCGCATCATCGGGGATCTCGCATCCAAACTCTTCTTCGAATGCCATCACCAACTCAACCGTATCCAGGCTGTCGGCGCCCAGGTCGTCGATGAAGCTGGCGGATTCGGTCACCTTGGCTTCTTCGACACCAAGATGCTCCACCACGATTTTCTTTACGCGCTCGGCAACGTCACTCATGCCACTCGTTCCTCTGCTAGACCTCGGCTTTACAAGCCCCTATCACGAACTCTTCCTAAGCGGCGCCACGCTTACGAACCGTCCCGCTCTGTGCCCTGCTCTGCAGGCCGCAGCGCGCGCGACTATCCCCCCTTGCGGCATCCTTCAGGAGGCGCCTCTTAACACGATTCCCAGGCCTGTCCAATCGGTCATACCACTGCTCTGAACAAGGCACGTTTGCACATGCTGCCAAGCGCTGGGCCGACTGCAGCCACCAGTCATCCTCTATTACCGCGCTATATCATGGCCATCCCGCCGTTCACGTGCAAGGTCTGGCCGGTCACATAAGAGGCCTCGCGGCTGGCAAGGTAAACGACGGCGGCAGCGATATCGCCGCCCTCACCCAAACGCTGGGCCGGCACGGCGCGCAGAATCGTCTCGCGCTGCTTGTCGTTCAGGGCATCGGTCATCGGTGTGGCGATGAAGCCGGGCGCGACACAGTTCACCGTGATGCCGCGCGACGCAACCTCGCCTGCCAAAGACTTGGAGAAGCCGATCATTCCAGCCTTGGAGGCCGCATAGTTGGCCTGCCCCGGATTGCCGGTGACACCGACGATCGAGGTGATGCCGACGATGCGACCGTGGCGCCTGCGCATCATGCCGCGCAGGGCGGCGCGCACCAGGCGAAATCCTGCAGTCAGATTGACCGCGAGGACCTGGTCCCATTCTTCGTCCTTCATACGGGCCAGCAGATTGTCGCGGGTCAGCCCGGCGTTGTTCACAAGGATGTCCAGCCCCCCCAGCGCCTCTTCGGCCGCTTTCGGCAAGCCGTCGCAGGCCGCGGCATCGCTGAGGTCGCAGGGCAACACATGGGCGCGCTCGCCCAATTCGCCAGCCAAGGCCTCAAGCGCGTCGCGTCGCGTGCCGGTCAGGCCGACAGTGGCGCCTTGTGCGTGGAGAGCACGGGCAATGTCCCCACCGATGCCGCCGGAGGCACCGGTGACGAGGGCCTTCTGATCGCTTAGGTCAAACATAGACTTCTTTCCATTTGTTCACCGATAGGCACCCCCATGATATTGGACGGGTGGGCGCCTTGTTACAGAGCCTTGATCAGCGCTTCCAACTGCTCGGGCGTGCCGCAGGCCTGGCCCTCGAGGTCGGGATGAATACGCCTGGCCAGGCCGGAGAGCACCTTGCCCGAGCCAAGCTCCACCAGATGCTCGACGCCGGCCTCCTGCATCGCCAGGACCGACTCGCGCCAGCGCACGCGGCCGGTGACCTGCTGCACCAGCAGGCGACGAATCTCGGCCGGTGTCTGCGTTGGCTTGGCAGTGACGTTGGCCACCAAGGGCAGGCTGGGCGGCGCCAGGTCGCTCTGCCCCAGTGCCTCCTCCATCACCTCCGCGGCCGGCGCCATCAAGGCGCAATGGAAGGGAGCGGAGACCGGCAGCAGCACCGCGCGACGTGCGCCGCGCGCCTTTGCCAGTTCGAGCGCGCGACCGACCGCCTCGCTGTGACCGCTGATCACCACCTGGCCCGGCGCATTGTCGTTGGCAGCGCTGCAGACCTGGCCCTCGGCCGCCTCGGCGGCAACCTGCTCGACCAGCTCCAACTCCATGTTCATGATCGCGGCCATGGCGCCGACGCCCGGTGCCACGGCCTGCTGCATGGCCTCGCCGCGCTGCCTCAGTAGGCGCGCCGCATCGCTGAGGGTCAGGCTGCCGGCCGCCGCCAGGGCCGAGTACTCACCCAGAGAGTGGCCGGCAACGAAGCTTGCCTTGTCACCCAGCGCCAAGCCGCCTTCCTGCTCCAGCGTGCGCACCACCGCCATACTGACGGCCATCAAGGCCGGCTGTGCATTGACGGTCAGAGTTAACTCTTCGGCCGGACCTTCCGCCATCAGGCGCGAGAGTTTTTGCTTCAGCGCCTCGTCGACCTCTTCGAAGACCTCTCTGGCCGGCTGAAAGGCCTCCGCCAGTTCCACACCCATCCCTACCGCCTGGCTGCCCTGGCCCGGAAACACGAAGGCTCTCGTCATCACTGCCCCTTATCCTTGTCATAGCCGCCATGCACCCGCCGGCGAAAGAAACGGGAAGCTACTCGCTCGCTATGCCCTGTCAAGCGCAGAGCGGCAACCTATGTCTTGCTTTGTCGGTGCGGATTTGTATAACTCGCCCGCTTTCCCGAGATCAGTCGGGACTCCTTGCCGGTCGGCGCTAGTGCCCACCGGCTATAGGCTCTGCACAAAGTGAGAGCCTCTCATCAGCCGTAAGGAGTTGATTAGAAATCATGTCGTTCTACGAGTGCGTGGTCATCGCACGACAGGACATTTCGGCCCAACAGGCCGAGGAACTGACCGAAAAGCTGGTGCAGCTGATCTCCGAGAATGGCGGCGAAGTCGCCAAGAAGGAGTATTGGGGGCTGCGCAACCTGTCCTACCGGATCAAGAAGAACCGGAAGGGCCACTACATCCTGCTGAACCTCGAAGCCCCGCCGACCTGCATTGCAGAATTCGAGCGCAACATGCGTTTCGACGAGAACATCCTGCGCTACCTCACCATCAAGGTGAAGGCACTGGATCCCAACCCCTCTGCCATTCTGCAGCGCCGGGACCGCGATGACCGTCGCGATGATCGTCGTGGCGGCCGAGGACGCGACGACCGCGGCGGCGACCGCCGCGATCGCGATCGCGATCGTGGACCGCGCGACAGCGGCCCGCGTGAGCAGGGCGTTCGCGCCGCAACCCACGGCACGGGAGAGTAAGTCATGTCGATTGAAGTCGTCACCCGCAACACCGCGGTCCGCAAGCCTTTCTTCCGGCGCCGCAAGTCCTGTCCCTTCTCCGGCCCCAATGCGCCGGCGATCGACTACAAGGACGTCCGCCTGATGTCCCGCTTCGTGTCGGAGCGCGGCAAGATCGTGCCGTCGCGCATCACGGCAGTCTCGGCCAAAAAGCAGCGTCAGCTCGCCCGCGCGATCAAACGCGCGCGCTTCCTGGCGCTGCTTCCCTACGTCATTCGTTAAGGAGCCAAAACCATGATGGAGGTTATCCTTCTCGAGCGTATCGAGGGTTGGGGCCAGATGGGCGATGTCGTCAAGGTGCGCCCGGGCTATGCCCGCAACTACCTCTTGCCGCAACGCAAGGCCCTGCGCGCCACCAAGGCGAACATGGCCTTCTTCGAGACCCAGCGCACCCAGCTCGAGGCCACCAACCTGGCCCAGCGCCAAGAGGCCGAGCAGGTCGGCAACAAGATCGACGGTCTGGCCGTCGTGCTGATCCGCCAGGCCAGTGAGACCGGCCAGCTCTACGGCTCCGTCACCGCGCGTGACATTGCCGATGCGCTGCACGAGGAAGGCCTGACGGTCGAGCGCAACCAGGTGGTCCTAGACCGTCCGATCAAGACCCTGGGCTTGAACCCGATCCGTGTGCGCCTGCACCCGGAAGTGAGCGTCACGATTACCGCCAACGTCGCCCGCACCAACGAGGAGGCCGAGTTGCAGGTCGAATCGGGTGAGATGGTGACGGCGGAAAGCCTGCGTCGTGCCGCCGAGGCCGAGGACGAGGCCATCGAGGCAGCGCTTGCCGCCGCCGAGGCCAGCCAGACCGAAGCCGAAGAGGGCGAAGAGGGCGAAGAAGGCGAGGAGCAGCCGCGCACGGAGTAATCTCCGAGACGGTTGGTCACACGCGACCACGCAAGACGAGATAAGGGGTGTTTCCAGATGGGAGGCACCCCTTTTTCTTGCCGAATGACCGACCACGAAACGCCCATCCTGCACTTGTAAGCTCCCCGATGGAATCCCCCCGATGGAAGGCACCCGATGGAAGCCCCCCGAGTCGCGGGCTTTTTGCGAAGCGTCCCCGCCTTCCACAGGGTGGCTCGCCAAGAGCCCTCTCGGCAGGGCGCGAAAGCCTGCTAGACTGGCGACTTGGCATAAAGATGGACGAGCGGAGCGGTCATGGCGATCGAGAGCAGGCTGGCGGCAAACCTGGACGACACTGTGGCGGGCGGGCAGGACGGGATGGCTTTGACCCGCGAGGCACCGATGAACCTGGAGGCCGAGCAGGCCCTGCTGTCGGCGCTGCTGGCCAACAACCTGGCCTTGGAGCGGGTCGGCGACTTTCTGCGGCCGGAGCACTTTGCCGATGGCGCCCACCAGCGCATTTTCGAGGCCTGCCAGCGCCTGATCGATCGCGGCCAGTCCGCCAACGCCGTCACCCTCAAGAACTACTTCGATCGCGATCAGGGTCTGGCAGAGGTCGGGGGAGCGGCCTATCTGGCGCGCCTGCAGGCCGTCAGTGTCGGCATCATCAATGTCACCGACTACGGCCGGCTGATCCACGACCTCTTCCTGCGTCGTCAGCTGATCGACCTGGGCGAAACCATGGTCAACGAGGCGCACAGCCACGACCTGGACCGCAGCGCGCAAAACCAGATCGAGGAGAGCGAGCAGAAGCTCTATTCCCTGGCCGAGTCGGGTGAAGCGGGGCGCGATTTCACGCCCTTCGCCGATGCTCTATCGCTCTCCGTTTCCATGGCCGAGATGGCGATGCGCCACGATGGCGTGTCGGGCGTCAGCAGCGGTTTCCATGGCGTGGACAAGCTGTTGGGCGGCCTGCACGAGAGCGACCTTTTGATCTTGGCAGCCCGCCCGGCAATGGGGAAAACCTCTCTGGTCACCAACATCGCCAGCAACGTCGCCAACGGGATGAAGGAAGTGCGCGCGAGCGACGGCAGCACGACGGAAGAGCGCCAGGTGGTGGCCTTTTTCTCGCTGGAGATGTCCTCGGAGCAGCTGGCGACGCGTATCGTCTCCGACATGGCCAACGTCAGCTCGGATCGTATCCGACGCGGCGACATCTCCAGCGACGAATTCAATAGGGTGTTCGAGACCGCCCGGCACCTGGGCAGCCTGCCGCTCTTCATCGACGACACGCCAGCCATCACCGTCCCGGCGCTGCGCACGCGGGCGCGGCGCCTGAAACGGCAGCAGAAGAACCTCTCGCTCATCGTCGTGGACTATCTGCAGCTGATGCAGGGTGTCGGCGCGCGCTCCAGCGAGAATCGCGTACAAGAGGTCTCGGAAATCACCCGTGGCCTGAAGGCCGTGGCCAAGGAGCTCTCGGTGCCGGTGATCGCGCTGTCACAGCTCTCGCGCGCGACCGAGCAGCGCGACGACAAGCGCCCGCAGCTTTCCGATCTGCGCGAGTCGGGTTCGATCGAGCAGGACGCCGATGTCGTCATGTTCATCTTCCGCGAAGAGTACTACCTGGCCAGAGAGCGGCCGGTGCAGCGTGCCAACGAGACCAGCGAGAAGTTCATCGAGCGCGAGGAACAGCATCGCCAGAAGCTGTCCGAAAAAACCAACATGGCCGAACTGATCGTCGCCAAGCAGCGCCATGGCCCTATCGACACGGTCACCCTGCATTTCAACGGTGAGTTTACGCGCTTCTCCGACTACGTCGAAGACGATCATTTGCCGGAGGCCCGCTAGGCGCTAAGAGAAGGCCTCTGGCCCTTCCACCTTCGCCTGCAGAGTTCCCCGCTATGCCATCGCCCAGCGCCATCCTGACGATCGACCTTCATGCGATCCAACAGAACTATCGCCTGCTGGTGTCGCGCGCGCAGGGTGCAGAGGTCGGTGCCGCGGTGAAGGCCGACGCCTACGGTCTGGGTGTCGGCGCCGTCTCGCAGGCGCTTTGGGCAGCCGGTGCACGCAGCTTCTTCGTCGCCCAGGCAAACGAGGCTGTGGGTTTAAGGTCACACCTGCCGAACGCGCGCATCTTCGTGCTGAACGGTGCGCTTCCAGGCGACATCGAGGACATCAAGCAGGCCAAGGCCATTCCGATGGTGAACTCGCTGGAGCAGCTTAACCTTTGGCGCAGCGCCGCAGAACCGGGCGCGCCTACGGCACTGCACCTCGACACCGGAATGGCACGGCTGGGGCTGTCACCGGAAGAGGTCGCGGTCCTGGGGCAGGAACCGGAACGCCTAGAGGGCTTGGAGATCGCCCTCGTCGCCACCCACCCCGCTTCGTCCGAGGAATTGGACTCGCCGCAGAACCGCCTGCAAGATAGGCGCTTTCTCGAGATGGCATCTGCCTTGCCGCCGGCCGCTCGGCAGGCACCGCGGTCGCTGGCAAATTCCTCGGGAATCCTGAACGACGACCTAACGAATGGCGTGTTGGTGCGGCCGGGTTACGCGCTTTATGGCGGCAACCCTTGCCCCGGCCAGGCCAACATCATGCAGCGCGTGATCACCTTGGAAGCGCCAATCCTGCAGATTCGCAGGGTACCGAAAGGCGCAACGGTAGGGTACAACGCCCTCTACGTCACAAAGCAGCCAACGAGGCTGGCAACACTGGCCATCGGCTACGCCGAAGGCTATGACCGCAAGCTAAGCAACCGTGGGAGGGTGTCGATTGCCGGAAGGTCTGCAAACGTCGTCGGTAGGATCTCTATGGACCTGACCATCGTAGACGTGGGCGCGATTCCCCAATCGCTATGTCAGGTCGGCAGCTTGGCCACCCTGATCGGCGATGATCCAAGCTTGGAAGAGGTGGCAACCGCAGCCGGCACGATCGGTTATGAACTCTTGGCGCGGCTCGGCAATCGCCTGGACCGGCGCTACCTCGGCGGCTAGGTGTTCTTGGCATGAGCCTTCTTCGGGCCCTCGGGCGCACCTTTCTGGCCTTCCTCCAGGCCGTTGGGCGGCTCTTCCTCTTTACCTTGGAAGCGCTCTGGCAAGCCGTTCGACCGCCCTACTACGTCACCCATGTGCTGCGGCAAGTCATCGAGATCGGCTACTATTCGCTTCCGGTGGTCGGGCTGACGGCAATCTTCACCGGCATGGTCTTGGCCCTACAGAGCTACACCGGCTTTGCCCGCTTCTCTGCCGAGAGCGCCATTCCGCAGGTCGTCGTCGTCTCGATCACGCGCGAGCTCGGACCGGTGCTGGCCGGCCTCATGGTGGCTGGCCGGGTTGCGGCCGCGATGGCAGCGGAAATCGGCACCATGCGGGTGACCGAACAGATCGACGCGCTCACCACCCTCTATACAGATCCCTTCAAGTACCTGGTGGCGCCGCGGATCATCGCCGGCACTCTGGTCATGCCCTTTCTGGTCCTGGTCGCCGACATCATCGGCGTCTTCGGCGGCTTCCTGGTCGCCGTCTATAAACTGGACTTCAACGCCGCCAGCTATCTGCAGAACACGGTGAACAGCCTGGTCACGCAGGATGTGGTTTCCGGTCTGGTGAAGGCAGCCGTCTTCGGCTTTCTGGTGACTCTGCTGGGCTGCTATCATGGCTACAACTCCAGCGGCGGCGCCCAGGGCGTCGGCAAGGCGACGACCAATGCCGTGGTCTCGGCCTCGATCCTGATCCTCTGCTTCAACTACTTCATCACGGAGCTCTTCTTCGCCCGATGACCGCGCAAGACCCGCCAAAGATCCACGTCAGGGACCTGCACATGCGCTTCGGCAAGAAGGTGGTCCTGGACGGTCTCGACCTGGATCTGCACCCCGGCGACTCTTTGGTGGTGATCGGCGGTTCGGGCAGCGGCAAATCGGTCTTGCTGAAGTGCATACTGGGCCTGCTCCGCCCGGACGCCGGCACCATCGAGATCGACGGTGCACCGGCGGCTCAATCGATCCACCAGGACCGCGACGAAGACCGCGCCAACATCGGCATGCTGTTCCAGAACGCCGCCCTCTTCGATTCCCTGAACGTCTGGCGCAACATCGCCTTTGGCCTGATGCACGGCAAGGGAACACCGGTACGCCAGGCCCGCGAGATTGCCATCGAGAAGCTGTCATCGGTCGGGCTGGGCGCCGACGTGGCCGAACTTTTCCCCGCCGAGCTTTCCGGCGGCATGCGCAAACGCGTCGGCCTGGCACGTGCCATTGCGACAGAGCCCGAAATCCTCTTTTTCGACGAGCCGACCACCGGCCTCGACCCAATTATGGGCCATGTCATCGACGACCTGATCGTGGCTTGCGTGGAGAAACTGGGTGCCACCGCCCTGACCATCACGCACGACATGAACAGCGCGCGGCGCATCTCCAAGCGGATGGCGATGCTCTACGATGGCAAGCTTATTTGGGACGGCCCGACCCGCGCCATCGATCGTTCCGGCAACGACTATGTCGACCAATTCATCAATGGACGCGCCGAGGGCCCGATCAAGATGCAGGGCAAGGCAAAAGCCTAGCAAGGACGCGAGACCCGGCTGGGATGCCCAAGTCGGGAAACTGGGAGAGAGGAGTCTCGGGTTTGGCCAAGGCCACCACCCGCTATGTCTGCCAGAGCTGCGGCGCTTTCTCCGCGCGCTGGGCCGGGCGTTGCGATGCTTGTGGGGAGTGGAACTCCTTCGTCGAGGAGGCTCTGCCCAACGCCGCCCCCCTGGGTGCTGGCAAGAAGCTGTCTCGTGCCAAGAGCGGTGGTGCCGGCCTTGCCCTTGAGACGCTCAGCGGTGCCGGCGCACCACCGCCGCGCCTGCCCTCAGGCCTGGCGGAGTTCGACCGGGTCACCGGTGGCGGCCTGGTGCCGGGCTCTGCCGTCCTGCTGGGCGGCGAGCCGGGGGTCGGCAAGTCGACCCTGCTGCTGCAGGTCGCTGCCAAGATCGCCGGCGGTGGCGGGCGCGTGCTCTATATCTCCGGCGAAGAGGCCATCGACCAGGTGCGCCTGCGTGCGCGCCGCATGGGCTTGGCCGAGGCCGAGGTCGATCTGGCTGCCGCAACGCAGGTCGAGCCCATCCTAGCCTCGCTGGAAACCGGCACGCCGCCGCAACTGGTGATCATCGATTCGATCCAGACGCTTTGGGTACAGGGCCTCGAATCGGCTCCGGGCACGGTCAGCCAGGTACGGGCCTCTGCGCAAAGCCTGATCCGGTCGGCTAAGAGCCGCGGCTTTGCCTTGGTCCTGGTCGGCCACGTCAACAAGGAAGGTGCGATCGCCGGGCCAAAGGTGCTGGAGCACATGGTCGATGCCGTGCTGAGCGTCGAGGGCGAGAGAGGCCACAGTTTCCGCATCCTGCGCGCCGAGAAGAACCGCTTCGGCGCCACCGAGGAAATTGGCGTCTTCGAGATGACCGAGATGGGCCTGGAGGAGGTGCCGAACCCCTCCGCCCTCTTCCTCTCCGACCGCGACGATGAGGTTTCGGGCTCGGCTGTTTTTGCCGGGATCGAGGGCACCAGGCCGATCCTGGTCGAGATCCAAGCCCTGGTCGCCGGTCAGCCTGCCGGCTCGCCGCGCCGCGCCGTGGTCGGCTGGGACTCAGGCCGACTGGCGATGATCCTGGCGGTGCTGGAGACACGCTGCGGACTGAATCTCTCAGCCAAGGACGTCTATTTGAATGTGGTCGGGGGCTTGCGCATCGTCGAGCCGGCGGCCGACCTGGCTGTCGCTGCCGCTCTGATCTCGGCTGCCTGCGACAAGCCGGTGCCCAGCGACGCGATTCTCTTCGGCGAGGTCGGCTTGGGCGGCGAGATCCGCGCGGTCAACAGGGCAGAGCTACGCCTGAAGGAGGCCGCCAAGCTGGGCTTTGCCGAGGCCATTGCCCCCAGTCCGCGCGGCAAGGCCGGCAAGACCAGCGAACCGCCCGACGGCCTGACCCTTCAGCGTCTCACACATTTGCGAGATCTGGTCGCACGCTTGGCAAGCAGCGGCCGGGACGCTAAGACCCTGTCAGGGGATCAAGCCCGCCGGGGGTCATCGCAGGCCGTTGCGGTGGATGAGGCGGCAGCTGGACATGAGATGCGTGCAATAAGGGGCGGAGAGCACTAATGGGGGACGGCTTCGGCGTGCTCGATATCGCGGTGCTGGCAGTTGTGCTGCTGTCGGCGCTGCTGGCGCTGATGCGCGGCTTCGTGCACGAAGTTCTCTCTTTTTCGGCCTGGATCGGTGCGGCGATCGTCACCGTCTTTGCCTTTCCCTACGTGCAGCCCTTCGCTCGCAGAATCGTCGATATCTCGATCCTGGCCGATATTGCCTCGGGCATCGCTGTCTTCCTGATCTCGCTCGTGCTCTTGACGATCTTTGCCAAACTGCTGGCGGAACTGGTGCAGGGCTCCAGCCTCTCGGCGATCGACCGGGTCCTTGGATTGGGTTTCGGGGTGCTCCGTGGCGCGGCTCTTGTCTGCCTAGCATGGCTGATCTTCGCTTGGATGGTGCCGGAAACGCAGCGCCCCGATTGGATTCGGACCGCGCGCACCCTACCCTATTTGCAACAAGGCGCTTCCTGGCTGCAGGAATTGCTGCCCCGCTCTTTCCTGACCTCGCTCGGCGAGACCGCCAAGCGCAACATCGAACAGGAAGCAGGGGAGGTAATGAACCCCAGCAGCAGCCAGCCAGAGAGCGCACCGGCCAACACAACGGAGAGCGCAAACGAGCCGGCACCGCAGCCAAGCGTCGCTCCGGCGGAGGAATCGCAAGAGCCGGCCTATGACGAGTCCAGTCGGGAGTCGTTAGAGGACGCTATCAAGAATCTACCGGCGGATGGCAGTCTGTCGCCGTCGGAAGGTAGCCAGTAGGCCAGACACCCTGGCCTCGCCCATCCTGCCGGGAGGCACGCGTACCATGAGCCAACTGTTCGATCCCACCGCGGGTTCCGACCCCTCCGATGACGAGGATCATCCGCGCGAAAAGTGTGGCGTCGTGGGGATCTGGGGCGACGGTGACGCGTCGCGAAAGACCGCACTTGGCCTGCATGCGCTGCAGCATCGCGGCCAGGAGGCTGCGGGTATCGTGTCTTTCGACGGCCATCGCTTTCATGCGCAGCGCGACATGGGCCAGGTGAGCGACATCTTCGGCAGCGAAGAGGTCATGACCAGGTTGAAAGGCAAGGGTGCGATCGGGCATGTGCGCTACTCCACCACCGGCGGCACGGCCCAGCGCAACATCCAACCGCTGTTCGCCGACCTGGCGATCGGCGGTTTTTGTTTGGCCCACAACGGCAATCTGACCAATGCGACCACGGTGCGCTCGCGCCTGGTCGAGAGCGGCGCGATCTTTCAGTCCACCACCGATACCGAGGTCATCGTCCATCTGATCGCGCAGACCCGCGGCAAAACCATGATCGAGCGCCTGGTCGCGGCCCTTCTGCAGGTCGAGGGCGCCTACTCTCTGGTCTGTATGGGCGACGATTGTGTGATCGGCGTCCGCGACCCTCTGGGTGTACGGCCCCTGGTCGTCGGTCGGCACGGCAAGTCCTACATCCTGGCCTCAGAGACTTGTGCGCTGGATATCCTGGGCGCGGAGTTCATCCGCGACGTCGAACCCGGCGAGATGATCGTCTTGAACGAAGAGGGCATGCATTCGGTCAAGCCCTTCCCCGCAGCGGCGCATCGCTTCTGCATTTTCGAGTACATCTACTTCGCCCGGCCGGATTCCCAGTTGGAGAACCGCTCGGTCTATGCCGCGCGCAAACAGATCGGATCCGAACTGTCGCGCGAAGCGCCGGTCGCCGCCGACGTGGTGATCCCGGTGCCCGATTCGGGCGTTCCGGCAGCGCTGGGCTACAGCGAGGAAAGCGGCATCCCCTTCGAACTGGGGATCATCCGCAACCACTATGTCGGTCGGACCTTCATCGAGCCGGCGCAGCGCATCCGCGATTTCGGCGTCAAGCTGAAACACAACGCCAACCGCGCGATGATCGAGGGACGCCGGGTTATCCTGGTGGACGATTCCATCGTCCGCGGCACCACCTCGGTGAAGATCGTGCAGATGGTGCGCGCCGCCGGCGCCCGCGAGGTGCATATGCGCGTTGCCTCGCCCCCGACCATCCACTCCTGCTTCTACGGCATCGATACCCCGGCCCGCTCGGAGTTGCTGGCCTCGCGCATGACCGAACAGCAAATGGCCGAGCACATCGGCGCCGACAGCCTGGCCTTCATCTCGATCGACGGGCTCTATCGCGCCATGGGCCACGAGGGTCGCGATCACCGGCGCCCGCAGTTCTGCGACGCCTGCCTGACGGGAGATTACCCGACGACGCTGACCGACCATGAGGCCAGACGCTCCTCCAAAGAGCCGGACGGGCAGCTCTCGCTACTGCGCGAGTTCGCCTAGAGCGTTTGGTGACGGTGACGGGCGATGCGCACGCTGCGGCGGCGGCGGCGGCAAGCCGACCATGAAGGGTCCCAGCGATCCTAACGTCAAACGCACTGTACGATGCCTAAGGCCTTGGGGAGATGAGTGTGAGCGCAGGCAAGCCTCTCGAAGACAAGCTGGTTCTGGTCACCGGCGCCTCGCGCGGTCTTGGACGCGCACTCGCGTTGGAGGCGGCCGCGGCCGGCGCTCGCCTGATACTGGTCGCGCGCACGGTCGGCGGCTTGGAGGAAGTCGACGACGAGGCGCGCAAGCTGGGCGCGCCCGAGTCGACGCTGGTGCCGCTGGACCTGAACGAGAGTGAGGTCATCGACCCCTTGGGGGCCGCTCTCTACCAGCGCTTTGGCCGTTTGGACGGATTGGTCGTGGCACACGGGACCCTGGGCCAGCTCTCCCCAGTTGGCCATGTGGTGCCCAAAGTTTGGAACGAGACCTTGGCGGTGAACTGCACGGCCGTGTTTCGCCTGATCCGGACACTCCATCCGCTGCTCAACCAGGCAGAGGCGCCGCGCGCGCTCTTCGTCACCGACGAGACCGGCAAGGACCGTGCCTACTGGGCGCCCTATATGGCGAGCAAGGCCGCGATGGAGGCTGTGGTCGTGGCCTTCGCCACGGAAAACCAGAAGACCGCACTGCGCGCCAACTTGGCCGTCCCGCCGCCGATGGCAACCGCACTGCGCGCGGGCGCCTACCCGGGTGAAGACCCGACCTCTCTTCCCGCCCCCGAGACCGTTGCCCCTTTGCTGCTGCCCTTGATCTTTGCCGAAGAGACACGCAATGGCGCACGGGTAAAAGTCGTGAGAGAAGACCTGCACCCCCTAGATTAGTGAGAGTCCGACCGCACGGCTGCCAAACCCTGGCGAAAGAGATCGCGGAACTGCCCGATTGGCAAGCGTTCGCGCCCTTCGCGGCCGAAACGCTTGATCCGGCGCAGGTTCTTCTCGCGCTCTTTCACAACTGATTCCACGCTCGTGGCGAGCGCCTCGAGGCTGACTTCCGGCAGCATGCGCGAGGGATAGTTCAGCTCGCGCACAACGCCTTCCATGAAGGTCTGCTTCGGAACGACAAGAAAACGCTCCAGTTGGATCGCCTCATAAAACACGCCGGACCCGGACACGGCATAGCGGTCTCGATAGGGAAGGACCATCACGTCGATCCGTCTCATCGCCGCATAGTAGTCCTCGACGGAAAGGCGATCGTCGAACCAGACGCATTTGCCTCGCTCGACGGCATACTCCAGGTGATTGACGTGATCGGAGCCCAGTCCCTCGACAAATCCGCGTGACAATTGCAGAACCCAGTCGACCTCAGCGACATCGGCAAAGAGGCCGACAAGCTGCGGAAAAAGATCCGACCCCCGGTTTGGCGTGGACGCGCCGAGTGTTCCAAAAGTGATCTTCTGTCGGCGTAGTGCAGTACCCTTGGACGACCCGATCCGGCCAGCCAGCGAGGCCGCCAGGTAAGGGAAGCGATTGATCGGAACGTCGGGCTTGAGGATTCGTCGGAAGTGAGCCCAGGCACGCTCTGTCTCGCAGTAGAGCAAAGCCTGCACATTTGGCGCATTGTGCAGCTTAGAGAGGCCCTTCTTGTTGACGCGCGCCCATAGTTTGCGCTGCCCCACCGGCTCTATCAGGTAATCCACCTCGATAACGCCGACAATCACGATCACGGGCTTGGCACCGAAGGTCTTGATGATCCAGCGGCTGAACCCCAGGATCATGTTGGCGCGCATTGAATGCACATAGATCGCCTGGCACGCACTCAGGTCGAGGTCATCGGAAAAGGCACAGAGATCGCGAAAGAAGGCCCGATTTAGGTTCTCGATCGACTCTTCGGTCACGGCTACATCTTTGTGGATGTAGGGCCCAAAACGGAAGGTTGGCCTGATGCTGCCATCTAAAGAGTGGTCGTCATGCGCTTTCTCCTCACCCCCGATCAGCAGCCAGACATCATCGGGATCGGCACCCAACTCGGTCGAGAGGAAATCAACGGAAAACTTGCCATAATTGAAATGATGGCCGGATCGATAGTGGAAGCCCGGATCGATGACCAAAGCCTTCGGTGGGGAACTGGCCGGTCGGGGGGCGGCCGTTGGTTTCGGGGTCAGATCCAAATCGCCCGACGACTGCATTTGTGCAATCGCCAAACTCTCCAGTCGTTCCTTGTTGTAGCTAGGCAGATGCCCTTTCGCTCGTTCGATCACCTCTCGTGCAAAGGCAAAATCACCAATGCTGCAGGCCGAGTTCGCAATCGATGGATATGTTGGGACATAGTCCTCATCGGCAAAGTCTATCGACTCTTTGATTCTCTGCGCGGCGTCTTCGTTACCGGCGCGCGCGAAGGAGCGATAGGCGTTGACGCTTGACCAGTGTCCTCGGCGCGACAAGTTCGCCAGTGCGCTCCAGGCCTGCCCAGCGCGTTCCCAGTCGCGCGCTGCAACATAGACGTCGGCAGCGCTGCGCGCTCCCTGTGGATGGGTGAAGAGAAACTCCTCTTCCTCCCGACAGAGACTGGCTGCCACATCCAGGTGGTCATTCTTGATGAGCCCACTCAGAAGGTCGAACAGAAGATAGCTGTTCTCGTCAAAACCGGCCTGGCGGATTCTCTCCACAGCGTCCTTGGCCTTGGCGAGGTCGTTGATCAGTCCCATCTCCGCACTTAGGCCTAGCATCTCCACCTCCAGTTGACAGCCCACCGCGAGCTTGGAGAAGAGCGCGTGCAGGAACGTCAGACCGGTTTTTCCCTGCCCGCCGAACCCCCATCGAAAGAGCTTTAGGGTTTCGAACGCGTCGCCGCGGCCGGCGAGCATCGAAATCATGGCTTCAGGCAGTGCGCTTTCTGCGAGCCAGCAGGCATACAGGCGCAAAACCAGAAGATCGGTCTCAATGGCTTGGAAAGAGGTCCAGTCAGGATCGCCGTTGCTCAAGCTTCTCGCCAAGGCAACTTTTGCCGCAGCAGACTTCTCCCGCAGCACGGCATCAAGGGCGGCAAAGCCTCTTGGATCAGTGCTCGCCTCGGGCCATGGAAGGTAGTATTCCTGCTTTTCGCCAAGAACCGCCCCAGAGACGGCGAAGTTCCAAAGCAGGCGATGCGTGTTGCTGATGCTTTCCTGATCCGCGCTTGTGAGACTATCGCGCAAGAGCTGTCCGCAGACCTTGTCCGCAAGCAGGCTGCGCAGCACGAAAGGCCTGCAGCAATCGATCAAGAATCGCGAGGTGTCCAGCGCATCGTCCGGCGATGTCGCCATGACGGCTTCGACCGACCGACGAAGCGAGATCGCCCATTCGGTCTTTGCCTCCCACCGGCGCATGATGGCCGAGCAATAGACAATGACGGCGTAGTGCGCTCCCTCCTCCTCGTAGCTGGAGAGGATTCGCTGTGCACCGCCAATAGGTGAGGAGCCTCGACGTACGATCTCGCGGACCACGCAACGCTCCAGGGCATGCGCCTCCAGCAGCTTCAATACCTCAGCCAGATCGCGCATGAAGCCGCGGATGCCTCGACCCTCAATCGCTTCAAGCTGGCGGACGAGACAGGTCGCAAGGTAACTGTCTTGCCCTGGATACCCACTCTCCATCGGAAGCGCGGCCAGCGCTCGCAGTGTGCTTTCCACGAGTGGGAGAGACATAGCGCGCAGTGCTGCCTCAAAAATCACCGCACTCAACACAGTATCGGGCCCGCTTGAGGTAAGCACGTTAGACGCCCGCGCCGGCAAATTTCCAGGTATGGAATTGCCGGTTACAGTCAGACAGGACAAGAGAAGTTCGGCTCGACACCCAGCCACACCGGAACTCTTGGCTAGGCTTGCCAATCTGCTCTTGGCTTGGCCGTTCCAATGTTCCACTCTATCCAACCTTCATCGAACTGACACTCTCCGCGCCTAACGACAGCTGTCACATCTTAAATTCTCACACTCAAGCGCAGGTGTCTCGTTGAATACCGCGGAGATCTGCAGCTCAACGAGAGTCCGAACTGGATCAAAACAGTATCATCCCTACTCTCCACCGGCTAGACTAGCCGTCGCTAGCGTAGACGATCAAGACATGCCGAGCACGCACGATGTGGAAGACTCTGGTGGCACCCCTTGTTGCGACCCTTTACCTCATGGATCGGCGCATCAAGCCTCCAGACCGTCTAGTTTAGATTGAATCCTCCTCTGCCGTTCTGCTATCAAATGGGCGCACAGTAAACGGTAGTTGTGATTGCCCATTCTCTCACGCAAGAAGCCGTCATAGACCGGCAAGACCTCGGCAAATGCCTGGTTCAGGAACTGGACATCCTTGCGGTCCAGAATATCGATGTAGCGATCGGCCAAGCCCTTGTTCCACTCCGGCAAGCTGGACTTTTTGACCTCCATCTCGAAGGCGAGGTGGTGGCAAATTGCGCCACAGCCGAGGTGCCGTGCCAGGATCGTCACGGTCGAGGCTTGCTCATAGGCGGTCATATAGTAGGGGATGGCCAGAACATTTCTGTTCTGGATCCAAGGCACGACGCGTTCAAACTGACGTCGCACCGGGGCCACGAGTTGTTCTGCTTCAGTAAACTTGGTGAACCAGCGGGTCGACCCTTTCTCTCGATCGGACTTTCCGGCATCGAGCGTCGAAAGGACCGTGTCACGCGGGTCACGAAAAGACGTAAAGGCCAATACAGACCCGTTATCGATCAGTTCCTCCAAGTCTGGGGTCAAGACATTGTGGGTCTTGAGAATGATAAAATCCTCTGGATCGATCATTCCTGCGACTTCGTGTATCAATTCCGGCTCAATGGTAGGTCGAAAATCTTGGAATTCCTCGCCTAGCCGCGCGGCCCGGAAGCGATAGTATTCTTCGCCATTGGCAAGAGCCGCAATTTCCAAGGCAGTGATGTATAGAAAGGTACTGCCAGATTTCGGCTGACCATGAGCGATGACAATGGGCATCGGGGGAACCTTTAGAAACAGGCGCTGCAAGACCAGAGAGGCGCCGCGATCCCGCCGGCTGCGCTCAAATACTCATCACCGGCAGTTTAGGACTCTTTCTTTCCGGTTTCCCCGGCACGCCGCACGGTCGTGAAGGCAGCACGCAGCAAGCGGACCACTTCCTTGGGATCGCTGCTCGTCCATTCGCCAGTGACCTTGCGTTTGCCCTCAAGCACGGCAAGTTCTTTGAAGATCGCGTAGACCAAGTCGTCATTCATGATAGGGTTCCTTCATCAGCCTGTCCGACCATAGCCGGATCCAGGCAACCAAATCCCGGCAGGGAGTCGCCTGCTAACGGCCCATCCGCTGCAGCGCAAGTGGTATCTAAGCCCCTGCCCTCGAAGTCAATCCCAAAGCCGGTCGCGAAGCCGAACCCACGATGTCGCGGAGCTCCGAGTCGGGCCTAACGTCCCCAGCTTCGATTGCGGTCGCGGACAACGGCGCGTTCGTGCTGGCGTTGGCGACAAGCCGCGGCAGCGTCTCCTGACTTGCTGCTACAGCCTGTAGAACAGGCTGCCAAAAGCGGCACGCTCGCCGCCATGGCCAAGATGCCAAAGCAGCCACGGCGCGACACGAGCCGGCCGGGCTTGTCCTTCATCCTACCGTTTGTCATCCCTCTCAAGCACTCCTTCATGATCAAGCTGTTGAGGTGATGGCCAGATTGGCAGATCTCCTTGAGTGTTTGACATACGATCTCGTGAGCCCCTGTCCAGGTCACCAGGTAGGCTTGGGGCTGGACCACCGGAATGATCAAGCGGCTATCAGGCAACTCTGACAAAGGGCAGGTCGTTGTGCCCGTCCCGACTGCCAAGAACTGCTGGCCCTTCTATCCGGTCACCTCAGGCGCTCGATAGCCGCCTCCTGCACCGGGATGCACCACTCCTCCCCGCGCGCACTGGTGACGTACTCCGGCCAACGGAACTGTACCGGCGGCGGGTCGGCGGCGGTCAGCAAGGGTGGAACCCATTTGCTGCCGCCGATGCCGCCACCGCTGCGCGCCTGGAACTCCGCGGTGATGACTTTCAGGTGCTTGGGATCAGTCAGGAGGTCGATGGCAGTGGCGGCGATGGTGCGTCCAGCCACCGCCATCATGGGGTCGATGCTGTCGGGAAAGCCGCCGAGCGCGTTCATCGCCCAGTCAGGGTAGCGGTAACCGGGGGTCGGTGCTGCCAGCATCGGTCGGCCGACAAAGAAGCGCACGGTTGGCGTGTGCCAGGTGTACTCGACATAGTCGTCGTTGGTGAAGTGATCGACATCGGCCTGCATCATGCCGCGTACCTGGGCGTCCGCCTCCTTGGGATCGATCAAATCGCTGACCTCCGGCAGGAAGGGTTCAGCCATAGGCTCGAGGCCGAGGTTCGCCTGAATCTCGCGGGCAAAGGCCTTGGCCGACTCGGGCATCACCGGTCCACCAGTGCGCTGCATGTTGGCGTAGGTGAGGTCTGCGAAGGCCAGATTGGGCAAACCTGGGCGGGTCCGTGAAACCCAACCCTCCTCCACCCGGCAGTGCGCCATTTCGGCGGCCAGACGGGCGTTGCGATCGAGCACCGTGTAGATCCGCTGCAAGATTTCCAGGGTTGGTGCGCGGGCGGCAAAGGCGATCTGCGAGATGTGGGGTGCCAGGTTGTCCGAGGTGGCTTGCCCACCGATCAGGATTGCCTCGTTCAGGCTCCAGGCACCGGAATGCGCCCACATGGATTCCCGCGTCAGCTTGCTGGACATGTACATCTGCACCAGGGCGTCGGTGGCGCCAGGCGCTCTGGCGGTGGTGTGCGCCATCGGGATTGGCGCGCCGGGATCGACACTCCAGTCTTCCGGCCGATCGCAGAGAAAGGTGTAGACCTTGCCCCAGTTGGCACCGCAATGGACGCTCCAGGCAACCGTGTTGGAAAGCGGCAGCATATAGGCGGGATGAAAGGAGAATGCAGCATCCAGGCCGTCGTAGTAGCCGCGCGAGGCATGAAAGGGCTTGGAGCCGCAGACCTTCTCTGCCGGCTCGCCGAAGAAAACCAGCGTGCCGGTCAGGCCTTGCCTTTCCATGACATGCTTGAGTGCCAGAAAGCCGACCAGAGAACCCACGCCAAGCGCCGAATGCGGGTCGGTGTGCCCGCCGGCGAAACGCGAGAGGCCGGCGCGCGGCTCCTGACGTGGCACTGCGGCCTGGCAGTTGCCGGGAACCGCATCGTATTCGGCATAGCCGCCCAGCACCGGGCCGGGTCCGTTCGACCAGCGCGCGCAGAAGGCGGTCGGCATGCCGGCCGAGCCCTCCTCGACCTCGAAGCCCTCGGCGCGTAGCAGGTCGACGTAGAGCCGGGCCGAGCGGTACTCGCGCCACACCGTCTCTGCGTAGTCCCAGACCGTTGCACACCAGGCCGACCAGCGCGGCCGATTCTCGGCGACCCAGGCGTCCGCCTGGGCTTTCATGTCATCGGGGCTCATTTCGCATCCTGCCGTTTACCTGGGTCTTCGAAAAGCATGGCGGGAAGTGCGTAGCGACGCCAGCCTTCTCTGGCTAGTTTGCAGGTCTATCGTCCTCGATATAGGCCTGGATGATGGCGTCGATGCTTTCGTCCGGCCGCAGCCCGGCGGCCAGTGCTCTCTGCGAGGTTATCCCCTTGGGCCAGGAATCGATCAGCGCTTCGATTGCCGGATTGCGCTCCCAGGACACTAACGCGGCCGTCTTGGCACCGGCGGCCCGCTTCAGGGCCTCGACGGCTTCGCCGATGGCGACCGAGATACCCGGCAGGCTCATCGCCCGGCCCGGTCCAAAGGCCTCGGCCGGCAGCTCCGCACCGGCGATCAGGCCGGCAATCGTGCGCCGCGGTGAGATGATGGCCATGCGTGCTTCCGGTGCCACCGGGCAGACACTGGCAAGGCCCGAGAGCGGCTCGCGCAGGATGCCGCTCGCGAAGCCCGAGGCTGCCTTGTTCGGCTTGCCCGGACGCACCACGACAGTCGGCAGACGCAGCGAGCGCCCATCGATATGGCCCTTGCGCGAGAAGTCCTTCACCAGGTACTCGCCCATCACCTTCTGCGCGCCATAGGAGCTATCCGGGGTGATCATGGTGGTGTCGTCGACCTCGTCGGGCAGGTCACCGCCATAGACGGCGACCGAGGAGGCAAAGACCAGGCGCGGTTTCTGTTCGGCGCGGCGCAAGGCCTGCAGCAGGTTCAAGGTGCCGGCAAGATTGACCGTCAGCCCCAGATCAAGATCGGCCTCGCACTCGGCGCTGACCGCTGCCGCCAGATGCCAAACCAGATCTGTCGGCTCGGCAAAGAGCTGGTCCAGCAGCGCCTGGTCGGCCAGATCACCGACGACAGCTTGAAAGCGCCGGTCATCAAAAGTCGGCGCCACCCGATCCAGGCTCACGGCCCTGGTAATCTCACCCAGTGACGTGCCCTCGGCCAAGAGTTTGGCGATGAGCTTTCGGCCCAGGAATCCACCACCACCCGTTACCACGATCCGCATTTCCGTTCCTTCCCTCTAATCTGCCTTGCGTCCACGTCGCTGGACCCATTCCAAGTCCGCGGTCTATAAGGCCAGGCTTTCTAGCAAAGGGGATAAGAAAACTTGAAGAGCGACGGCATCTACCATGCCCTTTGGGTCGGTGACTCCATCCCAGCCTTGGCCGCCGGCTGCCTAGCCTCCTTCGTGCGCCTCGGGCACCGCGTGCAGCTGTACACCTACGATGACCTGGCAGGCGTGCCCAAGGGCGTTGAGGTGTTGGATGCCGCAACAATACTCGGTCGCGAGCGCATCTTTCGCCATCACCGCACCGGAACGCTGTCGGTTTTCTCCGACCACTTTGCCTACACGCTGCTCTACAAGTTCGGCGGCACCTGGATCGACTGCGATATGTATTGCGTGCGACCGGTGCCGGGGGACGAAGAGATTCTCTACGGCCGCGAGGCACCGGACCGCTTGAACAAGAGCCTGTTTCGACTGCCAAAGGGTTCGGACATCGCCCACGACCTGCTTGGCGTCTTCGAGCATCGCCAGTCGCACTTGCCCTGGCTGCTGCCCTCGACGCGCCGTCGCGCCTGGCTGCGCCACCACCTGCTGCGCAAACCCTACTATCAGATCATTCCAGTCGCGACCACGGGCCCGGCCGCCTTTACCTACTTTCTGGAGCAGCGCGGTTTGGACAGGCTTGCCAAGGATACGGATGTCTTCTGCTCGCTCTCCTTCGACGATGCCCTACGCATCACGCAGGCCGACTACGACGAGTCCTGTTTCCTGACCGACAACAGCCTGGCCGTTCACCTTTGGAACGACGTGCAGCGGTTCAAGACGTCACCGCCGCAGCCCGGCAGCCTCTTCGCTCGGATCGAGGAAGAAGGTCGCGGCGGACCACCGGCAATCGACATCGCTTAGAGTCCGTCCGGAATCTGCTTGTGCCCTGCATCGCTGCCGGAGCCACGAGTGTTAGGAGCGGTGGCGCCGGCGATGCCGGGCGCATCGTCAAGTCAACGCGACGCGGCAATCGCGGCTCCGGCAGCGACCCGAAGGGCTGTCTCATCAAGGCCTTGGCACAGCCCCCTTGGAACTGGGTCGAGCGTCGCTTACGATGCGCCCGGCATCGCCGCGCGCCGCTCTCCTTGCCCAAAACCTTGATAAGACAGTGCAGGGCACAAGCAGTTGCCGGACGGACTCTTAGGCTTGAGATTCGGCGCTCGCCCGCACGAGGGGCCGATCACTTTTCGTCTCTCCCTCTTCTTCGAGGGGTGACAAGTCAGCATTACTGACCTATATTTAGGAGTATAACGTGCTTTGCGCGGAGGCCCGGTCTGCGACAAGATGGTGAGGCTGCCAGCTTCCGGGCCCGCCTTTGCGCCTAGCACTGCCAGCCCCGTGAGGAAACGCCATGCCCGACGCTTCGATCCGCCTCGACGACAAGTATGCGCTTGAAAGCGGGCGCATCTTTCTAACCGGCACCCAGGCTCTGGTCCGCTTGCCGATGATGCAGCAGCAGCGCGACCGCGCAGCCGGCCTGAACACCGGCGGCTATGTCACCGGCTATCGCGGCTCGCCGCTGGGCGGCCTCGACCAGCAGCTCTGGCAGGCCAAGCGCTTTCTGGATGACAACAACATCGTCTTCCGCCCGGGGCTGAACGAGGATCTGGCCGCCACGGCCATCTGGGGGACGCAGCAAACCAACCTCTTCGACGATGCCAAGGTCGATGGCGTCTATTCCCTCTGGTATGGCAAGGGCCCCGGCGTCGATCGCTGCGGTGATGTCTTCCGCCACGGCAATCTGGCCGGCAGTTCGAAGCACGGCGGCGTGCTGCTGCTGGCCGGCGACGACCATGCCGCCAAGTCCTCGACGGCCGCACATCAGTGCGAGTACGCCTTCATGGACGCCATGATCCCCACCTTGTCACCGGCCGGCGTGCAGGAGTTCCTGGATTTCGGCCTCTACGGCTGGGCGCTCTCGCGTTACTCGGGCTGCTGGGTTGGCTTCAAGTGCGTCGGCGAGACGGTGGAATCGACGGCCTCGTGCAACGTCGACCCCAATCGCATCGTGATCTCCGAGCCGAGCGACTTTGTGCTGCCGCCAGAAGGCCTGAACATCCGCTGGACCGGGGCTTTGGACATGGTGCAGCAGGAAGAGCGGCTGCATTTCAAGAAGATCTACGCGGCACTCGCCTTTGCGCGCGCCAATCGCCTGAACTATCGGGTCATCGATGCGCCCAAGCGCCGCTTCGGCATCGTCACGGCCGGCAAGTCTTACCTGGACGTGCGCCAGGCTTTGGACGATCTGGGCATCGACGAGGCGCTGGCCGCCGAGATCGGCCTCACGGTCTATAAGGTCGGCATGGTCTGGCCCTTGGAGCGCGAGGGCATACGCGACTTTGCCAAGGGGCTGGAAGAGGTTCTGGTCGTCGAGGAAAAGCGCGCGGTCATCGAGAACCAGTTGAAGGAGCAGCTCTACAACTGGGACCCGGAAAACCGACCGCAGGTTGTCGGCAAGTTCGACGAAGAGCGCAACTGGATCCTGCCGTCGAACGGCGAGCTGACGCCGGCGCGCATCGCCCAGGTCATCGCCAAGCGGATTCAACGCTTTTACGACAGCGAGCGGATTGCCAAGAGACTGGCCTTCCTCGAGCGTAAACAGCAAGCGCTGGATGCCGAGCCGGAGGCGATGAAGCGCATCCCCACCTTCTGCTCCGGCTGCCCGCACAACAGCTCGACCAAGGTGCCGGAAGGCAGCCGTGCGCTTGCCGGGATCGGCTGTCATTACATGGTGCAGTGGATGGACCGCCGGACCGAGACCTTCACCCAGATGGGCGGCGAAGGCGTAACCTGGGTCGGTCAGTCCCCCTTCTCCAACGCAGGCCACGTCTTCGCCAATCTGGGCGACGGCACCTACGAGCATTCCGGCCTGCTGGCGATCCGCCAGGCGGTCGCCGCCGAGGTCAACATCACCTACAAGATTCTCTACAACGACGCTGTGGCAATGACGGGTGGGCAGCCGCACGACGGCGCCTTGAGCCCGGCCATTATCAGCCGGCAGATCGCCGCCGAAGGGGTCAAGCGGATCGTGGTGGTGACCGACGAGCCGGAGAAGTACCCGCTCGGCACGGAGTGGGCACCCGGCGTCACCATCGAGCACCGTCGAGAGCTGGACAAGATCCAGCGCTCCATGCGCGAGATTCCCGGCGTCACCGCCATCATCTACGACCAGACCTGTGCTGCCGAGAAACGGCGCCGGCGCAAGCGCGGCCTCTATCCCGATCCGCCCAAGCGTGCTTTCATCAACAAGGCGGTCTGCGAGGGCTGCGGCGACTGCTCGGTCAAGTCCAACTGCGTGTCGGTGATTCCGGTCGAGACCGATTTCGGACGCAAGCGCATGATCGACCAATCCAGCTGCAACAAGGACTTCTCCTGCGTCGAGGGCTTCTGCCCCTCCTTCGTCACCGTCCACGGCGGCAAGCCGCGCCGCAAGAAGGCGGCCGGTCCGAAAGATGTCGGGGCCTGGCCGCTGCTGCCCGAGCCGAAGCTGCCGAGCCTGGACAAGCCCTACAACATCCTGGTGACCGGCGTCGGCGGCACCGGCGTCGTCACCATCGGCGCGCTTGTGGGCATGGCGGCACACATCGAGGGACGCGGCTGCTCCATCCTCGACCAGACCGGACTGGCGCAAAAGGGTGGCGCTGTGATGAGCCACATCCGCTTGGCGCCGGCGCCGAAGGATCTGCATGCCGTGCGCATCGCCGCTGGCGGGGCCGACGTCATGCTGGGCTGCGATCTGGTGGTGGCCGCCTCAATGGAGGCGCGTGGCAAGCTGGACGAGAGCAAGAGCTGGGCGCTGGTGAACAGCTACGAACAGATCACCGGCGACTTCGCCCGCAACCCCGACCTCACGATCCCGGGCAAGCGCCTTGCCCAGCAGATCGAGCACGCCGTGGGCGAAGGGCATGCGGTGATCCTGGATGCCCACGGCCTGGCGACCAGCCTGATGGGCGATTCCATCGCGACCAACCTCTTCATGCTCGGCCTAGCCTGGCAGAAGGGCCTGGTGCCGATTTCCGAGGCAGCCTTGATGCAGGCCATCGAGTTGAATGGTGTTGCCATCGACTTCAACAAGCAGGCGTTCCTCTGGGGGCGCCGCACCGCCGAGGATCGCGCGGCCGTGGAGCAGGCCGCGAAGGACCGGGTTTCCGACACCGAAACCGCAACGGCAGATGCCGAGGGCTTCGAGGAGCTGTTGGCCCGCCGGATTCGCTTCCTGACCGACTATCAGGACGCACGCTTGGCCCAGCGCTACCGGAAGCTGGTCGAGCAGGTAGCCGAGGTCGAGCGCAAGACGACGCCCGGCCTCACCGGATTGGCGGAAGCGGCCGCGCGCTACTACGCCAAGCTGCTGGCGATCAAGGACGAGTACGAGGTGGCTCGGCTCTATACCGACGGCAGCTTCGAGGCCGACCTGAAAGAAGCCTTCGAGGGCGATGTGAAGCTGAGCTTCCACCTCGCTCCCCCGCTCTTTTCGCGGCGCGACCCGCAGACGGGCCAGCTGATGAAGCGCGCCTATGGCCCCTGGGTCTTCAGCGCCTTCCGCACTCTGGCAAAGCTGCGCCGTTATCGCGGCACCTGGCTGGACATCTTCGGACGGACCGAAGAGCGCAAGATGGAGCGTCAGCTGATCGCCGACTATGAAGCGACCACGAAACGGGTGCTGAAAGCCTTGACGCCCGGCAACCATCAAACCGCCGTCGCGCTGCTGTCGCTGCCGGAGAAGATCCGCGGCTATGGTCATGTGAAGGAAGCCAACGTCGAGACGGCAAAACAGGAAGAGCGCCGTCTGCTCGCCAGCCTGGAAGGCCCGGCACCCCAGGCCGCCATCGCAGCAGAGTAGCCAACTTGCGAAAAGCTGCTATCATCTAGTTGATCGGCGTTCTTAATTCTGAGGAGAGGATAGGGGCGATGGGGCGTCGCATCGGGGCGATCGCCATTGCAGTGACAGTCGGTTTGCTCACCGGGGGCATCAGTGAACTCGTGCCCTCGCAAGGGCAGTCCGCGATCACCCTGCCGGAGAGCGAGAAGGTGCGACGCAGCTTGCCGCGCCCGCTGACCGAGAGCTGGACCTATCGGCGACAGGCGGATGACACGCCGATCGCCGAGAGCTGCGGCGGGCAGAGCAGCAATCCTGTCTGCGTGGCCGTTGCCTGTCGCAGCGGCGTCGGCCTGACCTTCGAGTACTTCGGCCCCGGGCGACCCTCCGACAACGACAGGGCCGCCGGCAGCGTCTTCGTCAGCACCTTGATGGGCGTCCAGAAGGTCGAGATCGACTGGACCCTGCTGAACCGTCCCTTTGAGCGCAGGGCACCGCTCAGCGAGGGGTTGGCTGACCTCTTGACCTTGGGCGGTCGCGGCCTCTACGAAGACGAGGAGCGCAAGTTGCCCTTTACCCTAACCGGATCGGCAGATGCGATCGACGCGGTTCGCCTTCGCTGCCGTTGAGTGCGGTTCTCAACGCCAAATCTAAGGCTGTGGGAGTGATCCCGACGGAGTGACCGTTTCGCACGCAAGAGTCGGCCCACCGGCAGGGGTTTTTGAAGGCTATTCGTTAGCACTATGAGCAAACTCGACGAACGACTGGCTGAACGCGGGCGGCTGCTCGCGGACGGCGCAACGGGTACAAATCTCTTCTTGCGCGGATTGCAGCAGGGCGACGCACCGGAGCTTTGGAACCTCTCCGCGCCGGAGAAGGTCCGTGCCCACTATCGTGACTTTATCGAGGCCGGATCGGACCTTGTGCTCACCAACAGTTTCGGCGGGACCGCCAACCGCCTGCGTCTGCACCAGGCCCAGAATCGCGTCTACGAGGTAAACGAGACAGCCGCCAAGCTGCTGCGCCAGGAAGCCGAAGCCAGCGGTCGCGACATCTTGGTTGCGGGATCTATCGGGCCGACCGGTGACCTCTTCGAGCCATTGGGTCCCCTCACCCATGACGAAGGCGTTGCAGCCTTTGCCGCCCAGGCCGAGGGCCTGGCAGCCGGCGGCGCCGATCTGCTTTGGATAGAAACCATCTCCAGTGCCGAAGAAATCCGCTCGGCCGTCGAGGGCGCGGCGCGGACCGGCCTGCCGATCGTCGCCACGCTCTCCTTCGACACCAACGGGCGCACGATGATGGGCGTGACGCCTGCCGACTGGGCAGCCTTGGCGCATGACCTTGCCGTACCGCTGGCCGCCTATGGCGCCAACTGCGGGACCGGCGCTGCCGAGCTGGTGGCGACCCTGGTGGGCCTGAAACAGGCCGCCAAGCCGGGCGACCGCTTGGTCGCCAAGGCGAACTGCGGCATCCCGCAGTGGGTCGACGGCACCATCCGCTATGACGGGACGCCGGAATTGATGGCCGACTATGCCCGCATGGCGCGCGATTCCGGTGCCGCCCTGATTGGCGGCTGCTGCGGCACGGGAACAGAGCATCTGCGCGCCATCGGCCAGGCCCTGCAAGAGCATGTTCCAGGTCAGCTTCCCTCCGTCGAGGAGATTGCCCGGCGCCTCGGTACACTCACCAGTGCAACCCTCTCGATGATGGAGGGATCAGGTGGCGAGGACAGCGACGAGGCGGGTGGCCGGTCACGGCGCCGTGGCCGCCGTCGCAATTCCACGCCCTTCTAACAGACGAGAGCACTCGGTTCCCCGGAATGAAGAAGACTGCTGTCCTCTTTCTCGCGCACAGCATGAACGCAGAGCTGTTGCGGAGATTTCGCTTGATTGCCGATCAGTTGCCGGGAGGGGTAGAGGCCTTCTTCGCGCTGGATGCCACGAGAACCCGGGTTTGCGATCGCATAAGCAAAAAACTAGCCCGACAAACCAATCTCTTCATTTTCTCCCGCGAGATCCTATCCAAACTGCCCTATCGCCGAGCCCGCGAGGAATGGCGGGGGCGAAGCGTCGTGCCCGGCCTTCAGGATCTGGTTCCACAACTCTTCCGGCGTCTCAATCCGGAATTCGACTATATCTATTTCGTCGAGTACGACATCCTCTACACCGGCGAATGGAAGAATTTCTTCGCGCATTTTCAAGAATCCGACGCGAGCTTCCTGACAACAAGCATCGCGCCAAAGAGCGAAGTCCCCGTTTGGGAGCACTTTGCGACTTTCCAGCCGGATCGCCCGCTTCCCGAAACCCACATCATTCGTGGCTTCATGCCTATCTGCCGCTATTCCACAGAGGGACTCTTGGCGCTGGAAGAGCGGTATCGACGCGGCTGGCGCGGACATCACGAGGTACTGGTTCCGACCGCCATTCTCGACGCCGGGCTGAAGCTTGAGGATTTTGGCGGCGACGGCAGCTTCGTACGGAAAGGCAATGAGAACCGATTCTACACCTCCTCTCGTTTGGCCGAGAACTTTGCGCCTGGAAGCTTCGTGTTTATCCCCGGACCGTCCGAAGTCCCCAGGGATCGGCCGGTCTTGATGCATCCCTGCAAGACCTCCCTTGGACTCGATCTGCGAACCCTTATCGACCTGATCTTCACCGGACGGCATGACGTCGCTTCGACGCTATCCAAATGCCTCTCCGACCCGCGGGTGTCTGCTACCAGGTCGTGATACCAAGGAAAGCTGATAGTGAGTCCTCATCCCAGCCGCATCGTACAACTCTCGTGTTGAGTCGCTGAACCCGCGCACCGCACCGCCACTCTGCACCGCCACTCTGCACCGCTTTGGACTCTCGCGACGACAGCCCGCCCAGAAAGTGGCGAAGGTTTGAAGCTGATTGGGCCGCCTGCCCAATTACGAACCCAGATCCCGCCCCATTCCCTGCCCAGCCTGCCACAATTCGGAACTGACAGAGACCAGACGGCGGTCTTTGTTATGGAACTTTTATCCGCCACTTGCTTGCAGGGAGAGCAGGATGAGCAACGGCACCTTCGAGGATTTTCGAGACGCGCTGCGCGCCTTTGAATCCGGCGTCGACTGGGACCGCTACCAGGCCGGTATCATCACCGAGTGGCAGATCCGAGGCTGGGTCGGCGATGCGACCTGGGAGTCCTGGGAGCGTGGCGAGATCGAGTGGGAGGACATGCAGTACCGCTCTATGAATTCGCTCGGGTTCGTGGGCTATCAGTTCGGCGAAGCGCTCTTGATCGATCTGGGCTACTATCAGGATGACTTCTACTACGGTAACGGGGCGTCCTCGAACACCTGGGACGGCACCTGGACCGGTAAGAATGGTGCGGTCAGCCTAGAGGCCTTCATGACCGCGGAGGTGCAGGAACCCGCCATCCTCGACGCCTTCGGCTACAACCTCTCGGTCATCGAGGACGGGCTGGCCCAGCAGAGTAAGAGCCTGGCGGATTTCCTAGGCACGCAAGGCCAGTACACCAGCAACGGGCAGACCGTTACTGTCGAGCTTACCTTGACCGGGATCTTGGCGGCCGCCCATCTGCGCGGCGCCTGGGGTACCCTTGCGCTCCTGCAGAACGGAGCGATCTCCACCGACGAGAACGGCACCTCGATTCTACAATACATCGAACAATTCGGCGGATACGACGCCCCCAGCGTGGCCCAGATCATCGCCGACTGGGACGCAAGCGGACCCGGCCCCGATGGCGGCGAGGCCTATTTGCTGACCTGGGGTTGGGGCACGCATGAGACCATCACCGACTTCGATCCCGATGAGGATCGTGTCAACCTACAGAACATCTTTGGCGCGAATGACATAACGCTGCGCGAGGAAAGCGGTTCTACCGTCATCGGCGTCCTCTTCGGCGCCAGCGGCGAGCAGCAGACCTTGACCCTCCTGGGTGTTAGCCTGTCCGACCTCGACAGCTCCAACTTCTCGGGCACCGGAACGGCGGCTGCAACGATTCAGGCGGCCTTGGATGCCGCTCCGCCTCCCGATGGTGAGACCCTGGTGGGAACCAGTGGCAACGACAGCCTGAAGGGCAGCAACGACAGCGATGATTTGCGCGGGGCAAACGGCAATGACCGCATCTGGGGTCTGGACGACGTCGACCAACTCAGAGGCAACAGCGGTGCCGACAGCCTTCTGGCTGGCGACGGCGATGACACCGTCTGGGGAGGCTTGGGCCGCGATCGCCTGACCGGAGGATCGGGCGACGACAGGCTGTTCGGTGGCGCCAGCGGGGACCTCTTGAACGGCCGCAGTGGTGCGGACACCCTGGTGGGCGGGTCCGCCAACGACACCTTCATCGTCCACTCCACCAACGATCGCATTGTCGAGGTCACCGCTGGTGGCGCTGCCGACCTGGTTCGCTCCAACGCCCTGGCCTATAGCTTCGCCAACGGCGATGCGGGCCAGATTGAAGACGGCCTTCTCACGGAAGCGGCCGGCAATGCCACGCTGGTCGGCAATGACCTCGACAACAGTCTCACCGGCAATGCGTCGGACAATCGTCTACTGGGCCTGGATGGGGAGGATCACCTGCGCGGATTGGACGGCGACGACCGCTTGGTCGGCGGCCTCGGCGACGACCGGGTGGATGGTGGCAGCGGCGACGATCTGCTCTGGATCGGCAAGGAAGATCGCGCTTTCGGAGGCTCCGGCAGCGACGAATTTCGCTTCGGCAATGCCGCCTTCTCCAAGGTCGCAAGCGGCGTGCCCATCATCCGCGATTTCAGCGGCACCGACAGCTTCGTCTTCTCCTCCGGCTTGGAGAGCGGCAGCTTCGACTACCGCGGCAGCAAGGCCTTCAGCGGCACCGGCGACAGCGAGGCACGGCTGGCCGGAACACGCAAACTGGAGATCGACCAGGATGGCGACGGATCGAGCGACCTGACCGTCCTGGTCGACGGCGTCAGCCTGGCAAACCAGCTTACCGCTTCTGATTTCCTGTGGCTCTAGCCCCTGAAGGTCGCAGATGCTTGGCAAGGCGAGCAAGCCAGCGCTATTAGGGATTGCCGCCTGCCTTGAGTGACGGCAGTCAGCGAACCCGCCGAGCGAGCCCTTGCTAAGCATCCTCTTTGCCATCCTGCCGATATTCCTGGTGATCCTACTGGGCCACCTCTCGGTCCGACGGAAGCTTCTCAGCCTGTCTTTCTGGGGCGAAGCCGAACGGCTGGTCTTCTATCTGCTCTTCCCGGCCCTGCTGCTCAGCAGCGTGGCGCAAGCGCCGCTGACGGATCTGACCTTGCTGCCGCTCGCACTGGCAACCTTCGCCGCTCTCCTCCTGGTCTCCGCGCTGGCGCTGCTGCTGCACCTGCAGATCAGCCGCGACGGCCCCAGCTTCACCTCTGTGTTTCAGGGATTGATCAGGCCGAACACCTATCTCTGCTTTGCCATTGCGATCGCGCTGGACGATATGCCGGGTGTGGAGGCCGTAGCGATCGCCATTGCCTTCTATGTGCCGCTGGTGAACCTGCTCTCCATCATCGTACTGGTCCGCTACGGCAGCTCTCAGGTACGCAACGCCGGCAAGATCGTCTTCGCCGTGGTGAAGAACCCGCTTATGCTGGCGATCTTTGCCGGGCTTATCCTGAACGTCAGCGGCGTCGGCCTGCATGCCTCGCTTGTCAGCGTCTTCGACATCCTGGGTCGGGCGGCACTCTGCCTGGGCCTTATGGCGGTCGGTGCCGGCCTCGATCTGGCCTCTGCCAAGGCCGAGCGGCGCCTGGTCGGGCTGGCGGTCGCCGGCAAGCTGATCCTGATGCCCCTGGTCGCCTTGGCTGCGGCCCTGCTGTTCGGGGTGGAAGCCGAAGCACGCGCGGCGCTGGTGCTGCTGGCGGGCTCTCCCACCGCCGGCACGTCCTACATCATGGCCCGCCAGATGGGTGGCAATGCGCCCCTGGTTGCCAACATCATCACCACGCAGGTGGCCGTTGCCCTCTTCACCATGCCGCTGCTGCTGTTCCTGCTCGCCGAACTACCGGCGTAAGCGCACGCGGGGTGGCGGCAGCGCCAGGTGCTGGCTATATAGGGCGACCAGGCCGAGAGGGAGTGACGATGAGCGAAGCGACAGCCAGCGGGCAGAGCGGACCACTGAGTGGATTGAAAGTCCTCGATCTGACGCGGATCCTCGCGGGACCGACCTGCACGCAGCTCTTGGGTGATCTGGGCGCGGACGTGGTCAAGATCGAACGGCCGGGTGAGGGCGACGACACGCGCAAGTGGGGGCCTCCCTTCCTCAAACGCGCCGACGGCAGCGCCAGCGACACGGCGGCCTATTACCTCTCCACGAATCGCAACAAGCGCTCCGTCACCATCGACATCACGCAAGGCGAGGGCCAGGCCCTGGTGCGGCGCATGGCTGCCGAGAGCGATATCGTGGTGGAGAACTTCAAGGTCGGCGGCCTGGCCAAGTACGGCCTGGACTATTTCGGCCTGAAGGAGGTCAAGCCCGACATAATCTACTGCTCGGTCACCGGCTTCGGCCAGACCGGACCCTACGCGCCGCGTGCCGGCTATGACTATCTGGCCCAGGGGATGGGCGGGATCATGAGTCTCACCGGCGAGATCGAGGGGCGGCCGATGAAGGTTGGTGTCGGGATATCCGACGTCATGTGCGGCATGTATGCCTCCGTCGCCATCCTCTCCGCCATCCTGCATCGCAACAAGAGCGGCAAGGGCCAATACATCGATTTGGCTTTGCTGGATACGCAGGTGGCCTGGCTGGTGAACGAGGGCCTGAACTATCTGACCTCGGGCGAGGTGCCGCCGCGCCGCGGGCCGGAGCATCCCAACATCGTGCCCTACAGCACTCTGCCGACCGCCGACGGCTATTTCATTCTGGCCGTCGGCAACGACGCGCAGTTCGCGCGCTTCTGCAGCTTCGCCGGTGCGCCGGAGCTGATCGAAGATCCGCGCTTTCGGACCAACAAGGACCGGGTCACCAACCGGGCCGAGATCTATGCGCTGCTGCCGGACATCACCAAGCGCAAGACCAGCCAGGAGTGGCTGGAGGGCTTGGCCGAGCTTGGCGTGCCGGCCGGCGCGGTCAACGACTTGGGCGAGGTTTTCGCCGATCCGCAGGTGCGCCAACGCGAGATGCAGATCAGCCTGCCCTACCCCGATAGCCAGTCCGGCACCGTCGACCTGATCGGCAACCCGATCAAGATGTCGGAGACCCCGGTCACCTACCGCCGCCCACCGCCAACCATGGGTCAGCACACCGACGAGGTGCTGGAGGATCTGGGCCTCAGTGCCGAGGATCTGGCCGACCTACGGCAGAAGGGCGTGATCTGAGGGCCGAGGCCGCGCCCCAGAGCGCTGTAGCGGATAGAGCTCATGCCGCCGCTCAGCCGGTCGGAGCGTCCGGGCCTGCCGAAGGCTTCGAAGCGACTGCGCAGGTCGGCTGGCATGTCCGCCGGCCAGGCGAATCCAACGGTCCTCTCCGGGCATGACCGCCCGCCAATCCAGTCTGACTTTTCCGCTATTTCTGTCATAACCGGAAATATCCAGGCTAGCCGGTGACCCGGCCCAGGACCTTAGCGACCTTGCCGCCGGCCTTGGCCAGGCCCAGAACCGTCGCCTTGGGGAGGCTCTTGACCTCGGCATACCAGCCGTCGAAGAGCTGCAGGAAAGCGAGCATGGACTGCATCCGCTCCTTCGCCAGGTCCGGCGTACGCCCATCCGCTTCGGCCTCGGCCACGCAGTCGCGCAGCATGGCCAGGGTGGGATCGATCTCGCGCTTCTTGCGCTCTTCAACGATGCGCCGGAACATCTCCCAGGGATCGCTCAGCGCCTCGAAGTGATCGCGCCGCTCGCCAATCTGATGCGAAACCCGCACCAGGCCCCACCCCTGCAGCTCCCTCAAGGAGTTGGAGACATTGGAGCGCGCGATTGCCAGAGTCTCGGCAATCTCATCGGCCGGCAATGGCCGATCCGAGAGGAAGAGCAGTGCCTGGATCTGCGCGATCGACCGATTGGCGCCCCAACGGTTGCCCATCTCGCCCCAGTGCAGCACATAGCGCTGCATCGCCGGTGTCAGATCCATGGTTATTCTCCAGTTATTTCTGTCTTGACAGAAAGGTCGGACATCGTCGTCGACTATGCAAGCGGCAATCTGCATTTTCCCGGCGATCGCATCTTGAGCTTCCCGGTCCTTGGGAGTATGTGAGGGCCTCATGACAGCCGAGGGAACAGCACCGAACCACGCCGCCTTTCCCCACCGTCATCTTCTTGGCATCGAGGGCTTGAGCGCGCAGGAAATCTGCTTCCTTCTCGACCTGGCGGACAGCTACGTCGATCTGAACGCGCAGAGCCGGGGACGCTCCAAGGATCCGCGCAGCCGCTTGCTGGCCGGTTCCACCCTGATCAACCTCTTCTTCGAGAACTCGACCCGCACGCTGACCTCCTTCGAGCTGGCCGGAAAGCTCTTGGGCGCCGAGGTGATCAACATGGCGGTCGGGACCTCCTCGGTGAAGAAGGGCGAGACCCTGATCGACACGGCGATGACCTTGAACGCCATGCATCCCGACTTGCTGGTCGTCCGCCACGACCAGTCCGGCGCTGCCAAGCTCTTGTCCGAGAAGGTCAACTGTGCAGTGGTCAACGCCGGCGACGGCAGCCACGAGCATCCCACGCAAGCCCTCCTGGACGCACTGACCATCCGTCAGGTCAAGGGCCGTCTAGAGGGGCTGGTGGTTGCCATCTGCGGTGACATCACACACAGCCGCGTCGCGCGCTCCAACATTCACCTGCTGGGCACCATGGGCGCGCAGGTCCGCGTTATCGCCCCGCCGACCCTGATGCCCGCCGAGATCGAGCGTCTGGGCGTCCAGAGCTTCATCAACATGCGCGAAGGGCTGAAGGATGCGGACATCGTCATGATGCTGCGCCTGCAGGTCGAGCGCATGAATGGCGTCTACGTGCCATCGATCCGCGAGTATTTTCGCTTCTTCGGCTTGGACTACGACAAGCTGGGCGAGGCTAAGGAGGATGCCATCATCATGCATCCCGGCCCGATGAACCGCGGGGTGGAGATCGACAGCGAGGTGGCTGATGACTTCGGCCGATCTTTGATCCGTCAGCAGGTCGAGATGGGCGTAACGGTTCGTATGGCGGTCTTGGATGCGCTGACGCGCCCGCTGCGGGCGGAAGAAGGCTAGGACGCGCGATGGCCCTGCCCCACAACCCTCCCACCGCCTACATCAATGCGCGCTTGCTGGATCCCGCCAGCGGCCTGGACACGCGCGGCGCCCTGCTGGTGGTCGAGGGACAGATTGCCGACCTAGGGCCGCATCTCTTCGGCCAGGGTGTCCCTTCGGGCATGGCGGTGGTGGACTGTGGCGGTCACTGCCTGGCACCCGGCCTGATCGACCTCAGGGTCAATCTGCGCGAGCCCGGCGAAGAGCATAAAGAGACGATCAAGACGGCCAGCGAAGCCGCTGCAGCCGGCGGCGTCACCACCATGGTGGCCCTGCCCAACAGCGATCCCGCCGTCGACGACGTCGCCGGCCTGGAGTTCGTCGCACGCCGCGCGCGGGACGTGAAACTGGTAAAGATATATTCTTACGGCACCATTACCCGGCAGTTCGAAGGTCAGGAGTTGACCGAGTTCGGCTTGTTGGGCGAATTTGGTGCGGTCGGCTTTACCGACGGCATCGTCCCGATCGCGTCTGCCCAGGTCATGCGCCGCGCGTTGCTTTACTCCAAGGCCTTCGACCAGGTGATCGTCCAGGCGCCGCAAGAGCCCAGCCTGTCGACCGGCGTGATGAACAGCGGCGAGCTCTCGACCCGCTTGGGTCTGGCCGGTATCTCCCCCTTTGCCGAGGTCATCATGCTGGAACGCGACCTGCGCCTGGCCGAGATGACCGGTGGCCGCTATCACGCAGCGCTGCTCTCGACTGCCGAATCGGTGCGGGTCGTTCGCCAGGCCAAGCAGCGGGGGCTCAAGGTCACCTGCGATACCGCCCCGCACTATTTCACCCTGAACGAGTTTGCGGTCGGCGACTATCGCAGCTTTGCCAAGGTGATGCCGCCGCTGCGCAGCGAGACCGACCGCCAGGCGATCGTCGATGGCATCGCCGACGGCACCATCGACGCCATCGTCAGCGACCACAGCCCACACGACCAGGATTCCAAACGTCGCCCCTTCGCACAGGCCGAGTTCGGCATCGTCGGGCTGGAGAGCCTCTTGCCACTCTCACTGGCTTTGACCCATCGCGGCGAGGCCGGCCTTTTGGACGTGATCGCCAAGCTGACGTCGGCGCCGGCCAAGGTGCTGGGTCTGCCGGGTGGGCGGCTGCGCATGGGCGCACCGGCCGATCTGGTGCTCTTCGACCCGGACTTTCCTTGGAAGCTGGACCCCGACAGCTTCCTGTCCAAGTCGAAGAACTCGCCCTTCGACGACCACCTGGTACAGGGACAGGTCCGACGCACCATCGTCGACGGCCGCACCATTTTCGAACGTTCCTAGCGACACCAGTCGCAAAGCGTCAAAATGCCAATTCCGACGCGCTATCGGCCCCTCCCAAACAGCCCCGCTTTGTGGTGTATTGCCAAGCGATTCGAGATGCGTCGGCAGCCAGTTCGTTGGCGACCCGTGTGGAGTTTTGGATGACCGTCTTTTTTCACATTGGTTCAACGAAGACCGGCACCACCTCCCTCCAGCGCTTTCTGGCAGTCAATCGCCAGATCTTGCGCAAGCAGGGCTATCGCTTCCCCCAGTTCCTGGGTCGGGAGAACCATACGAAGCTGGCCGTCTATGCTCATGATCTGCGCCAGCATGAGGCTGCATTGCGCCTGGGCGTGAACTCACCGGATTCCCTGGCGGCCTTTCGCGAAACACTCGAGGCCGACTTGCACACGCGCCTGCGCGGCGAGACGGACCATGTCGTGCTTTCGTCGGAGCACTGCTCGGCCATCCTCAACAGCCCGCATGAAATCGCCCGCCTAAAATCCTTGCTGACGCGCATCGGCTCGGACATCAAGATCATCTTCTATGCACGCCAGCAGGCCGAATTTCTGGTCAGCCAGTACTCCACCAACGTGGTGAAGGGGTTCACGCAACGCCTGCAGTACCCGGGACAAGACAATCTGATCCGCAACTTCAACTACTTCGCTCTCCTGTCACGATGGGAGGATGTGTTTGGCAAAGACGCCATCATCGGCCGGATATTCGACCCGAAGAAGATGGTCAACGGCGATGTCATTCACGATTTTTGCGACGTGATCGGCATCCGACGCGCCTTCCTGAGGCGCGCAGAGATTCCCGAGCGGTTGAACGAGAGTCTGGACTACGAAACGGCTGAATTCTTGCGCAAATTCAATGCTCTGGTGCCCTCACGTGCCGACAATGCGATCAATCCGGATCGCAGCAACATCGGCGATATCGTGCGCCACCTTTCGACCAAAGAGAAGATCGCCTTGCCGCCCAGTTTTGCCGAGCGTCTGCGCAAAGACCTCTACGAGAGCAACTGCCTATTCCGAGAGCGCTTTGTCGACGGTATCAAGGAAGACCCCTTCGATTGGAGCGAGCGTGGCACCAGAAAGCCGCTGCAGGACCTGACGATCGATGACGCCTATCGGATCTTCGCGGAGATCTGGAAGTTGAAGGTGCAGCAAACCATCAAGACGAGGCATCGGTAGGCCAGCGACGAAAATCAAGACCGGGCAGATGCCCGCTAACTTGTTGATCTGGTGGGGCAACTTATCCAGGCGGATGGGAACCATCCCTCTGGGTTGCACCACTAGAAGGGAAATCCGAAGTTGACGCGAAACACCTTCAGATCATCGCCGAAGATATAGCTGGCGCCGATCTTGGGGTTGCGGATGGACAGCAGTTCCCAGTCGGTGGCTGAGCCCAGGGTCACGCCAAACTCGAACTGGTTCATCACCTCCAGCGTATCGCCGTCGATGCTGCCGAACTTCAAGGGGTCGGGGAAGAAATAGTGGATGAAGTAGCCGCCCAGTTCCGGCTCCAGGCCGGCAATGCCGGTGTTGCTGAGGCCAGCCTGACCCAGGCGGAAACCAAGCGATCGGCGCAGCTCCAGACCGGTCTCGATAGCCCAGTAGTTCTCGGAGAAAGCGTCCGAGCCCAGCTCGGTGTTGCCGGCAAAGGTGACGCCGTTGCCCAGGGCGAAGGTGTAGAGCCCGAAGGGGATCTGATAGAGCGAAGACACGCCGGCCGAGTAGATTATGAAGGAGCGGTTATCCGGTTGGCCAACCGACTGCGTGCCCGCTGTAGGGTCATAAGTCGTACCCTCGGTACTGACGATGTTGCCATATCCGAAATTCATAAAAGGCTTCACGCGCCAGTTATCGGAAATCGGCGCACGAAGAGCCAAACCGGGCACGATGGCCAAGACCTGCTGCGATACGTCTGCGCTCTGGCCTTGTTGGTTGGTACCGTTTAGGTCGAAACGCCCATAGCTGACCGGAAAATTGAACTCCAGGGCCCAGTCCCGCGACTCGCGCACCGGCGCCTCCAGGTCCAGGTCCCTGCCGAAGTTCCAGTCGAAGCCCAGCGGCAAGGTGTAGACGTCGACGGACAGCCCGCCGACATCGTAGGTGCCGATGCCCAGCTGTGAGGCATAGACATAATTGACACGCACGTTGGCTCCGTTTCGGGGAGGTTCCTCCTGCGCGCTTGCTGTCCCCATAGCAAGAGCCAGGCCAAAGCCCAGAAGAATCGCGTTTCTGACGACAGTTAGTAGACCCCTCATGAGCTAGGGATACCGCGTCCAGCCGACGTCGGGCAAATCGTTTCGGACCGCCGGCTTAGGGCTCCACCGAGAAGTACCAGCGGCGCACCACGTCGAAACCGCCGCGCGGCCAGCCGAGGTAGACGCGCGCCTCATAGGCGCCCGGCGCCAGATCGTCGACCTGGAAGCTGCCGCTGGCCTTGCCGTCGGTATAGGTCCACTGGCCCCAGTTGTCGGCCGGCGTGCCCAAGGGAACCACGGTCACCCAGTCGCGCTGATTGCCGGGCAGGCCGCCGTAGTTGATCACCACAGGATCGCCTTCGCGATAGACCGTCTTGTCGCTGGACAAGGAGAGGTCGGGGCGACCTGGCGTCTCGCTCTGGGTCGAAGCGTACTCGGCACGACTGCCGGAATAGCTGACCGTGAGGTTGAGCACGCGGGCCATGGCCTCGGCACCGCCGACTTCGGAGAGCGAGGCGAGGTCGACGGCACTCTGCGGTCTGACGTTCACGATCAAGGGGCCCTTGGTGTCGCCTGCGTCGAGGATCAAGCCGCCGACGGCCTCCGCCAAGGACCAGAGTCGCCCGCCTCGGCGCACCTCCAGCCAGTTCAGCTCCTCTGCGATCTCGCGCAGCGCCTCGTCCTGAGCCGCTTCGAAGGTGACCTCGTCGCGTTTCGCCTCAAAACGCAGCAGGCGCGCCAAGAGCGTGTTGTCTTCGACTGTAAGCGACGCCCGGCGCAACACCACCTTTTCAAGCGCCGGCTCGCCCTCGATCAGCAAGCGGCCCAAGTTGACCCCTGCGGCATCGAGCGAGAGGCTGACACTTGCCAGAAACGGCACGTCCACGGTCAGGTCTTGCAGGGCCATCAGACCGCCGCCAGGCAGGTGCAGATAGTCCAAGGTCACATTGACCGAGATCTGACTTGCTTCCAAAGCGGCAAAGAACGCCGGGCTGATGTTGCTGTTGGCGGGCGTCAGCACCAGCGATTCGATCTTCAGCTTCAGCCGCTCGGGCGGACCTTCGGCCCGTTCAAGCGGGTAGATCTCGGAAACGGCGAGACGATCGATGGTGAGGCGCCCTTCTTCGCCGGCGGCTTCATTGACGGCAATCGAAAGACCCTTGATTTCGACACCGGCGTCGCCGAGCGGCTTGGCCTCGTCATAGGAGAGCAGGCCAATGGGTGCGGTTGCCACCAGCTCGTCCCAGACAGCCATCGCCGGATTGCTCGGTTCTGCAGACTCCTGGGCCAGAACGGCCGACGGCGACAGGATCGCGACCAGACAAAAGGCCCGTACAAACGCTCTCATTCTATATCCTCCATCGCCTCGCCAGGCCGCTGCGGCGGATCTTGCCCGGAGGCCCAACCTGTTCGAACGTCCAATTCTGAGGCAGTGTTGCGGCACTCCCAATCAAAAGACAATGGTGGGGACAAAAGGCGATGGCGGGCGTCTTCGCGTTGCTATCCCGCTTTGGCGTCCGGTTGCTGCTGGGTGATGCAGTGAATGCAGCCGCCGCCATAGACGATGTCGGACCCCGGCACCATCACCGTCTGACGCTCCGGAAAGGCTTTCGAGATGATGGAATAGGCATGGCTGTCGTTCGGGTCCTCGAACGCAGGCATCACGACGCCGCCGTTGGCCAGGTAGAAGTTGATGTAGGAGGCATGGAAGGTCTCTCCATGGTAGTCCTGATGGATGGACTGCGGCTGCGGCACCTCGATCACCTCCAGCTTGCGACCTTGCGCGTCCTCGGCCTCCGACAAGCGTTTCAGATTATCCTGTAGGGCTTCGTGGTTGGCGACCTTGTCATTGGCCGGTGCCAGGGCCAACACGACGCCCGGACGGACGAAGCAGGCCAGATTGTCGACATGCCCGTCGGTGCCCTGCTCCATCGGATCGCCGAAGAGCCAGATGATCTTTGAGACGCCGAGGTAGTCCTTCAAATGCTGCTCGATCTCCTCGCGGCTGAGGCCGGGATTGCGGTTCGGGTGCAGCAGGCAGCTTTCAGTCGTGATCAGGGTGCCCTCGCCGTCGACATGGAAGGAGCCTCCCTCCAGCACCAGCGGTGCGCGATAGCGCGGAATCTCCGCCCACTCCAGCAGGGCCGCGGCAACCGCATCGTCGCGATCCCAACCGTCCAGCTTCTCGCCCCAGCAGTTGAAGATCCAGTCGACCCCGGCAAGCCCGCCCTTGCCGTCGGTCAGGAAGGTCGGGCCATTGTCGCGCATCCAGGAATCGTCGATCTCCAACGGCAGGGTAGAGACGTCGCCGGCCAAACGCATAGAGGCGGTCGCCAGCTCGCCGGGCGGCACGATCATCGTCACCGGCTCGAACTGCGAGATTGCCTCCGCCACCTCGGCATAGGCATCGCGGGCCTCTTCCATCCGCTCGCGCCACAGCGCCTCGCGGCAGGGCCAGGCCATCAGGCAGCGGCTGTGCGCCTCCCATTCGGCCGGCATGTGAAAGCCATCTACGCGCGGTGTTGTCATGGACCCATCTCCTCAGCGCAATCAGGCCGACATCTTGTGGCGAACGGCAGGGCGGGACAAGACCTGGCCGAGCGTCAGCCTTCCTTGCGAGGCGGCGGCAGGGTGACCGCAAGGTGCAGTTCGCGCAGGCGCTCCGGCGGCAATTCGGCTGGCGCTTCCATCAAGAGATCCTCGGCCCGCTGGTTCATCGGGAAGGCCACGATCTCGCGCAGGTTGGGCTCGTCGGCCAGCAGCATGACGATACGGTCGATACCCGGCGCCGAGCCACCATGCGGCGGCGCGCCGAAACGCAGCGCCTTGAAGAGACCGGCAAAGCGCTCTTCCACATCGGCCTCGCTGTAGCCGGCGATCTGGAAGGCCTTCACCATCACGTCGGGCAGATGGTTCCGGATGGCACCGGAGGAGAGCTCCACGCCGTTGCAGACGATGTCGTACTGGAACGCCTTGATGGTCAGAGGATCCTGCGTTTCCAGCGCCTCCATCCCACCTTGCGGCATCGAGAAGGGGTTATGGCTGAACTCGATCTGGCCTGTGTCCTCGTTCATCTCGTAGAGCGGGAAGTCGACGATCCAGCAGAAATCGAAGCGGCTCTGGTCGATGAGATCCAGATCCTGACCCAGCTTGGTGCGCACGGTCCCGGCGAAACCGGCGGCATCCTTGGGCTTGTCGCAGACGAAGAAGACGGCATCGCCGGCACCGACGCCGGCCAGTTCGCGCAAGCGCGCCTGACGATCCTCGTCCAGGTTCTTGGCGATCGGCCCTTTGGCCCCGCCGTCCTCGGCGAAGGCGATGTAGCCAAGCCCCGGCTTGCCCTCGGACTGGGCCCAGGAGTTCAGCTTGTCGAAGAAAGAGCGTGGACGGCTGGCCGCCCCCGGCGCCGGCACCGCACGCACGACGAAACCCTTGGCCACCAACTTGGCGAAGATGGCGAAGCTGCTGCCCTCGAAGACCTCGGAAACATCGGCGATCTCGATCGGGTTGCGCAGGTCCGGCTTGTCGCTGCCGTATTTCAGCATGGCCTCGTCGAAGGCGATCCGCGGGAAGGGCGGCGGCGTCACCTGGCGCGCGTCCGCGAACTCCTCGAAGACGCCGGCCAGGATCGGCTCGATGGCGGCGAAGACGTCCTCTTGCGTGACGAAGCTCATCTCGAAGTCGAGCTGATAGAACTCGCCCGGCGAGCGGTCGGCGCGCCCGTCCTCGTCGCGAAAGCAGGGAGCGATCTGGAAATAGCGGTCGAAGCCGGCGATCATCAGCAGCTGTTTGAACATCTGCGGCGCCTGCGGCAGGGCATAGAACTTGCCGGGATGCACCCGCGAGGGCACGACGTAGGCACGCGCGCCCTCTGGGCTGTCGGCCGTCAGGATCGGGGTCTGCATCTCCAGGAAGCCGCTGTCGGTCATCCGCCGGCGGATCGAGGCGATAACTTGCGAGCGCAGCACGATGTTCTGGTGGATGCGCTCGCGCCGCAGATCGAGGAAACGGTAGGTCAGCCGTGTCTCTTCGCCCGAGTCCTCCTCGCCGGCCACCTGCAGCGGCAGCACCTCGGCGCGCGAGAGCACCTCGACCGTCTCGACCGCGACCTCGACCGCACCGGTGGCAAGCTTGGCATTCACGGTCTCTGCCGTGCGCTCCACGACCTTGCCGGTCACCGTGATTACGCTCTCCGGGCGGATCGCCTCCAAGACCGGAAAGATCGTGCTTGAGACATCGGCGACGCACTGCGTCAGGCCGAAGTGGTCGCGCAGATCGACGAACAGCAGCTGACCGTGGTCGCGCTTGCGGTGGACCCAACCGGACAGCCGAACCTCTTGGCCGATGTGCTCACGGCGCAGGGCGCCGCAGCTGTGACTGCGATAAGCGTGCATTGATGGCTACCTCATGAATGGAGCGCGCCCTGCGGTGGTCGGAGGGCTGCAGCTCAAGTCTAACTCGCTTCTGTGGGCCGTCCCTTTACCGAATGGCAAGAGACGCCTCGGTCTTCTTACGGTCGGTCTTCTTACGGTCGGCCTACTTGAAGGGCGTGCGGTGCAGGCGGACGGCGTCCTTGTCGCCGCTTGCGTTCGCATCCATCACCCGGCGCAGGCCATAGCAGAGCTGGCCGCGATGCGGGCCTTCGATGGTGCCGCTGACCAGCATATGCGTTGCACAGAGGATCAGATCGATCCGCCGCCGATCAGCCTCGCTGCGATAGGCAATGTAGACCACCGGTGTGGCCTCCATATGGCGGATCATCGCCTGCAGAATGGCAACCTCGCTGCCGCCGGTATTGATCTTCACGACGTCGCTGCGCACCAGGTTCAAGTCGTCCAGGGCCTCGTCGCCGTGACGCGTCTTGATCTCTTCGCCGCTGGCCACGTTGGCCGGCGAAGGCACCAGGCTGGCGTTCAAAGGATCGGCCTTGCCGTCATAGAGCTTGCGGTCCTCGTCCCGGTCCCAGAGCGCTTCTTCATGAATCTTGATGTTGGGATAGGCCGCCGCGTTCTCGGTCAAAAGCCTGCGCGATGCCGTGCAGGGCTCATAGGCATGGATGGTGGCACTGGGAAAGCGGCGGGCAAAGACGATGGCCGATGCACCGACGTAGGCGCCGATGTCCATGACGATCTCCGGATCCTTGATCCCGGCAGGCCAGGGATAGGGATCGTCCTCGAAAAGGGCACGACAGGATTCGCGGCTTGCCTCGGTGTCGAAGTGGTGGATCTTCACCTCCTTGCCGGCTTCGCCGAAGCTGCTCTCGGTCCGCGGCGGCGGTTCGGCGGGCACCGGCTTGGGCTTCTGCTGCTTCTCTTCGCTCTCGGACTCCTCAGACTCGGTGGCGGAGTCGCTGGAGACAAGGTCCTCTCCGGCCGCCTTGATCGCGCTGGCCTTGGGTTCGCTCAGAACAGCATCCTCTGCCTCGCCCAGATTGGCGGACTCCATCTTGGCAGAAGCCTGGTTGTCGGAGGCCGGGCTACCAGCGCTCTTGCTTGCCAGATCGGACACAGCATCCTTGCCGGTCGTCTTGCTTTCGGTCCCTTGGGCGATGCTGTCGCTCTCGGTCATTGCCCGATCCTTCCCCTCTCGCTCGCTTGGTCGTTGCAACGCGGGACAAGGCCCGCAGATCTACGCCCACTAATGCCCTCTGTTGTTGTCCGGGTCCAGCCCAAGAGTCCGGCTCGGAACCGCTCGCGTCCTGCATCGCTGCCGCAGCCGCGCGTGTAAGAGCTTAGGCGTCGGCGATGCCGGGTGCCTCGTCAAGCCGGCGCCCTCGCACCAGACATGGGCGGCAACCGCGGCTCTGGCAGCGACCCGAAGGACTGTCTTTTCAAGGCCTTGGGACTGCCCCTTCGGAACTGGGTCGTGGGTCGCTTGGGATGCCCCGGCATCGCCGCGCGCCAGGCTTCTTGCCCAGGACCTCGACGAGACAGTGCAGGGCAGCGGCGGTTTCGGGCCAGGCGCAAAGCACCCGAGAATCTACACGCGATCGCCAACAGCCCTCTTGCTGCGGGCAGGCCGTAGGGTTAGCAAGAGGGCCATGCTTGTAATTTCAGACAGCGAAACCCTCGCCGCCTTCGTAGCGAGGCATGCAGACGCGCCCTACCTTCTCATCGATACCGAGTTTCTCCGCGAACAGACCTACTACCCCAAGCTCTGCTTGATACAGATCGCCGGTCCGCAGGAAGCCGTTATCGTCGACGCCCTGGCCGAGGGACTGGATCTCAGCCATCTGGAGCCGCTGCTGGCGGACCAGGGGATCATCAAGGTCTTTCACGCCGGTCGCCAGGATCTGGAGATCTTTCACAAGCTCTATGGCTTCGTGCCGACACCGCTGTTCGACACGCAAGTGGCAGCGATGGTCTGCGGTTTCGGCGAGCAGGTCGCCTTCGACACGCTGGTCAAACGCATCACCGGCAAGAGCCTGGACAAGGTCTCGCGCTTCACCGATTGGGCGCGCCGTCCTTTAAGCAGCCGGCAACTGGACTATGCCCTGGCCGATGTCGTGCATCTGCGCCCGGTCTATCTGGAACTGGCCAAATCGCTGGCGGAACGCAAGCGCGCAGCCTGGGTCGAGGAGGAGATGGGCGCCCTGGCGCAGCCCTCCCTCTATGTCGTCGATCCGCAGAGCGCCTGGGAGAGGATCAAGGCGCGCAGCCGCGACACCCGCTTTCTTGGCCGCCTGCAGGCGCTTGCTGCCTGGCGCGAGCGCGAGGCCCAGGAACGCGACCTGCCCCGCCAGCGCCTGCTGAGAGACGAACAGCTGCAGGAGATCGCCGCCAACAACCCTGGCAATGCAGAGAAGCTGGCGCACGCACGCGGCTTTTCCCGGCAAGCAGCCGAAGGCAAGCTGGGCCAACGCATTCTGGCCGTGCTCGCAAACGCGGAACCAATGAGCACCGAGCAATTGCCGCGCCGCCAGGAGCGCCCGACGGTGGTGAATGCCGGCTCGCGCGGCGACCTCTTGCGGGTGCTGCTGCGCCTGGCTTCAGAGGCGCATGGCGTCGCACCGCGGCTGATCGCCAATGGCAACGAGATCGACCGCTTGGCAGCCGGCGAACGCGACGACCTTCGCGTGCTTTCGACCTGGCGCGCCGAGGTTTTCGGCCAGGATGCGATCGCGCTGCTTGAGGGCCGTTTGGCGCTCGCCTGCAGCGCCGACAGCGTTCAGATCCTCGAGCGCGACGATCAGGGCGCCTGGGCGGTGCGGAACGCCCCTTGAGAGCAGATCGCGATCAGGTGGAATTACCTGTTCGCGTGAATCTGCTCTATGTTTCAAACGTGTATAGCAGGACCCTTTTGCAGAAGCGCGGCACCGGCCCTACTCTATTAAGCTTGCCAGACTGCGGCGCAGGACCACCAGGGCTGCCAGACCGATATCGCTTTGCCCTTTGATTTCCTCCAGCAAGGACTGGACCCCGGCAAAGCCGTCGCTGTTCTTCTCCAACCAGTTTTCGACCATGCGATCGGAATCCACCTCGCCGTCGGCGCTGTTGAGCACAGCCGATGTGGCCTCGGCCTGTAGGCTCAAGAGGTCGGAAGTCAGCGCAACACCCGCCCTGGCCGTCCAGGGATCGTCACTGGTAAGGCCGGCGACCAGGCTATGCAGGCGACCGAAGCCCATCTTCTCTTCGACCGCGAAATGCAGCGCGGCCAGGCTGCCGACACTGCGTTTGCTGCGCTCCGCCAAAGGCGAAAGGTCGAGCGCGAAGGCCAGGTCTTTCAGCGACACGATCTCTCCGGCCAGGCCTTCGGGCACGCCGTGTCCGGTGAGGACAGAGGCTTCTTCAGACAGGCTCGCGGCCCGCTCACTCGGCATGGAGGCCAAGAGATTCGAACGCATGTCGACGACCGCGGGCCGCAACCGCTCGACGGAACCAGCCATATCGATCGGGCTGGGCAGATGGCTCAGCAGCCAATAGGTTGCCCGCTCCAGCAGTGACATCGTCGCCCGCAGCATGGAGAGTTGGCAGTCGGCCGGCACCTTGTTGTCCAGGGCCTCGATCGCAGCCCAGGTTTCGCGGAAGCCGAAGATATCGCGGGCCACGGCATAGGCCCGGGCGATGTCGGCGGGCTTGGCGCCGCTACGATCTTGCATGCGCGCCACGAAGAGCGAGCCGACACGATTGATCATCGAGTTCACCACCGCGGTGGCAATGATCTCTCGGCGCAGTCGATGATCGTCGCGCGAGGGGCTGTAGCGCTCTGACAAGACCTCGGGGAAATAGTGCTCCAACTCGACGGCAAGCAGCGGATCGTCCGGTAGGCTGGAGGCCACCAACTCGTCGAACAGCAGGATCTTGCTATAGGCCAGGATGACATAGAGCTCCGGTCGGGTGAGGCCCAAGCCGGCCCGCCGCCGCCGCACGATTTCGTCGCCGTCCGGCAGATACTCCACGCCACGGTTGAGGCGACCCATCCGCTCCAGCTCACGCATCAGGCGGGAATGTGCATCCAGATCTTGAGCAGCAGTCACTTCGGCCAGCGAGATGGCTTGGCTCTGCTGGTAGTTGTCGCGCAAGACCAGCTGGGCCACCTCATCCGTCATCTCTTCCAGAAGCGCATTGCGGTCGGCCTCGGCCAGGTTGCCACGACCGATGGAATCGCGCAGCAGGATCTTGATGTTGACCTCGTGGTCGGAACAGTCGACGCCGGCAGAGTTGTCCAGCGCGTCGGTATTGATCTTGACTCCTTCCAGGTTGGCCTCGATACGACCCAGCTGGGTCACGCCCAGGTTGGCGCCCTCACCCACCACCTTGACCCGGAGTTGTCCGGCATTGATGCGCACGGCATCGTTGGTCCGATCGCCGGCGTCGGCGTGGCTCTCGGTCTCTGCTTTGACGTAGGTGCCGATGCCACCGAACCAGAGCAGATCCGTCGGCGCCTTGAGGATCGTGGTCAAGAGCTCCGTCGGGGTCAGCTGCTCGGCGTCGGTGCCGAGGGCGGCTCGCATCTCCGCGCTCAGCGCAATCGACTTGACGGAGCGCGAGAAGACCCCGCCACCGGCGGAAATCAACGACTTGTCGTAATCGTCCCAGGTCGAACGCGGCAGAGCGAAGAGGCGCTGGCGTTCGGCAAAGGAGATCGCCGGGTCGGGATCGGGATCGACGAAGATATGCAGGTGGTTGAAGGCGGCGACCAGCTTGATCTGATCGGATAGCAGCATGCCGTTGCCGAAGACATCGCCCGACATGTCGCCGACGCCGACCACGGTGAAGGGCTGGGTCTGGGTGTCGTGCCCCAACTCGCGGAAGTGACGCTTGACGCTCTCCCAGCCGCCCCTGGCGGTGATGCCCATCTTCTTGTGGTCGTAACCGGCAGAGCCGCCTGAGGCAAAGGCATCATCCAGCCAGAAGCCATAGTCCTGCGAGATGCCGTTGGCGATGTCGGAGAAGGTGGCCGTGCCCTTGTCGGCCGCGACCACCAGGTAGGGGTCGTCCTCGTCATGACGGACCACGGCCTTCGGCGGAACCACCTCGCCATCGACCAGATTGTCGGTGATGTCGAGCAGGCCCTGCATCAAGAGGCGATAGCAGGCGATGCCCTCTGCCTGGATCTCTTCGCGCGTGCCGCCCTTCGGCGGCTGCTTGACGACGAAACCGCCCTTCGAGCCGACCGGGACAATCACCACGTTTTTCACCATCTGCGCCTTCATCAGGCCCAGTATCTCGGTGCGGAAGTCCTCCGGACGGTCGGACCAGCGGATGCCGCCGCGCGCCACCTTCCCGCCCCGCAGATGGATACCTTCCATCCGCGGGCTGTAGACGAAGACCTCGACCATCGGCCGCGGCTCCGGCAGGCCATCCAGCTTGGTACTGTCCAGCTTGAACGAGATGTAGCTCTTGACCTGTCCCTCGGCATCCGGCTGGAAGAAATTGGTCCGCCGGGTATGCACGATCGCGTTCCAGAAACGGCGCAGGATGCGGTCTTCGTCCAGGCTGGCCACCTCGTCGAGGCCCGCCTTCAGGGCAGCGGCGATCTCATCGCTCTGCTTCTTGCGCCCGCTCTTGACCGCCGGGTCGAAGCGGTTGTGAAACAGGGCCACCAGCAGGCGCGCCATCTCGCCGTTGCCGATCAGCGCACGTTCCGCATAGGTCTGGCTCAACATGCTGCCGGTCTGGATCAGATACTTCAGATAGGCGCGCAACAGGGCCACATCGCGCACCTTGAGGCCGGCCATGGTCACCAGGGCGTTCAGACCGTCGTCTTCGACGGCTTTCCACCAAAGCCTGGTCAAGGCCTCTTCAAACAGGGGACTGAGCTGCTTATGCGGGATGGCGTCTTCAGGCGCCACCAGCGCCAGATCGTGCAGCCAGATGGTGCGCTCGCCATCGTTCACCGCTACCTTCATCCGGTAGGGGCCGTCGTCGCGCAGAACCCGAAAACCCAGATGCTCGATCATGGGAATGAGATCGCTGAGCGGCAGCGGATTATCCAACCTGCCAGCACGCATGTGGAAAAGATCGGCAGACTTCTCGTAGCTGAGCCTGACCGTCAGATCCTCACCGCCCAGCAGGCGTTCGAAATCGCTGAAGTCGGCGACCGCACGCACCGGTGGAAAGCGGTCGGAGTAGGAAACCGACACACCTGCCCCATAGCGGCGGAAGAGGCGCTGGCCTTCCAGGTCCCCCTTATCCGCGATCAAGGCCTGGCGCAGGCGGTCGTTCCAGGAGCGCGCGGCCTCTGCCAAGAGGGCTTCCAGACTGGCAATGTCCGGCATCTCGGGCGCATCGACATCACGGTGCAAAATGTAGTGCAGGCGCGCGAGCCGAGAATCGTCCGGAAGGTAAGAAGTGGAGTTGGAAACGCTGGAGGAGAGCTGCTTGGCCAAGAGATCGCCAAGCCGGTTACGCAGCGTGCCCGAATAGCCTTCTCTTGGCGTATAGACCAGCGCGGTCACATAGCGATCGAAGGGGTCGCGGCGGAGGAACAGCGTGGTCTTGGCCCGGTCCTGGAGCGCAAGGATGCCCATGACGGCGGAAAAGAGCTCATCCTCCGATGCTTGCAGCAACTCATCGCGGGGATAGGTCTCCAGGATGTGCAGCAGGGCCTTGCCATCGTGGCTGCGCGGATCCAGGCCGGCACGATCGATGATGCGCTCCACCTTGCCCTTGAGCAGCGGGACGTTGCGCGGCGAGGCATGGTAGGCCGTGGATGTCAGGAGGCCGACGAAGCGGATCTCTCCGTCGATCTTGTCGTTTTCGTCGAAGGTCTTGATGATCAGCACATCCATCGGGATGCGCCGATGGATCCTGGAGGGACGGTCGCTCTTGGTGATCAGCAGCTGATCGTGGCTGTCGTGGAAGGCCCGGATCTCGTCCGGCACGGTGCTGCCGCTTTGCGCCTGATCGAAAAGTCGGAAGCCGGGCTCCGTCGCCAGTCCAAGACCCGATCCATGCACCTGGTGATAGGTCGTCCCACCCTCCCCTTCTTCGTAGGTGTAGGCACGAAAACCCAGAAAGGTGAAGTGGTCGGCAATCAGCCAGGTGAGGAACGAGGCCGCCTCAGCCGCTGCCCGATCGCTCTTCTCGGTGATACCACCGCTGCGGCGTGCCAGTTCAAGCGCAACGGATTCGGCGCGTTGCAGCATGGGACGCCAATCGATGACGGCACGGCGTACCTCGCTCAGCACGCCGGTCACCTCAGTGATGACCTCTTCTTCGCGTTGCGTGCTGGTCAGGCGGTCCATCAGCACGATCATCCAGGACTCGCGCTTCTCGCAGCTCTCGTCCTCGATGGCGACCAGCTTGCCTTCGTCATCGCGGCGGACTGTCACGATCGGATGCAGGACGTAAGAGATGCCGACTCCAAGCGCACTCAGTTCCGAGGCCACCGAGTCCACCAGGAAGGGCATGTCGTCGTTGATGATGCGCAGGGTGCTGTGAACCGCCAGATCCTTCGGACTGTCGGGCCCGTGGCTGACCACCTGAATCACCGGCTGCTTGGACGTCCGCGTCTCGGCCGTGCGCAGCAGTTCGACCGCTGCCACGGCCAAGGCCTCGGCGCCGCGCTCATCCATGTCGTCGGGACTGACGCCGGCGTAGAGCTTAGCGATAAGCCGCTCGACCCAGGTCTTCTGTTCGCCACCCAGCAAGGCCATCGCTCCCATGACGATGGCTTGCTTCAGGGCCGCTTCCTTATCCGGCGTCTGCTCCCCCACGGTCTTTCCTCCGTCCCATTTTTTCGTTTCTTGCGAAGCCAGCGAAGCCTCGCCGACAACTAAAACGCCTAGATGGCATCCTAGGCAATCAGATTTCTTGGTTACTGCGCCCTATATGACGACTTTGCGGCGCCGATGGGCGGCGTTCCGACGACACCTTCCATCCCAGAAGCGAAACCGATCATGCTTAAGCCTCTAGGTTCCTCTACACTGGCCTCTACACTGGCACTCCTGCTCGTTGCTTGGGCTCAGGCGAGCCTTGCCAACCCCGACGAGGGACTCAAGGCCTTGGCCGAGCAGGCTGCGGTCTTGGTTTTGCGTCACGCTCAGACCGTGCCCGGCACCGGCGACCCGGCTGGATTTCGGCTGGATGACTGCGCCACCCAGCGCAACTTGAATGACAGGGGGCGGGAGCAGGCACGTGCGATGGGCCAGGCGCTGCGTAGCGCCGGGGTCAAGTCTGCAAGGATCTATGCCTCGCCCTGGTGCCGCAGCAGGGAGACGGCAGAGCTTCTCGACCTGGGCCCGGTCGAGATCGACGCGCTGCTGGCCAGCACCTGGAACGACCGCGTCGTCAACCCGGACCGGGCAGACGAGCTTCGCCGCGTCATCCTCGGGTGGAAGGGACCGGAAGCGATGATCCTGGTCACGCACGGCATCAACGTCCGCCAGCTGCTCGGACGCAGCCCTCGACAAGGTGGCGGCTTCGTCGTCCTACCCGATCCACAAAATTCCGAAGCGCTGTCAATCGTTTCTGCCTTGCCCTGAATCAAAACTTTTGTTCCTTATCAATATCTTTTACATATTTGCTGAGACAGAAACTTGATCTCAATTCGGTAAGAGTCACGCCGCGCTCCTGGCCGTAAAAACCGCGGTGCGCGCTTTTGGCTCGTGCAGCGCGATGATGACAGACCTATCGATCCTGCATATATCGGACTGATATAGTTTAAGCGTGCCGGCGCGAGGTCTGCTAAAGCGTGCGCGCGAAGGACAAGGACCGATGGAAACCAAAACACTCTGTCTTGCCGTCCTGCTGTGTCGAGACAGCAGCGGCTATGAGATCAAGAAGCGCCTCGACGAGCCTCCCTTCTGTCATTTTCAGGACACCGGCTTTGGGTCGATCTATCCGGCGCTCACGCGCCTTGCCAACGAGGGCCTGATCGAGGGCACCGAGCTGGCGCAGGACAAGCGCCCGGACAAACGGGTCTTCAGCCTGACCGAAGACGGTCGCGCACAATTGATTGAGGCCTTGATGCAGCCACCAGGCCCCGATCGCTTCCGGTCCGACTTTCTCTTTTCTCTTTTCATGTCGGACCTGTTGCCCAGATCCCATGTATTGGGAATGGTCGATCGGCGTATCGCCGCCCTCAACCAGACCCTCGAAGAGATGGGGGAGTGCGATGCAAAGGTGACCCGGAGAGCGCGGCGTTTCGTATTCGACCTTGGCTACAGCTTCTATGAGAACGAGAGAAACTTCCTGATGGCGAACCGCCACCGACTTGAACAGGAAATCGCCGAGGATGAGATGGCGAGCGGTGCGTTCGATAGCACCGACAGCGACCGCCACCCGGTCGAAGCCCTGGAAGGTGAGAACGGGTCATGAAGAAATCCGTCATCCTTGCGCTGGTGATTGGCGTTGGCGCGGTTCTGTGGATCGGCTCCGGCTTCATGGATCCGGAGGCCAGCGAACCCGAGGGCCAGAAGCCGCCGGCCTCTGTCGCACACCTGGACAAGGCGCCGAGCGTGCGTGTGCGCAGCCTGCAAGCCGAGCCGCACGCGCGGACCATCACGCTGCGCGGCTTCACCGAACCCAGGCGTGCCGTCGACCTGAAGTCCGAGACCTTCGGCACCATCGAAGAGATCCTGATCCCGGAAAACAGTCTGGTCCGCCAAGGCGAGTTGCTAGCGCGCCTGGACGAGGCCGAACGCGACGCCCAGCTGCGCGAGGCCAAGGCCCTCTTGCAGCAGCGCCAGATCGAGCACGAGGCCGCGCGAAAGCTGGCCACCAAGGGCTATCGCTCTGAGACCGAGCGGGCCGCATCGGCCGCCTCGCTGGAGGCCGCACAGGCCCGGGTCGAGGCAGCCGAGATCGAGCTCAGTCATGCCGACCTCAGGGCCCCCTTCAGCGGCTTCCTGGAGCGCCACCTGATGGAGGTGGGCGACTACGCAGACCGCGGCGATCCGATCGCAAGGCTGGTGGAACTGAGCCCCATGCGGGTCGTCGGTTACGCCAACGAGTCCGAAGTCCTGGCCTTGCAGCTGGGATTGCCTGGCAAGGCCCGCCTGACCAACGGCCGGATCATCCCAGGGCGCATCGCCTTCCTGTCGCAGGAGGCCGATCCGGAGACCCGCACCTTCCGCGTGGAGCTAGAGATCGACAACCGCGATTTCTCCACGCCGGCCGGTGTCACCGCCGAGATCGCGATCACCCTGCCGCCGCAACCTGCTCACAAGATCTCGCCAGCACTTCTGACCTTGGATCGCGACGGCAACCTGGGGATCAAGATCGTCGACAAGGACGATATCGCCAGCTTCGTCCCGGTGCAGGTCATCGATGACGAGGCCGACGGCATCTGGCTGTCCGGTTTGCCCTATGCGGTCAGGGTCATCACCGTGGGTCACGAATTCGCAACCGACGGCAAGGCCGTGCGTGCCATCCCCGAGCTGGATAAGGAGGCCGAGGCGGACGGAGAGAAAGAACCCGCTTCATGAGCCAGAACCCGGCCCCCGGCGGCGGCCTGATCTCCTGGGCGATTCATCGTGCCCGTCTGATCATCGCCATCCTGTGCTTTCTACTGATCGCCGGCACCATCGCCTATCAGCAAATCCCCAAGGAGGACTCGCCGGACGTCAACATCCCCAACATCTACGTCTCGCTGACCTTGGAGGGAATCTCTCCGGAGGATGCCGAACGCCTGCTGGTCAAGCCGATGGAGCAGGAACTGACCGGCATCGAGGGCCTGAAGGAGATCTCCTCGACCGCCTACCAGGGCGGCGCCAATGTGCTGCTGGAGTTCCAAGCGGGCTTCGATGCCGACCAAGCCTTGCTGGATGTGCGCGAGAAGGTGGATCTGGGCAAGCCCGAGCTGCCGGAGGATGCCGACGAGCCCATCGTGCAGGAGATCAACCTCAGCCTTTTCCCGGTGGTGATCGTCAGCCTCTCCGGCCAGGTGTCGGAGCAGAGCCTGGTAACGGCGGCAGAGTTTCTGCAAGACCGCATCGAGAGCATCCCCGACGTCTTGGAGGTAGAGATCGGCGGCGACCGCGAGGACGCCATCGAGCTGATCGTCGATCCCGTGCAGCTGGACACCTACGGCCTGGAGATCCTCGAACTCGCCAACGACGTATCGCGCGGAAACCAGCTGGTGGCTGCCGGTTCTCTGGACAGCGGTGCCGGTCGTTTCCCGGTAAAAGTTCCAGGTCTGATAGAGACTTACGACGAATTCATCAACATGCCGGTGAAGAGCGACGGCAATGCCGTCGTCAAGCTGGGCGACCTGGCGCAGATCCGGCGCGGCTATAAGGACCCGCTGACTTTCGCGCGGGTCAATGGCGAGCCGGCGGTCACCCTGGAGGTCTCCAAGCGCATCGGCGCCAACATTGTCGAGACCATCGAGGAGGTGCGCCAGATTGTCGATCTGGCTAAGCCGAGCCTGCCGGAAGGCATGAACGTCTCGATCAGTCAGGACAAGTCGGCGGACATCCGCCGCATGCTGACCGATCTGCAGAACAACGTGCTCTCGGCAGTCTTGCTGGTGATGATCGTGGTCGTCGGCGTTTTGGGCCTGCGCTCTGGCCTGCTGGTCGGCGTGGCCATTCCAGGCTCTTTCCTAACCGGCATCCTGGTGCTCGCGGCAGCCGGCCTCACCGTCAACGTCGTCGTGCTGTTCAGCCTGATCATGGCGACCGGCATGCTGGTCGACGGCGCCATCATCGTCGTCGAATACGCCGAGCGGCGCATCTCTGAAGGCGCGACCCGCGCACAAGCCTTCACCGAGGCGGCCAAACGCATGAGCTGGCCGATCATCACCGCGACGGCAACCACACTCTCCGCCTTCCTGCCGCTGGTCTTCTGGCCCGGCGTGGTCGGCGAGTTCATGAAGTATCTGCCGATCACCCTGCTGGCGACCCTTTCGGCCTCGCTCTTGATGGCATTGGTCTTCGTCCCCACCCTGGGTGCTGCGATCGGGCGACGCGAGCGCTCGAATGGCCTGGTGGACGAGGTGGATCAGACGCAGATCGACAGCGCAGTCGACCTCTCGCAGATCAAGGGGCCGGTACGGGCCTATCTAGACGCCCTCTCCTTCTGCCTCAGGCACCCGGCCAAGATCCTGGTGCTCGGCCTGGGCATCCTGGTCGGCGTGCAAATCCTCTATGCCGTTCATGGCCGCGGTGTCGAATTCTTCCCGGACATCGAGCCCGACAATGCCGTGTTACAGATCCATGCCCGCGGCAACCTCTCGATCTGGGAGCGCGACCGGCTGATGCGTGAGGTCGAGGCTCGCATCTTCGATTTGCAGCGCGAGGAGGGCGAGTTTCACTCGATCTACGGCACGACCCAGGCGAACTCCGGCACGCGCGGCAACGAGGCCGAAGACATCATCGGCACCGTCAGTCTGGAGTTCGTGGACTGGTTCGACCGCAGACCCGCCGACGATATCCTGCAGGATATCCGCGACCGCACCGAGGACCTGGCCGGCATTCAGGTCGAGACCCGTAAGCAGGAGTCGGGTCCACCGGTCGGCAAGCCAGTGCAGATTCAGGTCAGCGCGCTCAACCCGGATCTGCTGGCCCCGGTCGCCGACACCATCGTCACGGAGATGCGTCGGCTTGGTGGTTTCGTCGATATCGAGGACGGCAAGTCGGTGCCGGGTATCGAATGGGTGTTGGACGTCGACCGCGAACAGGCTGCCAAGTTCGGCGCCGATATTGCCTTGGTCGGCGCCTATGTCCGCATGCTGACCAACGGCATGGTGGTAACCGACTATCGACCCTTCTGGGCAACCGACGAGGTCGACGTGCTGCTGCGCCTGCCGGAGAGCTATCGCAACCTCTCGCAGATGGACCGCATCCGCATCGAGACTCCGAAAGGCAGCGTTCCGATCTCCATGTTCGTGACCCGCGAAGCCCAGCCCAAGGTCTCGCTGCTACGCCGCGTGGACGGCTATCGCTCGATCACCGTCAAGGCCGACGTCGGCATAGATCCCGCCACCGGAGAGCCCCTGCTTGTCGCCGACAAGATTGTCGAACTCGCCGAAGCGCTGGAGGCCCAAGAGGTGCCGAACGGCGTGATCGTCAGCTTCCGCGGCGAGCAGGAAGAGCAGAACGAGGCGGAAGCCTTCCTCGGCCAGGCCTTCATGGCCGCCCTCTTCCTGATCGCCGTGATCCTGCTGGCGCAGTTCAACTCTTTCTTCTCGGTCTCGCTGATCTTGATGTCGATCGTGATGTCGACCATCGGCGTCTTCATCGGCCTGCTGATCACCGATCAACCCTTCGGCATCGTCATGTGCGGCATCGGCGTGATCGCCTTGGCGGGCATCGTGGTCAACAACAACATCGTGCTGATCGACACCTTCGATAAGCTGGCGGCACTGGGCGACGGCAGTCGTGAGAGCCGCAAGCGGGCGATCCTGCTGACCGGCGCACAGCGCGTGCGGCCGGTGGTGCTGACAACGGTCACCACGGTGTTCGGGCTGATGCCGATGGTGCTCAGCATGAACATCGACTTCTTCACCCGCAATGTGTCCTTCGGCGCGCCCTCGACGCAGTGGTGGACGCAGCTGGCGACCGCCATCTCCTTCGGCTTGGTCTTCGCCACCCTGCTCACCCTGCTGTTCACACCCTCGGCCCTGATGGTGCGCGAGAACCTTCGGGCCTGGAAGCGTCGGCGGCGGGCGCGCAAGGGTGGCGACATCTACGACGACAATCCAGACGACGCTCTGCCCGACTGGCCGGAGCTGCGCCCCAATTCGCCGGACGGTCCCCAGCCACGCCCAGCTGCGGAGTAGCTAGACTGGATATCTCACCAGGCTAGACTTCAAGAGACTCCGAAGGCGCGCCAGGCCATCAGGATGCGTCCCAGAGTCGTCAGCAGGCAGAGCCCGGCGAAGATCCAGGCGAAGATCGCGAAGGAGGCCGGAAACAGCAGGCAGAGGGTGAAGAAGACGATGGTCTCCGTCCCTTCTGCCAGACCGCCCAGATAATAGAAGCTCTTCCTGCCCTGGCGCTCGTTGGTCTTCCCGCGCTTGGCGGCGAGGATGGCATAGGCAAGGAAAGTGGTCCCGCTTCCCGCAAAGCTCAGCAGCAGAAAGAGGGCCGCGAGCGCGGCCTCGGGCTGCGCCAACGCAAAGGCGACGGCCAAGGCGTTGTAGACGATGAAATCGCAGACGATGTCGAGGTAGCCGCCGAATTCGGTGATACCGCGCTGTCTGGCGATGGCCCCGTCCAGACCGTCAGCCAGGCGATTGATCGCCAGCAACAAAATAGCCCAGGTGTAAGCGCTCTCGGCAACCGCGACGCAGCCAACGAGACCGAAACCGAAGCCCAGCAAGGTCACCCCATTGGCGCCGACGCCGAGCGCTGCCAGGCGCTTGGCCAACCAACCCAGCGGCGGATCGATCAGCGGACGCAGGTGCGAATCCAGCATTGGCTTCTTCCTTGCGGCCGCGAACGCGGTCTAACCTTTGTCGAGGCTCGGGAGCAGGAAGACTTGGCCGGGATAGATCAGGTCGGGGTCGCGAATCTGGCCCTCGTTGGCCGCGTAGATCGCATGATAGAGGACCCCGCGGCCGTAGCTGCGCCGCGCAATGACCCACAGCGAGTTGCCGGGCTGGACCACGACGAAATCCTCGTTGTCCGGCACGCTCAAGGGGGCGACACGCGCGAAGGGAGTCTCGACCCGAGCCAGAACCTTACCATCGGAGTCGATCAGATCGGCGCGCAGACGGTGTAGGCCGGGCGCGATCGGCGTTGCGGGTGCAAAGACCCACTGGCCCTTGTCGTCGGCCTGCAAACGACCGACGAGACCATTGTCCAAATAGATCTGAACCAGGCCCTTGGCAGGGGCCTGTCCGGAAATCCGCATCTTGCCTTCAAGGTCGTAGTCGACCGCCAGGATGCGCAGCGCCCCGCTTTCCAGCTGCGTGCGCCCGGGCGCCTGCAGCACCTGCGTCGGCGACTGGCTGCTCTCGACCTTCGGCGCAAGCACGACCAGAGGCTGATCCGGGCTCGTCTTCTCGGTCTTCTCTCCGGCACTGGCCACCGCCGCCTCGGCCGGGTTGGGGACGAAGATCACCAGATCGTCCTGCGCCTCCCAGCGCTTGCCGTCCCCGGTGTAGGCGACCAGCTGCAGGATACGGCTGCCCGGTTTCAGGGGGTGATCTGGAATCAGCACCCAATTGCCGTCGAAATCCGCCTCGGCCTCGCCAATCGTGCCTTCGTCGTCGCTGAGCACCACTTTCGATTCCGGTGGCGCGCGACCGGCGATCACGGCCGATCCGTCCGGCTCGACCCGCACGATATCGAAGGTCGGCGACTCGTCGACAGCCGGTTCCTCTTCGGATGCAGCTTCGGTCTCGGCCGGACGGGTGGCGACCGCAGTTTCCTCGGTCGACGTGCCGGCGCTTTCGCTTTCAGTGGCGTGGGTCTTCGGCGACTGCGTCTCGCCGGTGGCCGGCTGCTGCGCGGACGCAACCTCCTCCGTGGAGGTCTTGTTCTCTGCCTCCGAGACAGCCGCTGGCGTCTCCTCCGGCTTGTCCACAGAAGCACCGGAGCTCTCGGCAGCAGCCTTGTTCTGATCGCTCGCCGTCTGGCGCTCCTTCTGTGCCTCCGGCTCCTCGGCCGGCTCTGCTGTTCCCGCGGCCTGGCTTGCCTCGCCTCCCTCTGCGCTGTCGGCGGGCGCAGTTTCGCTAGCGGCAGCCGTGCTATCCTCTTGCTCTTGCTCTTGCTCTTGCTCTTGCTCTTGCTCTTGCTCTTGCTCTTGGACTTCGGAGGTCAGACCTGCGCTATCGGGCTCTCGCGCCGCCGCATCTTCGGTCTTGGCCTCGCTCGCATAGCTCGGCTCGGATGCTGCTGCGGCTTCCTCCCAGCCTTGCACGGCTGGTGCTTCGGGCGACGGCTGTTCAGCGTCCGCCAAAGGCTTTGTCTCAGGCTCCGGCTCCGATGGCGTCGTGCCGTAGCTGGGCTCGGCTGCTGCCGCAGCCTCTTCCCAACCCTGCACGGCCGGCGCAGCAGGTGCTGCGGGGCTGTCTGCCTCGGCAGGCTCGGTAGCTGACGCTAGGTCCGAAGGCGCGTTCCCCTCGCTTGGCTCCGCAGGTGACGTCGCCTCTGCCGAATCCTGATGGGCTGGCGCCTCCGGGACAGCCTGCCCGTCTGCGGCCGCTTCACTTTCCGCCGGCGTTTCGCTCGCCGTGGCGTCGCCATAGCTGGGCTCAGCTGCAGCCGCGGCTTCCTCCCAACTCTGAACGGCCGGCGCTTCGGGTTCCGCTTGCTGGTTCGCGGCCGCGTCCTTGTCGGCTGGCTCTTGGCTCGAGGTCGCGCTTTCGTAGCTTGGCTCGGCAGCCGCTGCAGCCTCTTCCCAGTCGGCAACGGCCGGCGCCGCAGGTGTGGTCTCCGGGGCGCCACCCTGGCCCGCTGCGCCCTGCTCGGTCGAGGCATCGGCTGATGAAGCGTCGGCCGAAGTCTCGGCAGACGTCGCGCCTTCCTGCTGCGCCTCTCCAGGCTCGTCGCTAGCGCTCTGCGGTTTGGATGCCTGTTCCTCTGCGTCCGCCACAGCACCTTGGTCGCTTGGCGCCTCGGTGGTGCTTTCAGGTGCCGCAGCCGTTTCGCCCGCGCCCTGATCTTCTTCGCTTTGCGCTGCCCTATCCTCCAGGGCAGCGGTTCCAGGCTCCTGCTGACCATCGCCCGGCTCCGCTGAGCCTTGTTGGGAATCCGCAACGCCTTGCGCGCTGCTGCCCTCGGGCTCACCCGCCTCGGTCTCGGATGTCGCCTCGGTGTCGGCCGCTGCCGTGGACTCGTCGGTCGTCGGGGCCGAAGAAGCAGTCGTGGAGGAAGCCGGCTGCCCCGGCTCACCCGCCTTGGTCTCGGACGTCGCCTCGGTGTCGGCCGCTGCCGTAGACACATCGGGAGACTCATCAGAATCATCGGGAGACTCATCGGGCGTCGGAACCGAAGTCGCAGTCGAAGAGGAAGCCGGCTGCTCGGATTTCCCGGCCTTGTTCTCGGACGTCGCGCCGCTGTCTGCCGTTGGCGTAGACTCATCGGATGTCGAGGCTGAAGACGCAGTCGTGGAGGTGGCCGGCTGCTCAGGCGTTCGCGCCAGATAGAGACCGAGACCGGCGAGGCCGGCTATCAACAGAACAACGAAGGCGTAACGCAAGGCCGGGAAATTCCTGTCTCTTTGATCCTTGGTGCTGGATATAGGGCCGACTCTGGTCCTTTTCTGGCCCAGCACCCGCTGGGTGCCAGACCGAACAGGAATAGTAAAGCTTCACCTGCCAGCGGCTTAGGCGCCACACGCTCCAGTGCGGCTGATAGCCAGGTTGCAAGCAGACGCGTGCAGCCACCCCTCCGCTGGTCTAGGTTGGGTCATGGCAAGGCAAGGAACCCAGCAGGCACAACAGGATTGGCCACGCAGCATCTGTGTCTTCTGCGGCGCTTCTCAAGGCGTGCCGGCAGCACATGTCACACTCGCCCAAGAACTTGGCCGGCAGCTGGCCGCGGCCGGTATCACCGTGGTCTATGGCGGCGCGCGCAGGGGCCTGATGGGTGCCTTGGCCGATGCCACCTTGCAGGCCGGCGGACGAATGGTCGGCATCATTCCGGAGTACCTGGTGGATCTGGAAGTCGCACACCGCGGCCTGCATGAGCTGCTGGTGGTCGACAGCATGCACGAGCGCAAGCGCCTCATGACCGAGCGTTCGGACGCCTTCTGCGTTCTGCCCGGCGGTATCGGCACCTTGGAGGAAACCTTCGAGGCCCTGACCTGGGCGCAGTTGGGTCTGCATGCGAAGCCTCTGGTCTTCCTCGACCCCGACGGCTTCTGGGACAAGCTGGAGCAGCTGTTGCAGACGATGGAAAACCAGGGCTATCTGCGCGTGCCGACGAACCGCGTGCTGCACCGCGTGGCGACCCCGCAAGCGCTGCTGGAAGCACTCCGCAGTTTCCAGCCAGCGGTGACGCCGGGCCTGCTGCAGCAACAGCGCGGTTAAGTTATCTTGCACTGCAGCAAAAGCTTGCTATGGTCCCGCCCCGATAGCGACGACAGCCTGGAAAGGGACGGATTGCAGACATGGCGAAGATCAAGGTGAAGAACCCCATCGTCGAGCTCGACGGAGATGAGATGACCCGGATCATCTGGGCGATGATCAAAGAGAAGTTGATCTTCCCCTATCTCGACATCGACCTGGAGTACTACGACCTGGGTGTCGAGCATCGCGACGCCACCGACGATCAGGTGACGATCGATGCCGCCAACGCGATCAAGAAGCACGGCGTGGGCGTCAAGTGCGCGACCATCACGCCGGACGAAGCCCGGGTTGAAGAGTTCGGGCTGAAGAAGATGTGGCGCTCGCCCAACGGCACCATCCGCAACATCCTGGGCGGCACCATCTTCCGTGAGCCGATCATCATGTCCAACGTGCCGCGCCTGGTGCCGGGCTGGACTCAGCCGATCATCATCGGCCGTCACGCCTTCGGCGACCAGTATCGCGCCACCGACTTCGTGGTCCCCGGCAAGGGCGAGCTGACCATGACCTTCAAGGGCGAAGACGGCCAGACCATCGAGCACAAGGTCTTCGACTTCCCCGGCGGCGGCGTGGCGATGTCCATGTACAACCTGGACAGCTCGATCCGCGAGTTCGCGCAGGCCTGCCTGAACTATGGCCTGCAGCGCAAGGTGCCGGTCTACCTCTCGACCAAGAACACGATCCTCAAGGCTTACGACGGGCGCTTCAAGGACCTCTTCCAAGAGGTCTACGAGGCCGAGTATGCCGAGCGCTTCAAGGAAGCCGGCATCACCTACGAGCATCGCCTGATCGACGACATGGTGGCGGCCGCGCTGAAGTGGTCGGGCGGCTATGTCTGGGCCTGCAAGAACTACGACGGCGATGTGCAGTCCGACACCGTGGCGCAGGGCTTCGGCTCGCTGGGCCTGATGACCTCGGTGCTGATGACGCCGGACGGGAACACGGTAGAGGCCGAAGCCGCGCATGGCACGGTTACCCGGCATTACCGCGAGCACCAGAAGGGCAAGGCCACCTCGACCAATCCCATCGCCTCGATCTTCGCCTGGACCCGCGGCCTCGCCTTCCGCGCCCGCCAGGACGAGACGCCGGACGTGGGCGCCTTCGCCGAGACCCTGGAGCGGGTCTGCATCGAAACGGTCGAGAACGGCTTCATGACCAAGGATCTGGCCTTGCTCATCGGCGACAAACAGACCTGGCTGACCACCGAAGAGTTCATGGACAAGCTGGACGAGGGCTTGAAGAAGGCGATGGCGTAAGAGAAGTTTAGGCGCTAACAGTCTGAAAGAAAAGGTGGACCGCAGCTGGGAAGACTATCCTAGCTGCGGTCTTCATTTTTCTGCGCCCCAGCGACGAGGCGTTGGCAGAAACGCGCCACCTTCAGACTGCTGAGAAGTGCTGCATCCCATTCAACGCCGAGTTTACGCATCATGATCGCTGGACTGGCACGTCGGTCCTTCGTTCTGCCCGCCACCGAGAGCAGGTAGCGACGAAACGCGATGGAGAGCGCACGATGGCCCTCCTCGCGGGGCAGCCGCCGACAGGCATCGAAGGCAAAGTCCAGCCGCGCGGTGACGGAACGATCAAGATCGGACGAATGCCGCGGTAGGCGAAAGACGCGAACGGCGGCGACATCGAAGAAGTCGCGCGTGAGCCATCGCGGCCGCCGCGGAACCCAGCGGAAATCGGACCGCTCCAGCAGCGCGTGCAGACCGGCTGTGTCGCCTGCCAAGACGACAGCCAGAAAATGCGCCTGCAGCCGCTGTGCCAGGGCTCTTGCCAGCCTCTGCGGCGGCAAATTCAATGCCTGCGCCGGTCGCTCGATCCTGAGACGGGGCTCTGGCTTCCAGTCGCTGAGACTCCCGAGAAAGCCGAGGCAGCCCTCGAAGTGGGCGTCGCGGTTGACTGCCGTGGCAGACCTTCCGTGCCAGCGATAGCCAACCAAGGGCGCCTCGCCGCAGCTCGCGATTGACCAGCCGTCACTCAAGAGGCCGACGATGTAGGCCCAGTCTTCGGCATGGGCCACCCCATCGGGAAAGCGCTGTCGCTTCATGATGTGGCTGCGCCCCATAAGGGTCGTGATATGAAAGGGCACCGCTGTGCTCTGCGCGAACCAAGCTCTGCCGAGGCGACCGTAGTGCATGCCCAGATCGCGTGCTTGCTCGTCCAGAAAGGCCGCCCGCCCTCCGCAGATCATCTCTCCTGCCCGCCCTTCCAGGCAGGCCACCCGGCGCTTCAGCGAGTCCGGATAGAGCTTGTCATCGGCATCGGCGAAGGTGATGTAGCGACCGCGAGCCAGCTCGAGGCCACGGTTGCGCGCGCTGGCAACGCCGGCATTGGCCTGGGTATAGACTCTGATCCTGCCGTCCCGGCTGGCCGCTTGCTTCAGAAGGCCGAGGCTGCCGTCATCAGATCCATCGTCGATGCAGATCAGCTCGAGGTCTTGAAAGGACTGGTCCAGAACCGACTCGATCGCCTCCTGCAGGAAAGGTTCTGAGTTGTAGACCGGCATGACGACGCTGACGGTCGGCAGATTCTCCAGCGATGGCACGGTGAGCGCGCGCAGCCACAGTGCTTCACTGCTGCCAAGGGACACGACATGCAGCCCCCTGGTTTCGAGACGCAGGATGTCGGCCTCGAACGAAGCGGCATGGCCTTCGTCCAGCGCCGAAACACCCCAAGCCTCTGCACTGAAGGCGATCAGGGATCTCGGGTCTGCGATCCCGGCAAGAAATCCAAACAGCCACGTCCAGAACTGCGCGTCTGGAGCATCGCAACGGCCCATCTGCCACGCGATGCCCTGTTCTTCGATCTGAACCACTCGCTCCGAGACAGTCACCTCCGCAGCCTGGGACTGGTCCAAAACGAGTCGGACGTCCTCCGGGGCGCCGCAAAACCATGGCTCCTGAATCCGGCTCTCGAGATCGGAAATGGGCTTTAGGGACCTGTCGAAGGGCAGCACATAGGTCGGGTGACCTACTTTTGGGGCGATACTGGGCAGATCCTCCCACAAGCGAATTTCCGCCATGGGCTGGAAGGACCTATCCTCCTGCGCACGCCTGTAGAGAAGGAACCGCCGCCCCAAGTCGTGATCGCCGACAGCCGCTTGAGTCATCTTTGTTTCAAGGCCCTAGGGACGCTCCACATGGTCGAAAGCCGTAACGCCTCCGACGCTGGGCCCACTGACAATGCCCCCTTCTTAGCCGATTGCCGGCCGCTTGCAATCGCCGTACAGGCCTTGGCTGACCGACCATAAACGCAGCGCTCCTGCTTGCTCGGAGTTTACAGCGGCGCGGGGCTTGTGAGAGAAGGCCCCTCGTTTACCGATCACCACAAGAGGATAGAGATCGCGCGATGCATGTCTCCAAGCTGCTTAGAACCCTTGCAGCCGCTGCCCTGTTGGCACCGCTGCTCGCCTTTTCCGCCCAAGCGCAGGTCGCCGACCCGGAGAACACGCTGGTGCTCGAACTCGATGATGGCACGGTCTTGATCCAGATGCTGCCGGATCGGGCCCCCAATCATGTAGAGCGGATCAAGACCCTGACCCGGCAAGGCTTCTATGACGGCTTGAAGTTCCATCGTGTGATTGACGGCTTCATGGCGCAGACCGGCGATCCGACCGGCACCGGCCGCGGCGGATCGGACCTGCCGGACCTCTACGACGAGTTCAATCTTGAGGTCTTTACCGAGGGCGCGGTCGGCATGGCCAAGACCGCCGCACCGGACAGCGCCAACAGCCAGTGGTTCATCTGCACGGCCGACTGCCAGCATCTGAACGGCCAGTACACGCTTTGGGGCCGGGTCATCGACGGCATGGACGCAGTCGACAAGATCAAGAAGGGCTCCGGTGCGGGCGGCATGGTGAACAGCCCCGACCGCATCAAGAGCCTCAAGGTCCTGGCCGACACCCAATAGAGCCGGACAGGCTTCCAACACATCGAAGGACAAAGTCCCTATGAGCGATACCAGAGATCCTGAAAATCACCTCGTCCTCACCGTGCCGGCAGGCGTGGTCACCATCAAGCTGCGCCCCGACCTGGCACCCAAGCATGTCGAGCGCTTGAAGCTGCTGGCGCGCGATGGCTTTTATGACGGAACCGTCTTCCACCGGGTCATGGACGGATTCATGGCCCAGGGCGGCGACCCGACCGGCACCGGCACCGGTGGCTCCTCGCATCCCAACCTGCCGGCCGAGTTCACTCAAGAGCCCTTCGTGCGCGGGACCTGCGGCATGGCGCGCTCGCAGATGCCCAACAGCGCCAACAGCCAGTTCTTCATCTGCTTCGCCGACGCCAGCTTCCTGAACGGCCAGTACACCGTTTGGGGCGAAGTCGTCGAAGGAATGGAGCATGTGGACGCGCTGGAGAAGGCCCCGCCGCACGACCGCTCGGGCACGGTGCCCAACCCCAGCACCCTGGCCTCGATGAAGGTTCTGGCCGACGTCTAGACCTTCATCCTGATGTGACCGGCGCCGGCCCGTCCCCTACCTGCCTGCGAGAGAGCCTCGCAGTCGCTTAGGGGACGGGCCGGTGCTGTTTCAGCAAAGCATTGCCCGGCGTCGTCTGCGCCAAAGATCCAGCAAGCCTTCAATCACACCGGCAAGTGCGATCAGGAAAATGCCGGCGATCTCGCGTAGGCCGAAGGGCTCGTCGGTCAGGATTGCGGCCAGGAAGATGCTGACCCCGATCTCGGACATGAAGATGATGCTGACCAGGCCCGGGTTCAGGATCGTCGCACCATAGATCGCCGCCGATCCTCCCGGGATCAGCCCCAAGAGGACGAAGGCCAGCAGCCAGGGCAAGGCCGAGGTGACCGCTGCCTGGGCCGGCAACTGCGGCTCCACGACGAGTGCTGCGATCAGCATCGCGCAGCCACCCCAGGTGAGGAACGACAGCGCATAGTCCAGCGGTGCGATCTTTGGCCAGCACAGCATCATCAAAGAGCCGATGACGAACACCACGCCCGAGCTCAGCGCCAGCCAGTCGCCGATGTTGTTCGGCAAGGGCGGCCAGGACTCGCCCCCCAGAATAACGGACGCCCCGACCAGCGCGAGCCCCATGGAGATCCAGCGCACCGGCGTGATCGGATCGCCCAGCACGACGCGCGCCAGCAGGAACCCCCAGACCGGCGCCAGATAGTAGAGCAGCACGGCCGTCGCCACCTCGGTATAGAGGAAAGCGGTGGCATAGAGCGCCATGCCAAGCCCGAGGAAGCAGCCAGCCATGTGCTGCCGCCAGCCGTTTCGCAGTGTCTGCTGCCAACGCAGCAGCATGATCGGAAGAGCAAAGAGGCTGGCCAGGAAGTAGATCAGGGCAACCGCCCACAAGCCCTCGACCCCGGCGCCATCCAGCTCGCGCACAGGCACCCAAAAGGTGCCCCACAGCAGGCCGCCGTACAAGGCAGCGAGCTTAGCCCAAGTCGTGCGACTCACAGGCTAGACCGCGAATGGCGAGGACTGACCGTTGTTCGTGCCAAGAAAACTCCGCTGGGGCAGATTTGCGACGAGATGGCCCTGCACGATAGCCTAATTCGAACGACGGGCAAGTGCACGAAACGTAAAAAGCGTCCCTGCAACATCTTCGCCGTGCTGCTTTCTCAAGACCGTCGGTTCTTGCGATAGGCATGCGAAGGAAGCGCGGTTTGCCATCTCAAGGACATAGGCATCGCTCTGGGCGTAGCGCCCTGTCGGTCGCAGTCGACAGTCCCCCTCCTCGGGCCGGCAGCGCTCGGTCGATAGCAGGAAGAGACCATCCGGTCGCAAGCTTGCGGAGACCGCCCGGAAGAGAGGCAGGATGTCTCCCAGATAGATCAGCAGATCGGCCGCAGTCGCCAGATCGAACTCTGTGGTCACACCTGCCAGGGTCTCGACCGCTTCGCCCTGCAGCAGGCAGTGGTAGCCGCCGCTCTGCTCGGCCCGCTTCAGCATCTCCGTCGAGAGATCGATGCCAGTCCACCGCTCGACCAGGCCATCGAAGGCCTTGGAGATCAGCCCTGTGCCGCAACCAATGTCGACGGCCTCGCGATATCCTCCCTCTGGGCAAAACACCTTAGCTTTGTCGGCCAGTGCCCAGGGCACGCTGTAACCCAGCCGTTCCACCAGCTGCCGGTCGAAGCTCTTGGCGAAGGCATCGAAGCTCGCCGCCAGAAAGCCTTCGGGTGGTGCTGCCGTCGTGCGTCCCTCCACCGAGTCGAGCATGTGTCGCGCGATGCTGTCATCGGGCTTCATGGCGAGGACACGGGCCAAGGCCTGTGCGGCCTCGGGCAGATGACCCAGGTCGGCCGCCAGCAGACCCAGATTGCGCCAGGCCTCGACCCGGTCGGGCTGTAGCTCGCAAGCCTGGCGATAGGCGCGCAGTGCCTCCTCGTTGCGCCGAAGCTCACGCAATGCCGTGCCGCGATTGTTGTGTGCAGGCGCAAAGTCCGGCCTTCTTGCAAGCGCCGAGTCCAGCAGTGCCAAGGCCTCAGCTGCTTGGCCAAGGTCGAGGTAAAGGGATGCTGCCTGGTTGGCAGCCTCGATATCGTTGGGATTCTGCCCAAAAAGTGTTGCGAAGTGTTGCAGCGCGTTGTGGCGGTCGCCCTTGTCGCGCAGCGCCAGCGCCAGATTGTAGAGTAGCCCTCGGTGGGTCGGCTTGTGCTGCAAGGCGGCCTGTAGGACGGCAATGGCACTGTCGTAGCGACCGCCCTCAGCCAGCAGCCGGCTGAGCGTCAGGGACGCACTCTCATGTGCCGGTTGCTCCTTGAGGAGCGCCCCTAAAACGGCTTCAGCATCCGAATGACGACCCAAGGCCTCGAGAATATAGCCGAGATTGGCGCGGGCATCGGCCCAGCCGGGAACCTTGGCAACGACAGCTTCGATCGCCTGAAGCGCACGCGCGCCCTCGCCTTGATGCATAAGGGCGATCGCCCTCAGGCTCGCGAAGGGCGGATAGTCCGGGCGCTCCGCCAGCCCTTGCTCCAGCAGCCTCTGCGCCTCTTGCGGTTGGCCTTGGCCGAGACAGCGCACAGCGCGCTGAAGTATTTCGTCTTGCGCAACGAGAGGCATCCCGCACCCCACCCTCAAGGCTGTACAATTCATCACCTGCCACCGCCCGGCCTACTGGCGCACCGCGCGGCCAAAGCAACCCACTCACCTAGGGCAAGAGGACCGCTGCGGTCCACAGGACTGGTGTCGACCTCACGCAGCCGTCAAGAGTAACCCACGAAATTTTGCCTTGTCCTTATGGCTGCTTTCCGTAACCATTGCAGCCAAGGAATGCCCCGTGGCGCCCGCTGGGGTACCGCCATCGCTGGGCGACGCTCCCCTTGTCGGAGGACCAACCTGCTATGTCATCAGACCATCACAACCGTCCGCTCAGCGACGTCGAGCTCCGCGTCAAAGCCCTGGAATCGCTCCTGGCCGACAAGGAACTGATCGATCGCGAAGCCGTCGACGCCTTGATCGAGGCCTATGAGAAGAACGTCGGGCCGCGTAACGGCGCACAGGTCGTCGCCAAGGCCTGGAGCGATCCGGCCTACAAGGAACGCCTGCTCTCAAAGGGAACCGAGGCCATCGCCGAACTCGGCTTCTCCGGTGCGCAGGGCGAAGACATGGTGGTCGTCGAGAACACCGACGACGTGCACAACGTCGTCGTCTGCACGCTCTGCTCCTGCTACCCCTGGCCGACTCTGGGCCTGCCGCCGGTCTGGTACAAGTCGGCCCCCTACCGGGCCCGCGTCGTGCGCGACCCGCGCGGCGTCTTGGAAGAGTTCGGCGTCGCACTGGACGAGGCCACCGAGGTGCGCGTTTGGGACAGCAATGCCGAGCTGCGCTACCTGGTGCTGCCGAAACGACCGGCCGGCACGGAGGGCTTGAGCGAAGAGGCCTTGGCCGAGCTGGTAACCCGCGACTCGATGATCGGCGTCGGTCATCCGAAGAGCCCATAAACCGCGTTCGGAGGGATCAAGACGATGAATGGCGTACACGATTTGGGCGGAATGGACGGGCTGGGCCCGATCAACCCGGAGCAGAACGAGCCAGTCTTCCACGACGAGTGGGAACGGCGGATGTTCGGAGTCATGATGTGCTGTTTCGCCGGCGGTAACTACAACGTCGATGAATTCCGCCACGGGATCGAGCGCATGGGCGCGCCATCCTACCTCAACACCAGCTACTACGAGCACTGGCTGCATTCGGTGGAGACCCTGATGGTCGAGAAGGGCAAGATCACCGCCGAGGAGCTGGCCCAGCGCGTGGCCGAGCTAAAGAAGGAGAACGCCTGATGCTGACACCTGAAATGGTGCCGGTTCTGGTTAGCACCGGAGCATCGGCGCGCGTCGACGAGGAGGTTCCGCAGCGCTTCAAGGTCGGCGACCGGGTTCGCGCGCTCAACCTGAACCCCATGGGTCACACCCGCCTGCCCCGCTACATCCGCGGCCGGGTCGGTGTGGTCGACCGCCACCACGGCGTCTTCGTCTATCCCGACGCTGCCGCCCACGGCTCCGAACAACCGCAGAACGTCTACAGCGTGCGCTTCGAGGCGAACGAGCTGTGGGGCGACGCGGCCCCCGGCAAGGACGCACTCTACATCGACCTCTGGGACAACTACATAGAGCCGGCTTAGCCCAGATGCGGACACCTCCCCATCATCCGGACATGCCGAAGATCCCGCAGGATGGCGACAATCCGGTCTTCAACGAACCCTGGGAGGCGCAAGCCTTCGCCATGACCTTGACCCTCTACGATCAGGGTCACTTCGAGTGGAGCGAGTGGGTGGAGTTCCTGAGCGCCGAGATCGCTGCCGCCAAGAGCAGCGGCGATCCGGACCTGGGCGACCGCTACTATATCCACTGGCTGGCTGCACTGGAAAAACTGGCCGCCAGCAAGGGCCTGACCTCGGTCGAAGAGCTGCTCGCGCGAAAGGAAGAGTGGCGCCAGGCCGACCACCACCGCGACTTCGGCGCCCCGATCGAACTGGGCCACAAGCACTAGTTGTTTTCGACGCGAAACAGCAGGCGTTGCATCAGGCTCTGCCCCTAGCCGTGCTTGTGTGGGTTCGATGGATTGGTCTGCTCTTAGAGTCTGATTCTGGACGTTTCCTCAGCCCTTTTCCTGCTTCTAGAAGAGGCAGAAGAGGAGAATTCGAGGAGAGGTTCCCATGCTGACGTCCGAGATGCTGACCCTGATCGCCAATCACCCGGCCGGGATGGTCGCCACCATCGATGCGACCGGCGCGCCGGCGGTCTCGCCCAAGGCGACCTTCGTGGTGCCGGATCCGAAGACCCTGGCCTTCGGCAACATCCGCTCGCCCGGCACGGTCGCCAACCTGCGCGCACGTCCGGCCGTCGAGGTCTGCTTCATTGACGTGCTGACCAGGCGCGCAGTGCGTGCTGCCGGCACTGCGGAGATCATCGCCAGGGCCGATGCCGACGAAAGCCTGCTGTCCGCATTCGAAGCGACCTGGGCCCCCTATCTGGGGATGATGAGCGACTTCGTGCGGATCGATGTCGCCAGGGCCGAGCTGGTGCTCTCGCCCGCCTACGACATCGGCCTGACCGAGGCAGAGCTGCGCAAGACCAACCTGGAGAAGCTGCAGGCGCTCTAGCGCGACAAGCTCGCAGCCCTCACACCCCCAAATAGGCCTCGCGCACGGCCGGATCGACCAGCAGGTCCTTGGCCGGCCCTTCGGTGACGATCCGGCCGGTCTCCATGACGTAGCCGCGGTCGGCGATCGAGAGCGCGGCCATGGCGTTCTGTTCGACCAGCAGCACGGTGATGTCGCGCCGCTTCAGCTCTTGCACCACGCCCATCACCTGCTTCACCAGAAGCGGCGCCAGACCCATCGAGGGCTCGTCCAGCAAGAGGCAACGCGGGCGGCTCATGAGTGCCCGGCCGATGGCCAGCATCTGCTGCTGCCCGCCCGAGAGGCCGCCGGCGGAAAGCTGGCGCTTGTCCTTCAGGATCGGGAAGAGGGCGAAGACCGTCTCGCGATCCTCGGCGACCTGTCCGTCCGAAAAGCGAAAGGCGCCCAGGCGAAGATTCTCCTCCACCGTCAGGTTGGTGAAGATCTGCCGGCCCTCCGGCGACTGCGCCAAGCCAAGGGCGACGCGGCGGTGGGCGGGAACCGCGGTCACGTCGCGGCCGTCGAAGGCGATACGCCCGGCGCTCGCCGGCTGCAGGCCCGAGAGGCAGCGCAGCAGCGTGGTCTTGCCGGCCCCATTGGCGCCGACGACGGTCACGATCTCGCCGGGCGCGACCGCAAGATCGATGCCGTGCAGCACCTCGATGCGGCCATAGCGGCTCTTCACGCCCTCAAGCTGCAGCATCGTCGCCCGCCTCGCTGCCCAGATAGGCGGCGATCACTTTCGGGTTCCGGCTGACCTCGGCCGGCTTGCCTTCCGCAATCTTGCAGCCCTGGTCCAGCACGACGATGTGGCTGGAGATCTTCATCACCAGCTTCATGTCGTGCTCGACCAGCAGGATGGAGATACCCTCGCCCGCCACGGCGACGATCAGGGCATCGATCTCTTCGGTCTCGACCGCATTGCAGCCGGCCGCCGGTTCGTCCAGCAGCAGCAGACGGGGTTTGGCGGCAAGCGCGCGCGCGATCTCCAAGCGCTTTAGCCCACCGTAGGAGAGCGTGCCGGCCTCAAGAGCAGCGGCCTGGCCAAGGCCGACCTTATCCAAGAGCAACCGCGCCGTCGCCTCGGTCTCCCTGGTCTTGCGGCGGCTGGACGGCAGGGACAAGAGGTCGGCGAAGAGGCTTGGCTTCTCCTGCAGGTGCCGGCCGGTCATGACGTTCTCCAGCACCGTCAGCTGCGGAAAAATCTGCAGGTTCTGAAAGGTCCGCGAGAGGCCGCGGGCCGCCAGGCGATGCGGCGCCATCGCCGTCACCTGCTGGCCTGCCAGTTCGACTGAGCCCTGGTCCGGCGTGTAGAGCCCCGAGATCATGTTGAAGAGCGTGGTCTTACCCGCCCCGTTCGGCCCGATGACCGAGACGATCTCGCCCTCCTGCACGGCAAAGGAGACGCCGTCGACGGCGCGGATGCCGCCGAAGCCGATCGCCAAATCGCTCACCGTGAGCAGGCTCATGACGTCCTCCCGAAGAGGCGTCTTTGCAGGCTGGGCACTAGCCCCTCGGTCATGAAGATCATCACCAGCATCATGATGAGCCCCAGCAGCAGATGCTTGTACTCCTGGAAGAAGGTCAGTGCCTGCGGTAGCGCGGTCAGCAGCACGGATCCGAAAAAGCCGCCGATGACAGAGCCGGCGCCGCCGAGCACCGCCATGGTCACCAGCTCGATGGAATGCAGGAAGCCAGCCACCTCCGGCGTGACGAAGCCGTTCATCAAGGCCAATAGCGAACCGGAGATCGAGGCGTAGACGGCCGAGACCACGAAGGCCTTCAGCTTGAAGCGCGCGACATCGACGCCGAGCGTCTTGGCCGCGACCTCCGAATCGTGCAGCGCCCGCAAGGCCCGTCCGCTTGGACTGTGCTGCAGATTGAGCGCCAGCCAGGCGCCGAACAGCAGGACAATCCCTGAGGTCCAGTACCAGAGCTCCGAAGTCTTGAGCTTCAAGCCCAGACCCTTCAGGCCGTCCTTCAGTCCCAGTGCGGGCACAGCGACACCGTCCGGGCCGCCGGTGAGCCAGGCCTCGTTACGCAGCACCATGGAGACCAGGATACCAAAGCCTAGGGTCGCGATCGCCAGGGTGTAGCCCTTGAGGCGCAGGATCGGCCGCCCGATCACGAAGGCAACCAGCGCCGATAGCAGCGCGCCGAACACCAAAGCAAGCAGCGGCGGCAGCCCCAGGTGCATGGGCGCCAGGGCCGAGGCATAGGCGCCGATGCCGACGAAACCGGCATGGCCCAGGCTGACCTGCCCGGCAAAGCCCAAAAGGATCACCAAGCCGGTAACCGCCAGTGCGTTCACATAGATGAGCGCGAAGACGCGGTAGTAGAAGGAGCTGGGGAAGACCAGCGGTGCCAGCGCCAGGATGGCCAGCAGAAGCAGCAGGGTCGCATGCTTGGGCGAGAGACGCATGGCCTAGACCCGCTCCACCTGCTTGGCGCCGAAGAGGCCTTGCGGCAGGAAGAAGAGCACGCCCAGGATCACGATGAAGGCGGCTGCGTCCTTATAGTCCGAGGAGATGTAGCCGGCAGTCAGCGCCTCGACCAGGCCGATGGCGAGACCGCCGACCAAGGCACCGGGCGGACTGCCCATCCCGCCCAGCATGGCACCGGCAAAGCCCTTCAACGCCAGCCCGACACCGACGTCGTAAGAGGTGAAGGTAATCGGCGTCACCAAGACACCCGCCAGCGCGCCGATCGCCGCCGAAAGCGCGAAGCTGAAGGTCATGACGAAGCCGGTGTTGATGCCGACCAGCTTGGCCGCGAGGCGATTGTTGGCGGTCGCCAGAACCGCGCGGCCCATCAAGGTCCGGGTGAAGAAGAGATAGAGTCCGGCGAAGACCGCCATCGCGCCGCCCAGCACCCACAGGCTCTGCGGCACGATGGTGGCACCGCCGATTTCGATGGGCGCATCGCCGCTGAAGGCTTCGAAGCGATGGAACTGCTTGTCGAAGACGATCTCGGCCGTGCCGCTCAAGAAGATGGAGGCGCCGATGGTGATGATGATGAGCGCCAGCACCGGCGCGCCGCGTGCCGGCTCGACCGCCAGCTTGTTGAGCGCAATACCGATCAAGACGGCGGCCAGAATCGCCAGCAGGGCTGCCAGCCAGATCGGCAGGCCGGCGGCCGAGAGAAAGGCCGTGGTCATGCCGCCGATCATGACGAACTCGCCCTGGGCAAAGTTCACCACCTCGCTGGCGTTGTAGATCAAGGTGAAGCCCAGTGCCACCAAGGCATAGATGGCGCCCACGGTGACACCGGACAGCAGGAACTGCAGAAGCTCTGCCATCGCGCCTAACTCACGTTAGAAACAAGTGGGAAAGTACCAGCCTCTCGATCGCCCGAGAGGCTGGCAACGCTTGTCTAGTCGATCAGGACGAAAGCGCCGTCCTTGACCTCGACCATGCGGAAGGCGGAGAGATCGAGGCCAAGGTGGTCGTCCGGCGAGAAGTTGAATTCGCCAGTCACGCCGACATGGCCCTGCATGGCCTCCAGCGCGTCGCGGATCGCGGCAGGGTCGTCGGAGCCGGCCGTCTCGATCGCGGCCTTCAGCATCATGAAGGCGTCGTAGGCATAGCCGCCGAAGGTCGAGACCGGCTGGCCCGTCTCGCTCTCATAGGCCTGCTTATAGGCCACGACGACGTCGCGCTGCGTGTCGTCGGCGGCCAAGCTGTCGGCCACCAGCAGACTGGGTGCTGCCATACGCACGCCCTCGGCAGCCTCGCCGGCCAGATCGATGAAGGACTGGGAGGCAACACCGTGCGACTGATAGAGCGGCTGGGACATGCCGAGCTGGGCGTAGTTGCGGGTGACCAGGGCCGGCCCCTGACCGAAGCCGGGGTTGAGAACGGCCTGAACGCCCTCGCTGTTCTTGATCTTGGTCAGCTGCGGGGTCATGTCGGCGTCTTTGGCGCCATAGGTCTCGTCGGCCACGACCTCGATGCCATAGTCGCCGACGATGTCCAGGCACTGGCCGCGCATCGACTTGCCGAAGCCGCCGGTGCCGGAGATCATGCCGATCTTGCCAATCCCCTGCTTCTGCATGTCCTCGAAGATCTTGGCGCAGGCCATGCGGTCGGTGTGCGGGGTCTTGAAGACCCATTCCTTGACCGGATCGATGATCACCACTGCACCGGCCAGCGAGATGAAGGGGATCTCGGCATCCTCGAAGATCGGGATCATCGCCATGGTGGCGCCGGTGGTCGAGCCGCCGATCACCGCGATGACCTCGTCATCCTCGACCAGGCGGGTGGCGAAGGTGCGGGCATTGTTGGGATTGGCCGCATCGTCGTACTGGATCAGGGTCACGCTCTCGCCGTTGATCCCGCCGGCCGCGTTGACCTGGTCGACCAGCATCTTGAGCGTCTTGGCCTCCGGATCGCCCAAGAATGACGCCGGGCCGGTGACCGCGAGCGTCGAGCCCAGCTTGACTTCGCCAAGCGCAGGCTGAGCGAATGCGAAGCCCGAAAGGACGGCAAGAGCGGCTGCCATCGTTTTGATGGATTGAAACGTCATCTTTGTTTTCCTCCTTGGTTCTTTTTTGGTCTGGTGGTTCTGCTCTAGGCGGCAATCGGCCGCCTGACGGCGACGATGCGAAAGCGGTCGGCCACGAAGGCGCTGTCGGTAAGGCAGGCGTTGCCGGCCGGGTTCGCCCCGCTCACGTGGTAGTCGCTGAAGGCCGCCGACTGGTTGACGAAGATGTTTCCGGTGAGATTGCAGGAAAGGCTGACGCCGGCGGCACCGAAGGCAGCCTCCGACCGCTCTAAGGTCGCGGCGTCGGTGGCGTAGACCGCTGCCGTAATTGCCCCCTTCTCGCGCGCCAGCCCGGCAGCCTCGTCGATGGCCGCCTCTGCACTCTCGCTGGCAACCAGAAAGGCAATGGGGCCGAAGCGTTCTTCGCGATGGGCTTGGCTCGTCTTTGCCTCGACGGCAAGCAGCAGCGGTGTGGCGGTGCGAGCCCCCTCCAATCCCTCCAGCGGTGCAGAGGCGCGCACCACCCGGCCCTCTTGCGCCGCAGCCTCGACCCGCGCCAGGGTCGCCGGGTTGGCCAGCGCACCGCAGACGCCGGCCGCACGGGCCGGATCGCCGAGCAGGCCATCGACCGCAGCCTTGAGCGCAGCTGCCACTTCATCGAACGACTTATGGCCCTGGTCGGTCTCGATACCGTCTTTGGGGATGTAGATGTTTTGCGGTGCAGTGCACATCTGGCCGCTGTAGAGCGAGATCGAAAAGGCCAGGTTCGCACAGGTTCCCTTGAAGTTGTCCGTTGAGGCCAAGACCACGGAGTTCACCCCGGCCTCCTCGCTATAGAGCCTAGCCTGTCGCGCTTCGCCACGAAGCCAGTCGGCAAAGGCGTTGGAGCCGGTGTAATCGATGATCTTGATCGCCGGATGACAGGCCAAGGTCTTGGTGATCTCCGCCCCCTGCTCGTCCACCGCCAGCAGCACCACATTGGGATCGAAGCCGGCTTCGGCCAGCACGGCGCGCAGCTCCTGCAAGGTGATCGCCAGCGGGAGCACGGCAGCTGGATGCGGCTTCACGATCACCGTGTTGCCGGTGGCCAAGCTGGCGAAGAGGCCTGGATAGCCGTTCCAGGTGGGGAAGGTGTTGCAGCCGATGGTGAGCGCAACACCGCGCGGCAGGACCCGGTAGTGCTTCTCCAGCACGATGGGTGGGTGCTTGCCCTGAGGCTTGGTCCAGCGGGCGCTCTCGGGAGTTTCGCTCATGGCGCGATAAGCGTAGGCGACGGCCTCCAGTCCACGATCCTGGGCATGCGGGCCACCGGCCTGGAAGGCCATGACGAAGGGCTGCCCCGTGGTGTGCATCACCGCGTGGCCCATCTCGAAGCTGCGCCGGTTGAGCCGCGCCAAGGCCTCCAGCAAGACACCCGCGCGGGTGCGCGCGCTTGAATTTGCCCAGGCCTCGCCGGCAGCACTTGCTGCCGCGATCAGATCCTCGGCGGGGGCGCTGGCGTAGTCGATCGCCAGGCTGGGACCGAAAGGCGAAACCTCACTGCCTAGTCGCCCACGCTCCGGATGGCCCGGCAATGCGAAGGGTTTGCCCAGGAGTGCCTGATAGGCTGCCTCGCCTGCCTCCGGCGCCACCTCACCATAGATCTTCTTGCTCGGGACCTCGGGATAGGCGGACCAGAAGTCGCGGCTCTCGGCCGCTGCCAAGGCTGCCTCCAAGGTCTCGCGGTGGCGTTCGAAAAACTCGGTCATGCCGTCCTCGTCTGCTCCATCCCCGAAAGGCATCCCTCGATAAGGGTGCGCAAAGATAATTGACCGACCGGACGGTTTATGCAAGAAGATTCTTCATCTGGCCGCTTCCACGCACTATTGGAAGGAAGCAACGGAGGTGAGAGCAATGCAGAGCGAGACAATTCTGGTGGCCGAAGCTGAAGGGCTCACGACCATTACCCTGAACCGGCCGGACAAGCTGAACAGCTTCACGGCAGAGATGATCCTGGCGCTGCACCTGGCGCTGAGCGAGGCGCGCGAGCAGGACAACTGCCGGGCGCTCCTCTTGACCGGGGCCGGGCGCGCCTTTTCGGCCGGTCAGGATCTCTCCGACCCCATGGTCTCCGCCGAGCGGGACCTGGGCGAGACCATCGAGGAGTATTACAACCCCCTGATCCGTCTGCTGCGCTCGATCGAGAAACCGATCGTCTGTGCGGTGAACGGCGTCGCTGCGGGCGCCGGTGCCAACATCGCGCTTGCTTGCGACATCGTCCTGGCCGCCCAGTCGGCCAAGTTCATCCAGGCCTTCAGCAAGATCGGCTTGGTTCCCGATTCCGGTGGCACCTGGACCCTGACCCGCCACCTGGGCGAAGCGCGCGCCAAGGCACTGACCATGACGGCGATGCCGCTCAGCGCCCAGCAGGCTGCCGACTGGGGCCTGATCTGGCGCGCCGTCGCGGACGAAGCACTGATGGCCGAGGCCCAGACACTCGCCGGCGAGCTGGCACAGGGCCCGACCTATGGCCTGGGGCTGACCAAACAGGCCATTCAGGCTGCCACGGAGCATGGCATCAGCTCGCAGCTGGAGCTGGAGCGCGACCTGCAGAGCCATGCCGGCAGGAGCCCCGACTACGCCGAGGGCGTTGCCGCCTTCAAGGAGAAGCGCGCGCCCCGTTTCACCGGCAAGGCTTAGCCCCGGTGGCACGAACCCCAGAAGAGCTGGCCGAGGCCTGTGGGCAGGCCATGTGGGCGGATGACCAAGCCTCGCGCGCGCTGGGCATGAGCCTGGACGCGGTCGGACCCGGCCGGGCCAGGCTGTCGATGACGGTCAAGCCGACCTTCTGCAATGGGCATGGCACCTGCCACGGCGGCTTCATCTTCACCCTGGCCGATTCCGCCTTCGCCTTTGCCTGCAACAGCTACAATCGACGCGTCGTCGCCCAACAGGCAGCCGTGACCTTCATCGCGCCTGCTTTCGCCGAAGAGCGGCTCACCGCCGAGGCGGTCGAGGTTACGCGTTACGGCCGCAACGGCATCTACGACGTCACCGTCAGCAAGGCCGACGGCAGCCTGGTCGCCAGCTTTCGCGGTCAATCGCGCGAGATCAAGGGCAGCCACCTGCCCGAAGCACCGTCAGAAGCAACAGCATAAGCAACAGAAGAAGACACGGCCCAGGAGGACAGCATGGAAGACCTCTCCCCCAAACCCAGCGATCTGGAACCCGTCGAGACCGCCTCGCGCGACGAGCTGGGCGCGTTGCAGCTGTTGCGCCTGAAGCGGACTCTTACCCATGCCTATGACAACGCAGCCGTCTACCGCGCCAAATTCGATGCCGTCGGCGTGCACCCCGACGACTTGCAAGACCTGAGCGATCTGGCGAAGTTCCCCTTCACCGTGAAGCAGGACCTGCGCCAGAACTATCCCTTCGGCATGTTCGCCGTCCCGCAGGACCGCCTGGCCAGGGTGCATGCCTCCTCCGGCACCACCGGACGGCCCACGGTGGTCGGCTACACCAAGGCCGACATCGACATGTGGGCCAGCGTCGTCGCTCGCTCTATCCGGGCGTCGGGCGGACGTGCCGGCGACATCGTCCATGTCGCCTACGGCTATGGCCTCTTCACCGGCGGCCTCGGCGCGCACTATGGAGCAGAGAAGCTGGGCTGTACCGTGGTCCCCGTCTCCGGCGGCATGACCGAGCGTCAGGTGACCCTGATCCAGGACTTCAAGCCACGGGTCATCATGGTGACGCCTTCCTACGCGCTCTCGATCCTGGACCACTTCCGCGCCCAGGGCATCGACCCGCGCGAGACCTCGCTTGCCGTCGGCATCTTCGGCGCCGAGCCCTGGACCAATGCCATGCGCCAGGAGATCGAGCAGGCCTTCGACATGCATGCGGTCGACATCTATGGCCTCTCCGAAGTGATCGGCCCCGGCGTTGCCTGCGAGTGCGTCGAGACCAAGGACGGCCTGCACATCTGGGAGGATCACTTCTATCCCGAAATCATCGATCCCGAGACGGGAGCGGTCCTTCCCGACGGCGAAAAGGGCGAACTGGTCTTCACCTCGCTGACCAAAGAGGCCTTCCCGATCATCCGCTATCGTACGCGGGATCTCACCAAGCTGCTGCCAGGCACCGCGCGCTCCATGCGCCGGATGGAAAAGGTCACCGGGCGTTCCGACGACATGATCATCCTGCGCGGGGTCAATATCTTTCCGACCCAGATCGAAGAGCAGTTGATGAAGTGCAGCGCTCTCGCCCCGCATTTCCTCATCGAGCTAACCCGTCAAGGCCGCATGGATGTCCTGACCGTCAAGACCGAGGTCCTGCCCGGCCAGGATGACGCCCAGAAGCAGGCCGCCGCCAAGGAGTTGAAGCATCACGTGAAGAGCGTGATCGGGGTCAGCATCGAAGTCGAGGTCGGTGAGCCGGAAGCGGTCGAGCGCTCGGCCGGTAAGGCGCGGCGCGTGGTCGATCTGCGCCGGCAGGACTGACCCCATGGCAAGACCCCGCGCCCAGGACTACGACCAGAAGCGTCGCATCATCCTGAAGACGGCAACGCAGCTCTTCGCGCGGCACGGTTTCGACCGGGCGTCCATCGCCTCGGTCGCGGCCGAGTGCGGGGTCTCCAAGGCACTGCTCTATCACTACTACGACAGCAAGGAAGCCCTGCTGTTCGACATCCTGCGCACCCACCTGGAGGAGCTGAACCAGGCCCTTGCCGAGATCGACGACCCCGGTCTGCCGCCCGAGCGGCGCCTGCATCTGCTGGTCCATCAGCTCTTGGAGTGCTACCGCGACGCTGACGACGAGCATCGCGTCCAGATCAACGCCATGTCGACCCTGCCGCCGGACCTGGCCGAGGGGCTGCGCGGATTGGAACGCCAACTGGTTAACCACTTCTCGACCGTGCTTTTGGGAGTCAATCCGGCGCTACAGGACGAGCGCCACATGCTGAAGCCGGTCACCATGTCCTTCTTCGGCATGCTGAACTGGGTCTATCTCTGGTTCCGCCCCGACGGGCCCATCAGCCGGGAAGACTACGCCGATCTGGCCACCAAACTGATCCTCGAAGGCGTGCGCGCCGTAGGGTCCGAGAAGGCGTGACCTTCCTGATAGGACTAGCCTTGTCGAGCCCGCGGCACCATTTCTACTTTCAGACTGACTAGCTGCGTCTAGCCCAAAGGAGCCAAGCCATGCCCACAGCCTATTCACCCGATCGAATCTGGACCGTCTATCTCTCCGGCGAGATCCACAGCGACTGGCGCGAGCGCATCGTCACCGGCGCGCAGGCCGCCGGCCTGCCGGTCGAGTTCGCCAGCCCGGTCACCCATCACGAGGCCTCCGACGATTGCGGCGTCGCCATCCTGGGTGCCGAGAGCGACAAGTTCTGGCACGACAACAAGGGCGCCAAGCTGAACGCGATCCGCACACGCACCCTGATCCAGGAGGCCGACCTGGCCGTTGTGCGCTTCGGCGACAAGTACCGCCAGTGGAACGCCGCCTTCGATGCCGGCTTCTGCGCGGCCCTGGAAAAGCCCTACATCAGCCTGCACGACCCGGCCCTGAACCACGCGCTCAAGGAGGTCGATGGCGCAGCGCTGGCCGTCGCATCCGATCCCGAGCAGATCGTGGCTTTGCTGCGCTACATCATCCGTGGCGAGCTGCCGGGCTACACTGCCGAGCAGGAAGCAGCCGAATAGCGGGTGGACGGGCGGGGCCAGGCCCCGCCCTCCTGCCTAGCCGTAGATCACCGATTCGACACTGCTGAGGAAGACGGCAACCGGGATCGTGGCGCCGCCATCCAGGATCAGGGTGTCGTCGCCATCGCCGCCGATGAAGGTCTCTCCGGGCACGATGTCGGCTTGGTCGGCGACAAAGACGGTGTCGTCGCCGCTGCCACCGAAGAAGGTGTCGCGGTTTGCGCCGCCATCGAAGAAGTCGCGGCCGCTGTCGCCTGCAAGGCTATCGGCCCCTTGATCGCCGAACAGACTGTCGTCACCCTCGCCGCCGCGCATGATATCGCGTGCACTGCCGCCGAACATAAGGTCTTCACCACTGTCGCCGAAGATCGCATAGTCCAGACCCTGCCCGCCGTAGATCCGGTCGTCTCCGCTACCGCCGAAGAACCACAGGTCGTTCCCGTCGCCGCCGAACAGACGGTCGGGACCATCGCCGCCATAGTGGTACCGATCCACCCCCGTGGCCGCATCGAGCGTGTCTCTGCCGATGCCTCCATAGAACCAGCGGTCGAACCCGGAGCCTCCGAAGAGAGAGTCGTCACTGCCGCCGCCGAACAGAAAGCTATCGCTGCCGTTCTCTCCAGAAATAGCGTCCTTGCCGCCGCTGCCGTAGAAGGCAAAGTCATTGCCACCACCGGCAAAGAGCTGATCATCACCCTGCCGGCCGGACACATTGTGATCGTTGCCGGTTCCACTGTTGATGAAGTCTGCTCCGCTGTCGCCGAATATCTGCTCGTCGCGACCCAAACCGCCGTAGATCCGATCGAGACCCGAACCGCCAAACAGTCTGCTATCCTCACCGGTGCCGCCATAGAGGATATCGTTGTCCCCCAATCCGAACAGCCGATCGCTATCCCCATAGCCGAAAATCGTATCGACCAGGTCGCTACCCGTTAGCGTGTCCGGGTTTTCTGTTCCAAAGATGACTGCCACGTTCGCTTCCTCCAGTTCTTTTAGACATCCGAATTCCCCGATGTCTCTCCAACGAGGCAGAGCTTAGACGACACCCGCACAAGGTCAACACTCATGCAAGACACCTCTTTTACATGATCTTTATGCAAAAATTACGAGATAGGCTTATCCCCGAGTCTCCCGCAGCACGCAATGTGGCGACAGGGGGCAGGCGCAGCCATCAGGAGAAACTGCTCGTAACCGGCGATCGGCGGGCCTAGAGCGCGATGACGATAGATCGAATCGATCTATCGTCTGAATCGCACTCTACTTGTTTGAAAGTAGACCAAGATTCAGACCGCGGGTCGTTTCGATCTGCGATCATCTTGGTCTAGCCTTCCATCTTCACCCTGGCGGCGAAGAGCGGGTCGTACTCCGGCGCCTTGATCCGCCGACGCCCCTCTTCGACCGCCGACAAGGGTTCGACCGCTCGCAGCTTCTCTCCCGCCTCGGCAGCCAGGCGGCGGTAGATGGCGGTGCCCTGGCGTTTCCAGGCGATCTCCTTGTCGCTCAACTGGCGGATCACTTTCGCCGGGGATCCGACGGCCAAACTGCCGGCTGGGATATCGGCCTTGGCCTTGACGAAGGCCATGGCGGCAACGATCGCATTCTCGCCGATCCTGGCCTCGTCCATCACCACGGCATTCATCCCGACCATGGCGTTGCGTCCCACCCGACAACCGTGCAGGACAGCGCCGTGCCCGATGTGGCCCTCGCTCTCGATCACCGTCTCCAGGTTGGGAAAGGCATGGACGACGCAGGTCTCCTGCAGGTTTGATCCCGCCTCCATGACGATCCGCCCAAAGTCGCCGCGCAGACAGGCGCCCGGCCCGACATAGCACTCCGGGCCGACGATGACATCGCCGATCAGCACGGCCGCTGGATGCACGAAGGCAGCCGGATCGACCACCGGCACGATATCGTCGTAGGCATAGATCTGGGCCATGGGCTGGCTGTAACTCCTCTAGCTGGGCGCAGGCGCCGGGCGTTTGCCGGGCCGCTAGCTATAGCAAGGGGCGCTCGCGTGCGCATCTGGTCTGTCTCTAGCGAGCGTGCTCACCGTGAAAGATGTCAAAGATGGGCGTTGCGAAGCTCCTGGCCCCCATGCCAGCACCCTCTCTAACCAGCAGATGATAACCAAAGCGCGTCGTGACCTCATGCGTGCCCAGTCGCTGCAGGCGGCCGGCGGCAAGATCCTCGTCCAGAAAATGCTCCCAGCCCAGGGCTACGCCCCATCCGGCGCGTGCCGCATCGATCACCGCGGGATAGCTGTTGGACTGGAACACGCGGCCGGTTTCGTGGGGATCGAGGCCACATTCGGTCAGCCAGATCCCCCAGTTCATCCAGTTCCAATGCTGATAGTCGAGGTCGATCAGATCGAGGGAGAGCAGGTCGGCCGGGGTCTTGATGGGGTGCCGGTCCGCATAGGCGGGCGCCGCGACAGGAAAGATCTTGTCTCCAAACAACAATCGGCTCTCGAAGCCGGGCCAGTCACCGGAGCCGTGCAGGATGGCGACGTCAGCGTCACGACAGGCCTCCTCCCGGTCGCTGACCGTCAGATCGACGGCAAGCTTGGGATTGGCGCCGCGAAAGCGCGCGAGCCTCGGCGGCAGCCATAGGGCGGCAATGGATGTGTCCGTGGCCAGGCTGAGACGCGGGTGCTGTTCTGCCCGGCGGAGGCTCGCGGTCGCGGCTGTCAGATGGTTGAGCGCCACGGTCGCACCGTTCAGCAACTCACGCCCGGAGGCCGTCAGCTCGATCCTGCGATGGCGCCGCAAGAAGAGCGTGACTCCCAGCTGATCCTCAAGCTTGCGGACACGCTGGCTAACAGCGGATTGCGTGACGTTCAACTCCTCCGCCGCGCGGGTGAAGCTGCCCAGCCTGGCCGCCGATTCGAAGGGCACAATCAGGTCGAAGGGTGGGAGTCTTGGCCTTTCCATAAGCTATCATTATCCAAATTCATCAGAAATCGTCGTTTGTGCAGATTTTACGGCAATGTCACTAATGTCAAGTGAGCATAGGAGGCAGTGATGACAGCACGACGGGCTTGGCAGTATCAGATCGCGGGATGGAGCCTCTTCATCCTCTCGGGAATGTTCTTTCTTTGGTCCACGGCAGCAGCCGGCGACCCGATTGGCTTCGTCGCCAGCCTGCTGTTCCTGGTCGCCTGCCCGATCTTTCTGGCTCCGCTCATCCGTTCCGCCAAACGAGGGGACGCCGCATGAAGCATCAGAGCCTCACGCTGCGAGCGGGCGATCGTCCCTTTTGCGACGACGCGGCGCGATCCTTCACCCTGCCGGCGCGCTTCTATCACGACGCCAGCGTCTTCGAGCTGGAGAAGGAGGCAATCTTCTACAGAAGCTGGTGGTATGCGGGCCACGTCAGCCAGGTGGCCGAGCCAGGCGCCTTCCTGACGACGCGCATTCACGAGCAGAACGTCTTCGTCGCCCGCACGCGCCAAGGTGATCTCAAGGCCTTCTACAACGTCTGTCCGCATCGCGGTCACAAGCTGCTCGAGGGCAGCGGACGCAAGAACATCATCACCTGCCCCTATCATGCCTGGGCCTTCGACTTCGACGGCAGCTTGAAGGTCGCGCGCAATGCCGAGAAGGTCGCGGACTTCGACCGCAGCGCCTTTTCCCTGAAGCCGGTGCAGGTCGAGGTCTTTTGCGGGCTGGTGATGGTCAACCTCGACCCCGACGCCCGCTCTTTCAAAGAGCAGTCCGGCGATCTGGAGGCGGAGATCCGGCACTACATGCCCCAGGTCGACGCCTTGAGCTTCGCTCAGCGCGACAGCTATGACGTGAGGGCGAACTGGAAGGTCATGATCGATAACTTCCTGGAGTGCTATCACTGCCATACGGCGCACAAGGACTTCGTCGACCTGGTCGATATGCCCAGCTACCGCACGCGTGCACACGGCATCTACTCCAGTCACTGCTCCGATAGGGTGAAGACGGAAGAGAGCAAGGCCTTCAGCTTCGTCAAGGGCGCGGTGGACTTCAGCTTCGCCGGCTGGTTCGTCTGGCCGAACATCACCATCTGGGCCTATCCGGGCGAGCCCAACCTCTCGGTCCTGCAGATGAACCCGACGGAACCGGAACGCTGTATCGAATTCCAGGACTGGTTCGTCCCGGGTGGCCGCATCACACCTCAGCTGAAAGAGGCCATCGACTACCAGATCGACGTGCTGCAGCCGGAAGACATCGGCTTGTGCGAAAGCGTGCAGGAAGGCCTGAAATCAAGAGGCTACAACCAGGGTCGCCTTATGGTCGATGCCGAGCGCAGCGAGCTTAGCGAACACGGCGTCCATCACTTCCAAAAGCTGGTCGCCGATGCGCTGGGAGCGAGCCTCAATCCCGAATGATCGGCTTTGCGAAACGGGATCTTCGGGCGCAGGATGATCTCGCGCGGGCCTTGATCAGCAGGTCCGTCGAGGAGAGGCGCAAGGATGCTGCAGGAAGCGGTTGCAAGAACGGATGAGGCAGCAGGGCATCGGCTTCGATTGTCCGACCGACCACAGCCGCCAGTTGCTGGTAGCTGAGGCGTGAGGCCGTCGCTGCGCTTGGCGGTGGGGCAGTCACCGGCTGACTTGGCGGGCACCCAAGCGCGGCTGGCCTGGTTACGAAGCGTCTTGCCGGAGGTTGCGAGAGCGGGCGCCAAGCTGCTGCTTCTGCCGGAGCTTTTCGCTTGCGGCTACAACATCGGTGACGCGATCACAGAGCGCGCCGAATCGCTGGACGGTCCGACGGCAGTCGCAATAGCCGAGATGGCGCGCGATCACGCCGTGGCGATCGCCTATGGCTTTGCCGAGCGCTGCGAGGGCGAGATCTACAGCGCAGCGCTTTGCATCACTCCTGACGGCGCGGCGCTGGGCCACCACCGTAAACTGGCGATTCCGCCAGGCTTTGAGCGTGACCACCTCACCGCCGGGCGCGGCTGTCAGCTGTTCGAGTACCGCGGCCTGAAGATCGCAATCTTGATCTGCTACGACGCCGAGTTTGCCGAGACCGTGCGGCACGTGGCAGGCCAGGGCGCAGACCTGGTTCTGGTGCCAACAGCGCTCGGCGCTCAATGGGCATGGGTCGCCCAAACGATGATCCCGACCCGCGCCTACGAGAACGGCATCTATCTTGCCTACGCAAACTCTGCAGGCACAGAGAGGGGTTTCGCCTTCCTGGGGCAAAGCGTCGTGGCTGCGCCTGACGGACAAGAAGCCGCAAGGGCCGGCGCGGAATCCGAAATTCTTCTGGCCGATATCCACCTGGAGCGTGTCACGGCAGCGCAAGCACGCCTACCCTATTTGCAAGATCGCGCCTTACTCACGTTTACTTGACGTATTCTGCGTAAGAACCGCTTCCCTGTTTGAGTATAAAAGCGAAGAATTGCACGCGACATGACCATCATCAATACCCGCCAGCTGGGCATGACCCTGGGCGAACCTCTCTTCACCGATCTTAGTCTGACCATTTCCAAGGCAGACCGCATCGGCTTGGTCGCCGCCAATGGGCGCGGCAAGTCCACCTTGCTCGCGTGCCTGGCAGGAAGGCTGGAGCCGACCAGCGGCGAGATCACCTGGGCCCGAGGTCTCCGGGTCGCCTATGTCCAACAGAACGTGCCGGAAGAGGCCTTGGCGAAGACGCTCTACGACAGCGTGCTGGCCGCCCTGCCGCCGGAGCAGGCCGAGTACGAGACCTGGCGGGTGGATGTGGCGCTCGACGATCTGAAGGTGCCGCTGGAGCTGCACCACAGGCCGCTTGGCGAACTCAGCGGCGGCTGGCAACGCACTGCGATGCTGGCAGCCGCCTGGATCACGGAACCCGATGTCCTGCTGCTCGACGAGCCGACGAACCATCTGGACCTCAGACGTATCGCCTTGCTGCAGGACTGGCTGCAGGGCCTGCCGCGCGACATGCCGGTCGTTATCACCTCGCACGACCGGGCCTTCCTGGATGCCACGACCAATCGCACCCTCTTCTTGCGCAAGGAGAGATCGCGGGCCTTCAAGCTGCCGTTCAGCGCTGCCCGCGTCGCCTTGGCAGAGGCCGACGGCGCCGACGCGCGCCGCTTTGCCAATGACCTGAGCAAGGTGCAGCAGCTTCGACGACAGGCGGCGAAGCTAAAGAACATCGGCATCAATTCCGGCTCCGACCTTCTGGTGAAGAAGACCAAGCAGCTGACAGACCGTGCCGCCAAGCTGGAGGAAGCGGCAAGACCCTCCCACCAAGAACAGGGTGCGGGCGACATCAAGCTGGTGAACAGCGGGTCGCATGCCAAGGCCCTGATCACCCTGAACAATCTGCCGGTTTGCCCGCCCGATGGTCAGCTGCTCTACAAGACCGGCCAGAAGTGGATTTCACCCGGCGATCGGATTGCGCTTCTGGGCAGCAACGGCACCGGCAAGACGCAACTGGTCAAGGCAATCCAGCGCGCGCTGGCCGGGGCGGAGGGGCCTATTCGGGTCGCCCCCTCGACCATTCCCGCCTACTCCGATCAGCACCTGAGCCAGCTCGACGAGAGCGCAACGCCGATGACAGCGGTGACCCAAGAATTCGATGTCGCCAATCAGCGCGCCCGCGGGCTCTTGGCCAACGCAGGCGTGACGATCCTGATGCAGGACACCAAGATCGGCGCCTTGTCGGGCGGACAGAAGGCCCGCCTGGCGATGCTGCTGCTGCGCCTGAAGCAGCCCAACTTCTACCTGCTCGACGAGCCGACGAACCATCTGGACATCGAAGGCCAGGAGGCCTTGGAGGAGGAGCTGATCGCCCACGGCGCGGCCTGCCTCCTGGTCAGCCATGACCGGCATTTCCTACGCGGCGTCGGCAACAGGTTCTGGTGGATCCAAGGCGGATCGCTCATCGAAGTCGATAGCCCCGAAGAGTTCCTGAACAGCGAAATGAGTACCGATTGAAGGTCTTGGGATGCCCGCAGGGTGCGCTTGCCGCCGGATTGCGGTTCGATGGTCAAGCACGACGTGCCAGGTGGACGCCCGCAATGGTGCAGCGAACCGAACCGCCGGCCATTTCGATTGTCGGGATGTGCAAGGGCACCAGCCTAGCACTCTCCTCGATGGCTGCGGCCTGGTTCGCTTCCAGCGCGGCAAGGGCGGTTGAAGAAAGCGCCAGCAAGCGGCCGTCGCGACCCTGTAGCTCGATGGCGTTGCCGGCAAAGGCGGCGATCTGCGCCTCGCTCAGCCGGATGACCTTGCGCCCGGATTCCTCAAGGCGTGCAACCACCTCTGACCGCCGCGCCTGGTCGGTGATCAAGTCCGCGCCGAGCAGCGCAAAATCGGTCCCGATGCACATCAGGACGTTCGTGTGATAGATGCTGACGCCGCGCGAGTCCGCCGCCGGAAACACCATCGGCTCGAAGTTGAAGTGCGTGCAGAAGCGCTCCAGGGCGATGGGGTTGGTGCGATCGGACTGCGCCGCATAGGCAACGCGGTCGATGTGGTCGAGCACCATGGCCCCCGTGCCCTCAAGGAAGAGACCGTCCTGTTCCAGGCCGGAATAGTCGATCACGTCCTGAACGCGGTAGCGCTGCTTGAGCATCTCGATCACATCGGCGCGGCGCTCCAGCCTGCGATTGGGCGGCTTCATCGGGTAGATCGCCACATGTCCGCCGGCATGGGTCGAGAACCAATTGTTGGGGAAGACACAGTCCGGTGTCGCCGGGTCTTCACCCTCGAAGACGTGGACCCGCACGCCGTGCCGTTCCAGCTCGCCAGCAGCGGCACTGTGCTCTTCATAGGCACGAGCAGCCACATCACCGCCCTCTTCGCTTACCGGTGCCTGAAAGGCATTGTCCTGCGCAGTCTCCGTGTTCACGGTGAAATGGTGCGGTCGCACCATCACCACGGCAGCGGGTGCCTGTATAGATGGACGGGTCATGCTCTCTCCTTGGGCGCTACCACGAGCAGCCGGGCTCTAAACAACCTCACGAAGAACACACCTAAGATCGTTGATGACCTCCTCCGACGAAGCCGAGCACGCGCAGACGTGCGGCACGTGCAGCGGTGACTCCGGCGACGCTGTCTTCGACGACCAAGCAGTCCTCCTACCGCCTCCCAAACGCAAAGAATCCCTGGTTCCGGAACCCCGGCTTGCCGTAGGTCAGCGCTTCGCCCTCCTCCGTCTCCACACTGCCGCCGGCCGCCTTCAGGACGGCGTGGCCGGCGGCCGAGGTCCACTCTCCGCTCGGCTCCAGGCGGGCGTAGATGTCGGCCTGTCCGCTGGCCAGGAAGCCGAAGACGATGCCGGATCCCGAACGGTGGTGCTTGGCGACCCGGTAGCGGGCCTCTGCGGTGGTCTTGCTGAGGTCGCTGCCCTGGTAGCGGTGGGTGAAGAGGATGGCGCCGGCCTCGGGACAGGCGCGCGCGTTCAGCGCCATGGCCGGCTTGTCGGTTTGCGAGAAGGCGGCACTGCCGGGCCCGGCGCCGGTCCAGGTCATGGCAAGTGCCGGGGCGTGCACCACGCCGGCGATCGGTACGCCATCCTGGATCAGGGCCAGATTCACCGTGAACTCTGCGTTCTGGGTCAGGAACTGGTCGGTGCCGTCCAGAGGATCGACCAGCCAGTAGCGCGAGGGCAGACCGCCGGGCAGACCCTCCATAGTGACCCGATCTTCGGAGACCACGGGAACACCCGGAGTCAGGGTCGAGAGCGCCTCGACCAGGATTTCTTCGCTGGCGAGGTCGGCCGAGGTGATCGGCGCGCCGTCCGGCTTCTCCTGCATCTCCAGGACGGAGGAGGCGTCGATGTAGCGGGCCAGGATCGACTTGCCAGCGCGTTCGGCGAAGAGCTTCAGCACAGCGAGGAGATCGCGATCTTCCGCCGTTCCCCCTGGCTTGGCCACGGCCTCAGACTCCTGCGATGGCTTGCCAGAGGCGCTGAGGCGTCGCCGGCATGTCGAGGTGGCGCACACCAAGCGGGCTGAGGGCGTCGAGCAGAGCATTCATGATCGCCGGCGGCGCCCCGATGGCGCCGGCCTCCCCTGCCCCCTTCACGCCCATGGGGTTGGTGGTGCAAGGAAGATCGTCGACGAAGGTCAGGTCGATCGGCACCAGATTGTCAGCGCGCGGCATGCAGTAGTCCATCCAAGAGCCCGAAACCAGCTGCCCATTCTCGTCATAAACCGTGTGCTCGAGCAAGGCTTGGCCCAGCCCCTGGGCGATGCCGCCGTGCACCTGCCCGGCGACCAGCAGCGGGTTCACCAGGGTGCCGAAGTCGTCGACGACGGTGTAGCGCAGGATCGTCACCTCGCCGCTGGCCTCGTCCACCTCCAGCTCGCAAACGTGCGCGCCATTGGGATAGGTCAGCGCCTCGGCCTCATAGTCGCCCTGGCCTTCCAGCGGCCCCTTGAGCTCATCCGGCACCTTGCCGTCTTCGGCAGCGGCGGCCACCTCGGCCAGGCTTATCCGCCGATCGGTGCCGGCCACGGTGAAGATGCCCTCGGCAAACTCCATGTCGGCGGCTGCCGCCTCCATCACCTGCCCGGCGATCAGGCGCGCACGCTCGATCAGCTTGTCGCCGGCGCGGTCGATGGAAACGCCGCCCATCAGCAACGAGCGCGAGCCGCCGGTGCCGCCGCCCTTTTTCACGATGTCGCTGTCGCCCTGGATCATACGCAGCTTGCCGGGATCGATACCCAGCTTGTCGTTCAGAAGCTGCGCATAGGCGGTCAAGTGACCCTGACCATTGGTCTGGGTGCCGATGACCAGGGTAACGCTGCCGTCGCGCTCTGCGCGCAATTCCGCGGACTCTGCGCCCAGACCGCCGCAGGCCTCGATGTAGCAGCCCAGCCCGATGCCCAAACGCTTGCCGCGTCTTGCCGCCTCGGCCTTGCGGGCCTCCAGACCGTCCAGGCCGTGACGCTGGCAGGCCTCGTGTAGGATCCGCGGGAAATCTCCGGAATCGTAGATCCTGCCCAGCCCTGTGTCGTAGGGCAGGTCGCTTGGCTTTACGAAGTTCAGATCACGGATTTCTATGGGGCTGAGGCCCATCACCCGGCCGGCCTCGTCGACCAGACGCTCCAGCAGATAGGCGGCCTCCGGTCGGCCGGCGCCGCGATAGGCATCGACCGGCACCGTGTTGGTGAAGACGCACTTCACGTTCGCAAAGATCGCCGGAATCTTGTAGAGGCCCGAGAGCATCGGGGTCGAAGCGCCAGTCGGGATCAGCGGCCCGAAGTTTGAGAGGTAGGCGCCCATATTGGCAAAGGTCTCGACCCGCAGGCCGAGGAAGCGACCGGCCTCGTCCAGCGCCATTTCCGCAGTCGTCACATGGTCGCGCCCCTGCGTGTCGGAGAGGAAGCTCTCCACGCGCTCGGCGGTCCACTTGACCGGCCGGCCCAGTTGCATGGCGGCGAAGAGCGTCACCACCATCTCCGGGAACAGGAAGATCTTCATGCCGAAGCCGCCGCCGACGTCGGGGCAGACCAGGCGGATCTTCTCCTGCTCGATCCCCAGAATCTCGGCGATCTGACCGCGCAGGCGAAATATCCCCTGATTGCCGGCGGTCAGGGTGACGACACCGCTCTCGGCATCGAAATCGGCCAGCGCCGCCCGCGGCTCCAGGGCGTTGACCACCACGCGGTTGTTGACCAGCGAGACCCTGGCAACCTTTGCCGCCTTGGCGAAGGCAGACTCGGTTGCCGCTTCGTCGCCCTGCACCCAATCCAGGCTGCAGTTGTCCGCCATCTCCTCGTGCAGCAGCGGCGCATCGCCGTCCAAGGCACGCGCAGCGTCGGTGACCAGGGGCAGATCCTCGTAGTCGACATCGACCAGGTCGGCGGCGTCGCGCGCCTGGGCCAGTGTTTCAGCCACGACAAAGGCCACCGGGTTCCCGACGTGGCGCACCTTGTCGCCGGCCAGGGCCGGATAGGGCGGGTTGATGGTCTTGCTGCCATCGCGACCCGGCATGGGTGCGATGCACTTGATCGTGCCGATGCCGGCGGCATCGAGGTCCTTGGCGCTGTAGACCGCCAGCACGCCGGGGCTCGCCTGCGCTGCCTCCAGGTCCATCGCCTTGATCTTGGCATGTGCCAAGGGACTGCGCACGACCACGCCAAAGCACTGCCCGGCGACGGCGATGTCGTCGGTGTAGCGCCCCGCCCCGGTGATAAGACGCTGATCCTCCAGGCGCCGCACGGCCTGGCCTACGCCGAACTGTCCCATGCTCGGTCCTCGCTCTTTTGGCTATCTCGAAAGGAATGACGGGTCTTGCTCGAACCGCACGCGTCAGATTTAAGCACTGGAGGCTGATCTGTCGACACCCAGTGACATCTCTGCCTGGCCAACAGGGGGGAAACACCCGTGACAGCGCCTTGCGCTTGACAAGCAGGCAGGGGCTCAGGCCTCTATGCCTTAGCCTGGGTCGGCACCGCCGCCGGGGCACCCAAAAGCAAACTCCCCACCGGGACTGTTGATTCGAAGGACGGAAGTCATGGCGCAGGACACTGCGGGACTGATCAAGGCTTTGCTGAACTCCGGCAAGATCTCCGCCGACACGCGTGAGGATCTGGAAGAGTTCCGGAACGAACTTAAGGAAGGCGCACTCGACCAGTCCGACACGCGCTATGTCCAAGCGCTGGCTGCGCGCATCCTGGATAATGCCACGATCGACCACGCCAAGGACGACGGCGACGAAGAAGAAGAGATCGACGACAGCGAGTGGGACGAACTGGAAGAGCGCGCGGAGAACGCCGAGGCCCGCGTCGAAGAACTGGAAGCAGAGGTCGCCCAGCTGGAAGAGCGCATCGACGCGCTGGAGGGCGAACTGGCCAGCCTGAAGGGTGCCGGCAATCCTGAATCGCTTTAGGCCAAACTTATCCTCACGCACTGCATAGATTGCGCGCGGTCTCAGTAATCACCTTGTAGGCCAGATCGACATCGGCGGCTTGCGTGTCGGTTTGACCGACCTGGAAGCGGATCACGAACTGACCTTGCACGCTCGTCTGGGTCAGATAGATGCGGCCCTCATTGTTGATCTGCTCCAGCAGGCGCGCATTCAGGCCATCCAGATCCCCGGCCCCCTTGGGCCGGTAGCGGAAACTGAAGAGCGAGAGGACCGGTGGCGTCACGATCTCGAAATCGGGCTCCTGGCCCAAACGCTCTGCCAGCGACTGCGCCCAGCCGATGTGCTGGCGGATCAGTCCCTGCATGCCACTGACGCCGTAGCTGCGGATCACGAACCAGAGCTTCAAGGCCCGGAAGCGGCGTCCCAGCGGGATCGACCACTCGGAGAAGTTCACGATGTCGTCGAGGCCTTGCGTCTCCAGATAGGTCGGGCGGATCGCCAGGGTGCGCACCAGGCTGGCCGGATCGCGCAGGAAGTGGGCCGAGCAGTCGAAGTTGGTGAAGAGCCACTTGTGCGGATTGAAGACGAAGGAATCCGCACGCTCGGCCCCAGCCATCAGGTGGCGATACTCAGGGCAGATCATCGCGCTGCCGGCCCAGGCAGCATCGACGTGCAGATAGAGGCCATAGCGCTCGGCAAGCCCGGCGATGGCGGCGATGTCGTCACAGCCGCCGGTCGAGGTGCCGCCCAGAACGGCGACAATGCCGGCCGGCAGAAGACCGGCCTTGCGATCGGCCAGGATCGCCGCCTCCAGGGCCACGACATCCAGGCCACGCCTCGGGCCGCTGCTCTCGACCTTGACCAGATTGTTCTGCCCGATTCCGGCAATCCAACAGGCCTTGTCGATCGAGGAATGGGCCTCGACCGAGGTGTAGATCCGACACACAGGCCCGCCGGCCAGGCCCTGTTGGTTGCCTTTCCAGTCAAGCGCGCGCTCCCTGGCGGTCAGGATCGCGGCCAGGGTGGCGCTGGAGGCGGAATCCTGGATCACGCCGCGGAAATCCTCCGGCAGGCCGATCATCTGACGCAACCAGGCCATCATCCGCATCTCCAGCTCGGTCGCCGCCGGCGAGGTCTGCCAAAGCATGCACTGGGCCGCCAGGACGGAGGTCAGGAACTCGGCCAGCACGGAGGGCGGGCTGGAGTTGGCGGCGAAGTAGGCGAAGAAGCGCGGGTGCTGCCAGTGCGTGATGCCAGGTAGGATGATATCCTGAAAGTCCCGGAACAGCGTTTCGAAGGCACTGCCGGCCTCGGGCGGGGCCGCTTCCAAACGCTCCAGGATCTCGCCAGGCTTGGTCTGCGCGCGCACCGGACGGTCACGCAGAGTTGCGACGTAGTCCGCTGCCCAACGCCCCAGCTCGGCGCTCCAGTACGCCAGATCCTCTGTCGACAGCGCCGGACCCTCTCCTGGCTTTTCCTGCATCCTCGTCTCCATGGCCTTTGCTGTGCAGAGAAAGACGCAAGCGCTTGGGCAAGGCAAGTCTTGCAGGGCAAAGGGGACAAGATACCTCCTTCCCTTGGTAGTATGCTACGATCCAGCTGTTGGGCGGATCTGGGAGGGATGAGAGATGTGGGCTTGGCCATCGCAAAGCTGGTGTTGCCGATCCTTGGGCACGGCGCTCTTGGCCGGCCTGCTCAGCGCGTCACTCGATGCAGTCGCCGAAAAGAGTCAAAAAGTATATCCCCAAAACATCTTTCCGCTGCATGCGGAGCTGGTCAATCACGAAGAGCTGTTGCGGATCGCCATGACGCCCTGGACCGGCGACTTGGACGGCATGATCGAGCGCCGGATGATCCGCGTGCTGGTGGTCTATGACGACATGTTCTACTTCATCGATCGCTACCAGCAGCAGGGCCTTACCTTCGAGCTGCTGACCCGCTTCGGCGAGGCCATCAACAAGGACAGGAAGCTAAGCCACGGCGAGGACATCGATATGGTCTTCATCCCCGTCGGTCGCGACCGCCTGCTGCCCGACCTGGTCTCCGGTATCGGCGACATTGCGGCAAGCGCCATCACCGTGACGCCGGAACGCGAGAAGCTGGTTGCCTTCTCCGATCCGCTGGACAGCGCGGTCAACGAGGTTTTGGTCACCGGCAAGGATTTCCCCAAGATCTCGACACTCGATGATCTTTCCGGCCAGGAAGTCGCGGTCCGCCCGCTTTCGAGCTATGCGGAGAGTCTCAAGACATTGAACGCAGACCTGAAGAAGGCCGGTAAGCCCGCGGTCAAGGTCATTGCAGCAGACGAAAACCTGACCGATGGCGCCATCGCCGGCCTGGTGGCCGGCGGGGTCTATCCGGCGACGGTCCTGGACAGCTATGAGCTTCAGCTCTGGCAGAAGGTCTATCCGGATCTGGTGATCCACGACGACATCGTGCTGCGCAAAGACGGCAAGATTGCCTGGGCCTTCCGCAAGAAGAGCCCCGAACTTGAGAAAGAGATCAATCGCTTCGTCAAGACCCACGCCTGGGGCAGCCTGATCACCAATATCTTGATCAAGCGCTATCTCACGAACACCGGCTACGTCCGGCACGCACTCTCCGACAAGGTGAACAGCCGGCTGGAGAAGACGGTCGACATCTTCAAGACCTATGCGGATATCTACCACTTCGACTGGCTCTTCCTTGTGGCCCAGGCCTACCAGGAATCGGGGTTAGATCAGTCGGTCAGATCCGCGGTCGGTGCCGTCGGACTGATGCAACTCCTTCCCAGCACGGCTGCTGCGCCGCCGATCGGAATAGCCGACATCTATAAGGCCAATCCCAATGTGCACGCCGGGGCGAAGTACATGCGCTATATCATCGACGAATACTTCAAGGATCCCGCGATCTCGCTCCAGGACCGCCACCTCTTCGCCCTGGCCGCCTACAACGCCGGACCCAATCGCATTTCCGGTCTGCGCAGCAAGGCAGCGGCAGCGAACCTGGACCCGAACCGCTGGTTCGGCAACATGGAGGTCATCGTGGCCCGCGAGGTCGGCCAGCAGCCGGTTGAATACGTGGCCAACATTTTCCGCTACTATATCGCCTACAAGCGCAGCGAACGCCTGCGCGACGCCGAGACAATGGCTCAAGATACCGGTGATTAAGCTAAAGGGAGAAGGGACCATGGCTTACGGAGAGAACACACTCGAGAAAGGGGCCAAGGGACCGGAGGTCGTCGAGCTGCAAATGCGCCTGGCAGGCTTTGCCGGAACCACGCCGGACGGCGATTTCGGGCCGGGCACGCAGGGACAGGTTCGCCAGTTTCAAAGCGACTGGATGAAGGAAACCGCGCCCTCGGGTATCGCCGACGCGGCAGTCTTCGACGCCATCGAGGCGCTTGGCCGCGCGCACAGCTTCGACCTCGAGGCTTTTCGCTGTGGCTGCGGCACCTGCTCGGGCTTCGGCCAGGGCCGCTTCAAGGGACAGTATCGCGACGGCAAACCGCAGCAAGAGCGCTTTCACATGTACGAGTATCCCGGCATCCACCGCATGCTGCTCTGGGCCTATCGGGCCGCACGCTTCTACGCCAAGGAACGCATGGGCCGCGAGCTGATCATCAACTCGGGCTATCGCTGCGAGGTGAACAACCAGCAGAAGGGGCGCCGCTCGACCAACCACATGGGCAAGGCGATCGACATCGACATTCCCGGTCACGCCAATCAGACGGAAAACCGCCAGCTTGCCGACGACCTGCGCGCCCTGCTGGCTGACACCGCCAAGGCCCAAGTCGGCTGGGGCAGCAGCAACCGCAAGGCCCTGGAGCCCGCCAGCATCGCACCGACCTGGTGCCACTACGACGTCCGCAGCTATGACAGCAAGTATCTCGACGACAAGTACTTCGTGAAGACCGCGGCAGAACTGGACGCAGCGCCAGCTTAGCGCTAGTGGGCCGGCGTTTCTCTCGATCGCTACCTCCGCGAGGTCGAGGCCGTCGGTGCCAGGGCACCGGAGGTTTAAAAGAGGATCGAAGAGCTTGCCGCCTCGGCACGAGCCAGGGGTGCGGTCATGCTGGCGCACAACGAAAGCAGCCTCGACGACCGAGCGAGCAATCGCGCTTTGGGAATGTCGATCAGCGAGTTTCCGCTGTCGGCGGAGGTCGCAGCCGATGCCGCCGACAAGGGCGAGCATGTGGTCATGGGCGCCCCGAATGTCTTGCGCGGTGGCAGCCACAAAGGCCATCTCTCCGCCGAAGAGGCGGTCCGCGAAGGCCTCTGCACCCTGCTTGCCTCGGACTACTACTACCCCAGCCTGCTGCATGCGGCCGAGCATCTGGTCAGGCGGGGCGTGACCACGCTGAGCGGCGCTTGGCAGCTGATCTCGGCAAATCCGGCAGCGGCGATGGGACTCCGCGATTGCGGCGCAATCGCCCCTGGCAAGCGGGCTGACGTCGTCGTGGTCGACTGCTCAGACAGGTGGCGCCTGGTTCACGCCATCGTCGACGGCCTATCGGCGAGCTACGGACGCTGACGAGAGTTTATGCACGCAAACAGGTGCTCCACCTGATCGCGATTCTGTCTTGGGCCCTTTCTCACCCTGAACGGCGCGCGTTCGCGATCACCCTAGCCGCATTCGGACTCCGCCCTCTGGCGATAGAGTTTGCGGTCGAAGGCGGTGAGGGCTTCATCCTCCGGGTGGGTCTCCAAGAGCAGGCTCAGCCTGTCCTCGACGCAGTCCTGAAGGTCGGGGTCGGGAACGGCTTGGGCGGTTTCCAGACGGTCCCGGTTCGTATAGACGAGGGCCGCGATCCCCAGCACGACAATCAAGAGCGCGATCAAATGCGCGACCATGCTATCGAGGAATTTCTTGCGTCCGGATCGAGCCGACATGGCTGTCACTCCTTCTTGGCGATCGGCAGGTTGGTCAGCAGGTTCTGCGGCTTCATGCGCAGGATCTTATCACGTCCCATGGCCAGGCCCAGATAGACCGGCCGGCCGCGCAGCTCTGGCGTCACGGCGCTGCGCTCGCGAAACTCCATGCGAAAGAGCGCGAGGATGCGCTGAGAGGCATCCGGGGACAGGGTCTCACCCCGATAGAGCGCATTCAGCAAGGCCGTGGATTCCGCATCGAGGCCGACGTGCCAGCGCCAGTGCGCGTCGCGGATCGACTGCAGCGGCTGAATGCGCACCGAGAGGCCGAGCAGGTGGCGAATCCACTGTTCCAGGACGCGGGCGAAGGCATCCTGAGCGTTCTCGGTAAAGCGGAAGTCGATGGCCATGTCGAAGCGATCGGAACGCTCCCAGTAGGCCGCCTTGTTCTCCTCGTTCAGGATGTCGAGGCTGACCTCCGCCATTGGCGTGCCGGCCTCTTTCAGAAGCGCGCCCAGGCCGGCGAAACCACCGGTCTTGCTGCGCATTTCGATGATCTCCTGATCGGCAAGCAGCATCTGGCCATCGTCGGTCGAGACGGATTGTTCGCGAAAGAAAAGCTCTGCAGCACGCGCGCGCCAGGGGTCGCCGCTGCCATCCAGCATGCCGCGCAGGATCAAATGCACCAGCTGGTCGATGAAGACCGGCGGCACGGCGATCGGCTGGCCGGAGGTGAAGAGCTTCAGATAGCCAGCCTCAAGGCTGCCGGCGGCCAGCAAATGGTCGCGCCAGGTCAGCACGACCCGGTAGTTGTCGGCGGTGTCGCCATCCTGGAAGGCAGTCAGCTCTGCCGCCTCGACCGCGCGGAAGGGGTCGGCCATCAGCGCCTCGAAGAGGGCGCGTTCTGCGGCACAGGACTCCTCGACCGGATGAATCTCCGGCCGAGCCAGATAGGCACGGATCAGCTCCGGCGTGACAGCGAGCCAGCCCTCGGCGGTCTTTTTGGTCAGGTGAAAGCCGGCCGACTTCCAGAATTCAGGCATCGGGGGTGACCTCCCAGACCTTGGCGTGCGGTGCCTCTGCAGGCGGGGTGACGACGCGGAAGGTTTCGCGGATCTGGCCCGCTTCGTCGAAGCGCCGCTGGACGGCGAAGAGCTGGTTGATCGGTGCCTCACGGCAGAGCTCCAGGGCAAAGCCGATCTCATCTGCCGCAGCGGGCATGGCAGCTGCTTGGTCGGGCGCGCCGTAGTGCTCCACAAAGTGCTGAGCCAAGGCCTGGGTCAAGGCCTGCCTGGTCTCCTCCGAGCAATCGCCCACGGCCACGAAGGTCGAGCGGCCGAAGCTCTGCAGCGAAAGAAAGCCATTGGCGAAGGCTTGCCGTGCTTTGCCGAGCGGCGGTTCTTCGAGGTTGGCAAAGGCGAAGGCGCCGGAGACCGCCCACTCGTCTGGTCCGGCTGCTCGCGGAAAAACCTGTGCGTCCGAAGCATCGAAGCGGATGGTGCGAAGCAGTTTCGCCATTCCCTAGGCTTCTCCGCCTCTACCAAGGACAGTCTGTGGGTCGCAGAGCAAGGTGGCCCCCTCGCTCTCCACCAAGAGACTGCCATGTTCATCCAGGCCGATCGGCCGGCCCCTCTGCCGCACGCCGTCTTGCTCCCAGGAGAAGCCGGTGGCCTTGGGATCGTGCCGCCCCCACCAGGTCTGGTGCACCTGGCGAAAGCCACTGTCCTCCCAGGTGTGGATCCAGACCAGCAGGTGACGCGCAAAGGCCTCCGCCCACTCCCTCACCGTCAGGTCGACGGCGCCCTCGTTGGCCAGCGTGGTGCGGTCCAGATAGACGCCCGGCTCTGCACCCTCTTCCTCTGGCTGCACCGCCGCAACCAGCCCAACCACCAGCCACAGCGGCGTTCCGGCCTCGTCCAACTCGGGCGCCATCGCCAGGCGCACGCGGCCGACGGCAGCACCGTTTACCTGTATCGCATCGGGCCAGCGATAGTGCACCGCCAGTTCCGGCGGCGCGATGGCGCCGACGGCATCGCCGAAGGCAACGGCGGCCAGGAACAGCATCTCCCAGCAACGCTGCGGCTCCACCTCGGGGCCCAGCACGACCGCCAGATCCAAGCGCGCCTGACTGGCCACCAGATAGAAGGAGCCTACCTCGCCCTTGCCCGCCTTACAGTCCGCGACTGCCCGGCGCAGGGCGTCGTCATCGGCCGGCAGTGCCGGCATGGCCATCAGCAGCGGCGGTATGTTGATCGAGTTGGTCATGGGACGCTTCTCGTTCTTCTTTCCTATTGGCCCGGCACGACGAGCGATAGGGTTTCGCCAGCACCGGAACGCCAAACCTCCAGCGTGATCGTCTCACCCGGCTGTGCCAAGGCAATGGCGCTGCGCCAATCGCCCAGATTACGAATGCGGCGCTGATTGGCGTGCAGAATGCGGTCTTTGGGCTGCAAGTCTGCGGCAGCGGCCGCCCCTCCTTTCGGGATGCGCATGACGACAGGCCCCAAGGGGCCTTCCGCTTCGACCTCCGGCGGGCGAAACAGCAGATCGACGTGCGGCCAGGCAACCGGTCCGCCGCTCGCCAGGTCCGGTAAAGCGGCTTGGATCAGCGCCGAGGAGACCGAGAAATTCACGCCGATATCGGCATCCGAGCCCTTGGTGAAGATCGCCGAGAGGAGACCTATGAGACGACCGTCACTGTCGAGCAGCGCACCGCCGGACATCCCCGGATTGACCGCCGCATCGCTCTGCAAGAAGTCTTCCACGCGATTGAAGCCCACGCCCGCGCGTCCTTTCGCCGAGAGCACGCCACAGGTAAGGCTCAAGCCCAGCCCAAAGGCATTCCCTAGGGCGCAAACCTTGGCACCGAGTGCCGGCGGGCTGGCGAACTCCAAAGCCGGCAGGTCTGCCTGCACGCGCAGCAAGGCCAGATCGCTTGGGCGATCGCGACCGAGGATCAGGGCCGGGTAGGCCACACCTTCGGCGGTACGGATCCGAAAGCGAACGGCATCGCCCAGCACGTGATCGGCGGTCACAAGCAGTGTTCCATCGCCGTCATGGCCGATGACAACGGCAGAGCCTTCAGGTTCTTCGGGGTTGGCTGGGCGTCCGCTCCAAAGCGGCAGCAAGCTGACCACGGAGGGCAGTGCCGCTGCGGGTCCTCTGGCCGTCTCGCCGGCCGTCTCATCAGCCGTCTCGTTAGCCGTCTCGTTAGCCGTTTGGCCTGCAATCGGCCAAAGCAGGAAGAGAAGAAAGACGCCGGTCAGACGCCGCATCACTCCTCGGCTTCGATCCGCTTCTCTTCGTCGGGGTCGAGACGCACGGTCGCGCTGTCGCTGTAGGTCACGGCGACCGAGGTGTCGAAGGACTGCAGCACGTAGAAGGCGCCAAGCGAAATGACGACGATCGCCAAGATACTGGTGAGGAAGGCTTTCATAGGGAGGGGTCACTCCTGCTCCTTGAGGCTCTCGGGCGAACCCTGCGCGGGCTCTTCAGGTCCTGCTGTCGCTTCCTTCAGGAAGACGACCAGGGCTGCGCGGCGTCCGGGGTCGGTAATGCGTTGGATCGGCATCTTGGTACCTGGGGTCACGACATCCGGGCCATGGTCGAAGAGCTTCGCGATGGTCTCTTCGTTCCAGATGATATCGGACTCGAGCAGGGCTTGCGAATAGGGATAACCGGGTAAGGATCCTGCCTCGCGCCCGAAGATACGATAAAGGGTTGGGCCGGCGCGATTGGCGTCGTCGGCGGTCAGGGTGTGGCAGACGCTGCACTTGCGTTGAAACTCGCGTGCACCCGGGCCCAAGCCTTCAGTCAAGTGAAAGCGACGCGGCTGCTCCTTCGGTTCTGGCAAGGCCTTGGGCGGTCCCTCCAAGGCTAGCGCATAGACCTCGTCATCAAGCCCGGAAAGCCAGAGGGTCTTGCCGCTGTCGGCGAAGGCCAAGCCCCAGACCGGGCCGCCGTCGTTGAAGAGCTGCTTCTCCTCCGTCCAATCCGCCGCCAGCCAGGTGATCATCTGGCCATCGCCGGCACCGGCTGCCAAACGGCTGCCGTCCTCGGACAGCGCCAGGGCCATCACCGGCCGCTCGAACTGGAACAGCGCCTCCGCCTCGCCCGCGTCGGAAATGCGGATGACAGCACCGTCCACCGTGCCGATCACCACCCCGCCGGGCACCGCACGCAGAGCGTTGATGCCCCAGCCATGCTCGCGCAGGACTCTATGCGGCGGCACGCCCGAACCCTCCGGCAGGGGCAGGTTCCAAACCCTGACGCTGCCGTCGCCGCCGCCACTGTAGAGACGTCGCCCGTCCGGCGAGAAGGCAACGGCATTCACCCGGTCGCGATTGCCCTCCAGTCGGGCCAGCAGGCGCTGGTTCTCCAGGTCGATCAAGAGCACGCGCCGATCCCACTTGGCCACGGCGGCAAGCGTGCCGTCGGCGGCGATTTCGACGTCCAGTGCCTTCACTGCGGTCTCGCCGAAACGGCCAATGGCTTCACCGCTTTCGAGATCCCAGAGGATGGCAGTGCCGTCGTCGGACACCGAAACCGCGCGACTGGTACCGGGAACGAAGGCGGCATCGTTGGCGGCAGCGTCATGGCCGATCAGGCGCTGCACCACGCGAGCCTCCTCCCCCGTCACCTCCCAGAGCATGACGGCATAGTCGAAGGATGCCGTCAGCAGTTGTCGGCCCTCGTCTGCGGAGACCACGGACTTGACCGGGCCGCCGTGACCGACAAGGCGATCCGGCGCAGCCCTGAGGTCAGGCGCGCCCCCGAGAAGCGTTGTGCCGAGTGCTGCAAGGCAAGCGATACGAAGCATTGCGGTCGTGTGGGCTGTCTGTGCGCTACTCGGCCGGCTCTCGCAGTTCCCGTTCGCGCGCCTGCTTCTTTTCCACCTCGGCCGCCCAGATGCTGTGGTGCTCGCGTGCCCAGTTCCGGTCGACCTGACCGTTGCCCATGGCGTCGTAGGCACCCTCCATCCCGACCGAGCCGATGTAGATGTGGGCCAGGATGATGCAGATCATCACGACGGCCACGATGGTGTGCCAGATCTGATTGAGCTGCTGTTCCATGATGACGTCATAAGGCGGCTGCGGCAGGCCCAGGAAAGCGGCCAGGTCGATGCCGATCGACTGCAGTTGCACGAAGGTGTCGGTGAAGAAGGCGGTCTGGAAAGGAAAAAGCAGTGCCCAGCCGCTGAGCGAGAGCGACAGACCGCCGAGGATCACCGACCAGAAAATCAGCTTCTGGCCCGCGTTGAACTTCTTGGCCGGCGGGTGCAGGTCCTTGAAGAGCACGCCACCGCCCATGGCCAGCCACTTGATGTCGGTGATGCTGGGCAGATTATGCAGCACCCACATGAAGAAGATCAGGATCAATCCGGCCATGAAGGGGAAGGCCACATAGTTGTGAACCATTTTGCCCCAGAGCGTGATGTCGGCAAAGAACTCCTTACCGAACAGCGGTATCAGAACCTCGCGGCCAAACAATAGGTTCAGGCCGGTGATCGCCAACACGATGAAAGAGATCGCCAACAGCCAGTGGCCGAAGCGTTCGACCTGTTTGAAGCGCTGCAGGGTGACACCGGCTTTGCCATGCTCGATGCGAATGCGCCCGCGCAAGGCGAAGAAGGCGGCCAGCAGAACGATGATGCCGATCAAGGCCCAGCCGCTATAGACCTGCAAGGGCCCATCGCGCAGCAGCTGCCACTGCTCGCCGCTCGACTGCACCAGGATACCGGCCTTCTCGTCTGGAATCGAAACGCGCCCCTCGACGCCGTGGCGGATGTTCCGCCACAAGTCCGAATCCGAAGAGAGACCGCGCGTGTTCCCGGGAACGCCCCCATCGGTCGGGCCGGGCGTGGCGAGCGGCTGATCGTTGTCGAGCCGGACCGAACCCGACTGTGCCGAAGCCTCGGAGGATAGCAGCACCAAGCTCGCCGGCAGCAAGAGCGCCATAGCAAGCACGAGTACAAGCCCGGACCGCCGAGCGGCCCAGCTGGTGAAAGCGATCGAGCGGTTCATAGTTCGACTCTCCCTAGGGGTCTGCTGCTCCGCCTTTCCAGCGGTTGTGTGGACGGCCATTTCCGATTGTTGCGCGCGAAGCCGGTGACGGGAAAGGCCCGGAACCAACGGATCCGAGCCTCTTCCTCCATGATCGGGCCTGATGCAAGCCCGACCGGGAGGTTACGGCCCATGAGCACCCGGAGAAACGTCCGAGCCCCCATGGGTCCGTCTTACCCCACAACAAGCGCTGACTAGCTGGCGCCCTTTTGGCCATAGGCCGAACCCCAGCCCCAGGCACCGGAACCGAAGCCACGGGCAACGATCCGCTCGCGATAGATCTGCGAGACGGAGTTCCCGTCGCCGGCCAGCAGGGCCTTGGTCGAGCACATCTCCGCACAGAGCGGCAGCTTGCCCTCGGCCAGACGGTTGCGACCGTACTTCTGGAACTCGATGGCCGAGTTGTCGGGCTCGGGGCCGCCAGCGCAGAAGGTGCACTTGTCCATCTTGCCGCGCGAGCCGAAGTTGCTGGCCTGCGGGAACTGCGGTGCCCCGAAGGGACAGGCATAGAAGCAGTAACCGCAGCCGATGCAGAGGTCCTTGGAGTGCAGCACCACACCGTCGTCGGTCTGGTAGAAGCAGTCCACCGGACAGACGGCCATGCAAGGCGCGTCCGAGCAGTGCATACAAGCAACGGAGATCGAGCGTTCGCCCGGCTCGCCGTCATTCAGGGTGACGACCCGGCGTCGGTTGACGCCCCAGGGGATCTCGTTCTCGTTCTTACAGGCGGTGACACAGGCGTTGCACTCGATGCAGCGTTCGGCGTCACACAAGAACTTCATTCTTGCCATTGGAAATTACCTCCCTTCGGCTCACGCACGCTCGATGCGGCAGAGCGTGGCCTTGGTTTCCTGCATCTGGGTGACGCTGTCGTAGCCGTAGGTCTGCGCCGTGTTGCAGGCCTCGCCCAGGACATAGGGGTCCGATCCGGCCGGATACTTGGCCCGCTGATCCTCACCCTGCCACCAGCCGCCGAAGTGGAAGGGCGTGAAGACCACGCCGCGACCGACGCGCGGGGTAAACATGGCTTTGATCAGGATCTTGCCGCCATCGGGCCCGTAGAGCCAAACCATGTCGCCATCGCGGACGCCCATGGTGTTGCCGTCGGCAGGATTGATCTCGACGAACATCTCCTGCTGCAACTCGGCCAGCCACTTGTTCGACCGCGTCTCGTCGCCGCCACCCTCGTACTCGACCAGACGGCCCGAGGTCATGATCATCGGGAAGTCCTTGGCGTAGTCGACCTTTTGGATGGATTCATAGAGGGTCGGCACCCGCCAGAAGGTCTTGTCCTGATAGGTGGGATAGTCCGCCACCAGGTCGCGACGCGGGGTATAGAGCGGCTCTCTGTGGATCGGGATCGGATCCGGGAAGTTCCAGACAACGGTGCGGGCCTTGGCATTGCCGTAGGGCGCACAGCCGTGCTTGATGGCGACCCGCTGGATACCGCCGGAGAGGTCGATCTTCCAGTTGACCTTGTCGACATTGTCGCCGCCGATCTTCTCGATCGTCGCGAGCTCCTCAGCCGTCAGGTCCTTGTCCCAACCCAGCTTCTTCAGCATCCCCATGGTGAACTCGGGATAGCCGTCCTTGATCTCCGATCCCGCGGGATAGGAGGACTCGGCCAGCAGGTTGTCGCCGTCACGCTCGACACCGAAGCGCGCACGGAAACCCATGCCGCCCTCGGCCACCGGGATCGAGGGATCGTAGAGGTTGGCCGAGCCGGTGTGGCCCATCTCCGCCGTACCCCAGCACGGCCAGGGCAGGCCGTAGAACTCGCCGTCAGCAGGCCCACCGAGTGCACGCAAGCTGGTGCGATCGAAGGTCTGCTGGTTGGCCATGTGCATCTTCAGCCGCTCCGGCGACTGGCCGGTGTAGCCGATGGTCCACATGCCGCGATTGAACTCGCGGGTGATATCCTCGATCAGAGGCTCGTCGCCCTTGACCTCGATGTTCTTGAACATCTCGTCCGCAAAGCCGAGCTTCTTGGCCAGCAGATAGGCGATGGTGTGATCGGGCTTGGAATCGAACAGCGGATCGATCACCGTCTCGCGCCACTGCAAGGAGCGGTTGGAGGCGGTCACCGAGCCATAGGTCTCGAACTGGGTCGTGGCCGGCAGTAGATAGGTGCCGTTCTTGCGATCCTGCATGACGGCCGTCATGGTCGGGAAGGGATCGATCACCACCAGGATATCCAGCTTCTCCATCGCCTTCTTCATATCCGGCAGACGGGTCTGGCTGTTCGGCGCATGGCCCCAGAAGACCATGGCACGGGTGTTGTCGGGCTGCTGCAGGTTGTCTTTCGCCTCCAGCACGCCGTCGATCCAGCGCGAAACCGGGATGCCCTTCTCTTCCATCATGAAGCGGTCTTTGCCGTCCGCCGTCTTCATGGTGGCGAAGCGCTTGGCCATATCGTCGTAAGGCACGTCCCAAACACGCGACCAGTGCCCCCAGGCCCCCTTGGAGAGGCCATAGTAGCCCGGCAGCGTGTTGGCCAGAACGCCAAGATCGGTAGCGCCCTGCACGTTGTCGTGGCCGCGGAAGATGTTGGTTCCGCCGCCGGCGCGCCCCATGTTGCCCAGCGCCAGCTGCAAGATGCAGTAGGCACGGGTGTTGTTGTTGCCGTTGGTGTGCTGGGTGCCGCCCATGCACCAGATGACGGTGCCCGGACGATTGTCGGACATGGTCCGTGCCACGCGCTTCAGCTGGCTGCCCGGTACGCCGGAGATCCGCTCCACCTCTTCGGGTGTGTATTTGGCGACCTCGCGACGGATCTGATCCAAGCCCCAAACGCGCTGGCGAATGAACTCCTTGTCCTCCCAGCCGTTGTCGAAGATGTGATAGAGAATGCCCCAGATCAGCGCCACGTCGGTGCCGGGCCGGAAGCGCACATACTCGTCGGCATGGGCTGCCGTGCGGGTAAAGCGCGGATCGCAGACGATCAGCGGTGCGTTGTTCTCTTCCTTCGCCTTCAGCACGTGCAGCAGCGAGACGGGATGCGCCTCGGCAGGATTGCCGCCGATGATGAAGATCGAACGCGAATTGTGGATGTCGTTGTAGGAGTTCGTCATCGCGCCGTAGCCCCAGGTGTTGGCAACACCTGCAACCGTGGTCGAGTGACAGATACGGGCCTGATGGTCGACGTTGTTCGAACCCCAGAAGGCAGCGAACTTGCGCACCAGATAGGCCTGCTCGTTGTTGTGCTTGGCCGAGCCCAGCCAGTAGGCCGAGTCGGGACCGGAGCTCTCGCGGATCTCGAGCAGCTTGTCGCCGATCTCGTCGATGGCCACGTCCCAGGTGATCCGCTCCCACTTCCCGTCGACCATCTTCATGGGATACTTCAAGCGGCGCTCGCCGTGGGCATGCTCGCGAACCGCGGCGCCCTTGGCACAGTGTGCACCCAGGTTGAAGGGCGAGTCGAACCCGGGCTCCTGCCCGATCCAAACCCCGTCCTGGACCTCCGCCATGACGGTACAGCCCACCGAACAGTGGGTGCAGACCGACTTCTTCATGGTGGAGTTGGCGTCGATACCGTTCGTCGCCGCTTCGGCCTCGCGGACCATGCCGCTGCTAAGGCCACCGGCGGCCGCTAGGCCACCCACTGCCAGACCCGACCGTTTAAGGAAGGATCGGCGATCAACCGCTTGATTCGTCAGCTCTTGGCGGGCAGACGACAAGCGGGGGCCTCTCGCAACCCCGTTTGTCTTCTTCCTGAGCATGGCTGTACTCCCATCTTAGACTCTGGGGCTTTAAGCACCGTGGCGCCCTGCCCCCTGAAACGTGCGTCACCTGGATGACGTCGGGCGCCATAGCGCCCTTAAAGGTCGGCGTGCTTAAAAGCGCGCCGTGTCGTAGTAGGTCTTGACGTGCTCGGTCTCGGCGTAGCCGCCCTCGGACCGAACCGGCGCTGCTTGCGCAGCTGTGGAGGCCAGGCCTCCCGCCGCCAGGGCAGCACCGCCGGCAACCGATCCCAGGCCGAGTTTCAAGAACCCTCGCCTGCCCGATTGCGCTTGCTGCTCTTCTCTCTTGGCCATGGTCAACTCTCCTCCCAGTTGGCTCAGTGTGGTCGGACCGAGGCCCGACCTGGATTGCGGACCGTCGCGCGCCGCGCGGCCCGATAGGGCTTCCTCATCCGGTCATGGCAAAGGCTTCGCTCTCGATCTCCATCAAGAGGCGTCCGATGCGTCCGACTGGACGATAGAAGATGGATGTCTTGGCGGTCTCCAGGTCGCGAAAGAAATGCGTTGCCCAGGAGGCCAGGTGTTGATCGTAGAAGCGCTGCTGCTCGTCCAAGCCGAGGGAGGCGCCACCGAAGCGCCCAGTGATCAGTCCGGCCATCACCTCCATGATGAAGGCGATGTGATCCTCGGGCTCCTTGATCGCGGGATCGCGGGCGGCGCCAAGCCGGCGCAGGTCGCCGCGCAGGGCTGCCAGCGGCTTCTCGTTCAGGAAGCCGGTCAGATAGTAGGAGGCAAAGGGAACCAGTTCGCCACGGCCCAGGCCAATGAAGAGATCCTGATACTCTTCGGCCACGGATTTGGGTGTGGCCTCGGCTGCCGCAGCCGCCAAGGCCCCGACCGCCTTGCCGAACGCGCCCTCCGCGCCCGCACTGGCGGCGAGCAGGTCCAGCGTCTCCTGACCCGGCGGTCGCGCGAGCAGACCTGCCAAAAGTCTATAGATTTCGGCTCTTTGTCGTTCTTCTTCGGGAAGCGGCGCCCCTGCGCGCATTACCCTCTCCAGCTCACATGTCAAAACACACGACGATATTGTTCTTCATTTCTTGACCTTTACCCTCTCTGGCTTGCCATCAATTTGCAACTCAAATCGTTGCAATTAAGTCGCAGTTGCGTACTTTTAATGCAAAATTCAAAGTTGTTGCGATCTCTTCTCAAGAACGAGCCTGTGGGGCGCAGAGGGACAGGTGCACCCGCCACCGATACGCGGCTATTCCATCACGATCTGCGGGGCGCGAGCGCCAGCCATCTCTTGCTCTTCGGCGATTCGGACCCGGATCTGCTCGGCGATCTCACGATAGAGTCGCGCGTGCGCACCCTCCGGATCTGCAATCACGATGGGCGTGCCGGAATCCGAACGCGCACGGATGTCCATATGCAAGGGAACCGCGCCGAGGAAGGGAACGCCCAGCCGCTCGGCTTCGTCGCGCGCGCCGCCGTGCCCGAAGACATCCGCGCGCGCGCCGCAACTTGGGCAGAGGAAATAGCTCATGTTCTCGATGATGCCCAGCAAGGGCACCTCGACCTTGCGGAACATGTTGAGGCCCTTGCGGGCATCGATCAGCGCCAGATCCTGCGGCGTGGAGACGATCACCGCACCGGCCAGCGGCACTTCCTGCGCCATGGTCAACTGCGCATCGCCGGTCCCCGGCGGCATATCGACCACCAGCACGTCCAGTTCGCCCCAGGCCACCTCGCGCAGCATCTGGCTCAGCGCCGACATCACCATGGGACCGCGCCAGATCATCGGCGTTTCTTCCTCGACCAGGAAGCCCATGGACATGACCTTCAGGCCATAGCCCTCGAGCGGCTTCAGGATGTTGCCGCTGGTCGGCTCCGGCCGGCCAGTGATGGCAAGCAGGCGCGGCATAGAGGGGCCGTAGATGTCGGCGTCCAGGACACCGACCGCGAGGCCCAGGCTCTGCAGCCCCAAGGCCAGATTGACCGCGGTCGTCGACTTGCCGACCCCGCCCTTGCCGGAGGCGACGGCAATGATGGCCTTGACGCCCGGTACGCCCGCCTTCTGTTTCGGCGCGGGTGCTGCCGGACCGCGTGCCTGCATCGGCGGCGGTAGATCGCCGGCCTGGGCGGCCGTCGGCGCCGGTCGCATTGCTTTGGCCGCCGGTGGCGTATCGGACCCGGCGTGCGCCGTCAGCACGATGCCGGTGCCCGTGACCCCGGGCAGGCCGCGCACCACCTGCTCTGCTGCCTGGCGCAGCGGCTCTAACGCCCCCGCCCGCGAAGCCGGCACGGTGATCGAGAAGAAGACCTGCCCCTCGGTGATCACGATGTCGGACAGCAGCCCCAGGTCGACGATGTTGCCGTCCCGGTCGGGCCCCTTGACCCGCCTTAGAGCTGCCTTGACTGCCTCCACGCTCACGTCGCTCATCTCCAGGTCCTTCCTTTGGTCGGCGCGCGCGGCCTCTCGTCACCGACTGCTTGTCCGATCAGCCGTCTGCTCTAAGTTGCTCTAAGCTCTCTGGCAGATCTTGCCAAGGAGCCCGTTGGGAGGAGCTTTCGAATTGGAGATAAGCCGCAGAAGCCTCTTGACCAGGGCCGCACTGGCGAGTGCAGCACTGGCGAGTACCGGACTGGCCCTGCTCCCCGCCAGTGGCTTGGCCGCAAAGCCGCCGCGGGTTCTGACCGCAACCAGGGGTCGACAGGCACTGCTGGAGGAGACGGGTCCGAAAGCGGCGCTCTGGTGCTATGACGGCAGCGCGCCCGGCCCGCTGCTGCGAGTAAGCCAAGGCGAGCAGCTGGCCGTGCGACTGGACAACGGCCTGGAGCAGCCGACGACGATCCACTGGCACGGCATCCGCAACGACAACGCCATGGACGGCGTCGTCCACATGACCCAGCCGGTCGTCCAGCCCGGCGGCAGCTTCGACTATCGCTTCACCCCACCCGATGCCGGCACCTTCTGGTATCACCCCCACACCGGCCAGTCCTGGGAACAGCTTGCCCGCGGTCTCTATGGCCTGCTGATCGTCGATGAACCGGATCCACCCGATGTCGATCGCGATCTGATCTTCCAAGCCGACGACTGGCGTCTGACCGAAGCGGGCCAACTGGACCTCGCCAGCCTGGGCAATCGGCACGACTTCTTCCACGCCGGCCGCCTCGGCAACGTACTGACCGTCAACGGCAAGCCCTACGAGCGCTATCCTCTACGCGCCGGCGAGCGCATCCGCCTGCGCATGATCTCGACCGCCAATGCCCGGGTGCTCCGCTTCCGCCTGCCCGGTGACCGCGCCTGGCTGATGGCCCTGGACGGCCAACCCGTCCCGCCGGAAGCCGAGACCGGCGATATCGTCCTGGCACCGGGACAGCGCGCCGACGTGATCCTGGACGTGACGCAAGAACCCGGCAGCGAAACGGCGATCCAAGAGGTCACCAACCAACCCCTGGACTGCGCCAGCCTTCTGACAACGCGAGAGGCTGCCCTCGCCTTGCGGCCGCCGCCGCCTCCCCTGCCCGGCAATCCCCTCGCGCCCTTGGGCGCCGAGCGACGCCAGGTCGATCTGGTCATGGAGGGCGGCGCCATGCGCTTCCTCGAAGACGCCACTTACAAGGGGAGGCTCTTCAGCGGTCGCGAGCTGGCGCTTGAGCATGGCCAGTTCTGGGCCTTCAACGGCATCGCCGGCATGGCGGCCGAACCGCTGCTGCGGGCGGCACTCGGCGAGACCTGGACCGTCCGCATGGTGAACAAGACCGCCTGGCCGCACGTCATGCACCTGCACGGCCACCACATGCGCGAGATCGCCCGCTCCGACGGCCCACCGCAAAGCCAGGCTTGGCGCGATTCCGTCCTGATGCAGCCCGACAGCGAGCTCACCGTCGCCTTCGTCGCCGACAACCCCGGCAAGTGGATGCTCCACTGCCACATGCTGGAGCACCAGGCCGCCGGCATGCAGACCTGGATCGAGGTGGGTTAGATGAGGCGGGTTAGATAACGTAGCGCACGCCTTGCGCCATGCCGGCGGCCAGGTGCCAGACGTTGTGGCAGTGCCAGAACCACTTGCCGGGATTGTCGGCCAGGAACTCGATCGAGACCTTGCCGCGCGGCGGGACGGAGACGGTGTCGCGCACCGGAGCCGTGGCCGGATCCTGGCCCTCCTGCAGCACCCGGAAGACATGGCCGTGCAGGTGCATGGGGTGCACCATCGGGGTCTCGTTCACCAGGTCGAAACGCACCACGTCGCCCAGTTGCACATCGTAGAAGCTCTCTTCGATGGTGATGCCCTTGAACGTCACGAAGGCCTCCGGCCAGGAGACGCCATTCATCTGCCAGAGGTAGCGCTGCATGTTGCCGCTGAGCTTGATCTCGAAGGTCTTGTCCGGCGCTTTCGGCAGGATGGTCTCGTAGGGCGAGGCCAGTGTCTCCACCGCCAGGCCGGGGCCGGCGAAGGCCGGGCGCTTGCGGTTCACGGCCGGCTCTGCGTCGCTGCTGTGCAGGACGCCCAGCGCCTGCTTATCCAAACCCAGCGCCGCGGCATGGATCGTGTGCGCGCCGCCGCTCGGCACGGTCACCAGCACGTCGTAGCGCTGTGCCGTTGCCAGCACCAGGTTCTCCACCTCGACCGGCGCGATGGGCTCGCCGTCGGCGGCGATCACCTGCATGGTCAGGCCGTCGAGCGCCACCCGGAAGTAGGTCGAACCAGAGGCATTGATCAGGCGCAAGCGGACCCGACTGCCGGGCTTCACCGCCTTGGTCCAGGGTTCTTGACCGCTCTTACCGTTCAGCAGCAGGCCGTCGTAGGGCACGTCGGTCGCAAAGGCGGAGCCGTCCGGATTGCCATAGGGATCGCTCACCGAGACATCCATCTTGTCCGTCAGCAGCTTCTGCATGGCCTCGTCGGGTGCAGCGTTGATGACGTCGCTCAGGTAGACCACCAGATCCTCGTCATAGCCGTAAGGCTCGTCCGGGTCCTCGATAATCAGGGGGCCGGAGAGGCCCTGCTGCAGCTGCAGACCGACATGCGAGTGATACCAGTAGGTCCCGGTCTGGCGCAGACGAAATTCGTAGAACAGAGCCTCACCGGGTGGGATCGGCGCTTGCGTGATGCCGGGCACGCCATCCTGCAGGTTGGGAAGGATGAGACCGTGCCAGTGGAGCGTCGTCGGCTGATCCATGGCGTTCTCGACCAGAACCCCGAAGTCCTCACCCTTGGAGAAGCGCAACTCCGTGCCCGGCCAGGTGCCGTTGGCCAGCAGCGCCCTCGTCTCCGCCCCGAAAGGCGCGATCTGCTTGGCCTCGGTTTTCAGCCGATAGGGAATCTTCGGACCGCTTGGCATTGCCCCGCTTGGCTCACCCGCCAAGCCAGGTCGCGGCAGCATTGAGACTGCGGCCGCACCGATCGGCACTGCCAACACAGAGCGCAAGAGTGCACGACGATCCATCATAGCAAATCCCTCTCGTCCGAGTGCCGTTATTCGCTCAGTCCAGACTGCGGCACTTCTCGGGGAGGGGCAAGGCTGATCGGGTGTCGTGTAGCAGACGCGATAAGTTGACCGGAATAGGTAGCGCGCGCGTTGACCGCTGTTTTTGTATGGTCCCTAGCCATTGTGGCTGTGCGGGCGCTGTGGGTAACCGGCTTGGCGCAGCAACCCCCTGACTGCAGGCTTCGACGGCGAAAGGCTGAATGGCGCAAACGGCCAGGGTCACTTCGTCTTCAAGAGCGGTCTGGAAAGCGGCAGCGACTTCATGTGGTGCAACCCAGAGGGATGGTTCCCATCCACCTGGATACGTTGCTCCACCAGGTCAACAAGTTAGTCGGCCGATTCACCGAACGCTTGGGATCCAAGCGTTCGGTGAATCGGCCACTAGCGGCTCTGACGCGCCCATCTGCTTGTTTTCGACTCCGCGATGCGCTGGTAGAAGGTGCTGCATGAAACGCGCACTCTTCACCAGCGGATGCTTTTTCTTCGCCTTGGCGCTGGCAATGCCAGCCCTAGCGGACGAGCCTGGCACGCCGCCGGACAAGGCCAGCATGGAGCTGGCAAACCCGGCCGCGGTCTTCTGCGTGGACCAGGGCGGCACCTACGAGATTCGCGACGGCGACAAGGGCCAGTTCGGCGTCTGCAAGACGGCCGATGGCCAGGAAATCGACGCCTGGGACTATCTGCGCGAGAATGAGGGCTTGGGAGAGAACAGTCAGTAGTGCTCTCAGCCGGCATTGCCCAGGTGAGATCGAGCCAGATGAGATCGATATTGCGCTGCTCATCAGATTGATTCATGCTTAGATATCATGATGTTGGGGCGACTTGAGCGAGATTCGCACGGGCGCATCTGGTGGGTGGATCGTTGGAGGGGCCTCTGCGGGTCGATGTCGATCGCCGCGTGACGCTGGTGAAGATCGGGGCGAAGGTCGTGCAGCATGGCCGCTACGTCACCTTCCAACTGGCCGAGCTTGCCGTGCCGCGCAGGCTGGTCGCCGACATCCGGAAGCGGATCGACCGCCTGCGACCAGTGCCGACATGACCGCTCCCAGCCTGACCCGCGATTGCCGCGTCTCGGCGGCTTGACGATGCGCCCGGCAGCGATGCAGGACACAAGCAGTTTCCGCCCGGAAACTGAGGCAAACCTTTTGTCACGAGTGGGGGCCACCAGGGAAGGCCCGGTTACTGTGTCTTGCCAATGACACCTTCTGAAGAGTTACCGGAGTACAGCTGTGGAGACACATAAAATTCTAATTTTTGCACTTATCATGGGTTTGATTTTTTTGAGCCCAGCACGTTCAAGCGCGGATGATCGCATCTCACTTGACGCATATTTGGACTCTATCGATAGAGTAGCCGTATCTCTGGACGGATACATTTATCGTGAGGCGTTTGACGGCACCCAGTTTTATAATAAAAGCAACCATTCATTTAAAGCAATTTTGGATGCCGGCAGAGACATTAGAGAAAATATCGAGGAAAACTGCTCTATCAAGGAGAGTATATGGATCTCAAATCCAAATTGCAGGATAAAGGCGACGGGATTGATCCTGCTTAATGGAAGCGATATCGAAATAAGTATAGAGGATGTGCAGTATTTATCATCGTCGGCCGACAGAGACCAGCAGCCGAATGAAGAGAATAACGAGAACGTCGAGCGCCAGGAGCAAGCCATGAACAGCTTGATCTCGAGTCTGGCTCAAGGCGGCGCCCAGCAGAGCCCATCCAGCAAGGGGTCGAGCAGCGGCAACGGCGCCATCGGCGGCCTCTCGATTACCGACGTGAACAAGATCGTGCGTGCGGTCGGGCGCCATTGGAACGTGCCCTGCGGTCAGCGCGGCATCAACGACATGGTGGTCGAGGTCCGCTTGATGATGCAGCAGAACGGTCACGCTTCGCGCTGGGAGATCTTGGACAGTGGCCGCTACTACAGCGATTCGACCTATCGTTCGGTCGCCGATTCGGCGGTGCGGGCGATCCAGCAGGCGCAGCCGCTGCCGTTTCCGCCGAATGACTATAACCTCTGGCGCAGCGTGAAACTGAGCTTTCCAGTGAGAGACGTCTGTGAGCCGACATCTTTCCCGCCGCCACCCTAGAATCCGTTGAACCGCTCCGAGTGCTTCCGAAACCGTTTAGTGTGAGACCCGTCACCATGCCCTGCTGCAAAAGCCTGTCACGCGCGCTTTCTGACGTATTGCGCTGGAGTCTTTATAGTAGAATTACCAAAGTTCAAATCTTTTCATCTGTATTGTTTTTTACTGCGATACTTGCCTCCGATGTGCGTGCATCGGATACCATCGACTTTGATCAATATTTGCAGAAAATAGACAGAAAGCCCGTATCACTAGACGGCCAGATTTCACACATTAGGCGGTGTGGACGAAATGACTCATGTAGAGGGGATTCCTCGGATCGGAGGAATTGTGATTCGTAAGGAGCCGATGCTCATTGGAGGGATCGGCGATGTCAACACAGATGACGGAAGCAGACTGGGAGATTGCAGTGC
>JAVJSY010000048.1:0-7916 GCA_040219175.1 Kiloniellales bacterium
CAACGGGACGGACCGCTGCGGCTGTTGGGGTGCCTCCGCGCCCCGTCCCGTTGCACCAACATCCCGCAAGGGAAACCACATGACCAACGCGAGGGCAGATCTCTTAAGCTAACGCTGGTCCGAAAAAATGGGGCAGGTCACGCACTCTCGGGTTGCCCTGATGTCGATGTGTTAGAGGCAGCTCATATTTATCCCTTTAAAGGAGATCACACAAACGTTCCATCCAATGGAATATTAATGCGTGCAGATCTTCATACGCTTTTCGATTTGGGACGCCTATCCGTCAATCCAGAAAACTACCTCATAAAAATTTCATCCACTATTCAGAACAAGCAATATAGAAACTTAGATGGCAAAAAATTGCGACTACCTAGACAAAAGGAACTTAGGCCTAGCAAAAAGTCTCTACGTTATCATTTTGATTTATTTCATGAAAAAGAGGGGAAAAATGAGAAAACTTAAGCTCAACACGAAAACATTGAAGCATACCATTCAAAAATCGAAGCCTCTATTATTGAAAATGAGATAAAAATTCCTCGAAGCTCGCTACGTCTCCGGCCTCGTAAGCCCTTTGGAAGGCCGCGTTCAGCGCGCGCTTTTCTTCGATGCGCGCGATGGCCCAGCCGATCAGCTCCGGATCGCCCAGCCCATAGCCATCCTCGTAGAGACGATCCAGCAGCGCGCGGTAGCCGTTGTCTGCGCGCTGGGCGGAGTCGGGGGCGTGGCAGATCGAACCTTCGCGGATGCGATAGTCGTGCAGAACCCTCGAGGCCACGGGTATGCGCGGTTGCTTGGCGAAGATCTTCAGATTGAGCGCCAGGTCATCGCAAAGATCGATCGCCGCATCCCAGCCCTCGATCCAGTCGCGGCGCACCAGCGGCATCATCGGAACGTCGAGTGCCAGGAAGGCCTTGCCGTCCAGGCTACGCGCCTTGCCGTCGTCGAAGTAGCGCTTGTAGAGCCGCCCGTCGGCCTCGTCGACCACCTGCAGCCCGTCGAAGGCCGCACCGGCCGCCTCGGCCAGCGGCAGCATCAGCTCCAGCCGGCGCGGCAGATAGAGGTCGTCGGCGTCCAGCGGGGCCAGGAAGCGCCCGCGCGCGAGCGCCAAGCCGGCGTTGCGGGCCCCCTGGGCGCCGCCACCGACCTTGCCGCTGCTGCAGTAGCGCACGCGCGGGTCCTCGATCCCGGCCGCGCTGAGCAAGGCTCGATAGTCCCTGCCGTCGTCGCTGACCACCAGGGCCTCCCAGTTCGGCTCGCTCTGCCGGAGGAGGGAGCGGAGCGCACGCGGCAAGGTCGCCTCTGCGCGGTAGCAGGGGATAAGGACGGAAACGGCTGGCGTCATCCCCCGCCCTCAGGCGTCCTGTACCTGTCCGCCGCGCTGTAGCTTGCGGGCTATGCGCGCGGTCTGGAACTGGGCGCGCTCGGTCGGGGCGTGCGCCGCCAGGAAACGGGTCACGGCAATCAGGATGTTGCGCCCGGCGGTGCCGCCGCCCCAGGCGTCGTATTGGCGAATGCCCGCGTCCAGAATCTGGAAGGAGTGAAAGCCGGCATCCTCACGCAGCAGGGCTTCGGCCAGCGTCGCAATGAGCCGGTCCACCGGAAGGCCCAGATCGAGGTGACGTGCCACAAGCGCTGCGGCCGCACTGACCTGCTGCTGGCGATCGAAGGAGTCGAGAATGGCCCTGGAGAGGGTGTCGGGTTCGCTTGGCAGATCGCCCGCCTTCTCGGGATCGGGCAGGCGCGCCGGCGGCCGGTTGAGATAGCGGATCAGGTAGAGCGCCATTGCACCGTGATAGAGCGCGCGCAGGCAGCGGATCCGGCGTTCCCTGCTCTCCAGCTCCCCTGCCCGCTCCAGCATCTGCTGTACGGCGTTGCAGAAGGTGAAGACGTGGTGCGCGCTGTCCCAGTCGGAGAACTCGTTGGCGGTGCCGAAGCGCGCCACCCGAAGTGCTGCTGCATAGGCCAGCGCACGGCCGACCTCGGCGCCGGCCAGCCCGGAGGCCAGGGCCTCTTCCAGAGCGGCAAGCACCTCCTGCGGGTCTTCGGCGAGCAGGCGGTCGGCCAGTGCCTCCAGCTCCCCGGCCGTGCCTTTCCGTGGTTCGGACGCCGCAGACAGGATCTCCGGCAGGCGTTGGAACGCGGCTTCCTGCAGTGCGATCAGGTCGATCGGATTGCGCCAGGCATCGCTTTCTTCGCCCCCGATGGCAGTCACGATCCCCTCGATCAGGGTCGGCAGCAGGACTGCGGCCCGGTCCCAGCCGACGACGTCCAGGCAATCGAAGCACTTGTTGATGAAGTCGAGCGCATGTCCGCCGTCGGCGAAGAAGCGATCGTTCACCACGGCCAGCAGCATGGCGGCGAGATCGGCCTGCGAGACCTCGGCCTCCACGGCCGTCAGCAGCGTGCGTTCGGCAGCGTTGCGTTGGCGCACGGCCGACCACTTGGCCAGCCAGTTCTCTAAAGTCGGCAGGGGTGCTGCGGCACCGACCAAGGCCTGGCGGTCGCGCCTCGGCGTCTCGCCCTCACAGTCGCTCGCCACCCGGCGGATACCCTGATAGAGCGCCAGATAGGCGGTCTCTTCCGGCAGGCGGTCGAGATGACCGGCCAGATTGGCCAGGATCGTCTGCCCAACGCCCCAGCCATCGCGATTGCGGGCGCCAAAGAGGGCGGCGTCGCGTACCAGGTCGCTGGGTGCAACCCCGGCCGCAAGCGAGCCCAGCACCGCCTTGCCGATCACCAGTGCAATGTTGTGCGCCATGCCGTCGTGCAAGCGCTGCTTCCAGTGCTTGGCCGGATCGGCGAAACCGCATTCGGGCGCCACCCAGACCTCTTCGCCGCGGATTTCGACCCGGCCGGGCGGCACGTCATCGGCCCAGAGATCGAAGGTGCAGCCGCTGGTCACGTCGAAGCGCGCATGGTGCCAATGGCAGGTCAGAATGCCGTCTTCGATGGAGCCGCGGTCCAGCGGAAAGCCCAGGTGCGGGCAACGGTTGTCCAGCGCATAGACCTTGCCGTCGCGCCAGATCACCAGAATGGGCGCGCGTCCGCCGCGCACGACGCGATGCCCCTCGGCCTTGAGCTCGCTTAGGGTTCCGACGTAGAGAAGGGAGTCGGTCACGCTATCCATGATGCGTCACCATACTCCCTTCCGGTTCGTTTTCCAGTTTTACGTGCCGGGCGGAGCCTAGCTCTTCAGGCCGTCAAGGAAATCCTTCACCCGCGAGAAGAAGCCGTGGCTCTCCGGGCTTGAGGACTTGAGGTCGCTCTCTTCCTCGAATTCACGCAGCAGCTCTTTCTGACGCCGCGTGAGCTTTACCGGGGTCTCGACCTTGACGGAGATATAGAGGTCGCCGCGATCGCGGCTGCGCAGCACGCTCATCCCCTTACCGCGCACCCGGAAGGACTGACCGGCCTGCGTGCCTTCGGGAATCGTCACCTTGACCCGGCCGCCGTCGATCGAGGGAACCTCGATGCTGCCGCCCAGGGCTGCCGTGGTCATGGTAATCGGCACCACGCACTGCAGGTCGGCGCCACCGCGCTCAAAGAAAGGATGGTCCTTGATCGAGAGGAAGATGTAGAGGTCGCCCGACTGCGCGCCGCGGACACCGGCCTCGCCCTCGCCGGCCAGGCGGATGCGCGTGCCCTCTTCGACACCGGCTGGAATGTTGACCTGAAGCGTCTTGTCCTTCTGCACCCGGCCTTCGCCGTGGCAGACCTTGCAGGGCTTGTCCAGGGTACGGCCTTCGCCCTGACAGGTCGGGCAGGCACGCTCTACGGTGAAAAAGCCCTGGCTGGCCCGGACCCGGCCGCGCCCCTTGCAGGTCGGACAGGTGGTCGGGCTGGAGCCCGGCTCGGCACCGCTGCCTTTACAGGTGCCGCACCCCTCCGTGCCCGGCACGCGCACGGTCGTCTCCTTGCCGGAGAAGGCCTCCTCCAAGGTGATCGACATGTTGTAGCGCAAGTCCGCACCTTGCGTAGAGCTGCGTCCACCGCGGCGTGCGCCGGAAAACTCGCCGAACATCTCGTCGAAGATGTCGGCAAATCCGCCGAAATCGAAGCCGCCGCCGCGCCCGCGCTGTCCAGCACCGGGACCCGCCGAAGAGCCATCGAAAGCTGCCGGTCCGAAGCGATCGTACATCGCACGCTTCTCCGGATCCTTCAGCACATCGTAGGCGTGGTTGATCTCCTTAAAACGCTTCTCTGCGTCCTTGTCGTCCGGATTGCGGTCGGGGTGCAGCTTCAAGGCCAGCTTACGATAGGCTTTCTTGAGCTCATCGGCGTCCGCATTCTTCTGAACGCCGAGCAGCGAATAGTAGTCTTGAGCCATAGGTCGCGCCTTGACATCGCTGCGGTCGGAACGAGAGGCAGATTCAGGTCAGATGAAGTCGTGACCTGTTCGCCCCGTCGTTCCAAACCTCAGCAGGTGGGTTTCTGCCGTTATGCGGACTTCTTCTTGTCGTCGTCGACCTCTTCGAAGTCGGCATCGACGACCTTCTCGTCCTTGGCAGAGGGTCCACCCTGATCGCCGTCCGGCTGCTGCACGTCCGGTCCGTCGCCGCCCTCAGCTGCCTGCTGCTGCTGATAGAGCGCCTCGCCCAGCTTCATCGAGGCTTGGGCAAGAGCCTGCGACTTGGCGTCGATGGCTTCCTTGTCGTCGCCTTCCAGCGCGGTCTTCAGCTCGGCGATCGCCGTCTCGATGGCCTGCTTCTCGTCTTCGGCGATCTTGTCGCCGACTTCGGAGAGCGTGCGCTCGGTCTGGTGCACAAGAGCCTCGCCCTGGTTCTTGGCCTCGACCAGCTCGCGCTTGGCCTTGTCCTCGCCGGCGTGCTCCTCGGCTTCCTTCACCATCCGATTGATGTCGTCGTCCGAGAGACCGCCGGAGGCCTGGATGCGGATCTGCTGCTCCTTGGCCGTGGCCTTGTCCTTGGCCGAGACATTGACGATGCCGTTGGCGTCGATGTCGAAGGTGACCTCGATCTGCGGCACGCCGCGCGGCGCGTTGGGGATGCCGACCAGGTCGAACTGACCCAGGATCTTGTTGTCGGCCGCCATCTCGCGCTCGCCCTGGAAGACCCGGATGGTCACCGCGGTCTGGTTGTCCTCGGCGGTCGAGAAGGTCTGGCTCTTCTTGGTCGGGATCGTGGTGTTGCGGTCGATCAGCTTGGTCATGACACCGCCCAGGGTCTCGATGCCCAGCGACAGCGGGGTCACGTCCAGCAGCAGCACGTCCTTGACGTCGCCCTTCAGCACGCCGGCCTGAATGGCAGCACCGACGGCCACCACCTCGTCCGGGTTCACGCCGCGATGCGGGTCCTTGCCGAAGAAGGCCTTGACCGTCTCGATCACCCGCGGCATGCGGGTCATGCCGCCGACCAGGATCACCTCGTCGATCTCGCCGGCGGTCACACCGGCATCCTTCAACGCCTTCTTCACCGGCCCCATCGTGCGGTCGACCAGGCTTCCCACCAGGGCTTCCAGCTTGGCGCGGGTCAGCTTCATGGTCAGATGCTTGGGACCGGACTGATCGGCGGTGATGAAAGGCAGGTTGACCTCGGTCTCCTTGGCGGAAGAGAGCTCGATCTTGGCCTTCTCGGCCGCCTCCTTCAGGCGCTGCAGAGCCAGGCGATCCTGGCGCAGGTCGATGGTGTTCTCTTTTTTGAATTCGTCGGCCAGATAGTCGATGATCGTGGCGTCGAAATCCTCACCGCCCAGGAAGGTATCGCCGTTGGTCGACTTCACCTCGAAGACGCCGTCGCCAATTTCCAGCACCGAGATATCGAAGGTGCCGCCGCCCAGATCGTAAACCGCAACGGTGCCGGTCTGCTTCTTGTCGAAGCCGTAGGCAAGCGCGGCCGCGGTGGGCTCGTTGATGATGCGAAGCACGTTCAGCCCGGCGATCTTGCCGGCATCCTTGGTGGCCTGGCGCTGGGCGTCGTTGAAGTAGGCCGGAACCGTGATAACGGCATCCGTCACCTCTTCGCCGAGGTAGCCCTCAGCGGTCTCTTTCATCTTCTGCAGCACGAAGGCGGAGAGCTGCGAGGGCGAATAGCGCTCGCCGCGCGCCTCGATCCAGGCATCGCCGTTGTCGGCCTTCATGATGGTGTAGGGAACCAGATCGCGGTCCTTGCCGATGATCGGGTCGTCGTAGCGCCGACCGATCAGACGCTTCATCGCGAAAATGGTGTTCTCCGGGTTGGTGACGGCCTGACGCTTGGCCGACTGGCCGATCAGGCGCTCGCCGGAAGAGGTGAAGGCGACCTGCGAGGGTGTGGTCCGCGCGCCTTCGGCGTTTTCGATGACTTTCGCCTGCGAACCGTCCATCACGGCGACACAGGAATTGGTGGTACCCAGATCGATACCGATCACTTTGCTCATTGTTACACACTCTCCTATCAGCAGCCCTCTGGCCGGCCTTACTTCCGAAGCGCCGAACACGCGGGCCCAGGGTCGGGATTTGAAGCCCAGATCTGCCGGATCGGCAGCACGACCGCCTCACAAATGAAAGAACGGACCGTTGTTGGGCATTGCTTGCTAGCTCATATAAGCATCGCGGGTCGCCCTGCAAGTCGCCAAGAGCCGTGAAACAGACTTGAATTCCCTGCTTGGCAGCGTGCCAATGCCGCATCCTTCGGACAGCAGCTTGAGGCCAGACGCCCATGCCCCTCTTCAGACAGACCCCGGCATTCCCCAGAGACCCCCTGTTTCGCGCCGTCCTGGGAGTCTTGCTGTTCAGCGCCGTGGCCTCGATCATCATCTCGCTTCTGGCGGAAAACCGCTGGAACCAGCCGCTGCTGTCAGAGGTCGCAGGCTATGCCTCGCTGGTTTCCTTGCTGGGCTATGTCGGCGTGCGCTGGCTGGGCATTCGCGCCGTGCAGCGCGAGGAGGAAGAAAGGCAGCGCCATCTGGGCCGCGACGAAGAGTAATGGCACAGCCTTGGCCAGAGGGTCTTGCCTGGCATCCGGGTTGGCTGGACCGCGAGGCGCAAGCCGCGCTGCTGCAAGAGGTGCGAGGCCTGCTCGAGGCAGCCCCGCCCTTCCATCCGACGATGCCGAAAAGCGGCAAGCCCCTCTCGGTCGCCATGAGCAACGCCGGTTCGCTGGGTTGGGTCTCCAGCCGCGAGGGCTATCGCTATCAGCACCACCATCCCGTCACCAAGGCGCCCTGGCCGGCTATCCCCGCCAGCATCCTGGAGATCTGGCAAGAACTCTCCGGCTACGCGGCACCACCCGAGGCCTGCCTGATAAACCTCTACAGCGATAAGGCACGCATGGGCCTGCACCGCGACCAGGACGAGGCCGCGCTGGACGCCCCGGTGCTCTCGGTCTCGCTGGGCGACAGTGCGGTCTTCCGCATCGGCGGGCCAAATCGCAAGGACCCGACAGGCTCCTTCCGGCTCAACAGCGGCGACGTCCTGGTGCTGGGCGGTGCCAGCCGCCACTGTTTTCACGGCGTCGATCGCATCCTGGCCGGGAGTTCGCGCTTGTTGACGGAGGGCGGGCGCATAAACCTGACGCTGAGGCGGGTATCGACGGCATAAGGTACAGGCTTCCTGTAGCGATCGTGCACAGCCGCGACCGGTGGTGCCGGCTCGGCACATCGATCAACCAGACGCCGCCGGTCCGGGTCCAAAGAAGGCCGCGTTATACCAACCCCCGTTGCGTGGAACGCATCGGGGGTTGGCAAGCGCGCCCGCAGCGCAGCGCAGCGAGGATAAGCCCGCGTGGCGTGTGAACGCTAAAAACAGATGCAATGAGTCTTCATCTCTGCCGCTCGGTATTAGGCGGTGTGGACGAAATGACTCATGTAGAGGGGATTCCTCGGATCGGAGGAATTGTGATTCGTAAGGAGCCGATGCTCATTGGAGGGATCGGCGATGTCAACACAGATGACGGAAGCAGACTGGGAGATTGCAGTGC
>JAVJSY010000049.1:0-7761 GCA_040219175.1 Kiloniellales bacterium
AAGATGGGTTTCAAGAATCTGCCCGACATTCATGCGCGACGGCACGCCAAGCGGGTTGAGGACGATATCGACCTGCGTTCCGTCTTCGAGATAGGGCATGTCTTCAATCGGCATGATGCGCGAAATGACACCCTTGTTGCCTTGACGCCCGGCCATCTTGTCGCCCGGCTGAAGCTTGCGCTTCACCGCGATGAAGACCTTGACCATCTTCATCACGCCCGCCGGCAGCTCGTCGCCGGCCTGCAGCTTGGCCACCTTGTTGTCGAAGCGCTTGGTGAGGCCACCGACGGCCTGGTCGAAGGCCTTGCCCAGCTCTTCGATCTCCGCCTGACGCTTGTCGTCGGCCACCGTGATGTGGCGCCACTGGCCCGGCGTGTAGTCGGAGAGCACCAGTTCCGTCACCTCGGTTCCGGCAACGAAGCCCTTGGGACCGCTCTGTCCCTGCTGGCTGACCAGCAGATCCTTCAGACGGTTGTAGTAGCTGCGCTCCAGGATCGCCTTCTCGTCGTCGCGGTCCTTGGCCAGACGCTCGATCTCCTGCCGCTCGATCTGCAGGGCGCGCTCGTCCTTGTCGACGCCGCGGCGCGAGAAGACCCGCACCTCGACGATGGTGCCGCTGACCCCCGGCGGAACCCGAAGCGAGGTATCGCGCACATCGGAGGCCTTTTCGCCGAAGATGGCCCGCAGCAGCTTCTCTTCCGGGGTCATCGGGCTCTCGCCCTTCGGCGTTACCTTGCCGACCAGGATGTCGCCCGGCTGAATCTCGGCGCCGATGTAGACGATACCGGCCTCGTCGAGGTTGCGCAGGGCGTCCTCGCCGACGTTCGGGATGTCGCGGGTGATCTCTTCCTGACCCAGCTTGGTGTCGCGGGCCATGACCTCGAACTCCTCGATGTGGATCGAGGTGAAGACGTCATCGCGCACGATCCGCTCGGACAGCAGGATCGAATCTTCGAAGTTGTAGCCCTGCCAGGGCATGAAGGCGACCAGCACGTTGCGGCCAAGCGCCAGCTCGCCCAGGTCGGTGGAGGGACCGTCGGCAACGATGTCGCCCTTCTCCACGATCTCGCCGACCTTCACCAGCGGGCGCTGGGTGATGCAGGTGTTCTGGTTGGAGCGCTGGAACTTCAGCAGGTTGTAGATATCGACACCGGTCTCGCCGGCATGGCTCTCCTGCTCGTTCACGCGCACAACGATGCGGGTGGCATCGACCTGGTCGACCGCGCCGCCGCGACGGGCGGAGATGGCCACGCCCGAGTCGCGGGCCACCGTGCTTTCCATGCCGGTGCCGACCAGCGGCGCTTCCGCCTTGATCAAGGGCACGGCCTGGCGCTGCATGTTGGAGCCCATCAGCGCGCGGTTGGCGTCATCGTTCTCCAAGAAGGGGATGAGGGCCGCTGCGACCGACACCAGCTGCTTGGGCGAAACGTCCATCAGCTCGATGTCTTCGGAGCGGGCCAGCATGTAGTCGCCGCCGCGCCGCGAGGAGATCAGATCCTCGGCAAAGCGCATCTCCTCGTCCAGCTGCGCGTTGGCCTGGGCCACGGTGTACTTCCCCTCCTCCATGGCGGAGAGGTAGACGACATCTTCCGTCACCTTGCCGTCTTCGACGCGGCGATAGGGGGTCTCGATGAAGCCGTACTGGTTGACCCTGGCGTAGGTCGCCAGCGAGTTGATCAGGCCGATGTTCGGGCCTTCCGGCGTCTCGATCGGGCAGATACGGCCATAGTGCGTCGGGTGCACGTCGCGCACCTCGAAGCCGGCACGCTCACGCGTCAGACCGCCCGGGCCCAGGGCCGAGAGGCGCCGCTTATGGGTGATCTCCGACAGCGGGTTGGTCTGGTCCATGAACTGCGAGAGCTGGGAAGAACCGAAGAACTCGCGCACCGAGGCGGCTGCCGGCTTGGCATTGATCAGGTCGTGCGGCATGACGCTGTCGATCTCGACAGAGCTCATGCGCTCGCTGATCGCACGCTCCATGCGCAGCAGGCCGACGCGATACTGGTTCTCCATCAGCTCACCGACCGAGCGCACACGGCGGTTGCCCAGGTGATCGATGTCGTCGATCTCGCCAACGCCGTCCTTCAGACCGCAGAGGATGCGCAGGATGCGCAGCATGTCCTCTTTGCGCAGCACGCGCAGCTGATCGTCGGTGGCATTCTCGCGGCCATAGAGGCGGGCATTCATCTTCACCCGACCGACGGCCGAAAGGTCGTAGCGTTCGGAATCGAAGAACAGTCCCTTGAAGAGGGCTTCTGCGCTTTCCAGGGTCGGCGGCTCGCCCGGGCGCATCACGCGGTAGATATCGACCAGGGCCTCTTCGCGGGTGCGGTTCTTGTCGACCGCCAGGGTGTTACGCAGGTAAGCGCCGATGGTGACATGGTCGATGGCCAGGGTGTTCAGGCTGTCCAGACCAAGGGCCTCGATCCGGGCCAGCAGCGGCTCGGTGATCTCGTCGCCTGCCTCACCGAAGACCTCGCCGCTGTCGGCGTCGATCAGGTCGGCGGACAGATAGCGCCCCATGAGATCCTCGCGCGCGACCAGGATGTACTCCAGGCCGGCCTCGACAAACTGACGGGCCTTGCGGGGTGTGACCTTGGTACCGATCTCGGCCACCACCTGGCCTGTCTTGGCATCGATCAGATCGCGCGTCAGCTTGCTGCCGCGCATGGCATCGGCTTCGAACTTGGTGTGCCACTGGTCCTTGGAACGGATATAGGAGACCTCACCGTAGAAGGTGTTCAGGATCTCCTCCAGCGACATGCCCTGGACCTCGACCGGCTCCAGCTCGCGCCCCTCGGCGGCGGCCTCTTCGCGCAGCTGTGCGGTGCGGAGCGAGTCCAGCGCCAACAGCAGGGTCGTCGCCGGCAGCTTGCGGCGGCGGTCGATGCGCACATAGACCAGATCCTTGGCATCGAACTCGAAGTCGAGCCAGGAGCCACGGTAGGGGATCACGCGGGCGGCAAAGAGGTACTTGCCCGACGCATGGGTCTTGCCCTTGTCGTGATCGAAGAAGACACCGGGCGAGCGGTGCATCTGGCTGACGATCACGCGCTCGGTGCCGTTGATCACGAAGGTGCCGTTGCCGGTCATGAGCGGCATGTCGCCCATGTAGACATCCTGCTCTTTGATGTCGCGGATAGAGCGAGCGCCGGTGTCCTCGTCGACGTCCCAGACCACCAGGCGCAAGGTCACCTTCAGCGGTGCCGCAAAGGTGATGCCGCGCTGTTGGCACTCCTCGACGTCGTACTTCGGCTCCTCCAGCTCGTAGTGCACGAACTGCAGCTCGGCCCTCTCGGAGAAGTCCTTGATCGGGAAGACGGATTTGAAGACTTCCTGCAGACCCAGGGTCGAGCGGGTCGCCGCATCGCCGCCCATCTGCAAAAACTGATCGTAAGAGCTTTTCTGCACCTCGATCAGATTCGGCATCACGGCAACTTCCGGGATACGACCATAGCTCTTGCGTAGGCGCTTGCGACCGGTGAACGACCTCTTCATGACTCGCCCTTCTTCCCTTCTAGCCTGGACCCTAAGTGCCCAGGCACACGCGGCGCCGGAGCACCGCCAGTAAAATCATTACGGATCCCATCTGGACCGTAACCATCCCAGTGTGCGGCCGGAAATTGACCGCCGGTTGCAGGACTTTTGATTGTCCCACCCCCTCGAAACAGCGCCCTAGAGGCCCGTTTTCGAGCGGAACGTTCTATGCACAAACGCCCAAGGGCGGCGCGGAAATCCTTCCCGCGCCGCCTGGGTACTGACTGTTACCGCTGCCCGCTAGATGCGCACAGCGGCTGAAAGTTAGCCGATTTCGACAGTCGCACCGACGCCCTCAAGCTGCTCCTTAAGCTTGTCGGCCTCGTCCTTCTGAACGGCCTCCTTGATCGCCTTAGGCGCGCTCTCGACCAGCTCCTTGGCCTCCTTGAGGCCGAGGCCGGTGATCGCACGAACCTCCTTAATGACGTTGATCTTCTTCTCGCCGATGGCCTTCAAGATCACGTCGAACTCGGTCTTCTCCTCAGCGGCCGGGGCGGCATCGTCGCCACCGCCAGCAGCCATCATCGGCATGGCCATCGGCGCCGCAGCAGCCGACACGCCCCAGGTCTCTTCCAGCTTCTTGGCGAGATCAGCCGCCTCGAGCACTGTCAGGTTCGAAAGCTCCTCAACGAGCTTGTCCAAATCAGCCATTTTCTACTCCTCAGGGTCTTGGCATGGACCCGGTCCCGGCCTCACGAGGCTCTTAGGATCCGGCGTCCGCTTGTTGCACGTCACATCTTTGCGGGACTAAGCCGCAGCACCTCGTCCAAGCCTATGCCGCATTCTTCTGGGCATAGGCATTGAGAACACGTGGCAGCTTCGAAGCACCGGCCTGCATGGCACCGGCGACCTTGGTCGCAGGTGCGGGCAGCACGCCGACAATCTTGACAGCCGGGGCCTGCATCAGACCGACCAGCTTGCCGCGAAGCTCGTCCAAAGACGGCATCTTCGAAACCTGCTCGACGCCATCGGCGTCCAAGAGCTGCGTGCCGAAACCGCCAGCCACGATCGACAGCTTCTTGCTGTCCTTCGCGTACTTGACGATCGCCTTCGCAGCCTCGACGGGCTCGTCCGACCAGATGATGCCGGTCGGTCCCGTAAGCTCTCCACGCAGCCCCTCGAAAGGGGTGTTCTCCAGGGCGAGACGCGCCAAACGGTTCTTAGCCACCTTGAATCTGGCACCGGACTCGCGCATGCGTCCACGCAGGTCCTGACTCTCGAACACCGTCATCCCCGTCTGATGGGTGACGATAACAAGAGCAGACTGCGTGAAAGCATCGTGCAATTCCGAGACCAGAGCTTCTTTAGCAGCACGATCCACGAATGCGTCTCCACCTAGCTAAACGCACCTTCCGTGCGGCGCACGACCCGAAGGATCGCTTGCAGCACGTCTGGGCGCTCTTACCGAAGGCATCGGACCATCCGATGCCTTCCAATTCTGCCCAGGAGAGCACCCGCCAAGATCCCATTGGCTTGATGTGGGCGTTTTGACGCCGTCTTCAAGCAACAGACTAGACCCTGTGCACCCCGTCTATGCAGGCACCGCATGCTTGGCGGAGCTTAAATGGCCCGAAGGCCACGCCTGCAGTCTTGGACAGTTGTTCCAAGGACAGCCCCCTCGCTAAAGAGAGACCCACCCCCGGATCCAACCGCCGCCCGCCCAGACCCGAAGCCGGAACGGACAGCGGAGAATTCCAAAAAACGTCGACCCGTCAGCCGCTTAGGCCAGCGGTATCCACAGTGATGCCCGGCCCCATGGTAGAGCTCAAGGAGACCTTCTTGACGTAGGTTCCCTTGGCACCGGAGGGCTTGGCGCGCTGAATTGCATCGACGAAGGCGCGCACATTAGCCAAAAGCGCCGCTTCGTCAAAGCTTACTTTGCCAACCCCGGCATGCACGATTCCGGCACGTTCGGCACGGAACTCCACTTGACCGCCCTTGGCGGCCTGCACGGCGGCGGCAACATCGTTGGTGACGGTGCCCAGTTTCGGGTTCGGCATCAGGCCGCGCGGCCCCAGAACCTTACCCAGGCGACCGACCAGCGCCATCATGTCCGGCGTGGCGATCGTGCGGTCGAAGTTGATCTGACCGCCCTGGATCTGCTCGACCAGATCTTCCGCACCGACCACATCGGCGCCGGCTGCCTGGGCAGCCTCGGCCTTGTCGCCACGAGCGAAGACGGCAACGCGCACGGTCTTGCCGGTGCCGTTGGGCAGGTTCACGACTCCGCGCAGCGCCTGATCGGCGTGACGCGGGTCGATGCCCAGGTTCATCGAAATCTCGACCGACTCGTCGAACTTGGCCGTTGCCTTCTCGCGCACCAGACGCACCGCGTCTTCGAGCGCATAGCTCGCCTCGCCGTCAATGCCGTCGTAGGCCAGCTTCTGCCGTTTGCTGAGTTTCGCCATGATCCTACTCCGCCACCGCCAGGCCCATAGACCGCGCCGAACCCAAGATGATCTTGGTCGCAGCGTCCAGGTCGTAGGCGTTCAAGTCTTTCATCTTCATCTCGGCGATCTCACGGCACTGGGCAACGGTGACCGTGCCGTTGGTGCCCTTGCCGGGGGTGCTGTGACCCTTCGGGACGCCGGCTGCCTTCTTCAGGAAGTAGGCCGCAGGCGGCGTCTTCATCTCGAACGCGAAGCTGCGGTCGGAATAGGCGGTGATCACCACCGGAACCGGCATGCCGGTCTCCATGTCCTGCGAGGCAGCGTTGAAGGCCTTGCAGAACTCCATGATGTTCAGACCGCGCTGACCCAGCGCCGGTCCGATCGGCGGCGAAGGATTGGCCTTGCCAGCCGGAATCTCGAGCTTGATGTAGCCCGCGATCTTCTTTGCCATTGAACAGTCCCTCTACATACGACAAGACCGCAGCGAACCCATTCCACTGCGGGTGAGAGCCCCGCGGTATTGCGGCCGCCACAGGTCTGCGTGACCAAGCCTCCCGCGTTTCTCTTTATCCGCCGGCCACACGAGGTAACCGGCTAACCTCGGTGAGCCGAAGCTCACCGCGAACACATAGGCATGCGGCTAGAGTTTTGCCACCTGCCCATATTCCAGCTCCACCGGGGTCGAGCGACCGAAGATGGAGACGGAAACCTTGAGGCGCGTACGCTCCGGATCGACCTCTTCGACCATTCCGACGAAGCTCTCGAAAGGACCGTCGGTGACACGCACCTGCTCGCCCACCTCGAAGATGATCGACGACTTGGGCCTGTCCACGCCTTCCTTCACCTGATCGAGAATACGCTGCGCCTCGGACTCGGAGATCGGTGCGGGCTTCATCTGCCCACCCAGAAAACCGGTCACCTTGGGCGTGTTCTTGATCATGTGCCAGGTCATGTCGGTCAGGTCCATCTTGACCAGAACATAGCCGGGAAAGAACTTGCGCTCCGCGTTTACCTTCTGGCCGCGGCGCATCTCGATCACCTCTTCGGTCGGCACCAGAACCTGATCGATCAGATCGGTCATGCCAAGCTGTTCCGCCTGCTCGCGCACAGCCTCGGCGACCTTCTTCTCGAAGCCCGAATAGACGTGAATCACATACCAACGCTTGGCCATCTGAGCTTGCCCTAACCTCGTTTAACTGCCGAAGCCCAAGATGGTCGAGATGCCCAGGCTCAAGACCTGATCGACCAAGAAGAAGAAGAGCGCCACCAAGGCGACCATGACGAAGACCATCGCGGTGGTGACCAGGGTCTCCTTCCGCGTCGGCCAGGTCACTTTAGAGACCTCTTGGCGAACCTCGCTAATGAACGTGATAGGCTTGAAGGCCATCAACGCACCTTTCTCTAGTGGACTTCACGGCGAAAGGCGGTCTGGCAGCCTTTCGGCTACCGGACCGCCGCCCGCTTAACGAAAACCCCGCGCCTGGCAGGAGTGGAGGGACTCGAACCCACAGCCCCCGGTTTTGGAGACCGGTGCTCTACCAATTGAGCTACACTCCTATCGCCGAACGGCGCAGCGGCAAACCTCTTCTTTTTCCCCCGCCCTTAAGCGGGAACCTTGGTCCCGCCTTTAGGCGGAAATCTTGGCCCCGCCTTTAGGCGGAAATCTTGACCCCGCCCTTAGGCGGAAATCTTAGCAACGACGCCGGCGCCGACGGTGCGGCCGCCTTCGCGGATGGCGAAACGCAGCCCCTCGTCCATGGCGATCGGCGCAATCAGCTCGACCTCGATCGTCGTGTTGTCGCCGGGCATCACCATCTCGGTGCCCTCCGGCAGC
>JAVJSY010000050.1:0-8503 GCA_040219175.1 Kiloniellales bacterium
TCTGGTTCCCAGCCGCCTGGATACGGTGCCCCAGCCGATCAACACGTTTGGGGGCCGATACACCGAACGCTTGGTATCCAAGCGTTGGGTGAATCGGCCCACTAGGGATTAAAAGCGCAACGGTTCTTCGAGGTGTTAGGCGGCATGGCGGCTGCATTTGGCGAGGACTCCGTCCTTCCCTTCGTAATCGAGTCTGCAGGCGTGCGCGGTCGTTTGATCCGGATTGGGCCGGCCTTACGCGATATCCTTGGCCGTCATGCCTATCCTGCGACCATCGCGCGCCTGCTCTCGGAGTTTCTGCTGCTTGCCGGCGGCCTCTCGTCGATGATGAAGTACGAAGGGATCTTCACGCTTCAGCTGCGCGGCGACGGGGTGCTCAAGCTGCTCGTGGCCGACGTCGATTCCAGGGGTGCCATTCGGGGCTATGCCGATGCCGACATCGAGGCACTGGATGCACTGCTGGCGCAGGATGCGCGGCCCTCTCTGCCCAGGCTGACCGGCACCGGCTATCTGGCCTTCACCGTCGACCGAAACGACGAAGGGCAGCGCTATCAGGGCATCGTCGAGCTGTCGGGTGCAAGCCTGACAGACTGCATTCTGCACTATTTTCAGCAAAGCGAACAGCTGCCGAGTGCCATCCATCTGGCCAGTGAGGCGGGCGAGGCGGGGCAGGCAGCCGGTTTGATCCTGCAGCGCCTGCCGGCCAGCCAGTACGGCAGTGAACATCCCGACCTCTTGGAGGCGCGTGAAGAGGGGTGGCGCCGTGCGACGATCCTGATGTCGACCTTGACCGACGCCGAGCTGCTGGACCGCGCGATCACACCGGCCCGCCTGGTGTATCGCCTGTTCAACGAAGAGGAGGTCACTCTGCACGTGCCGACCCCCTTACTGGATCGTTGCCGCTGCTCGCGCGAACGCTTGGCCTCTGTGCTCGCATCGCTATCGGCGGAAGAGATTACCGAGATGACCTTGCCCGATGGGCGGGTTCACGCGGTCTGCCAGTTTTGCAGTCGGAACTATGATTTTGCCCCGGAAGCTGTAAGGTCCTTCGGGCAGGGCTAACGGGATACCGAGGCTGGGAATGGAAAGCACGCTGGTCCAGGTCAACACCTTCCTGACCTACACGATCGGGATCGTCGTCTTCTTCGTCGGCATGCGTGTCAACGACCGGATTGCTTTCCTCAGGACGTTCAACATTCCAGAGCCGGTCACCGGAGGGATTCTGGCGGCAGTGGTGGTGCTGCTGCTCTACCTGGCCTTCGGTGTTAGCCTGGAGTTCGATCTGAAGACGCGCGACCTGCTGCTGGTCTATTTCTTCACCACCATCGGCATCAACGCCAGCATCCGCGATCTGATTTCGGGTGGCAAACCCTTGCTGATCTTCCTGGTGCTGACCCTGGTCTACATCGTGATACAGGATCTGAGCGGCCTGCTGACTGCCGGGGCGATCGGAGAGCCCGGTGCCATGGGCGTTCTGGTCGGCTCTGCCTCATTGGTCGGTGGCCACGGCACGGTGATTGCCTGGGCGCCCGACATCAGCGCCGACTACGGCATCGCCAACGCGCTCGAGGTCGGCGTTGCGACCGCGACTTTCGGCCTGATCATCGCCGGCCTGATCGGCGGGCCGATCGCCATGTTCCTGTTGCGCGGGTCAACTGTGAAGGGGGGCAGCGGCGAGCGACTGCTGGTCGGCATTCCCCATGACCGAGAAGACAGCGAGCAGATCAATCACGTCAGCGTCATGAACGTGATTCTGGTCATACACATCGCCATCATCTTCGGCTATTTCCTCGACCAGGGCTTCGCCGAGATCGGCCTGAAGCTACCGCTCTTCGTTTCCTGTCTGCTGGTGGCGATCGTGATGTCCAACAGCGTGCCCCTGGTTATGCCGCGGTTGCGCTGGCCGGCGCGCACGCGCGCCCTGGCTGTGGTCTCCGACTTTTCCCTCGGCCTCTTCATCGCCATGTCGCTCATGGGTATGCAGCTGTGGGAGATGGCAGATCTTGCGGGTCCACTGCTCGTCATCCTGCTGGTGCAGGTGCTGGTCCTGGTGGCCTACATCGTCTTCCTGGTCTTCCCGCTGATGGGGCGCGACTATCTGGCGACGGTCCTATCCTCAGGCTTTGCCGGCTTCGGTCTGGGCGCCACCCCGACCGCGATCGCCAACATGACGGCTGTGACCAAGACCCATGGCCCTGCCCCGCAGGCCTTCATCATCCTGCCCCTGGTCGGCGCCTTCTTCGTTGACATCGCCAACGCCTTCGTCATGCGCTTCTTCTTAGGCCTCAATATCTTCTAAGCGAAATGAGAGACAAGCGCGCCATACCTTGACTCACAGTCTGTCCTAATCGGGAGATCCAGGTGGTAGGACGAACCATACCGGTCGAGCCCTTCGACCTCGTCGTCTTTGGCGCAACGGGAGACTTGGCGCATCGCAAGCTGCTGCCCAGCCTCTATCTTCGCCTCAGCGCCGGCCAAGTGCCGGCCGGGTCGCGAATCATTGGTGCGGCACGCAGCGAGCTGGACGATACAGCCTTTCGAGCGCAGGCCAAGGCGGCACTGATAGAGCATCTGGAGCCCACGCTCCTCAAGCCGAAGATGCTGGAACGTTTTCTGGCGATGCTGAGTTACCTGCGCGTCGATGCCGGCGATCCGGCGGGCTGGCCGCAATTGGCTGAGCAGTTGGGCCCGCCCGGCGAGAGGGTTCGCGCCTTCTACCTGTCAGTCGCGCCGCGCTTCTTCGCGCCGATCTGCCAGCGCATGTCGGAAGGCGGTCTTACCACGCCGCAGTGTCGCATCGTGGTGGAAAAGCCGCTTGGACACGACCTAGAGAGCGCGCAGAGCCTGAACAGGCGCCTGGCACGCTATTTCGATGAGAGCCAGCTCTATCGGATCGACCACTACCTGGGGAAGGAAACCGTCCAGAACCTGATGGCGATCCGCTTTGCCAACGCGCTCTTCGAACCGCTGTGGAACGCCCGTCACGTCGATCATGTGCAGATTACCGTCGCCGAAACCCTGGGGGTGGCCGGTCGCGGCGACTATTACGACAAGAATGGTGCCATGCGGGACATGGTGCAGAACCACATGATGCAGCTGCTCTGCCTGACCGCGATGGAACCGCCGGCACAGTTCGAACCTGGGGCGGTGCGCGACGAGAAGCTGAAAGTGATCCGCTCTCTGGAGCCGATCGGGGCAGCCGAGATCGCCACCAGCACCGTGCGCGGGCAGTATCGGGCCGGCTCCTCAGTCCCCAGCTACCGCGAAGAGGTTGCGCATCCCAAGAGCCAGACCGAGAGTTTCGTCGCCTTGCGAGTCCAGGTCGCCAACTGGCGCTGGGCCGGGACGCCCTTCTACCTGCGCACCGGCAAGCGGTTGCGCGCGCGCGTCTCGGAGATCGTGGTGGCCTTCAAGGACCCGCCGCACTCGATCTTTCCCTGCCAAGGCAGCGATCTTCGCGGCAACCAGTTGATCATTCGCCTGCAGCCCGACGAGGGCATCACCTTGCGGATGACGGTGAAAGAGCCCGGCCCCGGCGGCATGCGGCTGATCGAAACGCCGCTGGACATGACCTTCGCCGAAGCCCTGGCTCCCAGCGGCGTGCGCATGCCCGATGCCTACGAGCGCCTCTTGATGGATGTGATTCGCGGCGACCAGACTCTCTTCATGCGCGGTGACGAGGTCGAGGCCGCGTGGGCTTGGGCGGATCCCATCATCGATGCCTGGGCGACCTCCGGACGGGCGCCTAGCCCCTACGACAGCGGCGGCTCCGGGCCGGAAGATGCCTTGATGTTGATGCACCGCGATGGGCGTCGCTGGCGGGAATTGGAGAGCGAGTGCTCGAGCAGCTGACCTTCGCCGACCGCAACAGCCAGGCAGCCGCCTTGGCGCGGGCAGTTGCGGCAGACCTGCGAGACGCCTTGGCGTTGCGCGGCCGGTCCAGCCTTGCGGTCCCGGGCGGCACCACGCCGGGCGCTTTCCTGAAAGCGCTCTCGCAAGAGCGGCTGGATTGGTCGGCGGTCCGGGTGACCCTGACCGACGAGCGCTGTCTGCCCAGCAGCTCGCCGCGATCAAATCAAAGGCTGCTCGGCGAAACCCTGCTCCAAGATGAGGCCGCTGCGGCGCGTTTCCTTCCGCTCTATGGCGAAGATCTTGACCAGGCCATGTTGGCGGACCGCCTGGAACGCGATCTGCTGCCACTGGATGTCTGTGTCGTCGGCATGGGGGCGGATATGCACACCGCATCCCTCTTTCCCAAGGCCGAGGGCCTCGACGAGGCTCTGGCCGGCGCGGCACCCTCGCTTGTGCGGATAACCGCGCCGGGTGCCCCGGAACCGCGCATCAGCCTGAGCGCCGGGGTACTGCGCCAAGCCCGCAAGGCCTATATATTGATTGTCGGTGCAGCGAAACAGGAAGCCTTGCAGCGGGCCCTGGAATCGGGGCCAGCGAGCGCGGCCCCGATTCGCGTGGTGTTGCGCCGAGAGGCGCCTACCGCGGTCTACTACAGCGACGCGCGCTAACCCGAACAGGGAGAGAAGCCATGCCCCTCAACGCCACCCTCGAGGCCGTAACCGCAAACATCGTCGCACGCAGCAAAGCCAGCCGCGCGACCTATCTGGAGCGTTGCGGGCGCGCCATCGAGGCCGGTCCGGGCAGGGCGCACCTCAGCTGCGGGAACCTGGCCCATGCCGCCGCCGCCGGCGGCGCCGACCAGCAGGCGATAGCAAATGGCGTGGGCGGCAACCTGGGCATCGTTACGGCCTACAACGACATGCTCTCTGCCCATCAGCCCTTCGAGCGCTTCCCGGACCTGATCCGCGAGGCGGCGCGCGCGGTCGGCGGCACGGCGCAGGTTGCCGGCGGCGTGCCGGCCATGTGCGACGGCGTCACCCAAGGCCAGCCGGGCATGGAGCTCTCGCTCTTCTCGCGCGATGTCATCGCCCTCTCGGCCGGGGTCGCGCTCACCCACAACTGCTTCGATGCCGTGGTCTTTCTCGGTGTTTGCGACAAGATCGTGCCGGGTCTGGTGATGGCGGCTGCCACCTTCGGCCACCTGCCGGCGGTCTTCCTGCCGGCCGGGCCCATGACCTCGGGCCTGCCGAACAAGGAGAAGGCTGAAGTGAGGCAGCGTTTTGCCGCCGGAGAGGTCGATCGTGCCACCCTGCTTGCCTCCGAGTTGGCCTCCTACCACGGGCCCGGGACCTGCACCTTCTACGGCACCGCCAACAGCAATCAGATGCTGATGGAGTTCATGGGCCTGCACCTGCCGGGCGCCAGCTTCGTCAATCCCAACACGCCACTGCGCGATGCACTGACGCGAGAAGGCGCACAGCGCGCGCTGGCGCTTTCGGCCAGGGGCAATGCCTTCACGCCGGTCTCGGCGATCCTGGATGAGCGCGCGTTCGTCAATGGCATCGTTGGTCTGCACGCAACCGGCGGCTCGACCAATCTGGTGATCCATCTGATCGCCATGGCGCGGGCGGCCGGGGTGCTGATCGACTGGGAGGATTTTGCCAAGCTCTCGGAGGTAACCCCCCTGATGGCGCGGGTCTATCCCAATGGCCTTGCCGACGTGAATCATTTCCACGCGGCCGGAGGGCTCGGCTTCATCATCGGCGAGCTGTTGGAGGCAGGCCTGCTGCATCCCGACACCCGTACCGTCGCCGGGGATGGACTGGCCAACTATACCGCCGAGCCCAAGGTGAGCGACTCGGGAACGGTCGTCTGGGAGGCCGGTGCCGGCGAGAGCCTGAACGCGGAGATCCTGCGCCCGGCCGCCCACGCCTTTCAGCCCAGCGGTGGCCTGAAACTCTTGCGTGGCAATCTGGGTGTGGCCTGCATGAAGGTCTCGGCAGTGAAACCCGAGCACCAGATGGTCGAAGCCCCGGCGCGCATCTTCCACGACCAAGAGGCCGTCAAGGCCGCCTTCAAGGCCGGAGAGCTGAACCGCGATCTGGTCTGCGTTGTGCGCTTTCAGGGCCCGAAGGCCAACGGGATGCCGGAGCTGCACAGCCTGACGCCGCTGTTGAGCGTGCTGCAGGACAAGGGTTTCAAGGTGGCGCTGGTGACCGACGGGCGGATGTCCGGTGCGTCGGGCAAGGTGCCGGCAGCCATTCACGTCAGTCCCGAAGCCTTGGATGGCGGCGCCATTGCCCGCTTGCGCGATGGCGATATGGTGCGCGTCGATGCCGTCGCCGGACGCCTTGAGGTCTTGGTGGAGGCGGACACCTGGGAGCACCGGCCGATTGCCGAAGCCGATCTCTCCGACAGTGCTTTCGGATTGGGACGCGAGCTCTTTGCCGCATTTCGCGCGACGGTCGGTACCGCTGACAGCGGGGCTGCGGTTAGTGTCTAGTGAAACGACAGGGCGGTGGGAATGATCCGCGGTGCTGAGACGTTGTACCAAGGCAAGCAAAGGAGCGCTGCTTTCGGGTAGAGTGCGGCGGAAAGACGAGGAAATGTGAATGGGTGATGCTTTGCAGGCTGCCTGGGATCGTGTCGCCGAGGCCGGTCGGGTGCTTGAGAACCAAGACTTGCGGACACTCTTTCAGCAGGATCCATCGCGCGTCGAGCGGTTCTCGGCGACATTCGACGACCTCTACCTCGACCTCTCGAAGGAACGGATAGACGCTGCCGCCCTGGAGGCCCTGTTCGCGCTGGCAGAGGCAAGCGGGCTGGAAGCGCAGCGCGACCGGCTCTTTGCCGGGGAGAAGATCAATCTGACGGAGCAGCGCGCCGTCTTGCACATGGCGCTGCGCGGCGGCGTGGATGCCGAGGTCGCAGTCGATGGCACTGCCGTTCTGCCGGAGGTCGAGGCAACCCGCCGGCGTTTCCTCGCCTTTGCCGAGGACGTCCGCAACGGCAGATACCTGTCCGTCGCCGGCGAGCATTTCACCGATGTCGTCAATATCGGTATCGGCGGATCCGATCTGGGGCCGGCGATGGCGGTCAGGGCCTTGACGCCGGACCTGGATGGACCGGCATTGCACTTCGTCTCCAACGTCGACGGTGCCCATCTGACAGATGTGCTGCGCCCGCTCAATCCGGCCAGAACCCTGGTCGTCGTCGCCTCCAAGACCTTCACCACGCAAGAGACCATGCGCAATGCCAAATCGGCGCGCAGCTGGCTGCAGCAGGCCCTGGGCGAGGGCGCCGGACACCATCTGGCTGCGGTCTCGACCAATCTTGCCGCCACCGAGGCCTTCGGCATCGCGGAGTCACGGGTCTTTGGATTCTGGGACTGGGTCGGTGGTCGCTATTCGCTCTGGTCCGCCATCGGCCTGCCGCTGGCCATCGCCATCGGCGCCGAGCGCTTCGAGGCCTTTCTGGCCGGCGCTGCTGCGATGGACCGCCACTTCCGCCAGACCCCGCTTGCGAAGAACCTGCCGGTCCTGCTGGCCTTGATCGGGATTTGGCGGCGCAACGTCCTGGGGTGTCCTACCGTGGCGCTGATCCCCTACGACCAGCGCCTGGACCGTTTCCCGGCCTATGTCCAGCAGCTGGACATGGAATCGAACGGCAAGCGCATCACCTGCGACGGCGCTGTCGTGCGACGGTCTAGCGGACCGATCATTTGGGGCGAGCCCGGCACCAATGCCCAGCACTCCTTCCTGCAGTTGCTGCATCAGGGGACGGACATCGTGCCGGTGGATTTCATCGCCGAGGCCGAGCCGCGCGAAGATCTGGCCGATCATCACGCCATGCTGCTTGCCAACTGCTTCGCCCAGGCCCAGGCGCTAGCCTTCGGCAAGACCGAGGCAGAGGTGCGTGCCGAGATGGTCGAAGAAGGGCGCTCGGCCGAAGACATCGACCGTCTGGCCCTGCACCGCAGCTTTCCCGGCAATCGACCCTCGACCGTCATTCTGCAGCGTCGTCTCGATCCCTACAGCTTGGGTCGCCTGATTGCCCTCTTCGAGCACAAGGTCTTTTGCCAAGGTGTGCTCTGGCAGGTCAATTCCTTCGATCAGTGGGGCGTGGAACTGGGCAAGGTGCTGGCCCAGGCGCTAATCCCGGTGATCAAGGGCGAGAAGGGGTGCGAAGGGCTCGATCCCTCCACCGCCAGCCTGATTTCGCGGGCAAAGGCCCTGCGGCAAGGCTAGAGTGGATCGCGATCAGTTGGAATCACCTGTTCGCGTGAATCTGCTCTATCTTTCAAACCTGATTAGCAGGATTCAGATGGCAAATCGCTTCGATTTGACATCATCCTGCTATAGTGGTGCAACCCAGAGGGATGGTTCCCATCCCTCTGGATAAGTTGCCCCACCAGCTCAACACGTTAGTGGGCCGATTCACCGAACGCTTGGGATCCAAGCGTTCGGAGCGGACCACTCTCATGATCGCCATTTCAAGATGCAGGCGCGTTAATCTGTGGCTTCCGAGGAAGCTATCGGTTTCAAGCCTTAACGGGCAAGGCAGGAAGCGCGGTCGTTGAGACGACGGTCGATCAAACTCTGATACGCGGGTTGGTTACCGCAGGACCTTTGATACGTCGCGGGGCTGCCTC
>JAVJSY010000051.1:0-46985 GCA_040219175.1 Kiloniellales bacterium
CTCGCGATCAGGTGGACTCACCTGATCGCGAGACTCTGCTCTCTGTTTCAAACCTGTATAGCAGGATTCAGATGGCAAATCGCTTCGATCTGACATCATCCTGCTATAGCTAGGCCAGAATGCAGCTCGGCCGGATGGGGACATCCGACCGAGCGGCAAGGCTCCGGGCTTGTCGTATGTAGAGCAGGTTCTAGACGTCGGATCGGGTTGATCAGACATCATCCTGCTCTAAGGACCTGGGTCGGTCCGTTCAGCCTCTAAGGCTGCCGTAGCGCGGGCTTGGGTGATAGAAGCGGTCGCGCAGGCGCAGCATGCTGGCGTTCTGCGTCTTGCCGGCCGAACGCGCCTCGCGCTCGACATAGGCCCGATAGGTTCCGCGCGCCTGATTGATGCGGAAGAGAAAGATCTCCGGCACCACGGAGAGCTGTCGTTTCCTGGCGGCGCACCTCAGGTCGTAGACGACGTTCAGGCTGCAGTAGCGCAGCAAGTCGCTCAGACCGAAATAGGCGTCCGGCTCGATATCCTTGAAGGCCAGCGCTTCGCGGTAGTAGCGCTTGCGCACCTTGTCCCAGGTCTCTTCGTGAATGTGATAGATGCCCGCACTGGCGACGTAGGCCACAAGCCCGCCGTCCTTCACCGCCTCTTTGGCCCAGGCCAGGTCTTCCAGACCGGTCAGGCTCTCATCATAGGGGCGGCGTTCCCAATCGCTGCGGCGCACCGCGCAGTTGGCGTTGTTGCAGAAGTAGTCCTCGTGCGGCGGCAGATCGTTCTCGGGGAACCAGGACTGCATCAGGCAGCATTCAGAGAACTTGTTCTGCTCGCCCCCGCGCTGCTTGCCATAGCTGACCTTGATGCGTTCGTTCTCGAAAGGGCGCAGCAGGTTGTAAAGCCAGTTCTCGTGCATCGGCAGGGTGTGGGCGCTCAACATCACCAGGAACTCGCCCTTGGCCACCCGGCAGCCGTAGTTCAGCGAGCGACCGAAGGTGAAGTCCTTCGGTGCGATATGCTCGACCCGGACACCATGGGCCTCGGCGATGGCAACCGAGTCGTCCGTCGATCCGGAATCAACAAGAATGACCTCGAAGGATTCCTCGCTCTGATTTTTCAAGGTCTCGAACAGCGGCCCCAAATGAGGCCCCTCATTCAAAGCGCGTACGATAATAGATGCTCTAGGCTCCGCAGCGGACATCAGCAATATCGGCCAGTCAGGTCCTGGTCGAGGTGTGGCTCGACCCATCGCTTTCCCAGTCCGATCCCCTTTTTTGAACGCGTGACGAGGCTATCGAGATAGGTACCGAATTCGCATTTCGCCATCGAACGTAACTTCACAGCCATCCTGCACACAGAGTTAGCTCTTTCCACGCCGCAGCGCAACCTTTTCATCGTCCTTCTTTCCGCCGACTAAGCGCCTGAAAGATAGTGAGTTTCGCCATAAACTCAGCAGCTTCTGCTGCACTGCACCAATTGCGGGAATTGCATAGCAGATTCAATCGGCTTGAAAAACCATGCAGGTCTCCATGTCGTTTCGAGGTTTCGAAGTTGCGTATCGTCTCGGGTTCCCGGGTCGCTTCTTACGAGGAGCATCCGTTGCTTGACAGTAAAAATCGGCCCGAGGTTCGCACCTCGGGCCGATCCAGGCCCCTCACTTTTCTGTCGGCTTTCTCTGCAGGTCAGGGACGCATCGCCTCGCGCGGCAGAACGATGGGATAGGCGTCTCTAAGTTTGCGGTCCAAGCTTTCGCTCAGGTGATCCGGGAAGATCGTACTCAGCACCTGCTTGCGCGCCTCGATCGCGCGCGCGACAAGGTCGGGCTTGCCCTTCTCCACCCACTCCTTCGGGCTGGTGCGGTCGCCGAGCACGGGATAGACGTACTCGCGCTGCATCAGCGAGAGCGTCGCCTCGTGGCCCAGATAGTGGCCGGGGCCCTCGGTGCAGACCTGCCGGATGACATCCAGCGAGACGCTGTCTTCCGTTACCTCGATCCCGCGCACGCAGCGCAGCGCCTGGCCGATCATGTCGTCGTCGATGATCATGCTCTCCAGGCAGAAGCCCAGCAGGGATGCGTGCATGCCGATCGATTCATAGACCATGTTCAGCCCGGCCAGGCCAGACATGACGGCATTGATGCCCTTCTCATAGCCGGCCTGATTGTCCGGCACCTTGGAATCGCACATGCCGGCCGCAGCCCCGCCGGGCAGATCATAGAAGCGCGCCATCTGCGCGCAGGCGGCCGAGAGCAGACCCTGCTCGCCGGACCCACCGGACATGGCGCCCGTTCGCAGATCCGAGACGAAGGGCCAGGTGCCGAAGATTGCCGGTGCGCCGGGCTTGATAGCATTGACGTAGCAGAGGCCGGCGAGGCATTCGGCGACAGCCTGTACCACGGCACCGGCCAGGTAGGGCGGGGCCGTTGCGCCGGCTTGGCCGGCGGATAGCAGCAGTACCGGCATGCCGCCGCGCACGCAGACCTCCAGAACACGGCAGGCATCCTCGGCAAACTTCATCGGCGGCACGACGAAGCAGTTCGAGTTGCTGACGAAGGGGCGCGCGCGCCAAGCCTCCTCGCCGCCGCAGTAGTCGTGCAGCAGCTGCAGGCAGGTCTCGGCACCTTCGGCGATATTGAAGTTCGTGCCGACATGCTTGGTGGTGCCGGTGATCGAGGCATAGAGGGTGTTGACGTCCAGGGTCACCAGATCCTGGATGTCACACGCCGTCAGCGGCCGCTGAAAGAAGTGGCAGTTGTCCAAGGTCTCGGCGATGCGTGCGGAATCGTAGAGATCGCGGATCGTGGCGTCGCGATAGCTGTTGGTCTCCAGGTCGACCAGCTGGGTCGCGGCACCGGCCGTGCCGTAGTGGACCCGCGGGCCGGAGAGCAGCAGGTCGTGCTTCGGGTTCTGGCCGTAGAGCGGCTGGTTGCGCCAGGCCTTGGCGACGACGTCTTCCACCAGGGCACGGGGAAAGCGCAGGCGGCCATCCTCGCCCATGACCGCGCCTGCGGCCGTGCAGACCTCGACGCAAGAGGGGATGGCTTGCGCCAGGCCGATCTGCTCCAATGCGTCCATTGCCGCCTGGTGGACGCGTTCCACCCCCGCGTCGCTCAAGGGGCGATAGCGGCCGCCCTCGAGCCCGGCCCTTATCGGCCTCAGATCCTCGGCCAGAGGGGCGGCACGCGCCGCCACTCTTGCACTTCGACCGCGTCGGCGGCCGGTCGTGGTGCCCACCTCTTCCATACTCATCGCAGTCTCCCCGAATAGCGGCGCTCTGGCCTTATGGTTAGGGTTGTTACAGCTTAATGCGCTCTGACTTGGGGTCGTAGAGCGGCTTGGCGGATGCGGTTGCGGCCTTGCGGCTGCCGTTGACCTCGATCGCAAACTCGGATTGCAGCAACTCGGCGATCTTCTGGCCGGGTTCGCAGGGCACGTAGCCCATACCGATCGCCGAGCCCAGATGATGGCCGTAGTTGCCGGAAGAGAGATAGCCGACGATGCGGCCATCCTTGACGATCGGCTCGTTGTGGTAGAGCAGCGGCTCGGCGTCCTTGAGCTGGAACTGCAGCAGGCGACGGGTGATGCCGCTCTCTTTCTTGCGCAGCACCGCGTCGCGTCCCAGGAAGTCGCCGAGGTTCGAACGCGGCTTCTCGGTCTTGACGGCAAAGCCCAGGCCCGCTTCCAGCACGTGATCCTCGTCGGTGATGTCGTGGCCGAAGTGGCGGAAGGCCTTCTCGATGCGGCAGGAGTCCAGCACGTGCAGGCCGGCATGGCGCAGGCCATGTTCCGCGCCTGCCGCCACGATGGTGTCGTAGACATGGACGGCCATATCGCTGGAGACATAGATCTCCCAGCCCAGCTCGCCGACGTAGGTCACGCGGTGCGCGCGGGCCAGGCCATAGCCGATCTCGACCTCCTGCATGGTGCCGAAGGGGAAGTCCTCGTTGCCCAGCGACTGCGGCATCAGCGGCTGCAGCAGGTCGCGAGACTTTGGCCCCATGACGCAGAGCACGGCCTCGGACGCGGTGACATCGGTGGCAACACAGAAGGCTTCCTGCGGCGTGTGCCGGCGCAGCCAGGCCAGGTCGCGCTGCAGGGTGAAGCCGGGCGTGACGATCAGGAAGGCCGTCTCGCTCAACCGGGTGATGGTCACATCGGCCTCGATCCCACCGCGCTCGTTCAGCCACTGGGTATAGACCAGGCGGCCGACCGGCACCGAGACGTCATTGGCGCAAACGCGCTGCAGGACGGCCTCCGCATCGCGTCCCTCGACCCGGATCTTGCCGAAGGAGGTCATGTCGAAAAGGCCGACGGCGTTGCGGACCGCGTGATGCTCCTGGGCGGCGTAGTCGAACCAGTTCTGCCGCTTCCAGGAATAGCGATAGTCTGCGGTTTCGCCCTTTGCCGCGGCCTCGGCAGGGAGGAACCAGTTGGCACGCTCCCACCCGGCAACCTCGCCGAAGCAGGCGCCGGCGGCGGCCAGACGGTCGTGGAGCGGGCTCTTGCGGATGCCGCGCGCGGTCTCGTACTGGCGATAGGGATAGTGGTCGGCGTAGAGCAGCCCCAGGCTCTCTTCGGCGCGCGCCACCAGATAGGACTTGTTCGACTGGAAGGGCTGCATGCGCCGGATATCGACGTCCCAGAGGTCGTAGGGCGGCTCGCCGGCATCCATCCACTCGGCCAGCGCCTTGCCGGCGCCGCCTGCAGACTGGATACCGATCGAGTTGAAGCCGGCGGCGACGTAGAAGTTCTTAAGCTCCGGTGCCTCGCCCAGCAGATAGCGGTCGTCCGGCGTGAAGCTCTCCGGGCCGTTGAAGAAGGTGTGGATGCCGGCCTCTGCCAGCAGCGGCACGCGCGCGATTGCCTGCTCCAGGATCGGCTCGAAGTGGTCGAAATCTTCGGGCAACTGGTCGAAGCAGAAGCCTTCCGGGATGCCGTCCATGCCCCAGGGCTTGGCCTTGGGCTCGAAGGCGCCCAGCAGGATCTTGCCGGCGTCCTCCTTATAGTAGGCGCACTCGTCCGGCACGCGCAGCACCGGCAGGTCCGGCGAGAGGCCGTCGATGCCCTCGGTCACGATGTAGAAGTGCTCGCAGGCCTGCAGCGGGACGTTGACGCCGGCCAGACGGCCGACCTCTCGGCCCCACATGCCGGCGCAGTTGATGACGTACTCGGCCGAGATCGCACCGCGCTCGGTCTCGACGCCGGTGACCCGGCCATCGTTCTGGGTGACGCCGGTCACCTTGACGCCCTCGAAGACCTGCGCGCCGCGGTTCTTCGCCCCGCGTGCCAGTGCCAGCGCGACGTTGCCGGGGTCGGCCTGGCCGTCGGTCGGCAGGAAGACACCGCCGACCACGCCGTCGAGCGACAGCAGGGGATAGCGCTCCAGGCATTCCTTGGGCGAGATCACATGCGCGTCCAGGCCGAAGGTGGCGGCCATATCGGCGCCGCGCGAGAGCTCCTCCATCCGGTCTTCGCTGAGCGCGAGCGCGAGCGAGCCGCGCTGGCGATAGCCGGTGGCGACACCGGTTTCTTTTTCCAGTGTCCCATAGAGGCCGGCCGAATACTGCGCCAGCTTGGTCATGTTCATGGTGGCGCGCAGCTGGCCCACCAGGCCGGCCGCATGCCAGGTCGTGCCGCAGGTCAGCTGCTTGCGCTCCAGCAGCACCACATCCTTCCAGCCCAGAAGGGTCAGATGGTAGGCCAGCGAACAGCCGATCACGCCGCCGCCGATGATGACGGCGCGGGCCTGTGTGGGAAGCTCTTTCATCTTACTGTCAATTCCTCTTGCTTTGAGTTAGCCGCGCAGACGAGCGTTTTGCGGGTCGTACAGCGGCTCGCTTGCGACCACCGCTTTGCGACGCACGCCGTAGATATCAATCTCCAGCTCGGTGCCTTCCTGGGTCAGGTCGCTGCGCACGGTCGCCAGCGCGATAGACTTGCCGATGCGATGGCCATAGCCGCAAGAGGTGACCAGGCCGACGGCCGCGCCGTTCTGCCAGACGGACGCCAGGTAGGGCGCCTCGCTATCGGTCTCTTCCAAGAGCAGCGGCACGAAGCGCTCCTTTGAACCCTGCTGCTTTTCCTTCTGCAGCGCGGCCTTGCCCGGAAAATCCTCCTTGTCCAGCTTCACGAAGCGGTCGAGCCCGCCCTCGTAGAGGGTCCAATCGGTCGAGAGATCCTGCTTCCAGGAGCGGTAGCACTTCTCCAGGCGCATCGAGTCCATGGCATACATGCCGAAGTCGCGGATGCCGTGCGCTTCGCCGGCTCCCCACAGCATCTCGTAGACACCCAGGACCTGAGAGATCGGGAAGTGCAGTTCCCAACCCAGCTCGCCGACATAGGAGACGCGTAGTGCCAGGCCGCGTGCCATGCCCAGCGTGATCGGCTGCACGGAGAGCCAGGGCAGGGTGCTGTCGAAGTCCGGATCGGCGACCGCCTCAATCACCTCCCGGCTCTTCGGGCCGGTGACGATCAGAGCGCTCCAGTCGGCAGTGCGGCTCTCGATGGTGATAGCACCTTCGGCCGGCAGATAGCGCTTCAGCAGGTCGAGATCGTGCCACTCGCCGCTACCGGCGCCCAACAACAGGAACTCGTCGGCGGCCAGCCGCGTGACCGTGAACTCGGAGAGGATGCGCCCCTCGTTGCTGGCGACGTAGGCCAGCCCGACCCGACCAACCTTCGGCAGCCCGCCGGCAATCACCGTCTTCAGCCAGTCTGCAGCGCCTGCACCACGCAGCGTGAAACGAGAAAAGCCGGGGAAATCCATGATGCCGACGGCATCACGCACCGCCCGGCATTCTTCGCCGACCGCGTCGAAAGATTCACCATGGTCCAGGCGATTGGTGTGGGTCTTGGGATCGATCCCGGCGCGCGGGAACCAGGCTGCACGCTCCCAGCCGGCGCGGGCACCGAAGACCGCACCCTTGTTCTTCAAGGTGCCGTAGACCGGGGTGGTGAGCGCCGGCCGGCCAGCCGGACGCTCCTCGTGCGGATAGCCGATGGCATATTCGCGCTGATAGAACTCGACCGCCTTGGCGCGGGTGTATTCCGTTGTCGCATAGTCGGTGAAGCGGCGCGGATCGATCGACCACATGTCCCACTCGGTCTCGCCGTGCATGATCCACTCGGCCAGCACCTTGCCGGAACCTCCGGATTGCACGATGCCGAAAGAAAAGACGCAAGCTTCGAAGGCATTGGGGACGCCCGGCATCGGCCCGACCAGAGGGTTGCCGTCCGGGGTGTAGGGGATCGGGCCGTTGACGACCCGCTTCACGCCCACGCTGCCCAGGATCGGCACGCGCGCGCAGGCGTCTTCGATGTAGTACTCCAGGCGCTCCAGATCGTCGGGGTAAAGCTGGAAGGAAAAGTCGGACGGCATCGGATCGTCGCGGGTCACCCAGTGCGGTGTGGCCTGCCATTCGTAGGGACCCAGCAAGAGCGCGTCGCCCTCTTGACGCAGGTAGTAAGAGATGTCGGGGTCGCGCAGCAGCGGCAGCTTGGTGGCGCCGCGCGCCTTGATCTCCTCGATCGCCTCGGTCACCAAGTACTGGTGGGAGAGCGAGACGCAGGGGATCTTGCGGCCGAAGAATTCACCGACCTCTGCGGCGCGGTAGCCGGCGGCATTGACCACGTACTCGCAGCGCACAGCACCCTGCTCGGTCTCCACCACCCACTCGTCGCCCTCGCGGCGCACCCCGGTCACCGGGCAGAAGCGCTGGATCTTGGCGCCTAGTTTGCGGGCACCCTTGGCATAGGCCTGGGTCAGCTGGGCCGGGTCGATGTCGCCGTCCGTCGGGTCGTAGCTGCCGCCGAGCAGGTCGTGTGTTTCCAGAAAGGGATAGATGTTCCGCATCTCTTCCGCGGTCATCATCTCCAGCTCGATACCCTGGCGACGGGCCATGGTGCAGGCGTGACGGAACTCGGCCATGCGGTCTTGCGTATGCGCCAGACGGATCGCGCCGGTGTTGTGATAGTTGATCGGATAGTCGACCTCGTCCCCCAGCACCTTGAAGAGTGCGTTGGAATAGCCCTGCAGCTTCATGATCGACCAGGAGCCGGAGAAGGTCGGGCAGTTGCCGGCCGCATGCCAGCTGGATCCCGATGTCAGCTCGTTCTTTTCGATTAGAAGGCAATCGGTCCAGCCGGCCTTGGCCAGATGGTAGAGGCTGGAACAGCCGACGGCGCCGCCACCGATGATGACGACGCGGGCGCTTGAGGGAAGGTCTGCCATGGGGCTTGTCTCCGGGGTCCGAAGGTTCAGTAAAGGGGCGGCGCGATCACCCAGATGACGATGCAAGGCTCGTCGCCTGGATTGCGCCAGAGAAGGACTTGGTCTTTGAAGCGAAAGCTGTCGCCTGCCTGCAGCTCGAAGCGGCGCTCGCCCAAGGTCAGCTCCAAGGTGCCGGCAAGGATGTAGCCCGCCTCTTCGGTCGGCCGCTTGGCCGGTTGCTTGATCTTGGAGCCTGGCGCGAAGACGCTGCGCACGATCTCGAAAGAACCACCCAGATCGGGTGAGAGCAGTTCTTCGACCAGGCCGTCCTGCGTGTTGCCGAGCGAGCGGCGCGCGTTGCGGCGCACGATGAAGCCCTGCTCTTCCGGCGATGCGTCTTCGTTGGCGAAGAAGAAGCCCAGCGGCACGTCGAGGACGGAGGCAAGGGCACGCAGATCGCTGATGCCGGGCTCTGACAGCCCGCGCTCCACCTGGCTCAACCAGCCCACGGATCGGCCCAGCTGCAAGGCGAGTTCGGCCAGGGTCAGACCGCGTGCCTTGCGCAGGCTGCGCAGATCTTGCCCCAGGCGACGGCTTGCCGTGTCCGTTTCTCTGGTGGGGAGATCTTGAAAGGTCGAGTCCATATCTGCAGATCCATGAAAATCATGTAATAATTTTCACCTCCTTGCCTGTGGCGCAAGAAGATTCGTGTTGGCCCCTGCAAATTTTCTGCGAAGGTGTCCCGCTCATCTCGATTGGCCCCGAGCGTCGATGTTTTACGGAGGAGGTGCATGGCGGAATCCTGGTACGAGCGGCACCTCTTGCCGCGCCTGATCGACATGGGCTGTGCCAGCCCACAGGTGCGCGCGCTGCGCCGCAAGGTCATACCGGCGGCGGCAGGAAGGGTCATAGAGATCGGGCTTGGCAGCGGGCTCAACCTGCCCTTCTACGACCCGGCCAAAGTGAGCGAGGTCATCGGCGTCGACCCGGCCGCCGCCATCCTGCGCCGGGCCGAAAGCAGAATAGCCGCGGCCTTGGTACCTGTGTCGCTGGAAAGGCTCTCGGGCGAGGACCTGCCATTTGACGATGCCGTTGCCGACAGCGTGGTCTGCACCTTCACGCTCTGCAGCATTCCCGATCCTGCCGCCGCCTTGGCAGAGATGCGGCGTGTCTTGAAACCGGGCGGTCGGATGATCTTTGCCGAGCATGGTGCCAGCCCCGACCCCGGCGTGCGCAAGTGGCAGGACCGGGTGAACCGACCCTGGGGTCGCATCGCCGGAGGATGCAACATCAACCGACCGATCTTGGCCTTGATCGAGACCGCAGGCTTTCGCGTCGCGCGACCGGAGACCGGTTATCTGCGCGGTGCGCCCAGGATCATGGGCTACTGTGCCAGCGGGGTTGCCCAACGGACCAACTGATCGACAGAGCCGTTCAAAGCAGGAAGGGGATGGGGTTCAAGTCCGCTTCCGTCGTTGCTTGGCGCTGCCAGCCGAGTTGCACGGGGATGTCATAGAGCCGGCCGGGGGCGAAACGCGCCCAGAAGTGGCGTAGGCCGGGCACCACGACGCGCGCGCAGGCGAAGTCCAGTCCGGGCCAACTGCTGTCCATTGCCAGGACATCCAGACCGGCTTGTTCCAGGATTGCCGTCGTCGCCTGCAATGCTGGGCCGACTCCTGGCTGACAAAGCCTCGGAAAGTCGCCTCTGCATCGCGCCGGCTCTGCGGCTGGCTTCAGGTGGGGCTGATTGTCGAGGGTGGCATCGCGATACCAGGCATAGATCGGCCGGTCGCCCTCGACAATGCCCTGTCGCTGGGCGCTGGCGCCGCAAGGTTCTGCTGTCTGCAAGGCCGCTTGAAAGAAAGTCGCCTACGCGCGCATCCTGGTCGCCCTCTGCCCAATCGCGTGTCGTGCGCACGCGGACAATAGTGTCCGGATAGCGAGAGGATCGGAGGGGCAATGCACCTGCTTCCACTTCACCCCGGGTTCGGGCGCAAAGTGCTGGGGTGCGACCTGCGCGCGTTCGACAGCGCCGAGCGTTTCGCCGAGCTCCGCGCGCTCTTCGAAGAGCACTCCCTGCTGCTGTTTCCCGCGCAGCACTTGAGCGATGACGAGCAGCTATCCTTGGGGCGTCGTTTCGGGCCGTTGGAAGACCGCGTCGAGGGGCGCAAGGAGGCGGAGATTGCGCCGGTCAGCAATCTCGACGGCGAGGCAGTGCTGGAGGCCGACGACTGGCGGCTGAAGCAGCTTCAGTCCAACTTCCTCTGGCACACCGATAGCACCTTCATGCCGGTGCCGGCCTTGGCCAACATCCTGCAGGCACGCGTGGTGTCGAGCCAAGGTGGGGAGACGCAGTTCGCCTCTAGCCGTGTCGGCTGGCGCGATCTCGACCCCGATCTCAAGGAAGCGATCCGAGGCCGCAAGCTGTGGCACGCCTATGCCCACAGCCGCCGTCAGATCGACCCGGCCCTGGCGGAGCGTGCCATGTTCCACCGCTGGGAGGATCAATGCTGGACGGCAGTCATCGCCAACCCGGTGAACGGGCAGGAATCGCTCTACATCGCCTCCCACGCCTATGCTGTCGAAGGGATGGAGCGGGACGCGGGTGCCGCACTGATCCGAGAGATTCTGGACGCCGTCACCCAGCCGCAAGCGATCTACAGCCACGCCTGGCAGCCCGGCGACGTGCTGATCTGGGACGAACGCGCGATCCTGCACCGCGGCCAGCCCTGGCCCTTCCACGAAGCCCGCCACCTGGCCAGCATCTGCGTCTCCCTGCAGGACAGCGACGGCCTGCAGGCGATGCGAGGTTAGGAGTCCGTCCGCCTGGGCTTCACCGGTGCGGCGATCGCCACGGGCGGGACGAACGCGGCCTTGTCGTCCTCGATCTGCGGATACCAGCCGACCAGGCCGTGACCCTGATAGCCGATCAGCCGGCGCAGATCGTCGGGTAGGCCGGCGGCGACCTCGGGCGGGACCGAGAGATACATGTTCTCTTCCTGCCGCAGCCAGCCCAGGCTGTAGGTGTTGATGAGCGCCATGCGCGGCTTGTCGGAGCGGTTGGCGCCGCCGCCGTGGAAGGTGTTGCCCAGGTAGAAGAGGGCGGAGCCTGCCGGCATGACGGCCTCCGCCACACTCTCGCTGCCATCGGGGAAGCGCCCGGTCGGCCAGCGATGGCTGCCGGGGATCACCCGCGTCGGGCCATTGTCGGGCGTGAAGTCGGTCAGCGACCAGAGCGCGGAGACCTGCAGCTCCATGCCCGGAATCTCGATGTTGTAGCAGTGCGCATCGCGATGCAGCCGCTGCGCGTCCTCGCCGGGCCAGATCTCGATCGCGGTCGCCGAGCCGATCCGGTAGGTGAGGCAGTTCTCCAGCAGGCAGGCGTCCGCCAGCGCGATCGTGGTCGCCTCGGTGAAGAGCGTCCCGCAAGAGGGCGCATGTGCCAGCACGGAATTCAGGCGTAAGGTCTTGTAGCCGTTGAAGTCGTCCATCTGCTGGTCGCCCTCGCGGTCGAAGTGCGGGCGAAACTCTGCGGCGATGGTCCGGCACAGCGTCGGATCGATGACACCCTCGAGAATGACCGCGCCATCGCGGTGCAGGCTGTCGAGCAGGCGGGCGGTGTCTGTGGGCGCTTGGAAGCGGTCGATGCAGGTCATGCAAGCCAAAATTCGTGCGCAGGTCTCGTCTGTCAAGCAGAGGCTGCTACGCACGGTGGCCTGAGTCGCAGTCACGCTTTCGGCAGAATGTTACAGTTTTGTTGCAGTTTTGTTGCGATCGCGTTACGAACGAATCGTTGCCGGTGCCCGGAAGCGAGTCTGCCCGGTTACCGGCGGATCATCGATTCACCTGTTTGACGAGCGTTTAGGGGATCTGGGCCATTCAGTTTCCAATGCTATTGCTTCACCTGGCCGGTGCCACTCTGCTGCTGCTCTATTCCGTGCGCATGGTGCGTACAGGCATCGAGCGCGCGGCCGGTCCGAAGCTGCGCACATGTTTGATCGATCACAGGGGTGGTGGCGTGGCGAACGCCGCGATCGGCTGTGTGCTGGCTGTCGTGATGCAGAGCGCGACCGCCGCAGCGCTGCTGACCGTTGGGTTCGTTGCCGCCAAGCTCTTCACGCCGGCCGGCGGGCTGGCGGTCTTGCTCGGCGCCGATCTCGGCTCGGCGCTGGTGGTGCAAATTCTCACCTTTCGCCTGGACTGGCTGATTCCGCTGCTGCTAGTCGTCGGCGGGATTCTCTTTCTCAAGTTCGAGAGGCGGAGCGCCAAGCAGGCCGGCCGCGTGCTGCTGGGCCTTGCTCTCCTGCTGCTCTCGCTCAGGCTGATCGGCGAGGCGACCGCGCCCTTGCGCGAAAGCCAAGCGCTGCCCGTGATCATCGGATTTCTCGAAGGGCAGACGGTCACCGCCTTCCTTATGGGGGCTGTGCTGGCCTTTGCGCTGCATTCCAGCGTTGCCGCGATCCTGCTGGTGATCGCCTTCGCCCAGCAGGGCTTGATCCCCGTGGAGATGGGTATGGCGCTGATCCTGGGGTGCAACCTCGGCGGCGCCTTGCTGGCGCTCTGGTTGACGCGCGGCTCCGGCAGGGCGCCCAGGCGGGCGCCAATGGGCAACCTGATCCTGCGAGCCTTTGTGTCCATGATTTTCCTCGCGTGCGCCGGCCTTCTTGTCCAGCCGCTTGCCACCCTGGCGGAGTCTCCCGGACAGCAGCTGGTCTGGCTGCATCTGGCACTGAACGCCGCCGTGCTCCTGGTGGGGCTACCCCTGGTCGCGCCCTTGCAGAGACTGCTTTGCACGCTGCTTCCTGACGAGGATCGGCCAGCTGGCGACGAGCGCGAGCCTTTGCGGCCGACCCGTGCCTTGGACGAGCGTGCGCTGGCCAGTCCCAAGCTGGCGCTCGCCAATGTCACCCGCGAAGTGCTGCACATGGCGGAACTGGTCGAGATCATGGCGCGCCCGGCGATGGAGCTCTACGAGACCGGCGAGCAGGAGCAGATCCGCCGTCTCGTCGATCTGGACACAGAGGTCAACAGCAGTTTCGCGGCGATCAAAGGCTACGTGGCCGCCCTCAACCGCCAGGAGCTCAGCGAGGAAGAGCGGCAGCACAGCCTCGATCTCATGGATTTCGCCATCAATCTGGAAAGCGCCGGCGACATTGTCTCGAAACGCCTGCTGACCTTGGCAAAAAAGAAGAACGCCTACGATCTGAGCTTCTCTCGCGAAGGCTGGTATGAGCTCACCGGGCTGCACGACCGGGTCATGGTCAACATACAGCTGGCGATCAACGTCTTGATCACCAACGCCCCGGAAGCTGCGCGCGAACTGGTCGAGGAAAAGGACCGCATGCGGGTTTTGGAGCAGAGCAGCCGCAACGAACATCTCAACCGCTTGCGTCGAGGCCTCCTCACTTCGCAGGCCAGCAGCAACCTGCATCTGGAAACCTTGCGTGCCTTGAAAGAGGTGAACGCGCTCTTCGCCTCGATCGGCCAACGCATCCTGCAACGCCACGGCCAGCTGCGCGCCAGCCGCCTGGTCGAGCCGAAAGGCGCCGCACAAGCGCGCTAGCGCGGTGACATTCACTTGCGGTGATGCGAGATTCGGGTTGGGCTCTAAAGGCTGCAGGCATCGATCTTGAAGGACCATCCCCATGAAAATGTTGGATGGTCGTGAGGCGGTTGACGGCATCAGCGTGCAGTTTGCTCGAACCGCGATCCGGTCAGCGCCCAGGAAGAAGCCAGAGCTCCCGGCGCCTTTCTCGATTCGCTTCGCTGACGAGGAGAGGGCGCGGCTGAATGCCGGTTATCACTGGGACCGATCTGAACGACACTCTCACCGGCACTGAAGCGCTCGGCGTCCCGTTTGGCCTTGTACGCAAAGAGATCCTCCACCGGCAGGGCGCGCAGACCCTCCTTAGAGTTTTGTGTCTATCTGTTTCAGATTATGCTTGCTAATGAGAGTCAATCGCATTAACAAGCACTTAGCGTCCGGGGGGTGGAGGAAGCTCGTCCGGGTGGCTGGTAGCAGAGGTCCTCGCGTCGAGGGTCGCTTGGGGTGAACGCGCGGGTGCGCTGAACCCTTGAGCGCAGCCGCGTCGTCGGGCCAGGCACCACTGCCCGAAATTCAGCGAGCAGCTTGGCGTTGGATCCAAGAGTCGGCCTCCCTTTCCGGATCGGCCCGCAGGGCTTCTTTGGAAGTCTGTTGTGGGCAGAGGAAACAGTGCTCGTCAGCAACGCAGCCGTCAGGCTGCCGCCAGCCAGCCTATCGAACCAGATCCGCAAACGCGCGACCCCAAGAGGATCACCGTTCTGCGCGTGTCCGAGGAGAGGGGAATGCTAGGTTGGAAGGCTCTAGAGCCATTACCGAAAATACACTCTGCAACCGGCGTCGGGGGGGCCGTGCTCGTCGCCTGTCTTGTTCTGTCAGGAGGGCTCGGTGTTGCCCAGGCGCAGATCATCACGCCGGCCGAGGAAGAAGAGGATGCCGGCGCAACGACTGTGCAAACCTTGGGACCGGCAATTCAAATGCCGACGGTGTCCGTCACCGCCACGACCAACCCGATCAGCACCTTCGACTACCCGGGCTCGGTCACCGTCGTGGATCAAGAGGAGATCATCCGCAAGATCCCCTCCACACCGGCCGATATCCTGGATGACGTCCCCAACGTTACCTTCGTCGGCGGCCCGCGTCGCACCGGCGAAGTGCCGGTCATTCGCGGCTTCTCCGGCCAAGACGTGATCGTACTGCTTGACGGCACCCGGCAGAACTTCATCAGTGGGCACGACGGTCGCTTCTTCGTCGATCCGCAGCTGATCGAGACGGTAGAAGTGGTCCGTGGTGCCAACTCAGCGCTCTACGGCACCGGCGGGCTTGGCGGCGTCATCGAGCTCAGGACCAAGAGTGCTTCTGACTTCCTGGCGCCTGGCGACCAATACGGCTTTGCGACCTCCTTCGGTGGCCAATCCGGTAATGACGAGCTCTCGACCAGCGTCTCGCTCTTTGCCCAGCCGATCGAGCAGTTGGATGTCCTCGGTAGCTTCGTCTATCGGAACTCCGGCGATATCTCCTTGGGCGGCGGTGGCACGCTCAGCTCAGACGACGACATCATCTCCGGCCTTGTAAAGGCCGGCTTCACCGAAGGCCCGCACACTGTCGAGGCCAGCTGGCAGCGCTTCCATGATTCGGCAACGGAGCCCAACAATGGCCAAGGTGATGATGGTGATGATCTGGTCGATAAGGACATCACCTCGCAGACGTCTCAGGTCTACTACAACTTCGCGCCCGACAATCCCTGGATCGATTTCGAGGCGCGCGCCTACTATGTCAATTCTTCCGTGGACGAGCTGCGCCTGGACGACATGGGGCTTGGCCTCTCCGGCGAGACGATCACCCGCAAGCTGGATACCATCGGACTGCGGCTGCAAAACGATAGTGTCGTGAACCCAGTCGAGGACGTCGGTATCGTCTTCACCTATGGGCTTGAATACTTCAACGACCAGCAAGACGGAGCCAGCGCCTCGGGCGATCTTGCCGGGGTTCCCGATGCGACGCAGAACAATCTGGGCGTCTTCATTCAAGCAGAAGTGTCCCTGGCAGAGCCGTTCGGATTGCCCGGCGAGTTCCTGATCATCCCGGGTGGACGCTTCGATTACTTCGGCTCCAGCAGCGATCTCGGCAACGATCAGACCGATTCCCGTTTTTCGCCGAAGATCGGTGTCAGCTACAGTCCGCTCGATTGGCTGCTGCTATACGGCAGCTACGCCGAAGCCTTCTCTGCGCCGAACATCAACGACCTCTACCTGACCGGTGTTCACTTCGAGATTCCGTTGGGCTTCACAACTATCGTCAACCGCTTTGTGCCCAACCCTGACTTGAAGCCGCAAACGGCCAAGACTTTCGAGGCTGGCCTGGGTCTACAATACGATGGCCTGGTCTTCGACCGCGACTATGCCGAGTTCAAGGGTGGCTACTTCCGTACCATTGCTGACGATCTGATTAGCTTGGACGTCAATCAGCCGGCCCCCTTCGTCGACTGCAACCCCTTCATTCCGGGCAACTGCGACGGCACGACCACGGTTGAGAACGTATCGCGGGCGCGCCTGCAAGGTGCTGAACTGGAGGCGGTCTACGATACGCCTTGGGTCCGCACGGCGGTTGCCTGGTCCACCATTGACGGCAAAGACCTGGATAGCGGCGAGGCGGCGGGCACGCTGCAGCCGAACCGCGTCGTCTTCAACCTGTTGGGCAAGATTGAGCAAGCCGACCTCTATCCCGGATACCGCATGACCCACGCAGCCCGCTTCGACAAGACCGATGACCCGACCGAGTTTCGCGATCCCTACACCCTGCATGACCTCTATCTGATCTGGGCGCCGCAAGGGCCCGATACGGTCCTGAACGGCCTGCAGGTGGCCTTGGGCGTCGATAACATCACCGACAAGGAATACTCGACCGTCTTCACCGGTGCGGACGAGATGGGGCGGAACTTCAAGGGTCTCATTTCTTACAACCTCAGCTTCTAGGAGTCAGTCATGGGCACGCTCGTCGGCGTCAATTCCAAACAAAAGGGCGAAGCGCTGCGCCAAGCCTTCCTGGCAACCAAGCAAGCACAACCGGGCTTGCGAACGCGGGACCTGGCGCAGCGTCTAAGCGTGACGGAAGCAGACGTCGTCGCTGCCGGGTGCATCGGGACCGTCGTGCCGCTGGCCGGGCGCTGGCCGGAGATCGTGAAACGCCTGCCGGATCTGGGGACGATCATGTCTCTGACCAGGAACGAGGCCTGTGTTCACGAGAAGGTCGGCCGCTATACCAAGGTCTCGGTCTTCGGCTCGATGGGGCTGGTCTTGGATCCCGACATCGACCTTCGGATCTTTTTCAACCACTGGCATTTCGGTTACGCAGTGACAGAGGAGCTGGAGCAGGGCCAACGGCACAGCCTGCAGTTCTTCGATGTGGACGGTATGGCCGTGCAGAAGATCTTCCTGCGGGCAGAGAGTGACGGCGAGGCCTATGCTGCACTCTGCCGCGACTTTGGCGAGCCGGAGCAGGCACTGCCGATCGTTGTTCCGGCGGCGGCGCCGGTGCCAGACCGCCCGGATTCGGCGATCGATCGCACGGCCTTGCGCAGCCAATGGGAGGCGCTACAGGACGTCCATGACTTCCACGCCATGCTGAACGAACGGGGTTGCGGGCGAACCCAGGCCTTCCGGCTGGTCGGTGAGGACTTTGCCCGGAAGGTCGCCAACGACTCCTGCCAGGGCGCTATCGAAGCCGCGGCCGAGAGCGGCTTGGAGATCATGGTCTTCGTCGGCAGCCCCGGGGTCATTCAGATCCATACCGGCCCGGTATCGCTGGTGAAACGGATGGGTCCCTGGTTCAACGTGCTGGACTCGGGTTTCAACTTGCATCTGCGCGAGGACCTGATTGCCGAGACCTGGAGGGTGGCGAAACCCACGCGCGACGGCATCGTGACCTCGCTTGAGGCCTTCGATGCCGAGGGGCGGCAGATTGCTTGGGTGTTCGGCAAACGCAAGCCCAATGAACCCGAGCTACCCGAGTGGCAGGACCTGGTCGTGAGGGTGGTGTCATGACGCGCTTTGTCCTCTTCGCACTTCTGTTGATTGTGCCGGGTCTTGCCAGTGCCGAAGCGCCGCAACGCATCGTCTCGGTCGGCGGATCGGTCACAGAAACCTTGTTTGCGTTAGGGCTAGGCGATCGGCTGATTGCCGTAGACTCCACCAGCCTCTACCCGCCGGAAGCGCAGGGCCTGCCGCAGGTAGGCTATGTTCGCTCGCTGGCGGCCGAGCCTATCGTCGCGCTGGCGCCGGATCTCGTCCTGGCCGAAGCCGATGCCGGCCCGCAAGCCGTGCTGGACCAGCTGCGTGAGGCAGGCGTCGAAGTCGTCCTGGTGCCGGACCGGCCGAGTCCGCAAGGTATTGTCGAGAAGGTGCTCTTCATCGCTGACGCCGTGGATCGCCCCGATGAAGGCGTGGCCCTGGCTGATTCTATCGCTGTGGCCTTCGATAGACTGGAAGCAGAGCGTCAGGCTGTGCGCGAGGTGCCCAGCGTTCTCTTCCTGCTCTCGCACTCCGGTCCGCCGATGGCTGCAGGACGTGACACCTCGGCCGAGGCGGTGATCCGACTGGCCGGCGGCCGGAATGTGATCGACGACTTCTCCGGCTACCGACCGCTCTCACCGGAAATGGCGGTTCAAGCAAAACCTGACGTAATCTTGCTGACCCAGCAGGGTGTGCAGCAAATGGGCGGCCTCGAGGGTGTGTATGCCCATCCGGCCCTCGGCTTGACGCCTGCTGCCCAGAACAAGCGGGTCTACGCCTACGACGCTTTGCTGCTGCTTGGTTTCGGGCCGCGCACGCCGGAGGTCGCCGCGGCCTTGCAAGCGGCACTGCAGTCCAAGCAACCCGGCTAATACAGAGCGGCATAGGTGATGACCCACAAAGCTCGCTTTTGCGTTCAAACGCCACGCAGGCTCATCCTCGCTTCGCTGCGGGCGTGCAGGCGCGCTTGCCAAGCCGCGATGCGTTCCACGCAACGCGGCTTGGCATAAGTGGTGGATGGGCGCGCATGGCCGTCGTGATGGCAGCTGCCGATAGGGCTATCGAGGGCGCAGGTTCGCAGCGTCGGCGCGCGCGGGCCCAGCGACTGGCCTTCTTGTTGTTGGCCTTCATCGCTGCCCTCCTGGCCGGGCTTGGCATCGGCGCGGTTCCGATCAGTCCCGGCGAGATCGCGCACATCCTCATGGCCCGGATTGGCCTGATCTCCCTGGATCCGGAGCTTACAACCCAGTCGGCCGTATTGTTGTCGATCCGGGCGCCGCGCGTCGTGCTGGGCATGCTGGTCGGTGGCGCTTTGAGCACCTGCGGGGCTGCCCTGCAAGGCCTCTTCCGGAACCCGCTTGCCGATCCGCAGTTGATCGGCGTATCCGCAGGCGCGGCCCTGGCGGCGGTGACGGTCATCGTCTTCGGGGCGGGCCTCGCTGCTGTCTTGCCCTCGCCGCTGGATCTGTCGCTCCTGCCCGTAGCTGCCTTCTTTGGCGGTCTCATCGTGACCCTGATCATCCAGCGCATGGCGCGTCGTCATGGCGAGACCGACGTCGCAACCCTTCTGCTGGCGGGCATTGCCGTGAACGCGATTGCGACCGCGGGCATGGGGCTGTTGCTCTTCGTCGCCGACGATCAGCAGTTGCGTTCCATCACCATCTGGATGCTGGGCAGCCTCTCCGGTCGGCCCTGGAGCGAGGTGTTGCCGGCCTTGCCCTTGATCCTCTTGGGCGTAGTAGGCCTTCTGGTTCTGGCGCGCCCCTTGAACGCGCTCATGCTGGGCGAGCGAGAGGCTTTTCACCTGGGTTTTGACGTCGAGCGCGTCAAACGTCGCATGGTGCTGCTCGTCGCGCTTGCAACCGGGGCGGCGGTGGCGGTCAGTGGCATCATCGGTTTCGTCGGCCTGGTGGTGCCGCATCTGGTCCGCCTTCTGCTCGGCGCCGACAATCGCCTGGTCCTGCCGGCTTCTGCGCTGACCGGAGCCACCTTGCTGCTCTTGGCCGATCTGGCAGCCAGGCACGTCGTTCTGCCGGCGGAGTTGCCGATCGGCATCCTGACCAGCCTGATCGGCGGCCCCTTCTTCATCTGGCTCCTGCTGACACGCTTGCGGCAGCGCAATGCTTGAGGCCCGGAACATCGAGGTGCGGGTCGGGTCCAAGTGCCTGCTGTCCGGCGTCGACCTCGCGGTCACGCCGGGCCGGCTGGTCGCGGTCCTCGGACCCAACGGGGCAGGCAAGTCCACCTTGCTGCGGGCGCTTTCGGGCGCCACACGGGTTGCCCGCGGGACTGTCAGTCTGGACGGGAAAAGCCTGGCGGATTGGAAGCGGCGCGATCTGGCACGGCGGCGAGCGGTGCTCCCTCAGGTCTCCTTTCGCAGCAGCTTCAGTTTCACCGCGCGAGAGCTGGTTCTGCTGGGTCGCGCGCCACACCGCGGCGCGCAGGAGTCCTTACCGGACGAAGCGGTGGTGGAAGAGGCCTTGGCCGCCGCGGATGCCTCGGCACTGGCAGAGCGCGACATCGCCACGCTCTCAGGCGGGGAGTTTCAGCGTGTCGAACTGGCACGGGTGCTGGCTCAGATTTGGGAGGCGAAGGCACCGCAAGCACCAGGCTATCTGCTGCTCGACGAACCCACTGCAAGCCTGGACCTGGTGCAACAAGACCGGATGCTGAGCCTGGCGCAGAGCCTGGCCCGCCAGGGATTTGGCGTGGTTGCCATCGTACACGACCTGACGGCTGCGCTGGAGCGAGCCGACGAGGCTTTGCTCCTGGCCCAGGGGCGCAGCGTCGCGCAAGGCACGATCGATGCGGTGATGCGCACCGAGCCGCTTTCGCAGGCCTTCGGTGCGCCGCTGCAGCGGGCGCGGCTGGAAGGCTGTCAGAAGATCGCAATCCTCCCCGCCAGCTCAACAAGTTAGTGGGCCGATTAACCGAACGCTTGGGATCCAAGCGTTCGGTGAATCGGCCCACTAGGCACGCCGGCAAAGCGACCACGATTGGAAAGAGGCTATGGCTAACCAGAAGAGAACGCGACGAACGATCACCTTCCCAAGAGGCCTGCCCTGGATCGAACTCAGGACCGATCGCGCAAGGAAAGATCGGGTCTCAAAGAGGTCCCGGCTTTTGGCCCTCTTGCTCTCCTGTCTGGCCGCCGTCTTAGCCTTGCCGGCCGGGGCTGAGGAGCCCGGCGAGGCGAAGCCTGCCAAGGAGTCCCTGGTCCTGGAACTCAATCGGATCGAGCCGCTGCCAGAGGCCTGCAGGCTCTACCTTCTCCTGCGCAACGAACATGCAAAGGCCTTCGAGCGCCTGACCCTGGACTTGGTCTTCTTCGATCGCGACGCGATTATCGATCGCCGTTTCTCGGTAGAGGCGGGTCCCATTGCGGCCAGAAAAACCACGCTTCGACAACTGGATGTTCCCGAGCTTTCCTGTGAGGAGCTGGGCAGTCTGCTGTTGAACGCCGTCCCAAGCTGCGGTGGGACCTCCGTGTCCCAGGGCGACTGCATCGCTTTGGTCGTCCTCAAGAACCGCACAGACATCACCTTCTTCAAGTAGCGGGGGCACCTGCCGGCTATGACGACCTACGCAGTTGCAGCCCCCCATCCCGGCCGCTCGCTCGCGGCGCTTGCCAGCCCCGATGGCGGTTGGCCCAAGTTTTGTAGCCTTGCGCTCTCGACCTGTGTGCATGCAGCCGTCGTCGGACTTCTCCTGCTTGGGCTCGCGCAGGAAGACCTGCTCCTCGGCGGTGGTGGTGGGGGCGGCTTCAGCAATGGTGGAGGTATGGGAGAGACTGCGATGACGGTCGTCCACATGCCGGCCCCGGTTCCGATCAGCACGACGCCGGAGGCAAGGACGTCGGACGAAACTCTGCCGGTCGAAGTGGCACTCGAACCGCTCTTTGAGTCCCAGCTAGATCCCTTGCCGCTACAGCCAAGCGATCTGGCGGTCACCCTGGAGGAACCACCAGTGTCCGCGGTACCGGTATTGCGGACGCTAGAACCGCCTCTGCCGCGCCAAGAGCTGGCAGCCGAGCCTGTTGCAGTCATGCCAAGTCCGCCGCCGGCGCCTGCCGTGGAGAGGGCGCCCCAGCCGATGGCTAGGGAACCGAGCCCTCTCTATGCCTTCGATACAGTCAACCCGATCAAGCTTCGCGCCCAATCGGCAGAGCAGGTGGAGGAAAGCGATGCAGTCCCTGAGCTTCCAGCTTCGGTGGTCGAGCCCTTGGAACTGGCAGAGGTGCCAGCAGAGGTCGCCCGCCCTGGCAAGCAGCAGGAGCTCGTGGAGCTGGCTGCCAGCGAGACGCTGCTGGAAGCGGAGGCACCTGAGCCACAGGATCTCGAGGTGCAGGCGAAGGAACTGACCGCGAGTGAGGCGGATCTGCTTCGGGAGGAGACTGTCGCCCCGAATCTCTTGGATAGCCCGGCAGAGCCGCCGATCTCGCAGGAGGTGTCCTTGAACGATCTTGTCGAAGCAGCGCCGGTGCAAGCGCTCCTGTCCCTGGACGCACCGCAACTGCAGATCGAAGAGCCGACACCCATAACCGCTGTGGAGCCGTCGGAGGCTATGGCGCAGACCAGCTTGGCGCTGGTCGAGACCCCGACCGCAGTGCAAGAAGCCCCGAGCTTGCAGGTGCCTCCAAGCAAGCCCGAGCGGCAAGTCGCCCTGCCGAAAGTACAGCCGAGAACAGTCGCCAAGCGCGAGGTGAAAAAGGAGGCCGAACCGCAGAAGCAGGCAGTCCTGACGGAAAGCGCGCCACAGGCCGCGGTGCAGGCAGAGACCAAGCAAACCGGCGCCATCGCCGAACAGGCAGGGCAGGGGCAGAGCAAGCGAGCGGGCGGCGATCAGCAAGCCGGTCGCCCCGGTGCCGGTGGTCAAGGCCCTGCCGGGGCCGGGGCAGGACCCAGTGGCGCAGAGTTGAACAGCTACGCGAGCCAACTCGCAGCTTGGTTGGAACGACATAAGCGCTATCCGCAGTCAGCGCGCCGTCGCGGTGAGCAGGGCGTCGTCACCTTGCAGTTTACCTTGGATGCCAGAGGGCATGTGGTAGCGCGCCGGATTGTACGCTCGTCTGGACACGAACGCCTGGATCGAGAGGTCCTGGCCTTGCTCGAACGTGCCAGCCCCATGCCCCGGCCACCAGGAGATGCTCCGCGCTTTTCGCTAGCCGTCCCGATCGCCTTTTCCTTGAGGTAGGCGTCCGGTCGAGCGTGCCTCGCGCCTAACCGCTCTAGAGCAGATCGCGATCAGGTGGAATCACCTGCTCGCGTGAATCTGCTCTACTTTTCAAAGTTGGAGAGCATGATTCAGACGACAAATCGTTTCGATTTGACGTCATCATGCTCTAGGCGATGGCGCCTTCATGTCCAACGGAGCCGTCAATCAGCACACTGTCAGGGGGAGGGGGATGAGACGCCGCCCGGCTCGAGCCTCCGCTATCCGCGACGAATTGGCTCGCAGCCTACGGCCGTGATGCTTCCCCATTCAGCTTCCGGAAAGCAGGACCGGCGCTCCTGAAGGAGTGGCGCGCCCGTTCGAACAAAGTTCGAACTTCTTTTTGAATAAGAGGGCAGCCACTCCGGCTGGAGTGGCGCGCCCGTTCGAACAAAGTTCGAACTCTTCGTTTGAAAGCAGGGACGCCACTCTTGAAGGAGTGGCGCGCCCGTTCGAACTTTGTTCGAACTCTCATTTTGCAAGCAGGGACGCCACTCTTGAAGGAGTGGCGCGCCCGGGAAGATTCGAACTCCCAACCTCCTGATCCGTAGATAGAAGGCGTCGCTTCCCAAGAGTGAGCTAGAGTGCTCATTGTGCGCTTTACAGAAGGCAAATCATCCCATACCTTCTGTCTCGAGGTTTCCCAAGGCATCATTGGGAAGCATATGGGAAACACAGGTTGCTTCCCATGCGCTTCCCAGAACCAGGCAGAGGCGGATAGGGGTGAAGTTGACCAAGGCGGCAATCAGTGGGCTCACGCTCGACGACGGCAAGAAGGACGCGATCTTCTGGGACAGCGACTTGCCGGGGTTTGGCGTGCGCATCCGGTCTGGGGGCAAAAAGACCTTCATCGTCCAATATCGTGTCGGCCGTCAGCAGCGTCGCCTGACCCTAGGGCGTATCGATGCCCTCGATCTAAGCGAAGCGCGCCGCAAGGCCCGTGGTGCGCTTGGTAAGGCTGGGTTGGGCGAAGACACACAGGCGGCCAAGGCGGTGGCTAGGCAGGTGCAGGCGCCGTTCTTTCGGGATCTGGTAAAGCGGTTCCTCGAGCGCCAGCAGTCTCGATTGCGGCCGAAGTCCTACAGCGAGACCAAGCGCTATCTCGAGCAGTCTTGGCGCAGCCTGCATGCCGAACGCGTTGACCAGGTGACCAGGGCTATCATTGCCGGGCGCCTGACCGACATGGCCAAGGCCAACGGCCCTGTTGCCGCCGATCGTGCGAGGGCGGCTATATCCGCCATGTTCGCCTGGGCGATGCGCGAGGGTTTGGCGGAGTCGAACCCCGCCGCAATGACCAACAGGCATTCGGACGCCAATCCGGGTGAGCGCACCTTGAGCGACGCCGAACTGGCCCTGATCTGGCGCGCCTGCAATGAAGACGATTACGGCCGCATCGTCCGGCTGCTGATGCTGACCGGGAGTCGGCGCGAAGAGGTGGCGGCGATGGAGTGGCGAGAACTGGATCTAGACAACAAGCTGTGGGTGCTGCCCGCTGCCCGCGCCAAGAACCATCTGGGGCACGAGGTGCCGTTAAGCGACGGCGCATTGGCGATCCTGGGAGAGGTGCCGCGCCGTGATGACCGTCAGCTGCTGTTCGGCATGGGCGAGGGGCCGTTTTCAGGGTGGTCACAGGCCAAGAAGAGGATGGACAAGCGCATTGCGGCAGTGTGCAAAGAGAAGGGTGTGGCGGTGCCGCCCCATTGGACCCTGCATGATCTGAGGCGCACCGTGGCAACGCGCATGGCCGAGCTGGGCATCGCACAACCTCACATCGTCGAAGCCGTTTTGAACCACATCTCGGGGCACAAGGCAGGCGTTGCCGGCATCTACAATCGGGCGACCTACCGGGATGAGAAGCGGCGAGCACTTGAGGCTTGGGGGGCGCACGTCAAGACCGTGGCGCGCCATGAAGGAGATAAGGAGTGACTAGACGGCCCGCAGGAGAGCTGCGGGATCCATTCACTACACCGTTTGAGGCAAGCCTGAAGTTTTTTACAGCGAGTGATATCGACGAGATCTTTGACAAGGTCGGTATGGAAAGGCCTGCTGGGCTGCACGAGAGCGATCAGGGAGGTTGGCAGCCTTCGCTGGCCGAGAGGGCGGCCAAGAGCCTCCATAACGGATTGCTTGCCTTTGTGTCTCAGACAAGGCGTAGAGAGGTCTCACCGAACGGCGCCATAAACACTTGGGCGCACAAGCTAAGGGGGCAGACAGACCGCCTACTTATTGAGCTAGGATTTGATCTGGCCACAACCACCCGTCCGAAGGCTTACGATACATGGGTTCTTGGTGACGAAAGCCGACTCGGGCTTTTTGGAGAAGTTGCGCTTAGACGAGAGCAAGAAATCCTATTGTCCGCAGGGGAATCGCTCGCAGCGGTCTTTGGGCGTCATGAAGACTCTGTGCCAGAGATGCTTGAAGATCCTATGCTACTGCGCCCCTGGGGGCAGCGACCAAGACGGATACCTCTAGGGCTACGCTCGGAGGATCGGAGCGGCAAGATAGACTTTGAGAACGTCGAGAGCCTCGCGCATGCCGTTGTAATCCTTAACATAATGGCAAGAGAGATGGAGGCGTTTTACGCGAGCGAAGAGGGGGGCAAGTCTGGCCCAAAAGGCACCGTTAGATACTTCACTTTCGCGGCCATGGACGCATACGAAATGCTTACAGGCGAGCGGGCGCGAATCCATATTGTTCCCCAGCGCAAAGAGGCTAACATTGGACGAGAATATGATTTGGGCGGGCACCGGTATGGAGACGCCTTGGATTTCGTGCAGTGCGCTTTGGACGTGGCCGCGGAGAGACTTGAAGACGGCTCTGTAGAAGAGGCCGGAGTCCCGATGGAGCTTAGCATTTTTCGGAGCTGGCTCGTGCGCACGGCGAAAATGACCAAGAACGGCCCCCCCCTTGAGCCCCATTTTCGGGAGTTTAACGCTTCGAAGGGGCGAGAGATTGAAAGCGGGTAGTGGTGCAGAGCTCTTGCACTAACTCCTCTTTTTATTACTAGAGGCTGGTCCTGCATCCTCTTGAGCATCGACAGCCCGTCGAATGCATCAAGAGGATGACATGGCACCTTCTGACGACAACCTGATCAAAGCCGGCACCCCTACCAGCACCGGCGCCCCGATCATCACCAACAATCCTATCAAGTCCGGCCCCGCTCCCATCGCCGGCCCAACCGCGCCGGTCAATCGCGTCAGGACCGAGCCGGAGGCGGCCGAGTTCTGTGGTCTCTCCCTCCAGCACTTTCGCCGCATGCGCCGCAATGGCCAGGGGCCGCCGTTCGTTCAGCTGACCGAGCGTCGGATCGGCTATCGGCCGGCCGACCTGGACCGCTGGCTCGCCGCGCGTGTTGTCGAGGCCGCCTAGCCCAAAAACGAAGCCCCGCCAGCTCGGGGCTGATCGGGGCGACGCGGCAGTCTGATTTGCACTCAAGATGTAGCCGCGTTCGCCTCCAAACTCAAGGAGTTTGAAGTGACCGAACCGAAACACCCCCACCATTTCCACCGCATCGGCGCTCTGGCGCAGATTGTTACCCACAAATCGGCGCTGCGGATGATCGCCACCGGCCTGGACGCCGCGGCCAACGGTGACAGCGAGGGCATCGCCCGCGCCGACCACGGTTGCAAGGCCGCCGGGCTCACCTGGAGTGATCTGCGGCGCGATCGGAGGGCCAAGTGATGGGCGAAACCACCGCCTTCGACGATGCGCCCATCGAGGCCATCGTCACAGAGCTAGGGGGCCGGATGACCGGCCCCGCCTCTGGCTCCTGCCGCTGCCCCGCCCACGAAGACACGAGCCCCAGTCTGTCTGTCAGCCTTGGCCATGACGGCCGGTTGCTGTGGCATTGCTTTGCCGGGTGCGAGACCGAAGCGGTTCTCGCCGCCCTGCAGCAGCTTGGCCTTGCCGCGGGCGAGGGTCAACGTGTCGAGATCGACGAGGAGGCCCTGCGCCGCATCCGCGAAGAAGAGGCGCGCTTGCTGCGGCGTCGTATCGACTGGGCGCGGCAGACCTGGTGCGAGTCGCTGCCGGCAGCCGGTACCGATGTCGAGGCCTACCTCAGGTCCCGCGCGATCCGCAGCCCGATTCCGGCCACCTTGCGCTACAGCCCCGCTGCCTACGAATCCGCCTGTCGCACCATGCCGGCGATGATTGTCGCCGTGGTGGACATCGACGGCACCCTCACCGGCGTGCACCGTACCTTTTTGGAAGGCGCGCGCAAGGCGGCCATCGAACGCCCGAAGCGAATGCTAGGGGCCTGTGCAGGAAGCGCTGTGCGGCTCTCTGATGGCCCTGGGCGCCTGATCGTGGCCGAGGGCCTCGAGACCGGCTTGAGCGTTCTGGACAGCCTTGGCGGCCGCGTCTGGGCGACGCTCTCGACCACCGGCATGAAGCGCCTGGTGCTGCCGGACCAGGCCGGTGAGTTGCTGATCATGGCAGATGGTGAGGACGCTGGTCGGAAGGCCGCGCAGAGACTCGCCGATAGGGCCATGGCCTCGGGCTGGACAGTCAAGATTGCATCCGCACCCGACGGCATGGATTGGAACGACGTGGCGCAGGAAGCTGCCCTGGAGGCCGGTCATGCAGCCTGATGACGGCGCTACTGTACAGACAATCGACATGCCCGACGCCATCGCGGCCGCAGCCTCTACGGCCGAGGCGGCCGAGCCCAACCCCAACGCCGGCCCCGACTTCCGGTTCCACCGTGATGCCCTGCAATATCGTCGCGAGACCGCCGACGGGGATGAGTGGGTTTTTCTCTGTCCCAAGGTCGAGGTGCTGGCGCGCACCCGCGACGGCGAGAACACGAACTGGGGTCGCCTGGTGTCCTTCAAGGATAGTGACGGCAACCCGCACGAACTGTCCTTGCCGATGGAGGAGATCACCAAGGGCAGCCAGGGCCTGGTGATCGGCATGCTGGCGTCGCACGGCCTCGATGTCCCGACCAACACCGGGCCGAAGGGCAAGTTGCTGCAGTACCTCGCCCAGGCGAAACCAGACGGCCGGTATCGCTGCGTGGTTCAGGTTGGGTGGTCCGGCGGTACCTTCGTCTTGCCGAACGAGACCTTTGCGCCGGAGGGCGCCGATCGCATCCTCTATCAGCCCGAAGCCATCGGCGGCGACCACAATTACCGGACCGCCGGCACTCTCAGAGAGTGGCAGCAGTCTGTGGCGGCGCACTGTCGCGGCAACAGCCGCCTGGTGCTTGCGATGTCCCTGGCATTTGCCGGCCCTCTGTTGGATCTGGCTGGCGCCGAGTCCGGTGGCGTTCACCTGCGCGGAGCATCCAGCACCGGCAAGACCACCGCGCTGGAGGTTGCCGGCTCTGTCTGGGGTGGCGGTGGCGCAAGGGGTTTTGCCCAGCCTTGGCGCGCAACGGACAACGCCCTCGAGGCGCTGGCCGCGGCTCACTGCGACACGCTGCTGTGCCTCGACGAGCTGGGCGAGGCACAGAGCAAGGCTGCAGGGCAGAGCGCCTACATGCTGGCCAATGGTCAAGGCAAGCAGCGGATGACACGCGGTGCCGCACTGAAGCGGTCGCATCGATGGCGCATCCTCTTCCTCTCGACCGGCGAAATCAGCTTGGCCGACAAGATCGCAGAAGATGGGCGTGGCGGTCGCGCTCGCGCCGGACAGGAGGTTCGGGTGCTCGACGTTGCTGCAGACGCTGGTGCCGGTCTGGGGCTCTTCGAAGACATCGGTGACGCCGAGAGCGCCAGCCACTTCGCGCAGAGACTGAAGCAGTCGGTGAAGGCTAATCATGGGGAAGCAGGCCGCGCATATCTGCGCTACTTGGTCGATCACCGCAAGCAAGCCGCCGTCATCATCCAACGCATCCAGGATCAGCTTATCGGTGCGAATCGCCCCCACCAGGCCGATGGCCAAGTAGAGCGCGCCCTTCGTCGCTTCGCGCTGATCGCCGCTGCCGGAGAGCTAGCCCGCCACACGAATGTACTGCCCTGGCCCGATGGCGCCGCCAGCGAAGCGGTCATGACCTGCTTTAAGGCCTGGATTGACGGCCGCGGTGGCGCCGAACCCCAGGAGGTCCGCGAGGGCATCTCCCAGGTGCGCAAGTTCCTGCAGGAGCATGGCGCATCCCGGTTCCAGGGATGGGATAGCAACGACCGGGTGCTGAACCGGGCGGGCTTCTTCGAAACGGACGGCGACGGTCAGCGTCGGTTCCACATCATGAGCGAGATCTTCAAATCGGAGGTTACAGCCGGTTTCGACAGCGTCGCCCTGGCAAAGGCCATGGTGGCCCGCGGGTTCCTTGATCCGGAAAAGAGCGGTCGCTCTGCGGTGTCTCGATATGTCCCCGCGCTCGGTTCGAATGCTCGCCTCTATCAGATCAATCCCAGCATCCTTGAGGGAGGAGAGTGATGAAGTTCGCGCACCTCTTTGACGAGGTCTTCGGAGACACCTCTTCGACCAAACCAAACCTTACCAAAAACAGCGGTGAGAGCGGTGAGGCGGTGAGACGAGAGCCTAACTTGTTGAATAACAACGAAACCCACCTCACCAGCAGCACCAAAATTTCTCACCAGTCTCACCACGCACCGGTGAGAGCGGTGAGAAGGGTGGTGAGAGAGGAAGTCGTTGAAATTGAACGAGAAATCGAGATTTCTCACCATCTCACCGGTCTCACCGCCAAAAACAATCTAGGTGAAACTGCTTCGGCAGATGCCTTCGACGAGCGTGCAGCCATCGTCGAGGCCGACGGCGGACTCACCCGCGACCAGGCCGAAGATCAGGCCGCCCGAGACCAGGGTTTCGACACCGCCGCCGAGCTCCGTTTCGCTGTGGTTGCCGGCTGGTTGCGACAGGTGAACGAGTGGGGTTCCGATCATGCCGGCGATCCCTTCCGCCAGCGCCTGCTGTCCGACGCGCGCAGCTTCTGCGCATCGGAGTGGGCGATCCAGGCCCTGCATCTTGGATGGTGCGAACTGGACCTCTTCGCGGTGCACGGCGATGCCCCTGAACAGCGCTTCGATAGTCGCGGCCTGGTCGCCAGTCTGGACGGCAGGCCCATAGCGGCCATGACCAGCGACACGGCCTCAATCCGCTGTCCTGCTGGCCATTGCGTGACCTACTACCGCCGACCGATCGATCCGCAACGAGGGGCGGTGTTGCTGTGGGAGTTGAGGGTATGAAGGAAGCCTTCATCACCAAGCGATTCCAGCAGAAGACGCTCGACCTCATCGCCCAGGCCAACAGCATCATCGACTCCTACCTGGCACAGGGCTTCGTCCTAACTCTTCGCCAGCTCTATTATCAGTTCGTTGCGCGCGATCTGATGGAGAACGCCAAGAAGAGCTACGAGCATCTGGGCAGGGTCGTATCTGACGCCAGACTCGCCGGCATGATCGACTGGGATGCGATTGAAGATCGCGGCCGCTTCCTGCGTGGTTTGGATTATCAGGCAAGCCCAGAAAACGCGGTTGTCGAGCTGCGGGATGCCTACAGGATCAATCCTTGGGATGATCAACCCTATCGGCCTGAAGTGTGGGTCGAGAAGGAAGCCTTGATCGGCATGATCGGCTCTATCTGCGACCCCTTCCGGGTGAACTACTTCGCATGCAAGGGCTACAACAGCCAGTCGGAGCAGTGGAGGGCTGGGCAGCGCTTTGACTACTACGCCGCACTAGGTCAGACGCCGCTGGTTCTTCACCTTGGCGACCATGATCCGTCCGGCCTGGACATGACGCGCGACAATCAGGAGCGCCTGCAGATGTTCGCCGGCTTCACGGTCGAGGTGCGTAGACTTGCACTGAACTTTGACCAGATCGAGCGCTACCGGCCGCCGCCGAACTTCGCGAAAGAGAGCGACACGCGCTTTGCCGAGTATGCCGCGCGTTACGGCATGGACTCGTGGGAGCTGGATGCGCTGGCGCCGCCGGTTATCCGGGATCTCATCACCAGCGAGATCGATGGCCTAATTGACCATGACCGATGGGCTGCCAGCATGGCTAAGGAACAGGCCCACAGGGAAGAGCTTGGCCTTGTCGCGGACCTCTTGGGCGAGGCGCGCTGACTATGAAGATGCAAGGCAAAGTCCGCCTCTGCCGGCTCTACGAGCGCACCAGTGCCAACGGCAACCGCTACTTCACCGGCCGCCTGGGTGGCGCCAAGGTGATCGTCTTCCGCGACCAGAAGGCCGAGGCCGATTGCCCGGTCTGGCAAGTCTACCTGGAAGATGCCGAGAGCGGCCGTGGAGCGTCTGCAGGCCGATCCCCACCGAACCCTCGCAAGACCGCGCAGACCGCCGCCATGGACGCCCAGCGGCCGCTCGACGACGGCCTGCCCGATGACCTTTTGCCAGTGCGATAAAGGAGACGACGATGACTTACCAGAAAACCGAACGCTGCCCCTTTGATGGCCCCACCCTCGTGATGAATGACGAAGAGATGCAGGAACGGTTTGGCGACCTGCTCACGGATGCACCGCAACCTATCGGGCCGGAGCGAGATGAGTGGATCGGGCAGGTGGAACAAAGCCAGCGCGAGGCTCTGGAGCATCTTCGGCGCTGCGCGAGGGTGAGATCCAGCACAGAGCCGCTGCCGTCTGGCCTCCCTGAGATTGTGACGGTTTACAGCGCTGGGCAGACTCATGACGGGCATGGCTACACGCTCTCTTTGGATACTGCGAAGGAATGGTCACAGCCTTCGCAGTGCGGTGTGTTCCGCGCGACGGTTCCTCGCTTGGCGATCATCTCCTACTGCAATGATCGCGGCACACACGAGGTGTTCTGCTACGAGCCGGCAGTACGGCATGGGGACTACCCAGACTGCATGGTTTCCGATGAAGAGCCTTGCGCGAACGCCGAGTTTCTGTCCACGCAGAAGCCCGTTTGAGGGAGGCAACGATGACCGAGATCGAAGACTACCGCGACGCCCTGAAGGCCGTTCAACCCGATATCGTGCGCCTTGGCCACGGTGAAGACTGGGCAATCCTGCGCAAAGAGCCGAACCGCGCCATCTGGTGGCTGGATTGGGTCGCGATGGGTGACTTCTTGCCCGCGGTCTGGCAGGGCACCACGCCCGAAGAGGCGGCGGATCAGGTGAAGCAGTGGCGCACAGCCGGGACCCACGTCCTGGACTGGTCGCACCGGGTGTTTGTTGAGCCGGACGAGTACCGCGAGGCCACCAAGGATTTTCGGAGGATCGCAGCATGACCGACTGGGTGAAGTTGCTGAACCTGCCGCAGGGTGACTTTGCGGTCCTCGAGCACGGATGGACCGAAGATGGCCGGCCGCTCTGGTGGATCGATGCGCACTACGATAACGGCATCGTCGAGATGGCTTGGTCTGGGCGCAGCAGAGACGAGGCAATGCACGAGAAGGTCGGGGCCAAGGTGGTCTACCACGGGCGGTATGTAACCTTCCAACTGACCGAGGTTGCCGTGTCGCGCGCGCTGTTCGCCGACATCTTGGAGCGGATCGACCGCCTGCGACCACGGCCAGTGCCGACATGACCGCGCTTAGGCTGACCCGCGATGCCTCCGATCACAGGACCAGTGCGTCTGGAAACAGCCCGTTCGGCCCGTCCAACCCCCGAGTGGGCGGACAGGCGCCCGACGCTCGCCAATTCATCTATTCTCCAATGCCGCTTGTATGCACTGGTTGCAGTTGAAACAAGCCTCAGGCAAACTCGCCCCCATGAGTGGGGTTCACTTGGGGAATCCCAGTTGATCTCATTCCTCAGTCTGTGGCGGGTCGAGCGAGGGGATGGCGGATGCCAGAGTTCTACGACGGTGGTACCTGCCGCTATCAATCGGCTGCACAGCCGTATCTTTCAGCAATTGCGCGTGGAATAAGGGACGACTCAGCGTGTCGCACGTACCTATTGGAAGGGACTGACTATCTATCGGAGTTTTCGGGCTCCAGAGCGCTCTGGGCCGAACAGTGGCAGGCGCGTGACCCAAAAGATTCCATGAAGTGTCCGTTCTGGTCCAACTACTGGTACGAACCTTGCCGATCCTGCAATTGCCGCCTCGACAAGTCGGTTTCAATGGAAATCGATGCCATGTTCTTTCTTCGGAATGCAGGGGGAAAAACTATGGCAGTGCACATCGAAATGAAACGCGATCAAGAACCCCTGTCTTTCGGACAAGCCGAGGCATATCGGCCCAGAGCCATGTGTTTCCGGGATCAGCGTCGAGAGCGAAAGGCAATTTTGGACCACGATTGCTTCGTGACCATTCTTTTTTGTGGTGGGGGCACAGATATTTCATCGGTCGAGCGGTATTTTGATCGTGTGATTTTGCATCAGGATGCTCGAAGGGTATTTCCTGGATACCCCTAGCCTGTGATATTCCTCCTGTGTTCATATGGGGGAAAATTATAGCGATCCCGCAATGACATAGCAGTTCTCGTCTTCGTCAGACCCTGCTCCTGATCACAGGTCAATGCGCAGCTGACCTCCCACCAACAACCACGGACCAGGACTGACCGTCATTGCGCCTGCGGCGCCATTGCCGCTCGCCAAGCGCCGCCCCGACAGATCCTGATTGATAACGCTGGAAGTCCTTAGGGTCGCGGCGTACGAGGAGCCCAGTTCCTTCATCTGGTCGCAGACTGCGGGTGTCCTGACAGGTCTTTGCGAGGCTCACGATTAGATTGATGAGGTCTTGGCGGCGAGCCGATGATTCTCTGGATGGGCCGCGACCGGGGCGATGCCATGCGCATCAAGGAGCACTTCGAGGAAGACGGCTACTAGGTGGTCGTCTTTGGGCCTATGACTGAAGCGCGGTAACGGCCACACTATTCCAGGTAGTTGCCGATGTATCCGTCTAAATCCCGCTTCACTCGTCGGAGTAGGCCCAGATTCGCGAGGTGTCGCGCCTCACCATTGACTTGCTGTTGGTCCTTCCGGCGACCAAGAATCATGTTGGTTAGTTCGCGGTCCGTGCGACCCGGATTGGCCGCTACCGCTGCCAGTACCTTGTCCTTGAATGCCATGTTGCGCATTCCTTCCGTGTCTGTGAATTGCAGCACAAAATCACCGATGGCGGCCCTTGGCTAGTCAGATTCTGCGTTCTTGCACTCGATTGTCGGGACAGTGTGCGTGCGCGAGACGACTGCCGAAGCCCTAGCGAGAGGCAGGCGGCGGTAGACGTCACGCTCGGGGATGATGAGGGTTTGAGGGTGCAATCCCAAGGGTAACGAATCGTTACCCTTGGCCTAGCTATGCCGCGTCGGTCAGCGCCCTCTCGACAGCCTCGGGCTCCCGGTCAATCACCATGAGATAGGCCCTCGCCGCAGACTCCGGCTTACGGCGCCCCTGCTCCCAGTCTCGCACGGCAGCGGCCGAGAATCCGAAGCGGCTAGCAAACTTGGCTTGGCTAAGGCCGAAGCGCTTGCGGATGGCGGCAACGTCGATGTCTGACGGCACGTAGACTGCGCCCGGCTCCATCTCACCGCGTGCGATGGCCAGGGCTTCCTCGGCGCTCTTGACCAGGCGCTCGCCAAATTCCTCGCTCATGTCTTCCTCCTCATCTTCGTCACGCGTCGCGCCACGCTGGCACGGTAGCTATCGCCCAGCAAGGGCAGGATTTTCGCCAGAGCGTCCTTGTGCTTGGCGCTGAGGTCGGCCTTCTGGTTCTTGGCCAAGACCGCCAGCAGGAACACCGGCACATCATCCCCGCCGAAGTAGTGATAGGTGCGATACGAGCCGCGCTTACCCCTGCCCTTGCCGGCCATGCGCACCTTTCGCGCCCCACCAGTGCCAGGGACGATATCGCCCGCCTTCGGGTCGGCAGCAAGCAGGGACACGATTTCGGCAAGCTCTGCATCGGTAACCTTGGCGTCCTTCGCCATCGCCAAAAACTCTGGCGTGGTGATGACCGTATGCAGGCGCTGTTCCATCCCCTGGATATACGGCAACGCCGCAGGTGAGGCAAGCCTCGATATACGGCATTGCCGCAAATAATCTGCATAAATAGCCTTGACACGATATAGCTTAGAAACTATCTTATGAACATAGCAAGGGCAGCACCGATAGCGGCCCTGGAAGTCGGGGGACAGCCCCGGCCAAGCGCCACAAGGCCAGAGGGAGAGAGAGAATGTTTGAGTTTGAATGCTATCTCGGCGCCGCTGACAACTGGATTGCCGAGATTACCAAGGGGCCTTTCGAGGCATCCACCGATGCTGAGACCTACGGCGAGGCCAAGGCCAAGCTGCTGAAGGTCATCGGCGATGAGCAGTACCTCGAGGTCATGAGCGAAGAGAGCCTTGCCGCTTACTTCGCCGACCTTGGAATTTGAGAGCGGGGGTGCGGGAAACACGCACCCCCTTTTTTATGAAGGGAGCAGCGAACCATGAAGAAGACAGGCAAGCGCATCTGGGGCGGCTCGGCCCCTTACGGCATGCGCACGGACGGCACGGCCGATTGCATCAACGCCGAGCCTGGCACCTTCAGCCATGAATGCAACGCACCGGCCGAGTGGATCGGCACGAAAGAGAACGGCTTTGAGGCTTGCTTTTGCGACGCCTGCAAGGGTGGCGGATGGGAGGCCCGGAAGATGGCTTCCTGGCGCCGCATCGACCAGTCGGAAGCGGCCTAGACATGGCTGAGAGCCTTATCCAGATAGCACGCCGCGCATGGGCAAATCCTGTGCGGCGTGCCCAGGCCGAAGAGGCCTTGGCGATCTACCGCAACCACACTGCAATGCGCATCAAGCGACCCGGAATGGACACCATGACCGCCCTGGCCATTCGGCTTGAAGCAGAGCCCGGCCGCACCGCCGAGCAGGCCGCTGCCCGCGAGTACCTCTACCGCTGGCACTTGGCCCTGACATCGCCGGTCTTTGGCGTTCCCCATGCAATCGGACAGTGAGAGAGGATAGACCAATGCCCATGACGCCTGAACAGATGGAAGCTAAGGCCAATCGCTTGAGCTCCCAGGCGGACGCCATCCGCGGAACCGTGAACGACGACTACGCCTATTGGACGCAACCCGGCGGCACGCCAGCGTTTGAGAGGCAACGCGCGCGGGACCGCAACCGACTGCACCAGGCTGACATGATGGTTGCCGAGGCAAAAGACCTGCGCGACCGGGCCGAACGCATCCGCACCGCCCCGGAGAGGAGAGCCCACCAGCAGGAGGTCGTGCGCATCATCGGCGAGCGGAACGACGCAGAGATTGCTGTTGGCGATCGTGTGCAGACGCAGCTTGGTGTAGGCGAAGTCGTTCGCAAAGGGCGCATCAACTACCGCGTCAGCTTCCGCAGCGGCTTCTCTATGCTGATGAGCAAGACGGATATCGTGAAGATTGAGGAAGCGAGCCCATGACCGACCTAGACGGCGCCCCGCGCCTTACCCTGCAGGCTCTTCGGCTATCACATGGCCTTACCCAGGGTGAGATGGCCAAGAGGCTCGATAAGGCCCAAGCCACCATCGCCCAGCTTGAGGGCAGGGACGACGCGACCGTGTCGAACTTGCGCGCCTACATCGAGGCCATGGGCGGAAGCCTCGACCTGGTGGCGACATTCCCCGATTCCGAGCCGGTCGTCATCGACCCGCTCACACAGCCAGGCCAGAACGGCCGCAAGAGGTAGCCATGCTGAGCGAGAAAGAGATTTGGCAGTCTGCCAGCGTGATGGTGAAGCGCTACGGGTCTGAAGCGGTCGCCGAAGCAGCCAAACGCGTTGTCGAGCTCGAGAGCCAGGGTGACGAGGCAGGTGCAGCCGCTTGGCGCCGCATCGAAGTCGCAATAGAGCAGCTACAGGCCAAAGAGCCAGACGGGCCGGTGCATTGAAAAGGGTGTCGCCCCCGCTGTTGTCGCCTTCACCGCTTGGGCTCGGTGGATATCATCAGTCCATAGCTTGCAGGTCGGCGATGTGTCGTTCGTGAGACTTAATTTCGCGACGACACTCTTCGATTTCCTCAGCGTTCCGATTTACTCTCTCGCCGGAAGCCAAACCCTCGCTTTGGGTCACGATGCCGGCGCTCATCTTCTCAATGCGTTGGCGCAGATCAGCTATCTCAGCTTCGAGCCCTTCAATTCGATTCTTGTGTCGGCTCATACCGCTCTCTCCAGTGCTCTATTATGAATGCCATTCTCAAGGCAGCCCTTCTACCCATTGAAATTATGGCTGGGCCTCGATCTGGGCGCAACCGGTGATGCTATTTCAAACCTCACACGCTAGGCATCGTCGTCGTGAGCCCCGGCAGCGACCGCACCAGCGCCGTCTTGGCCATCTCTATCCGCAGCGCGTCCCTTTGCGCCACCGCCACCCGGTAGGCCTCGACCAGCTCTTCGGGCGCGCCGGCCTCTACGCAGAGCGCGATAGTCAATCCCTCTAGGGCGTGAAGTCGAGCCAAGGCAGTTTTGCGGCTATCCATAGGAATATTCCGGGAACATAGGCGGGTGCATTGAAGCCGCCGGCAACCACCTCGCCGGCAGTGCCCTATAGTGTCCGCTACGGTCCTCAAGAGTCCATAGGTGTTCAGTAGTGACAGCGCGAATTTCTTGACAGCACTAGATTATATCAAGATGTTGTGGATTGTAGTGCTGGTAAGGGCTTGGTGGGTACTGCATCTTGGCGTATGATGCTCGCATCGATTCACGAGATGACCGAGGGCATCACATGCTGGGATATGATTTTTGCGGGATGTCGATTGACGACGTGGCGGGGCCGACCTGGCGCGAGGAATGGAATCAGAGCGACATCGACACGCTGCGCGCCGAGGTGAATAGACGTCGCGTCTATCGCGCCCTCGGCATGGAAGCCAGCATCAAGACCACGCTTGAGACCTGGACCGAGCGCCAGCTCTGGATGGCCGCCCAGATGGAAGACGACCCGCCCGACATACCGGAGTACCCGGAATTCTTCGACCTGGACGAAGGCTTGCCGGATGACTCCCTCATCGTCCATGGCGGCAAGACGCTGCGCATCCCCGAGTGGAACGAAACCGACATCGAGGCCCTGCGCGAGACGGTGCGAATGCGCCGAGCCATGCGGATGGTCTGCCCCGGTGCCTTGGGCATGGTGAAGGCCCTCACTGCACTCACCGAACGCCAGCGCCTCTATGCCGAGCAACACGCCGACGACGAGCGCGACTCCGACAATCCCAACACCGCCAACAACGGCCAGGAGGCCGCCATTCAATGAGTAATGCCTTCGCCAATATGTACAACGTCGGCCATCATGCCGGCACCGCCGAGCCGCGTAACGCTCTGATGGCCGAGCAGACCCAGCACCTGAAGCACCAGAACGCGATGAGCGCTATGACGGTGCAGGGTCAGCAGAAGAACAAGGCCTTCATGCAGAGCCCAGCGGGCCGCAACGCCATGACCGCAATTACCGGCGGCCAGCCTGGAGCGGTCAATCAGGCTATCCAAGCAGGGGCGCCCTGGGAGTTGGTCGCCGACTTCCAGAACCTCCGTAACGAGGAGATTGCGGCCAACGCTGCCGGGCTCAAGCTTGCGTCTGCCCAGCTTGACCAGGTCGGCCGGATTGCCATGGGCATTGAGACCTTGCCTGTCGGGCAGCGAGAATCGGCCTACCAGGCTCTGAGACAGCAGGCGGCCGCCTTGGGCATGCCGACGAATGATTGGCCGATGCAGTATGGCCCCCAAGTCGCGGCTCATGCTCGACGGTTCCCAGAGGTCACCAAGATACTTGATGAGCGCATTACCGGTGTGATGGCGCCGGCAGGCGGTCGCCAGACACAGGTTGCCGGCAGCCCACCGATGCTGAAGCAGGAGGACTTGCGGGACCATTTCCATGGTCCCTTGGTGCAGTCTGAGAGCGGTGGTGACCCGAACGCCAAGAATCCCAACTCGTCGGCAAGTGGCTATGGCCAGATGATTGACAGCACCTTCCTGAGGCTCTTCAAGCGGGAGCTTCCAGAGATGGCGGAGGGCCTGACTGACGCCGAAATTCTTGCCCACAAGAACGACGAATTCGTCTCTGCGCACTTGGGCGAGGCCTACCTCACCAAGGACGTCTGGAACGCCTACGCCGCCCTTGGTTACGAGGAAATCTCACCCGGTCAGGCAAAGCTCGGCTACATGGGGCCGGGCCGTGTGAAAGCCATCTACACCGCACCCGACAACGCACCCATCACCGACGTCGTCGAGCCCGAGGCCCTGGCAGCAAATCCGCAGTGGCAGGGCCTCTTGACTGTCGGTGACCTCAAGCGCTGGGCAGAAGAGAATCAGGCTCAGTACGGTGCCGGCAGTGCAGGCGCACAGGCTGGTGTCCAGGGCGGCGCCCAAGGCGGTGGTCAGCAGCAGTTCCTCATGACGGGCTCGGGTGTGATTGCGACCGATGGCGCGCCAGCGGGCTATGGCCACACCACGACCGGCGTCGCCCCCTTGCCAGGCCTCCAGTCCGGCCCGCCCGAAACGACGGGCCTTGAAGACGGCTATCAGTGGCAGCAGGGGCGAGGCGGTCAGTGGGGGGCTGTACCTATCCCAGGTCACCCGATGGAGGCGCCGGCAAGCCAGCCGCCATCAACAACTGGTCTGTCTGATGGCCAGATGTGGCAGCAAGGCCAAGACGGCCAGTGGGGCGCAGCGCCTATCCCCGGCTATGCGTCGAAGGCGAACCCACAAGAGTACGAGTGGCGCGTTGTCGGCAAGGAGCTCTACCGCCTGGATTCCGCCACTGGTGATGCGCAGCGGGTGGCGGCCGCGCGGGACAACGCCACCGATCGCTACAAGTACCAGAAGGTTGGAAACAGCGTCGTCCAGGTTGAGAAGGCCACGGGCAACGCCAAGGTGGTCTATGAAGGCCCTCAGGGCTCGCCCTATGACATCAAGGTCGTTGACGGCACCGTGTTGCGTGTTGACGAGAGCCAAGGGAAAGCCGAGCCGATTTGGACGGCGCCCGAAAAAGAACAGCCGCCCCCGACACGAGGCTTGCCGACCGGCCACCAATGGCAGCAAGGACAAGGCGGATGGGAAGCGGCACCGATTGCAGGTCTGCCGCCCGAGCAAGAGGGCGGCCAGGTTCTGGGCCAAGGCGGCGCCCAGTCCGACAGGGTGATGAACACCCTCCTAGAGATGGGATATTCGCGGTCAGAGGCCTTCGATATGGCCGCCATGGTGAAGCCCTACACCGACCCTTTGAGCGGTCAAATCGGCTTGCTCAATATCCGAACCGGTGAGCCTGTCCGGCCAAAGGCAAGGGGGCAAGCTGCCGGTAGCGGTTCGCAGCGCGGCGGTCGTGGCCCGTTTCCTGCGAACGGTCAGCAGCCCGTGCAGATGGACCCACAGCAGCAGTCGGCCCTGCAGCAGATTCAGGTTGCGGAAGGCGCGCCCACCCTTTTCGACCTGGCAGAGGATACCGCCGGCCTGGGAAGCTGGCTTGAGAACGCGGCGACCCGTGTCGGCGGCATGTTCGACCTTGGCGGCTTCCCGGCAACGACCAGCGCGAGGCAGTACGTGAAGGCGGCCCAGCAGCAGCTCATCACGGCCCTGTCCATCAACGCACGCAATCCGGTCGCCGAGCAAGAGCGGCTACGCGAGCAGATCGACCTGGATCCGCAGATCTTCGATTCCACCGAAGCCCTGCAGGCCCGACAAGTCGCCGTTGACCAGCTCTTGCGGCAGAAGCTGACAGCCGAGCAGCGCATCGCCGACGACCTCAGTCAGTCGCCCCAGGCCCGCCGGCAAGCGCAGATGAAGGCGAGCGCCATCGGTCAGTTCTTGGCCATCCTTGGTGTGCCGCCCGTCATCCGCAACAAGGCACAGTACGACGCGCTGCCGCCGGGCACCGAGTATTGGCACGCCACCGAGAACGAAACCCGCATCAAGGGAGGGCAGTAGAATGGCCGAGCAGTTTGGACAAAACGACCTCCCGAAGCGCGCCCCGCAGTCCGATGGCCCGCCGGTATCGACTGAAGGACACTTCGGCAGTGCGGACAACTCACGCAGGGCGTCGAAATCCTACCCGACCGAGGACTACGTCGGCGCCTTCTCTGGCGGCTTCAACGAGGGTCTGGTCGGCATGTTGGGCTTGCCGGTGGACCTGGTGAGCGCTGGCCTTGGCCTTGTTGGCCTAGATAGCGAAACGCCCATCGGCGGCAGCAAGTCTCTGCGTTCCGTGACGCCCGATGCCTTCTTCCCCGAAGCGCCTGACAACGTGGTCGGCCGAGGTCTCAATCGTGTCGGCCAAGAGGTCGGTGCCGCGGTCGTGCCGATGGGCGGAACCCTGAAGGCTGCAGGCAATGTGGCCAGGATGGGCAAGGAGGCACAGAAGCCGCTCGCCAAGGTCGTGCTGAATACACTCAAGAGCGTCGGCAAGTCTCCCGGCAAGGCCACCGCCGCCGAGGCTGCTTCCGCAGTAGGGTCGGGCATCGGCGCCGCTGTTGCGGGCGAAGTCGCGCCCGGCAATGTCTTTGCCGAAATGGCCGGCCAGATCATCGGCGGCCTGGGGCCAAGCGCTGCCGTCAACGGCCCTACCGGGCTAGCCGCGCGTGCAGGCGCCAAGGCCTACCGTCGTTTCTCGCCGACTGGTCAAGAGAAGGCTGGCGCTGACGCCGCCGAGCGTATTGTCGGTGAAGAGCTGTCCCCGAGTTCACGTCAATCGCTTGAGGAATCCGAGGCTCTGCGCTCGCGGGCGCCGGGCTTCAATCCGTCTCTCGGCGAAGCGACCGGCAGTCCTTCTCTGCTGGCCCAGCAACGTGACCTAGAGAAGCGCGTAAGCGGTGGCGACCTCGAGGCACTGGCTGCCAGGCGTGCCGGCTCTGAGGCCGGTATCGAGGGCTTCCGACAGAACCAGGCGCCAGCCGGCCAGAGCAGCCCCGACGTGGTCTTCGGGCAGGCAGGCAACGAACTCTATCTCGTGCGCGGCAACATCGATGCAGAGCGCTCTGCCGTCCGCCGTGACAGGGAGGTCTTGGCCGGCGAAGTGCCCAAGGGCAACCTGGCAGAAGAGGGCGCAACGCTGCGCAACTCGGTCAACCGCGCCAAAGCCGAGGCCAAGGAGCGCATGGGAGCCTTGGCGGTCGAGCTGGGCATTCGCGATCTGGATGTCTCGGCGCCCTTCGAGCGTGCCCGTGACAAGATGATTGCCGATGTCGAGCGCATCACCAACACGGGCGGCGGGCCGAAGCAGTACCAGAGCAGCCCCGCTGCCGTGCCGAACACACTGAAGCGCATGAAGGCAAAGAAGGGCTCTTGGACCCTGGGCGAGATCGTGAAGCTGCGCGAGGACATCGGCGCCGAAATCCGCGCCACACGCCCTAAGGAGGGCCAAGGGGCAGAAGGTGCCCGCGAGCGCATCCGGGCCTTGGTATCCATGCGGCGCAGCATTGACGGCTTCCTGGACGAGCTGGCCGAGACGCCACCCCTTGGCGGCGACCCGCGCGCCCGCACCTTTGCCGACAACTACCGCACCTTCAGAGATGCCTACTTCAAGGACTACGTCGAGGTCTTCGAGCGACCGCTCACCAAGGACATCAACCGGCTCGACGCCGGCAGCTTCTACCGCACCGAAGACGAGCGCGTTGCCGGCAGCTTCTTCAAAGTAGAGAAGCAGGGCGGCGTCTCGGCAGCCCGTGAATTCAAGCGCATGGTGCAGGGCGACCCAGAGGCGTTGGCGGCCTACGAGGCCACCGTACTCGACAGCCTCTATCAGGCGACAGTGAAAGACGGCCTCATCGACCAGAAGGCCTTTCAGAACTGGCAGAAGCGCTACGGCAATGTCGTTGACGAGTTCCCCGAGCTGGCCGCCAAGGTCAAGGACATCGGCAAAGCCAATGCTGCACTACTCGGCCGAGAAGCAGAGTTGGCGACCCGCGCGGCTGTCTTGGAAAGGCTGCGGCTGACCAAGCTGCTGGATGGCTACAAGGGCGGTGTCGTGACCGGTGAAGAGGCCTTGAAGAAGGCACTCGGCAGCCAGCGCGACATGGCCGAGCTGACGGCCTACATCCGCCGGGACGATGCTGCTATGGCGGCTCTCAAGCGCTCTGTCTGGGATCTGGTGACCGAGGGCTCGGCGCAGGACATTGCCAAGGCTGTCGAGCGCTACAAGCCTGCACTGGGCAAGCTCTTCACCAAGCAGCACCTGGCAGACATTGAGGCCGTCATGAAGATGAAGACCATGATGGAGCGCACGCCGGCACCCCAGGGCGCTGCCGTAGAGGCAAGGCCGCTGAAGAAGGTGGAAGAGCTGATTGGCCAAGGCGTCCCGCAGCTATCGAGCAGGGCATTCGCCTTTCAGTCCGGCCGCATGCAGAAAGGCTACCTGGTGACCGACACGCTCGCTCGCGGTCTGCGCGGTCGAGAACAGCAGGCGCTAGAGAAGGCCATGGTGGGCGCACTCTACGACCCGCGGGTGGCTTCTCGCATGCGGCGCTCCTACGAGATGAAGGCGGCCGATATCAAGAACCGGCCGACCTACAGCGAGCGACTGGCCCTGTGGGTTATGCGCCACGGCGGGCCGCTGGCAATCCGGGTGATTGCCGGTCAGACGAACCAGGCCGACCAGGTGCCCACCGGAATCGACATCAACCAGGGCAACGCGATTCGGCCGAACAATGGGAGTGTGCAGTGATGACCAACAAAGGTGGGCGACCTTTCGGCGCCAAGGACAAGGTGGTGCGCGACCTCGAGGGCGCCGCAAAGCGCTGTGGGCAGGCCTCTCTGAGCGCTCTGGCTGACGTGGTCGAGAACAAGGAAGCCTCTGACCTGGCTCGCGTGCTGGCCGCCCAGACGCTTCTAGGGCTGGGCTATGGGGCATCGTTTACCGACAGGGTGCCGGCCGATGCCATTGCAGACGAGGTGCGGTGCGGCGATGGCTAAACGAGGTCGGCCCACAAAGCAGAAACCCGAGATGATTGAGCAGGTCTTCAAGCTCTGCCTTCTCGGCGCGACGAATGCTGAGCTGGCTGATTTCTTTGGTGTGGGCGGCTCCACAATCGACCGTTGGCTCGATGAGGAGGGGGAGTTTTGGGGTGCCGTAAAAAGGGGGAGGTCTGAAGCCGACGCAAATGTCGCCTCTCGCCTCTATGAGCGCGCCATGGGCTTCACGCATCCTGAAGAGGATATCCGCGTCATCAACGGCGAGGTGGTGCGTGTGCAGGTGACGAAGCAATATCCGCCCGACACCACAGCGGCGATCTTCTGGCTCAAGAACCGTCGCCCGGACAAGTGGCGGGATAAGAAGGACGTGGAGCTGGACGCCAAGGTGCAGCACGACACAGCTGGGCCTTTGTCTGACTTCGTGGCACAGGCGCTTGGGAAGGCGGATGAAGACGACGAGACCCAGTCCGTGGTCGAGCAGTAGGGATTAGGACTATGGGCAAGGGACCAGACAAGAGGGTGGACGCTATCCTCGCATCCATCGCGGAAGACGGCTTGAGCATGACCAAGGCCTGCAAGAAGGCCAAGGTGGCGCCCTCGACCTTCGTGCGCTGGACGCAGAACGACCCCGACCTTGCGGAACGCTACGCGCACGCGAGAGACCTGCTCATCGACCGCTACGCAGACGAAATCATCGATATCGCCGACGACAACAGCCTGGACATCGAGATGACAGAGTCCGGGCCCCGGGTGAACGGCGAGGCTATCCAGCGCGCCAAGCTGCGCACCGACAGCCGCAAGTGGCTGTTGAGCAAGCTGCGGCCCGAGCAGTATGGCGAGCGACTGAGGGTCAATTCCAAGGTCGAGCAAAGGACCATCACAGACGACGCCGATAGCTTGACGCCAGGCTGGATAGAGGAAATGGTCGCCCCCCAACGCGAAAAGGAGAAGGCTGCCCGCGCCGAACAGGCCGAGAAGCTCTGCAGCATGGGTGCCAGCGACGCCGACCTGGTCGCGTTCTTCAAGATTGACGAGGCCACCCTCGACGAGTGGTATGACGAAGGCGGTGCGTTCTTTGAGGCGGTGCAGAGAGCAAGGCGCGGGGCGGCGTAGAAGCCCTTACTCCTGCTCTCGAAAATGACGCTCCATCGCCTCTTCAAAGGCCTTCTCTGCGCAGTTGCCGTGTCCATCGGGCTGCGAGCCAGGCCAGCGGGTGAGTTCCCAGCAGTCGGCAAGCTCTTGGTCAAAGTAGGCCATGCGGTTCGGGGGAACGTTCTTGGTGAATTGCAGCACCGTGTTTAGGAACGTCCCTTGCTGCATGGCAAAGTCGGCCATCTCTTCGTTGCAGAGCTGATTGGCTATGCCGGTGGATGCGTCTCGGCATGAGTGGAAGCCAAGGGCGCCCTCTCCGGTGACGATGCGATAGTCGGCAGCCAGATAGACCAGCGTACAGGCGGACGCGCAGAGGGCGGCGTCTGGAACGACAGCCATAACGCCCCCGACCCGGTCTATGACTTCGGCCATGCGGTAGGCCTCTTGCACAGACCCGCCGTTGCTGTTGAGGGCCAGTAGCTTGATGCCAGCAGGTTCTATGCGCGGCATCTGCGATAGAGCCACCTCAAGGCGCACGGCATCGCCTGGCTCTATGTTGCCGTATCCCGAGACGGCTGGCATCTTTGCGTCGGTCAGGTACTCGACCTCGAAGAACATCGCCCCGGCCGCACGGGGCAGCAGCAGGACGAAGGCGAGGGCTATGACGCGAGAGAGCATCCCTCAGATATCGCGCCAATGGTGGGTGAGCGCAAGCGCCAGAGCTTTCTATTGCCAACACCGCCCGCCGGTATTTCTGTCCAGATCCGAACAGTTAACCGCTACCGCTGATCGTCTAGCACTTCGGAGAGGAAGGTCTGGCGCTCGGTCGGTGTCGCTCTTCGCCATGCCTTCCGCAGGTCCTCAAGCGCCAGCCGGCCGCGTGGATTGTCGGCCTTGAATGCGCGCATTTCAGCCGCCAATCGAAGTCCGTTTGCTTGATCCTCTGGCGGCAGGTCAGACGCCTGCAGAAGATGGCCCTGGTGATTGTCAAGGCCAGTCTCGCGCGCAACTTGCTTCGCTTCTTCGGTCAGACCGGCGATCTTCTGTGCACGAATGAGTCTTGCGCGTGAGGTTCCTATCTGCCGCGCAATCTCGCTTAAGCCGCCTTTAGGCCGGCCTCGACCCTTTTTCTGTTCACCTTGGACAGAAATTCCCTTCTTGCGATTAGTCGCCATCGGGAGCCTTAGCCGGCGCTCTCACATCGAGACCAGCCTCCAAGAGCTGCCGGATTGCTTCGGATTCTGTTCCGATCTCGTTGTCGAACCGGAAGCGATGAATGCGGCCCCACAGGTCCTTGGGTATCGCGAAGGACTTGCGGAGAGTGGTTTCTGGATTCACAGGCATGACCACGACTTAGTGAGTCGGTTCGCTTAGAACAATAGTGCAGAACTTTTTTGTTGACGACTATGCAGCTGCGTGTGACGATGAAAAGCAGCCCGGCCAGAGATTGCCGTCTCCGAACCGGGCCTAACCCAAGCCAAGGAGAGTAAGTCCAATGGCCCGAGCTACCCCTACATCTACGACGCCCGCTGCTCTGCGCAATACCCCGCAGCCGAGCGTGACCGCTATCGCCCTGGAGGCTGCCCGAACCTATGACGCCGCGTTCGAGATGGACAAGGCTGCGGTAGCTGCCCGGCGCCAGAAGCGGACAGCCCATCGTTTCGAGGATAAAGAGCGCAACTGCCACGCCCGAGCCGAGGCGCTGCGCAAGGCTGCCCTCTGTCTGCCGGCAAGCACCCCGTTCGAGGCCATGGCGCAAATCGTGCTGGTCAGCGACGATGTCGAACAGATGCTCGACCACAAGGAAACCAAGGCTGAGGGCATCCGCGCCATGCATGCCCTGGAGAGCGTCTTGCGCGTCCTGGAGAACATCACGGGCGATAGCCGGCTTGCACTGGGCAGTTACGGCCAAGGCGCCTACGACATTGCGCCCTTCGACACCACCGTTGAGGAGGTGGTGGCATGAGCGCGACCATCAACGCCGGCTGTAACGGCCACTCCACCCCTGCGACGGAGCGGGCGCCGCTCAAGTTTGAGATTATGAGTTGCTACGCAAATCTCATGATTGAGGACGCAGCAAAGGCTGCTGCGATGGTAGACGACGCCGCCGAAGCGTTCGACGTGGCATCCTTCAACGCCGACCCCATCGACCAGGACCGCTTGAGGGTTGCCCACAGGTGC
>JAVJSY010000052.1:0-45365 GCA_040219175.1 Kiloniellales bacterium
AGGGATGGTTCCCATCCCTCTGGGTTGCACCACTAGGCCCCTAGGTAGTGAGCAAGGCCTAAACCGAGGAGAAGCCGCCCTCCAGCATCACCAGGGCGCCGTTCATCAACTCCGCGGCCGGAGAGGCCAGGTAGAGCGCCAGATCGGCCACCTCGACCGGCTCGCCGAAGCGCCCCAGCGGCGTCTTGTCGATGAAGGGCTGGCCCTTCTCCGGCGGCCCCCAGATCTTCTGGCCCATGGGGGTCAGCACCACGGTCGGGCAGATCGCGTTCACCTGAATGTTGTGCGGCGCCCACTCGACCATCAGCGACTTGGTCAGCGCGTTGAGCGCGCCCTTGGAGGTCGCGTAGGCGGCATGGTCGGGCGCTGCGATTACGCCGGTCTGGGAGGAGATCATGATGATCTTGCCCCAGCGCTGCGCGATCATGGCGGGCGCCAGGGCTTGTGAGAGCAGCAGGGGTGCCGTCAGGTTGATCGCCAGGCTGCGCTGCCAGTCCTCCATCCCGACCTCGAGCGCCGGCGCGGTCAGCGCGACGCCGGCCGCGTTCACCAGAATATCGATGGTGCCCCAGGCCTCCAACGCGCGCGCGGCGGCCGCCTTGGTGGCCGCGACCTTGGCCAGATCAGCCTCGATCACCAGCGCCTTGCGGCCTTCGGCGCGGACGGCCTCCGCCGTTTCCTCCAGGCCGGCACGGTCGCGCGCGAGGAGCGCGACATCGGCGCCGGCGTCGGCATAGACCTTGGCGATCTCCTGGCCGATCCCCTTGGAGGCCCCGGTGACCAGGGCCCGCCGGCCGGCCAGGGAGAAGCGTTCGAACCAGCGGCTCATGGCTACTCCAGATTGGTGTGGCGGGCGCGCAGGCTGGCTTGCGTCTCGCCCAGCCGCGGCCGCAGCGCCAGCACCAGCAGCTCGAAGGCCAGGTACTGCGCGCCCTCGTAGAGCGAGCCCATCGGCAGCACGGAGAGGCGCTGGCCGGCGCCCTGATCGTCGGCCATGGTCTGGGCCGGCAGGTGCAGCACCAGATCGGCCGCCTGCGGGACTGCACCATCGGGCTGGGCCGTCACGCAGAGCGTCTTGGCGCCGGCCTTCCGGGCAACATCCAGTAGAGCCGCCACGGTAGAAAAGTGCCCGGGTCCGGCCGAGACCAGCAGCAAATCTCCTGCGCCCAAGGGTGGCGTCGACATGTCCCCCACGACATGGGCATCGAGGCCCAGATGATAGAGACGCATGGCAAGCGCACGCATCATCAGGCCTTCGCGACCGACGCCATAGAGCGCCAGGCGCTTGGCCGCGACGATGGCCTCGACCGCGGCCTCGACCGCGTCGCCATCGACCTTGGCGAGGACGTCGCCCAGTTCCTCCAGGGCCTTGGCTCCCCGTGTGTGAAACGCTGACATTGCCCTTAGGCGCTCTGTTCGACCTTGAAGACCGCGCCGACCGCATCGCCCAGCAAGCCCGTTTCGTCCAGGAGATCCAGCAGGGTGTAGCGGCTGCGGGTGAAGCGGGCAGCCAGGATCGTGCTGCAGAGTGCTTCGACCTCTATACCGATCGCCGAGGCGCGCGCGGGCGCGCCTGCTGCGCTGAGCAGGGCACGCATCTCTTCGGCGCGCAGCAGATGGTCCTGCAGCCGCGGCTTCAAGCTGGGCCAGGCCGATTTTAGTCGATAGAGGCGCTCTGCCAGAGCCCTGCCCTCCAGGTGCTTGGCCGCCGTTTCCTCCTTGGCCCGCGCGGCGACCTCGCCTTCGCCGAAGCTCTCGTCGATCCAGCCGGACTTGGTTTCCATGCTGGGAGAGGCAGCGACCACCGCATCTACGTCCAAGGCGGATAGATCCTGATCCAGCAGCCAGTCGTAGAGCCTGAGCACGGCCAGACAGCCGACTGCGACACAGGCCCCGTGCGAAACCTTCTGGCCGTCGTGGGTCAGGCCCTGCATCTCCCAAAGGTGGGCGATCTGGTGGTCGGCGCCCGAGGCCGGGCGCGAGGAGCCGTGGAACTCCATCGCCAGGCCGGAGAGCGTGAGGCCGACGAAGAGGTCCGCGGTCGCGGCCGGATCGCCCGCGGCCAGCGCCTCCGGTGCCGACAGCCAACCGCGCAGGTTGTCCTGCACCAGTGGCCAAGCGACATCGTCCAGAGCCTCGATGCCCAACACATCGGCAAGCATCCAGTCGCCGCCGGCCGGCACTTTTCCCGCCAGATCACCATAGCCCCAGCCGACCATCTCTGTCGGCGCCGAGGCGATCACGCTAAGGTCGGCCAGGATCGCCTTGGGCGGCGCGCAGTTCCGCGTGATCTTGAAGCCGCGTTCGGTCAGCGGCGCACCGGCAGACGCATAGCCGTCCATCGAGGCCGCCGTGGCAACACAGAGGTAAGGCTGCTCCAGCCGATGGGCCGCGTACTTCACCAGATCGTTCAGCACGCCGGAGCCGACGGCGACCGGGCGTGCCTGGCCATCGGCGATGCGCTCGCGCAGCTGTTCGGCCAGTTCCAAACTTGCGGTCGGCCGCGGTTCTGCCGGCAGGACGTGGCCTTCGACGGCGATATCGCCAGCAGAGAGGCGCGCTTGCAGCGCTGCACCGGCAGCCGCCCAGGTGTTCTCATCGGCGATCAGCAAGGCCGGAGCCTCGCCGAAGGCGCGGCGATAGAAGGGTGCCGCCTGCTCCAAGGCCGCCTCGCCTACCAGTATCTCGTCGATGGCGCGTGAGCGGGCCACGGCCGGCTCCACCAGGCTTGCCATGCGCTGGCGCCAGTCGGCGTTGGTTTGGCTCATCGCGTTCTCACCCCCTATGCACTGATAGATTGGCCGTCGGCCGCGAAGATGTGCACCCGAGCCTCCGGCAGGCTCAAACCGATCGCCTCGCCGGCCTTCAAGGCGGTGTCGCCATCGGTCTTGACCACCACGCGATCGCCGCCGGCCGTGTTCACATGCAGATAGCTCTCGCCGCCCAGGGATTCCTTGACCAGGATCTCGCCGCGAATCTGCCCGCGATCCGGGTCGCTCACCACCAAATGCTCGGGTCTTATGCCCAGTCGTGCCGCGTCCTTGGCGCCGCTACCAGACAGAGGCACGAGGGTGTCGCCATAGCGGGCCCCGGCTTCTTCCAACACCACGTCGAGAAAGTTCATGCTGGGCGAGCCGATAAAGCCGGCAACGAACTCCGTCTTCGGCTTGTGATAGAGCTCCAGCGGTGCCCCCACCTGCTCGACCCGGCCGCCGTTCAGCACCACGATCTTATCCGCCATGGTCATCGCCTCGACCTGGTCGTGGGTGACGTAGATCATGGTCGAGCCCAGCTCGCGGTGCAGCGCCTCCAGCTCGACCCGCATCTGAATCCGGAGCTTTGCGTCCAGGTTCGACAGTGGCTCGTCAAAAAGAAAAACCTTGGGCGACTTCACGATGGCGCGGCCGATCGCAACCCGCTGGCGTTGCCCGCCGGAGAGCTGACCCGGCTTGCGATCCAGATAGTCGTCCAGTTGCAAGGTGTGCGCCGCCTCGGCCACGCGACGGGCGCGCTCGTCGGCCGCCACGCCGTTGATCTTCATGCCGAATTCCATGTTCTGGCGCACGCTCATGTGGGGATAGAGCGCGTAGGACTGGAAGACCATGGCAACGCCGCGGTCCGAGGGCGCGGTGCCGGTCACCTCTTCGTCGCCGATGTAGATGGCCCCTGACGCGACCCCCTCCAGCCCGGCGACGCAGCGCAGCAAGGTGGACTTGCCGCAACCCGAGGGGCCGACGAAGACCACGAACTCGCCCTCCTCGATCTCCAAGGAGACATCGAAGAGCGCTTGAACCGATCCGTAGAACTTGTCGATGCCTGCCAGTCTAACCTGTGCCAAGCCCCGCTCTCCTCCCCTTCTTGGGCCTTCCCGCTAGCTTAGCGCAGGCGCACCCAACACCCGCCCAGAAAAATTTGATCTTGACTGCATGGAGCGGTTATACATTTGTATGTGTCGTGTTACATTTGGATCGTCAACCCCAAAAAAACGGTCACCCACGGGAGGTAGAGTCATGAGATTGAGATCGCTTTTGGCCGCTGGCGCACTGAGTGCCGGCCTGGCCCTCGGCGGCGCCCAGGCGGCGTCCGCTTGGTCCTTGGAGGAGGCGGCAAAACCCTATGCCGGCACCACCCTGGACGTGGTCTTCCTGCTGCGCCCCGGCTATGAGGCGGCAGAGAAGATGATTCCCGAGTTCGAAGAGAAGACCGGGATCAAGGTGAACATCATAAAGCTGCCCTACGAAAACGCTTTGGGCGAGCAGGTACGCGACTTCGTGGCCCAGGGCGACCTGGACGTCGCGCTGATCGACCTGGTCTGGATCGGCAACTTCGCCGAGAACGAGTGGATCCTGCCGATCGATCAGTTCACCTCGAACCCCGACCTAAAGGATCCGGACCTGGATCTCGACGACTTCTTCCCGCTGGTGCTGAACGCCTTTGGCGGTTGGAACGGCACGGTCTATGGCCTGCCCTTCGACAACTACTCGGGCCTGCTATTCTACAACAAGTGCATGCTGGAAGAGGCCGGCTTCGACCGTCCGCCCGAGACCTGGGCAGAGCTGAAGGACGTCTATGGCCCGGCGCTAACCAAGGACGGCAAGCATGCCTTTGCGCTGCAGTCCAAGCGCAACGAGACCCAGTCGGCCGACAGCTTCGCCCGCGTGCTCTGGCCCTTCGGCGGGTCCTTCCTGGATAAGGACTTCCGCTCCAACCTGCTCTCGCCCGAGAGCCAGGCCGGCCTGCAGTTCCGCCAGGATCTGATGCAGTACATGCCCGACGGCATCGTCGCCTACGACCATGCCGAGGCGGTGAACGGCCTGGCGCAGGGCGATGTGGCCATGATCACCGAATGGTCGGCCTTCTATTCGACCCTGAAGGACCCGGCGACCTCCAAGATCGTCGACTGCCTGGGCATCGCGCCGGAGCCGATGGGTCCGGCCGGCCGCAAGCCGGCGCTCGGCGGCTTCAGCCTTGCGGTTGCCGCGCAAGCCGACGAGAAGGAGCAGGATGCCGCCTGGCTTTTGATCCAGTGGCTGACCTCCAAGGCCAACGCCCAGCGCTATCTGGAGATGGGCGGCGTGCCGGCCCGCCAGTCGGTCTATGAGATCGAGGGCATTGCCGATCAGTACGATTTCGTGCCCGCCCTGGTCGAAAGCTGGCAGGACGGCGTGCCGGAGTTCCGCCCGCGCTTTGCCGAGTGGCCGGAGATCACCGAGATCGTCCAAGAGTGGGGCACCAAGATCATGCTGGGCGAGGTCACCACCGAAGAGGGCGCCAAGATCTTGGGTGAGCGTATGGAGGCCGTGCTAGAAGATGCCGGCTACTACTCCGGCGACAAGCCGCTGGCGCAGTAGGTCCTAGGTCTTGCGGATGCGGGCGGCAGTCCCTTGGGCTGCCGCCCCACTGCTAGCCGCTCTTGCCATGGGGAAGCGCGCTCATGCGAGGACGCGTTAGACGGCGGACCCTTTGGTCCTTTCTCAGCCCAGCGGTCTTGACCCTGGCGATCATCGGCATCGGACCGCTGCTGTTCGCGGTCTATACCTCGCTGCACGACTACAATCTGACGAAGCTGCGCAACGTCAAGTTCATCGGGCTCGACAACTACGCCTTCGTCTTGAGCGACCCGGTCTTCTGGGACGCCATGCAGCGCACCTTCGTCCTCTTGGTCATCGTCCTGCCGCTGCAGGTCGCCTTGGGCCTTGGCATCGCCTTGCTGCTGCACCGGCCGGGCCTCGGCTTCTTCAAGACCCTGACCCGCCTCAGCCTGGTGGTGCCGATGGCCACCACCTATGCCGTCGTCGGCCTGCTGGGCCAGGTCATGTTCAACATCAAGTACGGCGTGGTGAACCAGTTGCTGGGCTTCATCGGCTTCGAGCCGATCAACTGGATCGGCGACCCCACCAACGCCTTCATTGCGGTTGCCTTCTGGGACGTCTGGCAGTGGACGCCCTTTTGTGCGCTGGTGCTGCTGGCGGGCCTCACCATGGTCCCCGGCGAGATCGAAGAGGCAGCGCAGCTGGAGACCAAGAGCTGGTGGACCATCCTGCGCTACGTGCAGCTGCCCTTCCTGATACCGGGCATCACCGCGATCCTGATCCTGCGCACCGCCGACGTGCTGAAGCTATTCGACATGGTCTTCACCATGACCCGCGGCGGGCCGGGCTCGGCGACAGAGTTCATCTCGCTGATGATCCAGCGGGTGGGCTTCCGCGCCTTCGATCAGGGTTTGGCCTCGGCGCAGGCCATCATCCTGCTGTTCTTCACCATCGTGCTGAGCCAGCTCTACATCAAATTCTTCTATAAGGAGGTGCAATCGTGAGCGCGCCCCGGCAGGCAAGCAATCCTGGAACGGGAGGCGGCCTGGTCGCTCAGGCGCTGCTGCTGTCGCTGATCCTGATCTTCTGCATCTTCCCCTTCTATTGGATGGTGACGACCAGCCTGAAGGATCAGATCGTGGCGCTGGAGACCCCGCCGGCCTGGATCTTCTCCGTCACCTTCGACAACTACGTGACCGTGCTGTTCGAAGACGGGGTCGGGCATACACTTATCAACTCGTTGATCGTCGCCGTCTGCACGACGGTCCTGGCGGTCGGCCTGGGCTGCCCGGCTGCTTACGCGCTGGCCCGCTTCGAGTTTCGCGGCAAGAAGGACCTCTGGTTCTGGTTCATCACCAACCGCATGGTCAGCCCGATCGTGCTGGCGCTGCCCTTCTTCCTGATCGTCCGCTTCCTGGGATTGCTCGACACCCACATCGTGCTGATCCTGATCTACCTCACCTTCAACCTGCCGATCGTGATCTGGATCTGCACCGACCAGTTCCGCTCCATCCCGCGCGACCTGGACGAGGCCGCCTCCTTGGAGGGCGCCTCGCAGTGGCGCATCTTCCGCTCGATCTGCCTGCCGCTGGCGATGCCGGGCGTCGCGGTCTCCTCGATCTTCTCCTTCATCTTTTCCTGGAACGAGCTGATGTACGCCCTGGTGCTCACCCGCGGCAACGCCAAGACCGCGCCGGCCATGGCGGTCAGCTTCATGGAGGGCTACAACCTGCCCTACGGCAAGATCATGGCGACCTCGACCCTGATCGTCATTCCGGTGATCATCTTTGCGCTGATCGCCTCCAAGCAGCTGGTCCGCGGTCTCACCATGGGGGCGGTCAAATAGTGCGTCCCATCGCTGAGTTTCCGGCCGAGGCCGCACGCGGCCTCCGCTTCCTGCTGACCGACATCGACGACACGGTGACCGAGGAGGGACGCCTGCCCTCGGCCAGCCTGGCGGCGATGGAGGCGCTTGCCGAGACTGGTCTCAAGATCATCCCGGTCACAGGGCGTCCGGCCGGCTGGTGCGATCACATCGCCCGCATGTGGCCGGTCGATGCCGTGGTCGGCGAGAACGGCGCCCTCTGGTTCGCCTATGATCGCGGTAGGCGGCGCATGTTGAGCGGCTTTGCCAAAGACCAGGTCGCGCGACAAGAAGACCGACGGCGCCTGAACGCCTTACGCGATGCGATTCTGGCGGAAACTCCAGGCGCCGGTGTCGCCTCCGACCAGGACTATCGCATCGCCGACCTGGCGATCGACTTCTGCGAGGATGTGCCGCCTCTGCCGGCCGAGGACATCGCGCGAATCCTGCAGTCCTTCGAGCGCGCCGGCGCCACCGCCAAGGTGAGCTCGATCCACGTCAACGGCTGGTTCGGCGACTACGACAAGCTCTCGATGACGCGGCGCTGCCTGGCAGAGGTCTTCGCCTGCGATCTGGAGGCGGAACAAGCCCACTGCCTCTTCGCCGGCGACAGCCCCAACGACCAGCCGATGTTCGCCTTCTTCGACCACTCCGTCGGCATGGCCAACGTGCGCGACTTCGAGCTGACCCAGCCGCCGACCTGGGTCACCGAAAGGCGCAGCGCCCAGGGCTTCGTCGAGCTGAGCCGGCGTCTCCTGGAGGCACGCTGAGCCGATGCCGCGGCCGCCGAAAACCCTGCAGATCGACGAGGAGCAGCGCTTCCTGGCGCGGGTCGCCTGGGCCTACCACGTCGAGGGCCTGACCCAGGGCGCCGTGGCCGAGAAGCTGGGCGTCACCCGTCTGCGCATCAACAAGGCGTTAGCCGAAGCGCGCCGGCAGGGCATGGTGCGGGTCTCCATCAACTCCGACTTCGCGCCCTGCCTGGAGCTGGAAGAGGCCCTCAAGCACCGCTTCCATCTGCAGGAGGCCAACATCGCCCCCAGCCCCGGCGATCCTGCCAACGTGCAGACAATCGTCGGTACGGCCCTGGGTCACAGACTGCATGGCCTGCTGGCGAAACCGACGATCAAGCTCTTCGGCATGTCCTGGGGCAACACCTTGAACCTGGCGACGCGCTTCATGGAGCCGCTCAACCGCCCGGACCTGGAGATCGTCGCGACCATGGGCGGTTTGACCCAGGGATCGGACCTCAATTCCTTCGAGATCACCACGCGGCTGGCCGACCTCTGCAACGCCAAGCATAGCTACTTCACCGCCCCGCTCTATGCCGGCACGGCGGAGAGCCGCGACACCATGATGGAGCTGGACGTCATCGCCGAGCTCTTACGCAAGATCCGCCGCGTCGATGCCCTGGCGATGGCAGCCGGCGACCTCTCGGAACGCTCCATCCTGGTGCGCCATGGCCTGCCGGCAGACGTCACGCTCGCGGATTTGCGCGCGGCCGGAGCGGTCGGCGATCTGCAGGGCTACTTCCTCAATGCCGAAGGCCAGCCGGTCGATCATCCGATCAACGAGCGGGTGATCGGCATCAACCTGGACGATCTGCGCCCCATCCCCAACGTCGTGCTGGCCGCCGGCGGCCTGCACAAGGTGCCGATCCTGCGGGCCGTGCTCTCGACCGGAGTCGTCGACAGCTTCGTCTCCGACGAAGAGACCGCGCGCCAGGTGCTGGGATCGGATCCATGCTGTTAGCCGGCCTGGACATCGGCACCTCCGGCGTCAAGTGCGTCCTGGTCGATGCCGGGGCCAAGGCCCATGCCAGCGCCAGCCAGCCGATCGCCGTCTCGCGACGCCAGCCGGGCTGGAGCGAACAGCACCCCGACCTCTGGTGGGAGGCAACGACCGCCGTCTTCGACGCGCTGGCAACAGAGCATCCCGACCTCATGCAGCGGGTGGAAGCCATTGGGCTCTCCGGTCAGATGTTGGGGCCGGTATTGATCGACAAGGCCGATCGCCCGTTGGATGACGTTCTGCTGTGGAACGACGAGCGCGCGCTGGCCGAGTGCGCGCTCCTGCAGGAGCGGGTGCCGGATATCGGCTGGCGCACCAACGGCACGCCGGATCCGGGGCTGGGCGCGCCCAAGCTCTTGTGGCTGGCTCAGCACCGCCCGCAGGTGATGGCCGAGGCCGACTGCCTCCTCCTGCCCAAGGACTATATCCGCCTCTGCTTCACCGGAGAGCGGGCCAGCGAACCCACGGACGCCGGCGGCACCATGCTGCTGGACTGTGCGAGCGGGGCCTGGGATGCGGCGCTCTGCGAAGCCGTCGGCTGGTCCTTGGAGAAGCTACCGCCCTTGATCGCCTCTTGGCAGGCGGGCGGCGAACTGCGCGGCAGCCTGGCGGAGCGCTGGCGGATGCAGCCCGGCATTCCGGTCGCCGGTGGAGCCGGCGACAACATGGCCTGCAGCCTGGGCCTCGGTGCGGCCAGGGGCGGCGACAGCGTCATCACCATCGGCACCTCAGGTGTCGTCTGCATCGTCGATCGAGCCTTCAAGCCGGCACCGGAGCAAGCCGTCCTGACCTCCGCGCACGCTGCCCCGGATAGCTTTCTCTCCATGGGCGTGGTGATGAGCGCCACGGCCTCGCTGGACTGGCTGGCCGGCATCACCGGCTGCGAGGTGAGCGACCTGGCCGTCCAGGCCGAAACCCTCTACGACGAAGGCCGTGCCGAGCATGCACCGGTGATGCGTCCCAGCCTGAACGGCATTCGCACGCCCGCTAACCGCCCCAACGCCCGCGGTGCGTTGAACGGTCTGGCACTGACCACCGATCGGGCGCAGTTGACCTGGGCCTTCCTGGAAGGTGTCGCCTTCCAGTTGCTCGATTGTGTCGAGGCGCAGCAATCGGCCGGCCTATCGGTCGAGACCATCGCCATCGCCGGCGGTGGCGCCCGCAATCCGCTTTGGTGTCAGATGCTCGCCAGTCTGCTGGACCGCCCGGTCGTCCTGCCGCAGGGCCGCGACCTGGCTGCCTGCCTGGGCGCAGCACGCCTGGCAGCCGTCGCCGCCAAGGTCGTTCCGGTCGCGGAACTGGCGCACAGCCCGAAGGCAGAACAGGTCCTGGAGCCCGATCCGGCCTTGCGAGACCTCTTGCTGTCGCGCCATTCTCGCTATCGCGCTTTGCCGGCATAAGCTTGTCGAGCCGTCCGCAGACCAGCCGAAGGAACCTGGACCATGCCGCTCACCGGTGGCCCGCTCGAGCATATCGTCCCCTTCTCCGAGATCCTGGCTGCCCCGCTGGCAAGCAAGCCGGATGAGACTGCGCTGACCTCGCTGCTGCGCAGCTACACCTGGCGCGAACTGGACCGGAGCGCCGATCATCTGGCCAAGCATCTTGTGTCGCTTGGGTTAGCGCCAGGGGACCGGGTCGCGGTGCTGATGCCGAACCGAACTGCCCTCATCCTCTTCTATCTGGCCTGCCAGCGCGCCGCCCTTGTCTGCGTGCCGCTGAACTATCGCTGCGTCCCGGCCGAGATCATCCATCAGCTCGATCACTGCGGCGCCTCTATGCTGTTCTTGCATGCCGAGCGCGAGCCCGAGGTCGCGCAGCTGGGCGAGGCCTTGCCGCTGGGGATCCTCAGCTACGATTCGCCGGAGGGGCGCGAGCCCAGCTACGAGGGCTTGATGGCCAAGCCCGCGCCGGAGGTCAGCTTGCCGTCACACGCCCCCGAGGCGCCGGCCTTTGTCTTCTTCACCTCCGGCAGCACCGGACCGGCCAAGGGCGTGGTCCATTCCGAGCGCTCTTTGGCCGCCATGTTCGCCAGCAACGCCAAGGGCTTCGCGCTGACCGCGGACGATGTGGTGATGCCAGCCAGCTCGATGGCCCATCTGGGCGCCTTCTTTCTGACCTTTGCCGCCTTCAGCGTCGGCGCGCGCGTGGTCCTGGCACGCTCCAACGCGCCCGAAGAGCTGCACGTCTTGGCGAAGCGCGAACAGCCCAGCGTCTTGATGATGCTGCAGACCGCGCTCTTCGGCGTGGTTCGCAATCCAGGGATCAGCGCCGAAGACCTCTCCTCCCTGCGGCTGTGTCGCTGCGGCGGCGACAAGGTCTCCGGCGCCCTGCAGGAGGCCTTTCGCGCGCTGACCGGGCTGACGATCCACGAGGGCCTCGGCATCACGGAAGCCGGCCAGATCGCCTTCAACCGAGCCGGCGGCGAGATCAAGCCGGGTTCCATCGGCCGGCCCCTGCCCGGCATCGAGATCGCCGTGCGCAACGCCGAGGGCGCAGAGCTGCGGGCCGGCGAGGTCGGCCGCATGTGGGTCAAGACACCATCGGTCATGGCCGGCTACTGGAACGACCCCGACGCCACGGCGGCGGTCATGGAAGGAGACTGGTTCTACACCGGCGATCTGGTCGAGGCCGACCAGGACGGCTTCCTCTGGTTCCGCGGCCGTCAGAAGCAGGTAATCGTCCATAACGCGCTGAACATCACCCCCCAGGAGGTCGAAGAAGCCCTGCTGCAGCACCCGGCAATCTCGACCGCCGGCGTCGTCGGCAAGCGCGACCCGCTCTATGGCGAGAACGTCCTGGCCTTCGTCGTTCTCAAATCTACTGAGGAGAAGCCTTCGGACAGCGATCTGATTGCCTTTGTGCGCGCACGCATCGGCTACAAGGCGCCGGAGGAGATCGTGTTCCTGGACCGCCTACCCCTCAACCCGACCGGTAAGCTGGACCGCGTCGCGCTCAAAACGATGGCAGAAGAGCGGGAGACCCACTGATACCTTTGGCGAGCTTCTCAGGCTCTGTGCAACGGCGACGGCAAGCAGCCTTAGCGCCTACTCCGGATCATAGGGATCCCAAGCCGGGGTGGCCGTTGCGAGGTAGGCGCTAACCCGATCGACGAGGTCGTCGGGCGAGACCGCACTTTCCTGCGCACCGGCAAGCGTCATGCGCGGCGTGATTTCGGCAACGCCGTCGAATGTCCACGCAGCCGCACCCGGCTCTTCCGCGCTGAGCGCCTCGGCCAGCGGGGTTAGATCCACCCTGGGAAGCGGCCGCCGCGTCACCATCTGCACCCAGCTCTCATAGCGGTAGGCGAAGACGTAGCGCCTGCCGCGCCTGATCAGGAGGCGATTGCGGGCCGTGGCGTTGTGAATGGCCATACGGTGGCAGCCCAAATAGGCGGCATCGGCTTCGTCTCCTCCCTCACCCTCGAGGATGGTCACGACGGCAAGGTCAAGTTCCTGTCGCTCGTCGATTTGGATCGCGCCTTGACTGAGCCTCGTCTCGCTATCGCTGAGCCGTTGGTCCTCCGGCTCCCAATAGCGCCGAAACTTGTCCGTATCGCGCAGCATCGTGCCCAGGCGAGGCAAGAGTTCACGATAGAGGGCGGCTGCTTTCTCGGCATAGGGAAGGGCGAAGATGTTGACGTCGAGCGGCGAGGTCGCGCTGTCGGCAAAGGCAGATATGGTGAAAGCGATCCTCGCGGCACGGCGGTCGCTGTAGGTCTTGTAGTCACCTGCATGCGCGATCCCGACGAGGAGATCGCGATCGCTCTTGGCCGCCTCCGGCTGCAGCAGCGTGTAGAGGCCAACCAGCCCGTCCTCATCGAAATGATTGTTGGTGATCGCGGTCGCTTCGACCTGGAAAGCGGGTTCTGCCAGGTAGCGAAAGACGATCTCGGTCGAGGAGTTGGCCTTGAGCGCGTGCGGCGTGCCGCTCTTCGGCCAGTGCGACAGGGTGATCTGGGTTGCCGCATTCGCCGCACCATCCACGACAATATTGGGGATAGCGTCGGCCTGATCGTAGGCGATGAACTGCAGCTTGCTTTGTTTCGTCATCTCGCTACTCCTGGCGCGACCCATTGCTACCACACCGCTACCGAAAGAGCCCACTCTCATGATCGCCATTTCAAGATGCAGGCAGTGGCCAAGACCGGAAGTGCCGTACTCCTCGTGCTGTCCTTGGGGGCCTGCTCGGGCCTCAGCACAACGCAGGAGCGCACCTTAAGCGGTGGCGCGCTGGGGGCCGGTGTCGGCGCGGTCGGGACCGTGCTGACGGGCGGCTGCATCTGGTGTGGAGCGGTAATAGGCGGCGCGGTGGGTGCTGGCACCGGCTATGTCTACGATCAGATCGAAAGGGGCGGATAGGTCGCTGCTTCGTTGCCCTGTAAATCCTCTTCTTAAGCGCCTACCTCCTGTGATGAGCCTCGGGTTGTCCGAGCACAGCATTGGAAGGAAGTAGGATGAGCAAGAGCGACGACTTCATCAATCAAGGTCATGCCGAATTGGAGCGCTGGCGCAAACGCCTGGCCGATCTGGAAGAGATGGCCGACAAGCACCGCTCGAGCGTCGATGGCCATATCAGCGACATGAAAGAGCGGATGAAGAAGGCCGAGGAGAACCTTAAGCAGGCGCAAGCGGCCGGCAGCGAACAGGCGCAAGCCTATCAGGAGCAAGCCAAGGCCTATCAAGAGCGCATGAAGACCGCCTGGTCATCCTTGGAAGAGGGCTTTCAGAAGGCGATGCGCGACCTGAAGAGCTAGCGACTGACTTTCGCCGAGCGGAAGGGGTGAGGCGCACGGCGCCCTATTCGCGCGTTCAGACGCCGCGCAGCTTTACCCTCGATAAGCTGCGGGCGCCCTGTCGCGCTTGCCAAGCTGCACAGCATTTCCCCACGCAAATCAGTTCGGTCTAAGCGGTGCTTTATTCGGAAACGGCAAAACAATCGATCAACCCTCGGGCAAGAGACAGCATAACCTCTTGATAGGCGCCCGGACCCTTGTCGACTGCAGCGCCTAGTGGATCCAAGGTGCCGCCGCCGATGTCGCTGCCTTCGGCTATGCTCTCGATGACAACCGGCGAGAACTGCGGTTCGGAAAAGATGCAAACTGCGCCACGCTCTTGCACAAGGTCGCGGATCTCCGCGATGCGTCGCGCGCCGGGCCGCTGCTCGGGCGAGACCGAGATCGAGCCGACCGGCGACAGCCCGAAGTGTTCTTCGAAATAGCGATAGGCATCGTGAAACACGATGTAGGGCTGCTGATTGACGGCTGCCAAGCTGGCAGCGAGTTCGCGGTCGAGATCTTCCAGGGAGCTTTCTAGCGCAGCAAGGTTGCTTTGGTAGCGCGCCGCGTTCTCCGGGTCTGCTTTGACCAGGGCTGCCGCCATGGCATTGGCGATCAAGACGGCGTTCTCAGGATCCAGCCAGATGTGCGGATCTATGTGGGTCTCGTCCTCGTGTGCGGCGTGCTCGTCCTCGTCATGATGGGCCTCATCGCCATGTTCGTCATGGTCGTCGTCGTGGTGGGCCTCGTGAGCATGCTCCTCATGCTCGTCCTCGTCATGATGGGCCTCATCGCCATGTTCGTCATGGTCGTCGTCGTGGTGGGTCTCGTCAGCATGCTCCTCGTGCTCTTCCTCGTCGTGGTGGGCCTCGTGGCCATGTTCGTCATGGTCATCGTCGTCGTGATGGCCCTCGTGCGCATGCGCCTCGTGATCATGTCCTTCCCACAGCCCGCCTTCGCGGGCCTCCAAGAGAACCAAACCGCGAAGGTCACCGGCAGTGACCACGTCGGCCTTTTCGGCCAGGCTGTCCAAAGGTTGGATCAAAAAGGTTTCAAGGGTCGGGCCGACCCAGAAGATCAGCTCCGCATCGGACAAGGCGCGCGCCTCGCTTGGTCGCAGACTGTAGCCATGCGGAGAGGCAGTGCCGTCAAGCAGCAGGCTGGGCTCGCCTACGCCCTCCATCAGCGCGCTTGCCAAACCATGCAGCGGCTTGATCGAGACCACGACGGCGGGCGGCTCGGCCGCAGCCGAAACAGGGCTAGCAAGGAGAAGAAGCGCCCCTGCCAAGCTTGATCCCAAACGACGCATTGCTGATCTTCCTCCTAAGCGAACATCCTATGGCGCGGAAAGATGCACCCAGCTGCACAGAAAATGCAATAGTATAACAATCGATTTTCCGCTATAGAGAAGCGACCGTACGCGGGAGAAGGTACAGGAGAAGGCACAGGCGGATGGCCAGGGGCCAGAGAACGGAAGAGACAGGGGAGGGCGCACGCTTTAGCGGGCAGGGCCACGATCACGCCCACTGTGCGACCTTAGCGCTGGCGCGGGCGGATGCGCTCTGCGATGAGCGCGGTGTGCGCCTGACGCAGATTCGCCGCCGCGTCCTGGAGGTGATCTGGTCGGGCCATCGGCCGTTGGGAGCCTACGACATCCTGGCGACCTTGGCGCAAGAAAGCGGTGGCAAGCCGCAGCCGCCGACCGTCTACCGCGCGCTGGAGTTCTTGCAGGAGCAAGGCTTGGTGCATCGGGTGGAATCCTTGAACGCCTTTGTCGGCTGCCCACTGCCCGACGAGCAGCATCGCGGCCAGATTCTGCTGTGCAGAGCCTGTGGCGAAGCGGCCGAACTGGTCGAAGAGCAGGGCTTGAAGGCCCTGCAGCGCTCGGCCGAGGCGATGGGCTTCAAGGTCGAGAGCTTCACCGTAGAGTTGAGCGGCCTCTGCCCCACCTGCCGGACCGAGGAGGAAGTATGACCTCCCTCAGCGGGGATATCCTGCTACAGGGCCGTGGCCTCTCCTTTGCCTATGAGGGAGCAGCTGTCCTGGAAGACATCGACATCACCTTGAACCGACAAGAAATCGTCACTCTGGTCGGGCCGAACGGGGCCGGAAAGTCGACTTTGGCAAAGCTGGTGATCGGCGTGTTGAAGCCCAAGGAGGGCAGCATAACCCGGCCGAAAGACATCACGATCGGCTACGTGCCTCAGCACCTGCGGTTGGATGCAACCATGCCAATCACCGTCGGCCGCTTCGTCGCCCTGGGCAATCCTGCGCGCGATCGTGGCCGGCAAGCCTTGGAACGCCTGAAGGTTGGCCATCTTGCCAAGCGGCAGATGCGCGAGCTTTCGGGTGGTCAGCAGCAAAGAGTCTTGCTGGCACGCGCGCTGTCGCGCGACCCCGACCTGCTGGTCTTGGACGAGCCGGGGCAGGGGCTCGATCTGGAAGGACAGGGAGAGCTGTCGCAGATCCTGGCCGAGCAGCGCGATCGCAAGAGCGCTATCCTGATGATCTCTCACGATCTGTCCCTGGTGCTCTCCTGCACCGACCGTGTGCTCTGCATCGATCGCACGGTCTGCTGCGCCGGCACGCCGGACTCTGTTGCCGACGACCCGGCCTATCGTCGGACCTTCGGGCCGGAGGCTGCAGAGGCCTTCGCGCTCTATCGTCAGCACCGCCATGGCGAGGTGGTGCCGCTGAAGGGGCATGCCGGGCATGCTTGACGATTTCTTCGTCAGGGCCCTGATCGGCGGTAGCGCCGTCGCCCTGATTGCCGCCCCCTTGGGCTGCTTCGTCGTGTGGCGCCGCATGGCCTATTTCGGCGATGCGCTCTCGCATTCCGCCTTGCTGGGCATCGCAATGGGGGTGTTGCTCAGCGTCGACACCATCCTCTCTGTTGCTCTGGTCGGCTCGCTTATGGCCTTGCTGCTGCTGGTCTTGCGCCGCCGCGGGCGGCTGGCCAACGACACCGCATTGGGGTTGCTGTCGCACGGTGCCCTAGGACTGGGTCTGCTCACACTGTCCTTCATGGAGGGCTTGCGGCTAGATCTCTTGGGCTATCTCTTCGGCGATATCCTGGCAATCTCGCGCGAACAGCTGCTGGTGATCGCTGGCCTGGGCTTGCTGGTCTTGGTGGTGCTCTTGGCGATCTGGCGACGTCTGCTGCTGTCCAGCATCGATCCGGACCTGGCCACTGCCGAGGGTCGCTCGGGCAGTCTGGTCGAGATCGTTTTCCTGCTGCTGCTGGCGCTGGTGGTGGCTGCGGCCATGAAGCTGGTCGGCGTGCTGCTGATCACCGCGCTTCTGCTGCTGCCGGCCGCCGCCGCACGCGGCCTGGCAGAAACGCCGGAGCGTATGGTGATTCTCGCTGCCGGCTTCGGCGTCGCCGCGGTGGTCGGTGGCCTGGAGGCCTCGCTTCTGTGGGATACGCCCAGCGGTCCGTCGATCGTGGTGGCTGCCTTGGTGCTCTTCATCCTGGCGCAGAGCCTGTCATCCGCGGCGCGTTTTCTGCTTCCGGCGCGTTACGATCTGCCCTAGTCTGCCCAAAATCTGTCGGTAGGAGAAAGCGATGACCCGGATATGGATTCTCGTGCCCTTGCTGCTCTTGGCCGTCTTGGGCGCTCGCTCTGCAGCTGCGCACCCGCATGTGTGGGTGGACGCCAGCCTCGACCTGCAGATAGAGGAGGGGCGGGTGGCCGCTCTGGATATCACCTGGCTGTTCGATGACTTCTACAGCGAGATGGTGCGCGGAGACTTCGATCAGAATGGCGACGGCTCCTTGTCGCAAGAAGAGCTGGATGCCTTGGTCGGCGTTTCCGCAGTCTCGCTGTCCGGGCACAGCTTCTTTACCCACCTGCGCATCGGCGATGAGCGCGTGCGGGTGCCGGCGGTCAAGGAATTCTATGCCGAAGACGACGGCGTTCAGATCACCTACCGCTTCCGTGTGGTCCTGGCCGAGCCGGTCGATCTGAACGAGACGCCCTTCTCTGTCGGGCTCTTCGACGAGGGCTACTATGTCGCCATCGAGCTATCCGACAAGCAGATCGCAGTGTCCGATCCCGCCTGTCGCTTGGTGCCCAAGGAAGCCTTGGACCAGCCGCTCTACTACGGCCTCTCCTACCCGACATACTATCATTTGACCTGCGGGAGTGTTTGACCCGTGCGTTGTGCGCTTCTCGTCGGTTTGGCTCTGCTCCTGATCGGCACCCTGGCCTATGGGCAAGGCTTGCCCGGTCTGGATGGCGGATCGGCAGCACCGCCGCCGGCTGATCCCGGCTGGCTGGCGCGCAGCTATACCTGGCTGCTGTCACAGCAGGCGACCTTGCACCGCGAACTGGTGAGCCTGATGCGGGCGCTGCGCGAAGGCGCCCCGGGTGCCCTCTTCGGGCTGATCGGGGGGGCCTTCCTCTATGGCGTCTTCCACGCTCTGGGGCCTGGCCACGGCAAGCTGATCATCTCTTCCTATGCCTTTGCGAGCGGCAGCGCCATTCGCTCCAGCCTGCTGCTCACCCTGGCCTCTTCGCTGGCGCAGGCTGCGAGCGCCATTCTGCTGGTCGGCGGCCTGGTGATGTTGCTTGGGCAGGGGCGCCTGTCGACGGCGCGCAATGCCTATTGGCTGGAGCTTGCGAGCTATGCGCTGATCCTGTTGCTGGGGCTGGCCATGCTGATTCGCGCGCTGATGGGCAAGCGCGGTTGCTGTGGCCATGGGCACGCTGATGGCCATGACCACGCACATGACGGGCACGATGACGACCATCACCATCATGACGACCGCACAACGATCCCCAAGCGCGACTTCTGGGCGATGGTCCTATCCATCGGGATTCGGCCCTGCAGCGGGGCCGTCATCGTGCTGCTCTTCACCATGGGCCAGGGGCTCTTTCTGGCCGGCGCTACCGCGACCTTGGCCATGGCCTTGGGCACCGCGCTTGCCGTCGGCGCCTTGGCCCTGGTGGCCATCCTGGCCCGCCGCGGCGCCTTCAAGGTGGTCCCGCGCGACAGCCTGTGGAGTGCACGCCTGGGACAGGGGCTGGCGATCACCGGGTCCCTGGCGATTGTCGTCATGGGCTCGATGATGGTTTGGGTTGCCTGGCAGGTACCGCCGACCTACTAGCTGTTCTCCGAACTGGCTGCATGGTCTGCCAGGCAAAGGGAAGGGCTGAGCGATGGCGGTGCTGATCTCTGTCAAGACGACGGACTGGATGGATCCCGAAGCGGTGATGGGAGCGTTGCGGCAACTGCTGCCGGATGCCGACCTGCGGCTCGCCGGCGATCCTGGCCGGCCCGAAGAGATCGAGATGATGGTGGTCGATCGTCTCGACCCCGGAGAGGCCGGCCGGTTTCCGGCATTGCGCCTGGTGCAAAAGCTGGGGGCCGGGGTCGAGAAGATCGTCGCACAGCCCGATCTACCCCCCCACATCCGCGTGAGCCGGCTGAAGCCCGACGCGCCGGCCCGCGAGATGGCCGAGTTCGCGCTTGCCTATGTGCTGCGCGACCATCGCCACCTGCGATTCTACGAGGCCGAGCAGGCTGCCGGGCGCTGGACCAAGGTCGAACCACGCGAGGCGCCGGAGGTCTGCGTTGGCGTGCTGGGGCTGGGGCACATCGGGGCAAGGATCGCCAGGAGCTTCGCCGCTCTCGACTTCACGGTGATCGGCTACAGCAGAAGCCCGAAGCAACTGCCGGGTGTCGCCTGCCACAGCGGTCCCGAGGGTCTACAGACTGTGCTGAGGTGCAGCGACTATCTGGTGGCCTGCCTGCCCTCGACGACGGAGACGCTGAACCTTATGGATCGGGCCGCCTTCGCGGCGATGAAGCCCGGTGCTTGCCTGATCAATGTCGGTCGCGGCGACCTGGTGGTCGAAGAGGAATTGCTGGCCAGCCTGGAGGCCGGGCATCTGGGCGGCGCCGTTCTGGATGTGCTGCGCGAGGAGCCGCCGCCGGCCGATCATCCCTTCTGGCGCCATCCCAAGGTGACCCTGACTCCGCATGTCTCCGGCTGGCATCTGACCGGGGGCTTCGAGCAGGTGGCCGAGAATTATCGCCGACTGCGAAACGACCAGCCCTTGATCAACGAGGTCGACCGGCGGCTGGGGTACTGATGCCGGGGGAAGCAGATTGTCCCTCCCGCTACCCCTGAAGATGACCCTGAAGATGACCCTGACGATAACGTCGGCCCACTAGCCGTCCCGGCGCCCCCAGGGACCGCCGGCGTCGTGCCCTCCGGAATCCTGCTCATCGCCATCCGGCCTGGCACTCCAAGGACCGGGATTGACGTCTTCCTGCCGCGCGGCGCTCTCGTCGTGCTGGGTGTAGCGACGCGAACCGCTGCGCGGCAGAGTGAGACCTATCCGCCTTGGCGGCTGGCGGGCGAAGAGTGGGACACCGCGCTGGCGGAAGACGACGACGAGGATCATCCCTGCCGCAAAACCGCCGATGTGCGCCCACCAGGCGACCGGCCCGGTTCCATCGGCTTGCGAGGCAAAGAACTGAAAGCCGAACCAGCCGGCAAGCAGCAGCCAGGCCGGCAGCACCAGCGGCACGAAGACGATCAGCACGACCAGCCGTGCGAAGGGGTGCAGCACCAGATAGGCCCCAAGAACGCCTGAGATCGCGCCCGAGGCCCCGATCAAGGGCACTTCGCTGCCAGGCTCGATCGCGACATGCACCAGCCCGGCGATGACGCCGGTGATCAGATAGAAGACCAAAAAGCGGACGTGCCCCAGGCAGTCCTCGACATTGTCGGAGAAGACCCAGAGGAACAGCAGATTGCCGATCAGGTGATCCCAGCCGCCGTGCAGAAACTGGTAACTGAGCAACGTCGCCCAGGCCGGCAGCTCTTCCAGATAGGGCGCCAACTGCGCTTCGCCGGACAGCACCGCGGGGATTAGGCCGAAGCCGTAGACCAGAACGCCGTCGTCCTGGTAGCTAAGCGTGGTCTGGTAGAGGAAGATGAAGAAGCAGCTGGCCAGCAGGACATAGCTGACGTAGGGGCGCTCAATACGCAGGCGTGGATTGCTGTCACCCAGCGGCAAGAAGGGCATGGCGGCGACCTTAGCCGGGACCTGTCGGCAGGGACAGCTCAGACGTCAAGCTTGCACCAGATCGGCGTGTGGTCGCTGGCTTTCTCGGCGCCGCGCGGCTTGCGGTCGATGCTGCAGTCCTGCAGACGGTCGGCGGCCTGTGGCGAGAGCAGCAGGTGGTCGATACGGATGCCCAGATCGTTCTGCCAGGCGCCACCTTGGTAGTCCCAGAAGGTGTAGCCCTGGGTCTTGGGATGAACCTGGCGATAGGCGTCGGTGAAGCCCTGGTGGATCAGCCGGCGCAGTGCCTGCCGGCTCTCCGGCCGAAACAATGCGTCGCCGCGCCAGGCTTGCGGATCGTAGCAGTCGACGGCTTCCGGGATCACGTTGTAGTCGCCGCCCAGCACCAGGATTTTCTCTTCGTCCAAGAGGCTCCGGGCGTGCGCTTCCAGGCGCTTCATCCAGTTCAGTTTGTAGGGGAACTTGTCGCTGGCAACCGGATTGCCGTTCGGCAGGTAGATGGAGGCGACCAGGACGCCGTGCGTCTCGGCCTCCAGATAGCGCGCCTGGGAATCGTTCTCGTCGCCGGGCAGGGCGCGCGTGCGCACCGTAATCGGCTCGGTCGAGAAGATACCGACGCCGTTGTAGCTTTTCTGGCCGACGATTTCATAGTGATAGCCGAGCCCACGGACCTCCAAGGCCGGGAAGGTCTCCTCCTGGCACTTCAGCTCCTGCAGCAGCAGGACATCGGGTTTGAACGTGTCCAGCCAGGCGGTGACATTGCCAAGCCGTGCCTTGATCGAATTGACGTTCCAGGAGGCGATGGTCGCCAAGAGCCGGCTCTTATCTCAGATCGCAAAGGAGGTGCCGCAGCCGCAAGACGAGGTCGCCTGCGGATTGCGCACCTGGAAGGAGGAGCCGATCAGCTCTTCAACGAAGTCCACCTCGGCGCCCTGAAGGAACTCCAGCGAGATCTCGTCGATCACCAGCTGCACGCCGTCGGTCTCGAAGATGTGATCGTCGGCCTTGACCTCCTCATCGAAGGAGAAGCCGTACTGAAATCCCGAACAGCCGCCGCCGGATACGGCGAGGCGCAGCTTCAGGTCGCTGTCGCCTTCACTGGCAGCCAGTTCCGCCACCCGTTTGGCGGCGTTCCTGGTCAAGACTACGCGCGGGTCACTCATCGCCGTCCTCATCCCCTATCGAGCACTCAGAAAAACAGCGCTCACACTCGTTTGTCGAAGTCTAATGTAAGCCGTTTGTGTTCCAGATCAAAGGGCTCTTGGAGGAAGCAGCCTTGACCAGGGAGACGGGCTCGAAGCGGTCATGGCCAAAAAGCAGCGCGCAGCCTTGCGGCAGCGATTTCGCAGAGCGCCGCAATGGTCTAGTCTCCGCCGCAAGATGACAAGCCCCTCGATCTTCGCCTGCCTGCCCGAGCAGTCACGCGGCCGCCGCTATGCGGAGCCGGAAAGCCCGACGCGTACGCCCTTTCAGCGCGATCGCGACCGGATCATCCACTCCGATGCCTTCCGTCGCCTGCAGTACAAGACCCAGGTCTTCGTCTACCACGAGGGCGACCACTATCGAACGCGCCTGACACACTCTCTGGAAGTCGCCCAGATTACCCGCTCGATCTGTCGCCAGCTGGGTCTGAACGAAGACCTGGCTGAAGCCGTTGCCTTGGCGCACGACCTTGGCCACACACCCTTCGGTCATGCCGGTGAAGACGCCTTGTCGGCAGCCATGGCGCCCTACGGCGGTTTCGATCACAACGAACAGGCTTTTCGACTGGTGACCGAGATCGAGTCGCACTACGCCAAATTCGATGGCCTGAACCTCTCGTGGGAATGCTTGGAGGGCATGGCCAAGCACAACGGGCCGATTTTGGACCCCAGGCCCTACTTTGCGCGCTACGTCGAAAGCCATGACCTGGAACTGGCCTCCTATCCTGGTGCGGAAGCGCAGATCGCCGGGCTGGCCGACGACATCGCCTACAACAACCATGACCTGGCCGATGGGCTGCGCGCCGGCATCCTCGCCCGAGAGGAGCTGGAAGGGCTGCCGCTTGTGGGGGAGGTCTTCGCCAGGGTTGAAGCTCTCTATCCGGGTTTGGAGACCTCGCGGCTGCGCCACGAGGCCGTGCGGCGCCTGATCAACACCATGGTGGAAGACCTCTTGGCCGAAACCCGGCGCCGCATGGCCAAGCACGGTCCTTGCAGTGCGCAGGACGTGCGCGCCCTGGACGAGCCTCTGGCCGCCTTTTCGGCAGAGATGCAGGCGGCCAGCCGGGCGATCAAGCGCTTCCTCTTCGAGCGCCTCTATCGCCATTTCCGGGTCAATCGCATGACGGTGAAAGCGCGTCGCATTGTGAGCGAACTCTTCGCGCAGTATCAGCAGGTGCCGATCTGCCTACCCGACGTGTGGCGCCGGCGCGCCGAGGCCGCGGGCGACGAGAGCGGCCGCGCGCGCCTGATCGCCGACTACATCGCCGGCATGACCGACCGCTACGCTATGGCGGAGCATGCCAAACTCTTCGATCTCTATAGATGACGAGCAGGAATGAACCTTTTTAAGATCCACACGGCGCGGATCCACGCGCTGCTTGAGGGCTTGATGGAGGCTGGTGAACTGCCGGCCGGTCTCGATCTCTCACGTGCTGTCGTGCAGCCGCCACGCGATCCGCTGCACCGGGAGATGTCCAGCAATGCCGCCATGGTCCTGGCCAAGCCGGCCGGGCTGAAACCGCGCGCTCTCGCCGAACTGCTGGCCAAGGGCTTGGGCGCAGATAGCGACGTGCGCGATCTGGAAATCGCGGGACCGGGCTTCATCAACTGGAACCTGGCTCCTGAGGTCTGGATTGAGGCCTTGCGTGGCATCCTGCGCGAAGGCACCGCCTATGGCGCCAGCGACATGGGGGGCGGGCAGGCGGTCAATGTCGAGTACGTTTCCGCCAATCCGACCGGTCCCTTGACCGTCGGCCACGCGCGCGGCGCGGTCGTCGGCGATGCCCTGGCCGGCCTCTTGGAGAAGGCCGGCTTTGCGGTAACGCGAGAGTACTACATCAACGATGCCGGCAATCAGGTCGATACCCTGGCGCGCTCCACTTACCTGCGCTACCGGGAGGCCTTGGGGCTGGGGGAAGCGGAGATCCCCGAGGGGCTCTATCCCGGCGACTACCTGAAGGCGGTCGGTGCTGCCCTAGCGGAGCGTGACGGCAAGCGTTGGCTGGATCTGCCGGAAAGCGAGTGGCTGGCCCCGATTCGAGCCTTTGCCATCGAAGAGATCATGGGCTGGATCAAGACCGACCTGGCGCAGTTGGGCATCCGCCAGTCGGTCTTTACGTCGGAGCGCAGCCTGGTGGATGCCGGCGCGGTCGACGAGGTCTTCGCCGCCCTGGAATCGCGCGACCTGATCTACACCGGGGTTCTGGAGCCGCCGAAGGGAAAGGCGCCCGAGGATTGGGAGCCGCGACCGCAGACCTTGTTCCGGGCGACACGGTTCGGCGACGACATCGATCGGCCCTTGAAGAAGTCCGACGGCAGCTGGACCTATTTCGCCAACGACATGGCCTATCATCTGGACAAGTACCGGCGCGGATTTTGCCGCCAGATCAACGTCTGGGGCGCCGATCACGGCGGCTATGTCAAGCGGATGCGCTCTGCCGTCACGGCGCTCAGCGACGGCGAGGCCAACCTGGAGATCAAGCTCTGTCAGCTGGTGAAGCTGACCCGCGGCGGCCAGCCCTTGCGCATGTCCAAACGGGCCGGAACCTTCGTCACCCTGAAGGATCTGGTGGACGAGGTCGGCGCCGGCGTCGTGCGCTTCATCATGCTGACGCGCAAGAACGACGCGCAACTGGACTTCGATCTCGACAAGGCCATGGAGCAGAGCCGGGACAATCCCGTATTCTACGTACAGTATGCCCACGCACGCGCTATGAGTGTGCTGCGTCACGCCGCTACGAGCTTTCCCGAGGTCTCGACCGATGGGCCGGCTCTGGCAGAGACGCCCTTGGATCATTTGACCGACTCCGATGAATTGGCGCTCATTCGAACTCTGGTACAGTGGCCGCGAATCGTAGAAAGTGCTGCTGAAGCCGAAGAACCGCATCGCATCGCCTTCTATCTTTACGATGTGGCATCGCGCTTTCACGGCCTGTGGACCAGGGGCAAGGATGAGACGGAGCTGCGGTTCCTCATTCCCGGCCAACCGGAGGTCACGGCAGCCCGCCTGGCCCTGGTCAAGGCGATGGCGACGGTGGTGGCCTCCGGGCTGCTGGTCTTCGGTGTCGAGCCCTTGGAGGAGTTGCGCTGATGGCGGATATGATCCGCCCGGACGACATCAGGCGGATCATATCCGATAACGACCGCCGTCGGCCGGGTGAAGCAAGGGCCTCAGAGCCGCTGACACGCCGGACCGCGGTCGAGGCGCCAAGCTTCGACGAAGCGGCCGATGAGGACTATCGGGATCACGCGGTCGAGCCGGCAGCCGAAGAGGCGGCCGAGCCGAACGAGACCTATCGCCTGGATGGCGAGCCAGACGGTCCGCCGCGATCGACCGCAGGCGGGTGGATCGATCCGCCTACGGCAGGCAGCGGGACTGCGCGGGCAAGGGCTGCCATCGCAGACCCCGACCTGGCCCCGTCCGTGGGTTCCGATCCGCAGGATCGGCCTATCGAACAAGAAAGGTCTGTCGAAAGGCAGCGGCATCGGCACGCCGCGACTCCTGGACAGCCTGCGCCGGAGGCGATGGCCGGTTATGACGGCCCGGCACTGGGAGTGCCGGAGGATCTGTCGGAGCTCGACGTCGCGGAACTGGAAGAGGCGCCGCCGCGCCGGCGTCGCTGGGGCTTGCTTGCCTTGGGCGTGCTGGTCCTGCTCGTCCTTGGAGCGGCAGCGGTGCTGTTTGGAATGCGTGAGCAAGACCAGGTTGCCGGTGTCGAGGCGCCGACCCTGAAGGCGCAGGTCGAGGTCGACAAGGTAAGGCCCAGCGTGCCGGGTGGCCTGGAGGTTCCCAACCGCGACGTTCAGGTCCTGGATCAATCCGCGACACGCAGCGAACCCGAAGCCGTGGTGCTGCAGCCTCCGCCGGAGGAGCCGGTTGCGCTGCCGCCGGTACCGCAAGCGGCCGAGCCTGAGGCGGCGGCCACAGCGGCCCCGGCGCCGGCCGAAGATCAGATTGCCGCGATCATCGAGGGCAACGAGACCCAGGATGGATTGACGGGAACGGCTCCCTCTGCCGACCGTCTGGCAGCACCGGGCCTCGCCATTCCGCCGCGCCCCAGCGCCAAGTTGGATGGGCGAGAGGCCCAGGTTGCAGCAGCGCTGGAGGGTGCCGCACCGGCGGCCGATGCATCCACAGCGGCTGCGGCACAGCCTGCGGCGACAACCGAGGCGGCGGCGAGCACCGCAAATCAGCCTGCTGCAAGCGGGGGTGTCCTGGTGCAGCTGGCCTCGCTGACTTCGGCGGCGGCGGCAGAACGCTCCTGGCAATCCATGCTGTCGCGCCATGGCGCCCAGCTGTCCGGCCTCACCCACTCGGTGCAGAAGATCGAGATCGAGGGGCGGGGAACCTTCTTCCGACTGCGCGCCGGTCCTTTTGCCGATCGGGCAGCAGCCCAAGCACGCTGCCAGCAACTGAAAGACAAGGGCCAGGCCTGCATCGTGGTGGCGCAATAGCCGTGCGGCGGGGCAGGGGCGCAGATCGCAAACTGGTCGGGAGGCAGCGCCGGTGACGACACCCTGCCGCGCCCTGGTGCTGGGTCTGTCCGGTCCGTCCTTGGATCAAGAAGAGGCGCGTTTCCTGCAGGAGGCCGACCCCTTGGGGTTCATCCTCTTCGCCCGCAACATCGAGACGCCGGAGCAGGTAACGGCGCTGACCGGCAGTCTGCGCGCGCTGGTCGGGCGCGATGACGCCCCGATCCTGATCGATCAAGAGGGGGGGCGGGTACAGCGTTTGCGGCCGCCGCACTGGCGAGCGGCGCCGCCGGCCGGCGATTTCGGGCGACTGGCGGCAAAGGACCTCGCCGCAGCCAGGCGTGCGGTCTATCTGAACCACCGCCTGATCGCCGACGAGCTGATTGCGCTTGGGATCACTGTGGACTGTGCGCCGGTCGTCGATCTTCGCCACCAGGGGGCGCACGAGGTGATTGGGGATCGTGCGTTCGGTGGTGCCCCGATTCTGGTGGCCGACCTTGGGCGGGCAGCTTGCCAGGGTCTGCTGGACGGCGGCGTGCAGCCGGTGATCAAGCACATTCCAGGCCATGGCCGCGGCCTGGTCGATAGCCATCACGCCCTGCCGATCTGCGCGCTGGCCGAATCGGAGCTTCATGCGAGCGACTTTCTGCCCTTCCGTTTGCTCCGCGATCAGCCCTGGGCGATGACGGCGCATGTCGTCTACGAAGCCCTCGACGACAAAGCGCCGGCCACCACCTCGGCCGGGCTGATCGATCGGGTCATTCGCAAGGACCTGGGTTTCGATGGCGTGCTGATCAGCGACGATCTCTCGATGCAGGCCTTGAGCGGCAGCCTGAGCGCGCGGGCGCGGGCGGCGATGGCGGCCGGCTGCGATTTGGCGCTGCATTGCAACGGTATCATGGAAGAGATGGCCGAGGTCGCGTTGGCCGTCGGGCCAATGTCTGCGGAAGCGATGGCGCGTTTGCAACGCGGCCGACGGGGGCTGGGGCCGGCCGAAACCTTGACGGCAGCAGACCGTCGATCCTTTGGGGAAGAACTTGAGAGCCTCTTGCAAGCGGCCTAGGCTCGCACTAAAGCCAAGACAGCAAGAACCGAAGCATCGCCTAAGAGCCCACCTTCGGATTGGCCGGAGAGGAGCCGCTGCGTGAGCGAAGAGATCGCAGACACCAAGGACTTTGAAGAAGACGCCCCGCCGCAGCCGGACGGCGAGCGCTTCCGCTTGGCGCTCGAAGGCTATGAGGGGCCGATCGACGTGCTGCTGGACTTGGCCCGCGATCAGAAGGTCGACCTGGCCAGGCTCTCCATTCTGGCACTGGCAGAGCAGTATCTGCTGTTCGTCCAGGAGGCGCGCAAGCTGCGCCTGGAGCTGGCGGCCGACTATCTGGTGATGGCGGCTTGGCTGGCCTATCTGAAATCGCGCCTGCTGCTGCCGGAGCCGGAGAGCGACTCCGACGAGCCGAGCGGCGCCGAGATGGCGGCCGCTCTGGCCTTCCAGCTGCAGCGGCTGGAGGCCATGCGCAAGGCCGGCGAGCGCCTCTTGGAGCAACCGCGCCTGGGGGAGGGGCGCCTGGTGCGCGGCGCGCCCGAGGCGGTCACCATCCAGCGCAACAACGTCTTCGAAGTCTCGCTCTACGATCTGCTGAAGGCCTATGGTGGCTGTCGCCAAAGGGTCGGCGGGGGACGTTTGAACATCCCGGCGGTGCAGCTGCACACCGTCGAGGAGGCGATCGAGCGCCTGGAGCGCATGATCGGCAATCTGCCCGGCTGGCAGCCCTTGATGAGTTTCCTGCCCGACGAGCTTGCCGGCGGCATCAAGTGGCGCTCTGCCGTCGCCTCGACCTTCGCCGCCAGCCTGGAGTTGGTGCGCCAGGGCAAGGCGCAGTTGCGCCAGGACGGCACCTTCGGCCCGCTCTACCTGCAGCGTGAGAGGGAGCGGCAGTGAGCGAGACCGAACGCTTCCAGAACTTGCGCGCGCTGGAGGCGCTGCTCTTCGCCGCGACCGAGCCCCTGACCGCCAAGGACCTGCAGGAGGCCTTGCCGACCCTGCCCGACATTCCCGAGCTGCTGAGCGAACTGGCCGACCTCTATTCCAATCGCGGTGTTGTGCTGCAACGCGTCGACAAGGCCTATGCCTTTCGCACAGCGCCGGACCTGGCCTACCTCTTCAACCGCACGAAGACCGTCACGCGCAAGCTGTCGCGCGCAGCACTCGAGAGCCTGGCCGTCATCGCCTATCACCAGCCGCTCACCCGCGCCGAGATCGAAGAGGTGCGCGGGGTGGCGCTCTCCAAGGGCACGCTGGACGTTTTGCTGGAAGCCGGCTGGATCATGCCGCGCGGCCGGCGCATGACGCCGGGCAAGCCGATGTTGTGGGGCACCACGCAGGCCTTCCTCGATCACTTCGGCCTGGAGAACCTGACCGCCTTGCCGGGCTTGGAGGAGTTGAAGGCGGCCGGATTGCTGGATACGCGCCCGGCGATCACCGCGCTGGGCGAGCGTGCCGGGCTCTTCGAGGTGGCCGAGCCCGAGGGCGAAGCCGAGCCCCTGGCCGAAGATTTCGGCGAGACTCTGGTACCGGACGAGGACAGCGATCAGGCCGAACTGCCGGACCCCTTGGACCGTTCATCGCAATGACCGAACTGGTGATGGAGGGGGTGGCGCATCGCTTCGGTGAGCGCTTGGCGGTCGCTGGGGTCGACCTGGCGGTGCATGAGGGCGAGTTGCTCTGCCTTTTGGGGCCGTCTGGCTGCGGCAAAACCACCTTGCTCAGGCTCGCTGCCGGTCTGGAGAGCCTGCAGCAGGGCTCGGTCACGATCGGTGGGCAATTGGTCGCCGGACAGGGTAAGGACCTGCCGCCGGAAGAACGCGGCGTCGGCCTGGTTTTCCAGGATTTCGCGCTCTTTCCACATCTCGATGTCGCCCAGAACGTGGCATTTGGTTTGCGCGGCAGGCCGGCAAAAGAGCGCGCTGCTCGGACAGACGGCATGCTGGAGCAGGTGCGGCTCGCGGACTATGCAAAGGCATTTCCGCATATGCTCTCGGGCGGCCAGCAGCAGCGTATTGCGCTCGCCCGCGCACTGGCCCCGGCACCGCGGGTGATGCTGCTGGATGAGCCTTTTTCGGGTCTGGATGCCACGCTCAGGCGAGAGGTACGCGACGAGACCCTGCATGTCCTCAAGCAAGCCGGCATCGCCTGCGTAATGGTCACCCACGATCCCGAAGAGGCCATGTTCATGGCCGATCGCATCGCCCTGATGCGGGCTGGAAAGGTCGTTCAAGAGGGCGCCCCGGACACCCTCTACACCCAACCATGCGATCGCTTCGTTGCCGGATTCTTCGGTGAAGTCAATGTCTTGCCAGGCCGGGTCAAGGACGGCCGGGTGATCACACCCTTGGGAGCCGTGGATGCGGGATCCGCAGCCGACGGCGCGGACCTCGATGTCTTGGTGCGCTCCGAAGGTTTGCTCTTGGGTGCGCTGGCGGTGGCGGGCTCCAGGGCGCCGCTGGTGACCGCGGAGGTCGAGACGGCACGCCTTCTCGGGCGCAGCAGCCTTGTACACTTGGCCCTGGCACAAGGCGACGGCGATCCCGATATACACTTGCATGCGCGCGTGCCGGGACGCTTCCTACCGGAGGCTGGAACCCAGGTACCGATTGCATTCGACCCCGATCTGGTCTTTCTCTTTCCCGCCAAGTGACGTAAGGGAAGGCGAACGAAACGCAAAAAGCGGGACCCGATTGCGAGCGCGAAGGCTTTGGTCCATAGTCCGCACGACCTTATGATCAGGTGGTCCACTATCGGGTCCGCCCAACTTTGAGACAGGCCCCACCCCTCGTTTGAGGTGCGGCCAAGGGAGCCAAGAGAAGGCATGAAGATTATCGAGTACGCGGGCGAACCCGCAAACCTGGCGCTTATCGGCAGCATGAGCATCTGGCATTGGCTCATTGTACTGGCCGTGGTGCTGCTGCTGTTTGGTGGCGGCGGCAAGATCCCGCGCCTCATGAAGGACGTCGGCACCGGCATCAAGTCGTTCAAGAAGGGCCTCAAGGAGGAGGACAAGGGCGACACTGACGAGGCCGCAACCGGAACCGCGACTGCCGAGTCCAAGAAGATCGAACAGGACGAGGCTGTCGCCTCGACAACGACGAGCGAGCCCAGCAACAAGACCACGGCCGGCAGCTAAGACTTCCGCCGGTGGCGTTGGCCCGGCTCTGACAGGACGCATCCATGTTCGATATCGGTTGGTCGGAGATGACCGTCGTGGTGGTGATTGCTTTGCTGGTCCTCGGACCCAAGCAGCTGCCCGAGGCTTTGAAGACCGTAACGCAGCTAACCCGCAAGGCGCGCCGCTATGCGCAAGACTTCCGCTCGGGCATCGACAACATCGTGCGCGAGGCGGAGCTTGAGGATGCGCGGGAGGCCTTGAGCAGCGTTAAGAGCGCCAATCCGAGCAAGGTGCTCTCCGATCTGGTCGATCCGACCGGCGAGGTCGACGAGGAAATGCGCGATCTGGCAGATACGGCCAAGAAGTCTGCGGCCAAGGTCGAGGCCAAACCCTCGGCTGCGAGCGACGTGAAGAAGGAAGCCGAGACGGACGAGGCGGGCGCCAAGGTCGTGAAAGCACCGGAAGCGATCGCACCGTCGAATTCGATTCGGCCTCCTCCCGGTCCGGACATGTTCGCCTCGGCTGCGCCCCGTGAACCCTCGAGTGATGAGGCCGCCGACAAGCCGGATCCGGTCCCGGCGGCCGCACCCGAGAGTCCGCCGCAGGCAAAGGCGGAAGAGGCGGCCAAAGCAGCCGCGCCGCCTGCTCAAAGCGAAACCGCGAGCGACGATACCAAAGAGGATTCCAAAGTGGATGAGCGGCGCCAGGCATGAAAGCAGACGCTGAGAGCCATCCCGACGACCACAAGATGCCGCTGCTCGACCACCTGGTCGAGCTGCGCAACCGCATGCTCTACTGCGTTGCCGGGCTGATCGTCGTCTTCATCCTGACCTTCCTGCTGATCGCGCAGGATATCTACAACTTCCTGGTTGATCCCTTGGCGCAGGTGATGGAAGAGCGTGGCAGCGAACAGGCCGCCCGCATGATCTTCACCAACCTGACCGAGGTCTTCTTCACCAACGTGAAGGTCGCCTTCTTCTTCGCCGCCTTCGTCTGCGCACCGCTGATCCTGACCCAGATCTGGGGTTTCGTGGCGCCGGGGCTCTACAAGAACGAGCGCGCGGCCCTGCGCCCCTTCATGATGGCGACGCCGGTGCTCTTCCTTCTGGGAGCGGCACTGGTCTACTACCTGATCATGCCGCTGGCCTGGGAGTTCTTCCTCTCCTTCGAGCAGCCGGCGAGCCCGGATCAGCTGCCGATCGTGCTGGAGCCGAAGGTCAACGAGTACCTCTCGTTGGTCATGACCCTGATCTTCGCTTTCGGCCTGGCCTTCCAATTGCCGGTGGTCATGGTGCTTCTGGCGAAGGTCGGTATCGTCTCTGCCGATGGACTGGCGCGCTCGCGCCGCTATGCCATCGTCGCCGTGGTGGTCTTCGCCGCCGTCTTCACGCCGCCCGACCCCTTGTCTCAGCTGATGCTGGCCGTCCCGGTCATCCTGCTCTACGAGGCCTCGATCTGGATGGCGCGCGCGTTCGAGAAGAAGCGTGCGAAAGCCCAGGCGGAAGCCGAAGCCGAAGCGGACGACGAAGACTAGAGTGATGTCTTGTGGGGGGCATGCGTCGCATGAGAGGCGTGCCCTGCCTGCTGTTTACCCGGCCGCTTGCATGATTCTATAAGGGCGCTGCCCTGGGGCTCGCTCCTGAGTACCCGGGCCGAAAGAGGCTTCCCATGTTCGATCTCAAATGGATCCGCGAGCATCCCGCGGACTTCGATGATGGATTGAAGCGCCGCGGCCTGCCGCCGCGCGCCGATGAGGTGCTGGCGCTCGACCGCAAGTGGCGCGAGGCCGAGACGGCCCTGCAGGAGGTGCAGCAGCGCCGCAACGCCGCCTCGAAAGAGATCGGCCAGGCCATGCGCTCAGGCGACAGCGCGACTGCCGAGACGCTGAAAAGCGAGGTCTCTGCCCTGAAGGCGCGGATGCCCGAACTCGAGGCCGAGGCACAGAGCCTTGAGCAGCAGATCGAGGAACTGCTCGCCGGCCTGCCGAATCGGCCGATGGCGAGCGTTCCGGTGGGCGCCGACGAGGCAGCCAACGAGGAAGTCGGAAGCTGGGGGGAGCCCAAGCCCTTCAACTTCGAGCCCAAGCAACACTTCGAACTGGGCGAGGCGCTTGGCGGCATGGACTTCGACGCAGCGGCCAAGCTGTCCGGCTCGCGCTTTGTGCTGCTGAGCGGCGGTGTTGCCCGTCTGCATCGCGCGCTGGCGCAGTTCATGCTCGACCTCCACACCCGCGAGCACGGCTACCGCGAAATCAACTCTCCGGTCCTGGTGCGCGACAATGTCGTCTATGGCAGCGGGCAGTTGCCGAAGCTGGCCGAGGACATGTTCCGCACCGAGGAGGGGCACTGGCTGATCCCGACCGCGGAGGTCACGCTCACCAACCTGGTGGCCGGCGACATCGTGGAGGAGGCGGCCCTGCCGTTGCGCTTTAGCGCACACACGCTCTGCTTCCGCTCCGAGGCCGGATCGGCCGGCAAGGACACCCGCGGTATGCTGCGCCAGCATCAGTTCGAGAAGGTGGAACTGGTCTCCATCACCCATCCCGATCGCTCCGAAGAAGAGCACGAGCGGATGACGGCTTGCGCGGAGACGGTTCTGCAGAAGCTAGAGCTGCCTTACCGCAAGATGCTGCTGTCCAGCGGCGACATGGGCTTCGGTGCCCGCAAGACCTACGACCTTGAGGTCTGGCTGCCGGGGCAGAAGGCCTTTCGCGAGATCTCCAGCTGCTCCAACTGCGGGGATTTTCAGGCTTTGCGCATGAAGGCGCGCTTCCGGCCCAGCGAGGGCAAGGGCGTGCGGCCAGTGCACTCCCTGAACGGCTCCGGCGTGGCAGTCGGGCGGGCGCTGATCGCGGTGATGGAGAACTATCAGCAGGTGGACGGCACCATCCGTGTCCCGGCCGTGCTGCAACCCTACATGCACGGTCAAGAGGTGATGACGCCCGATGCTTAAGCCGATCGACGACCTTTCCAAGGCGCGTATCCTCGTCACCAACGACGACGGCTACTACTCCGAAGGCATCCGCGCGCTGGAGCGCATCGCCTTGGCCCTCAGCCCCGATGTTTGGGTGGTCGCTCCGGCAGCCGAGCAGTCGGCAACCAGCCACTCGCTGACCCTGCGCCGTCCGCTCTACATCGAGCAGAAGGAGGAGCGGCACTTCACCGTCGACGGCACGCCGACCGACTGCGCGCTGGTCGCCTGCCATCACATCATGAAGGATCGCCAGCCCGACCTGGTCCTCTCCGGGATCAACCTGGGCGCCAATATGGCCGAGGACGTGCTCTATTCCGGAACGGTCGCCGCGGCGATGGAGGGGGCAACCCTCGGCGTACGCGCAATTGCTTTTAGCCAGGTGCGTATGCCCGACGGTACGCTCGACTTTTCGGGGGCCGAGGAGCGTGGGCCGGGGATCGTCCGCTCGCTCTGCGACCTCACCTGGCGCGAAGAGACCCTGATGAACGTCAACTTCCCAGGGGTGACTGCCGCCGAAATGGGCTCAGTTCGTGTCGTCAAGCTGGGCCGGCGCGACAGCGGGACCGAGATCGTCGAGGGCCGCAACCCCGGCGGCCGTCCTTACATCTGGATCGGCCAGTATCTGACCAATGAGACCTCGGGCGAGAACACCGATCTGACCGCCGTGCGCGACCGCCAGATCGCCGTCACGCCGCTCTTCCTCGACATGACCGACGTCGTCGGCATGGCCTCGGTCGCCGAGGTCATCAACGAGTAGAGCTGCGCTGCTTGCTCCACCCGTGGCCAAAGGCTATCACCCTTCTCCCGAGATCTAATAAGGAGGAGTGCAGGTCATGAGCGAAGACAATCCGAGCGTCCTGTCGCATGTCTCGATCGGTGTGAACGACTACAAGGCAGCCGTGGCCTTCTACGACTCGGTGCTGGGCAGCATCGGCATCGGCACGATCATGGAACACGAGGACGCCCGCGCCTACGGCAAGGCCTTCCCGGAGTTCTGGGTACAGAGCCCCATCGACGGCAAGACGGCCGCGCCCGGCAACGGCACCCATATCGCCTTCTTTGCAAACTCCAAGGGGGAGGTCGATGCCTTCCACGCCGCTGGGCTGGCCGCGGGCGGCACTTGCGACGGCGCTCCTGGACCGCGAGAAGAGTATGGCGCACCCTATTACGGTGCCTTCCTGCGCGATCCCGAGGGCCACAAGATAGAGGCCACCTTCTGGGACATGGAGATGGCGCAGAAGTTGGGGATGGGCTAGGGCGGCCCGCCCAGGAGCCGCCCACTCCGTTAGGTTCTTGCCGCTTCCAGCGAGCGGTCAAGTTTCTCCAGCACGTCGGGCACGTCGTCTTCGGAGATGCACAGGGGCGGGACCATGCGGAGCACGCTGCGGTGCGGGCCCGACTTGCTCAAGACCAGGCCTTGCCGGCGCGATTCCTCGAAGACCTTGGCCGTGGCTTCGCTCGCCGGCGTCTTGCTGGCCCGGTCGGTTACCAGTTCGATCGCCATCAGAAGGCCGCGTCCGCGCACGTCGCCGATGATGGCATGGCGCTGCTGCAAGTCTCTGAGACCGGCCAGGATCAAGCCGCCGACATGGCTCGCATTCTCCTGCAGGCGGTCCTCTGCGATCACCTGCAGGACCGCGCGACCGGCGGCGCAGGACATGGGGTTGGAGCCGTAGGTGTGGAAGAGGAACTTGTCGGCCAGCGCCTCGGCCACCTCACGCTTGGCGACCAGGGCGGCCAGCGGATAGCCGTTGCCGATGCCCTTGGCCATGACGACCATATCCGGCACCAGGCCTTCGCGCTCGAAGGCCCAGAAGTGCTCGCCGGTGCGCCCGAAACCGGTCTGCACCTCGTCGATGATGCACAGCCCTCCGGCCGCGCGCACGCGCTCGGCAGCCCCGGTCATGTAGCCGTCAATTAGGGGGACGATGCCGCCGTAGCCTTGCAAGGGCTCCATGATGATGCCGGCCAGGCGTCCACTCGTCGCCAGAGCTATGGTGTTGTCGACCTCGTCCAGATAGGGCTGAAGCGCGTCGCCGAAGATGCCGCGGTAGGGATTGGGCTCGGGCAGGAACTGGATACCGGTCAGCAGCGGCGCGCGATGGCGAAAGCCACTGATGCCGGTCAGCGATTGCGCGCCGATGGTCGGCCCGTGATAGCTGCCGCGCAAGGAGAGGAAGTCGATGTTTCCTGTGTAGGCGCGGGCCATGGTCAGCGCCAGATCGATGGCCTCGCCGCCGGAGTTGGTGAAGTGGCAGACCCACTCCTCTCCCTTCGGCATGGTCGCCGTCAGCTCTTCGGCGAAGTGGGCCGGCACGGGGTGGTGGAACATGGTGGTGCAGTGCGGCAGAGCGTCGGCCTGGGCGCGGGCGGCCGCGTTCACCACCGGGTTGGCATGGCCCACCGAGATACAGAGGTTCATGGCGAGCAGGTCGATCAGCCGATTGTCCTCGTTGTCCCAGAGGTACTGGCCCGCGCCGCGGGCAACGATCAGCGGCTCTTCGTAGGGGACGAACTTGCGCTGGGAGGCTGCGTAGTAGCGGTCCCGCCGCGCGATGATGCCTTCGCTCGACCAGTCCAGGGGTAGAGGGTTCTTGCTGTCGTCCATGGTGTTCCTCCTTAGTGCAAGGTGGCGCGGATTTCGCGCAAACGCCGGGCGACATAGTCGTCCAAAGCCTCGCGCCGATCGCTCGCCATCGGTGGTTCCTCGTAGTCGGCCAGCAGCTGTTTCCAGCGCCGGGTCGCGCGCTCATGCTGCCAGAGCCCGCCTTCGGCCGACCACTGCTCGTAAGTGGCGTTGTCGGAGAGATCGGGCATGAAGAAGGCAGAGCGGAAGTGCTTTAGGGTGTGGCTGCTGCCCAGGAAGTGGTTGCCCGGTCCGACCTCGCGGATGGCGTCGAGCGCCTGCGCCTCCTCCGACAGGTCGACGTTCTGGGCAAAGGCCGCGAGCGCGCCGCAGCGGTCGGCATCCATCACGATCTTCTCGTAGCCCAGGGTCAGCAGGCCCTCAAGACAGCCAGTGGCGTGGATGATGAAGTTGACCCCGGCGAGGAAGGCCCCGGTCAGCTGCATCGCGCTCTCGTAGGCCGCTTGCGCATCCGGCACCTTTGAGGCGGTGAGCGCACCGACCGAGTGGAAGGGCACGCCCAGACGGCGCGCCAGGGCCGAGGCGCACATCTGGATCTGCATGCCCTCCGGCGTGCCGAAGGTGGGCGCACCGGTCAGCAGCGAGATCGGGCTGGAGAAGGTGCCGAAGACGCAGGGGCAGCCGGGACGGATCAGCTGGATCAGCGCCAGGCCGGCCATGGCCTCGGCCAAGAGCTGGGCCAGGGTGCCGGCGACGGTCACCGGGCTCATGGCGCCGGCCAGAATGAAGGGGGAGACCACGACGCACTGTCCGGCCCTGGCATAGACCTTCAGTGCGCCCAGCATGGTCGCATCCAAGACCAGAGGCGCGTTGCTGTTAACCACGGAATAGAGGCAGCAGTCCTGCGCCATCGCCTCCTTGCCCAGCACGATCTCGGTCATGGCAAGCGTGTCTTCGGCCCGCTCCGGCGCGGTCACGGCACCCATGAAAGGCTTGTCGTTCAGGGTGAGGTGCGCATGCAGCATCGCCAGGTGGCGCTCTTCGACCGGCAGATCGGTCGGCTCGCAGACCACGCCGCCCGAGTGATGCAGCTGATCCAGGGCGTGGTGCAGCTTGGTGACCTTGCGAAAGTCCTCGATGGTGGCGTAGCGCCGTCCTTGCTCCATATCGTGCACGAAGGGCGGCCCGAAGGAGGGGCAGAAGAGGCTGTTGCGGCCGCCGATCATGACCGAGCGTTCCGGGTTGCGCGCCCGCTGGACGAAGCTGTGCGGCGCGCTGGCCTGGATGGTCTGCCGGCAGAAGCCGGGCTCGAAACGGACGCGCTCTCCCTCGACCCGGCAGCCGGCCTCGCGGAAGATCGCCAGGCACTCGGGGTCCTCGCGGAACTCCATGCCGATCTCGGCCAGGATGAGATCGGCGTTGCGCTCGATGAGCGCCAGGCCCTCCTCATCCAGCAGGGTAAAGACACCGATCCGCCGCTGCACATAGGGGGCGGCGGGCACGCTGGCCTCCGGCGCAGCCTTGCGGCGACGTCGGGTCCTGCGTTCGTCTGTCCGCTCCTTTGTCGGCATGATCGCTCCTCGAGTTTCTTCCTGTCGTTTTGCCTGAAATCCCGATGAAACGCCGCAAGAGAGCATTTTCATCACTTCTTCTAATAGTAAGGATCAGCTCTCCGCCTGCGCCAGTTTCACCGTCCCGGCCGGCAGAGTGGGCAGCAGGCTGTCGATTGCCTGGCTCAGGGCCTCGCGCACCGCGCCCAGCAGGCGCAGCGGCAAGTCGCCCAGCTCGCCGGCCCGATAGACCAGGTGAACCTCGCGCGAGAAGTCGGCCAGCGGCAGGGGCTGGATCTCGATTGGCCAGCCCTCGCGCAGGGCGTCGATCAAGAGGGTCGGGGTCAGGATGGCAAAGCCCTCGCCGGCGGCCACGGCCGCGACCAGCATGCTGGCCCGGTCGGCGTCGATGACCCGCGGCAGGGTGAGGCGGACGCGCCGCAGATGCTGGTCGACGCGGCGACCGACGGCGGATTCCGGCGAGAAGCGCACCAAGGGCAGCTGCTCTGCAAGACGTGAAAGGTCGTCGCGCGGCCCCTTGTGGCCCTGTGGCAGCACCAGCAGGAAACGCTCTCGCAGGACGCTCAGCCGCTCCAGCCCGTCCAGGTCGTAGAAGGCATCCGAGGTGACGGCGATGTCCGTGCGCTTGCTGGAGAGACCCTGCTGATGGTCGGCGGCCAGGCCGGCGAAGGTCGAGACCGCCGGGATGCCATAGTCCCGCCGGGTCACCCGCAGCACCACCGGGGTGAGCGTGGTGGCGATGGAGGCCAGCATGGCCAGGCGCAGCACCGGGATCGGTGTGCCGTCGCTGCGCCGCAGGCCGCTTTGCAGATCCTCCGCCTGAGCCAGCAGAGCCTGAGCGCGCTGGTGCAGGGCAATACCGGCCTTGGTCAGCTGGATCGGGCGAACGCTGCGGTCGAGCAGGCGGCAGGCGAAGTGCCGTTCCAGGGTCGCCAGGTGCTGCGAGGCCGCGGACTGTGTGATGCCAAGCAGGCTGGCAGCACGGGTGACCTGGCCGTGCTCTACGACGGTGGAGAAGACCTCCAGGGCGCGCAGGAGGTTGAAGTCGAAGCTCTTTGCCTGCGCCATTGGCGGCACCTCTCGGGGACTATCAGACCAGATTACATAAGTTTGTCTAATTCTAACAGGCCGACGTTGCCAAGGGCATGCCTTCCCCGCCAGACAAGAGGCGGTGCAGGTGGAGCGAGGCGCGATGCGGGATTCGGCTGAGATCGTGATTGTCGGTGGCGGGGTGATCGGGCTGTCGATCGCCTATCACCTCTCCAAGCTTGGCTGTCGCGACGTCTTGTTGCTGGAGCGCCATCAGGTGACCAGCGGCACCTCTTGGCATGCAGCCGGGATCGTCGGACCCCTGCGCTCCTCGATGAACCTGACGCGGCTGTCGATCTACAGCACCGAGCTTTTTGCGGCCCTGGAGGCGGAGACCGGCCAGGCCACCGGCTACAGGCGGACGGGCGGCTACTGGCTGGCCTCGCGTCCCGAGCGGCTGGTGGAGCTGGAGCGCACCGCCGCTCTGGGGCGCCTGACCGGCCTTAACGCAGACATGGTCGCCCCTGGGGAAATCGCTGCTGCGCTGCCGCAGATGCGTTGCGAGGATCTGTTGGGCGGGCTTTGGGTCGAAGAAGACGGGCAGGTCAATCCGGTCGACCTCTGTATGGCCTATCTCAAGGGCGCCAAGGCCGGCGGCCTGCGCCTGCGCGAGAACTGCCCGGCCGCCCGCCTGGAGCGCAAAGGAACGCGCATCTCAGGCGTGATCACCGCGTCAGGGGAGCGGATCGAGGCCGGCTCTATCGTGCTGGCCGGCGGGGTCTGGTCGCGCGACCTGGCAGCTGGCGTCGGTGCTGCAGTGCCGGTGCAGGCGGTCGAGCATATGTACATCGTCACCGAGCCGGTTCCGGACCTGCCCCAGCCCTTTCCGATCCTGCGCGACCTGGAGGGCGGGATCTATATCAAGGAGGATGCCGGACGCCTGGTGCTGGGGGGCTTCGAGGCGGCGGCCAAGCCTTGGGATGCCGCTGGTCCGAACGGCAACACGCCCTTTCTGGAGCTGCCGGAGGATTGGGAGCAGTTCGAGGGCTTCTTGCATGCCGGCTTGGCGCGAATGCCGGTCTTGGGGGAGGTCGGCGTTCAGCACTTCATGAATGGCCCGGAGGGTTTCACACCGGACACCAAACAGCTGATGGGGCCGGTGCCGGGCTTGCAAGGCCTCTATGTTGCCGCCGGCTTCAACTCGATCGGCATCGTCTCCTCGGCCGGTGCGGGCAAGGCCTTGGCCGAGTGGGTGGTTGAAGGCGAGGCGCCGATGGACCTCTGGGAGGTCGATGTCGCCCGCTTCGCCGCACCTGAGGCCACCCCTAGGTTTCTCGACGCCCGCGTGCGCGAGGCGGTGGGCGAGCAGTTCGCACTGCACTGGCCCTTCAAGCAGAAGCAAAGCGCACGGGGTTTGCGCCGCCTGCCGCTGCACCAGCGATGGCAAGAGGCCGGGGCGGTCTTTGGCGCGCCCGCCGGCTGGGAGCGGCCGCTCTGGTTTGCCCAGGGCGACGAGCCAAAGGCGATGATCTATAGCCAAGGCGGGCAAAGCTGGTGGCCGGCGGCCAAGCGCGAGGCCCAGACCTTAAGCCGCAAGGCAGCCCTCTTTGATCTCTCTCCGTTCGCTAAGTTCGACATCGTCGGTCCGGACAGCCTCGCGCTGCTGCAGCGGCTGGCGGGTGCCGATCTGGATGTCGCGGCCGGGCGCGCGGTCTATACGCAATTGCTCTCCAAGCGCGGTGGGATCGAAGCCGATGCGACCGTCACCCGCCTGTCGGAAACAGGCTTCAGGCTGGTGGGGGGCGCGCCGACCCGCCTGCGCGACCTCGCCTGGCTGACCGCAGCGCGCGACCGCTTGGGCCTGCATGCGGAGATCTTTGATGCGACCTCCGGGACTGCCGTTCTGGGCCTGATGGGGCCGGAGGCGCAGGCGATCCTTGAGGAGGTGAGCGGTCTGGACTGCTCGCACGCCGCCTTCCCCTTCTCCACTGCCCGAGAGATCGAGATCGGGATGGCGGTGGGCTCTGCTCTGCGGATCTCCTTCGTCGGCGAGTCGGGTTGGGAGCTCTCGATCGCCAACGAATTGGTCGAGACGGCCTTCGAGGCTCTGCAACAGGCCGGCGCCAAGCGCGGGCTGATTCCCGCCGGGCTCTTCTGCCTGGAGGCCTGCCGCCTGGAGAAGGGTTTTCGCCACTGGGGCCACGACATCGGGCCGGAGGATAGCCCGCTGGAGGCAGGATTGGGATTTGCCCTGGCCTGGGACAAGCCGGGCGGCTTCGAGGCCCGCGAAGCCCTGTTAAGGCAACGCGAGGCCGGCCTGACGCGTCGTCTGTTGCTTCTTGCGCTGGAGGCTGAGGATCCGCCGCTGCTGTTGCATGACGAGCCGATTTACCGTGCGGGTCGTTTGGTCGGGCAGACCACGTCCGGCGGCTTAGGCTTCCGATGCGGGCAGGCCCTGGCCTTCGGCTATGTGGCCTGTGAGCCGAGCCAGCCGCGCGCCGCCCTCTTGGAGGCCAGCTACGAAATTGAGGTTGCCGGCAGGCGCTATCCGGCAAGGGCCCTCGCACGACCGCCCTATGACCCCCAGGGGCTACGGCAGCGCGGCAGGAACGATCGGAGATAGGGATGGTCGAACGCTGCAGAATAGCCATCATCGGCGGCGGTGCCATGGGCGTATCGTTGCTCTATCACCTCGCCAAGAGGGGGTGGCAAGATATTGTCTTGTTTGAGAAAAACGAACTGACGGCCGGATCGACCTGGCACGCCGCCGGGCTCTGTACGCACTTCGCCCACAACCCGACGATCATGGAGATGCGCGCGACTTCCGTGCGGCTCTATCGCGATGTCTTGCCGGCCGAGGTCGGGCGCTCGGTCGGGTTTCACCCCTGCAGCGCGCTGCGCGTAACCCGTTTGCCGGAGCGGATGGACGAGTTCCGCCATGTGCAGGGGATTGGCCGTTTCATGGGTTACGACTTTCGCCTGTTGAACCCGCAACAGCTGGCAGAGATCTATCCGCTGTGCGATCCGGACGGAATTCTGGGGGCGATCCTCGAGCCCTTCGACGGCCATGTCGATCCCAGCCAGGCGACGCACGCAATGGCCGAGGTCGCGCGCGCCAAGGGGGCCGTCATTCGTCGCCATGCCCCGGTTCTGGCTATCCATCGCCTCGCCAATGGCCACTGGCAGTTGGAGACAGAGGCGGGGGAGATCGAGGCCGAGCAGATCGTGAACGCCGCCGGTACCTGGTGCCGGGAGATCGGCGAGATGATGGGGGTGGATCTGCCGGTCGTCCCCATGCTGCATCAATATCTGGTGACCGACCGGGTCGAGGCCATTGCCGAACGCCAGGCTGCGGGCCTGCCGGAGCTGCCGATGATCCGCGATCCGGAAGAAAGCTGGTACCTGCGCCAGGAACGCGATGGTTTCATCTGCGGTCCCTACGAGAAGAACGCCCCGCCCTGGTCGGTGGACGGCGTCCCTCCCGACTTTGGCATGGAGCTGCTGCCGCCGGATCTGGAACGGGTAGAAGACATTGTCGCCATGGCCATGGCGCGCGTGCCGGCGCTTGCCGAGGCCGGGATAAAGACCATCGTCAATGGGCCGATCACCTTCACACCCGACGCTAACCCCTTGATCGGGCCTGCTTTCGACTTGCCGAACGCCTGGTTGTTGACTGGGTCCTCTATGGGCGTGATGGAGGGGGGCGGGGCCGGTGCCTTCCTGGCGCACTGGATCAGCGAGGGCGCGCCGCCGATGGATGCGCTTGCCGTCGACAGCCGGCGCTTCGGCGGCTATGCCGACCGCGCCTATCGCTTGGACAAGGCGGTGGAGTGCTTCGGTCTGCAGTTCGGCATTCACTATCCCTATGAGGAACGCCCGGCCGGACGTCCGCGACGTCGTTCGCCGCTCTATGAACGCCAGGCAGCTTTGGGCGCGGTCTTCGGTGCGGCCTATGGCTGGGAGCGGCCGAACTGGTTTGCCGAGACAGGGGAGACAAGAGAGCTCACCTTCGGCCGACCGGGCTGGTTCGAGGCCGTGGGGCGCGAGTGCCGCGCGGTGGCACGGGGCGTGGGCCTGGCCGACCTCTCCGCCTTCGCCAAGTTCGAGGTCTCCGGTCCGGATGCGGCGGCCTTCCTCTGCCAGCTCGGCATCCGACCGCCGCCGCGGGCCATTGGCAAGCTAGGGCTCTTGCATGTTCTGACGCCTGCCGGGGGTGTCGCGGCCGAGTTCACGGTCACACGCCTGGGCGAGCAGCGCTTCTACCTGACCAGTTCGGCGGCCGCAGAACGGCACGACGAGGACCTGCTGCGGTCGCGGTCGGCAGGGTTCCCTTCAGTCCTGATCGTGAACAAGACGGAGGCCCTGGGCATCCTCGCGGTCATGGGACCCAAATCGAGAGACCTTTTGTCATCTCTCTGTGACAGCTCATTGGAAAACAGACACTTTCCCTGGTTGACCGGGCAGGAAACAGTGATTGCTGGAGAGCCGGTTCTGGCGCTTCGCGTCTCCTATGTCGGCGAGCTGGGGTGGGAACTGTATGCGCCGCTGGAGCGCCTCGGCGTGCTCTTCGATCGCCTGGTCGCGGCTGGCCGCAACCATGGTGTCAGCCACTTCGGCAGCTATGCGATCAATGCCATGCGCCTCGAGAAGGGCTATCCGGCCTGGGGCAGCGACCTCACCACTGAAAGGAGCCCACTGGAATCCGGCCTGGACGCTTTCTGGCGGCCCGAGGGTCGGGCTTTTGTCGGCAAGGCGGCCGTCATCAGTCGCGGGAAGCAGCCGTCATGGCGCCTTCTTCTGTTGGAAATTCAACAAGATATAGATCTTTTTTATCAACACGCGGTGATGCTGAAGGGAGAGGCGGTCGGCATGGTAACCTCCGGCGGCTTTGGCCACCGGGTGGGCCGCAACCTCGCGCTTGCCTGGGTGAAGCCGGAGGCAGCCGATGCCGAGGCTTTCGAGATCGAGGTTCTGGGGCGATCGGTGTCAGCACGAGTGCTGCAGCCGCCGCCCTATGACCCCGACAACGTGAAGCCGAGGGGCTGCGGCGCTTAGGACACGCTCGGGTGTGAAGCTTTGCCGTCGGATTGCCTGGACCGACGCGATCCCCATCTGCAATGAAAAGCCAGCCACGCGCTGTGGCGATCGGAGTCTGCGAAAGACAAGGAGGCGAGGGTCATGAAGGCGGCGAGGGGGCTTGCACTGGCGCTGGCCGGGATCGGGATGACCGTCTTGGCCGGCTGTGTGGGCAATTCCGGATCGGGGACGTTTAGCGAGACCGCCGGCACTGCCGGTACGTCCGATGTCTACACCGTGATGGCCGGGGACACGCTCTGGGGCATTTCGCGCAGTTACGGCGTCTCGCTGCAAAGCTTGATCGATGCCAACACCACCATTCCCGCGCCTTATGTGCTGCAGGTCGGCCAGCAGGTGCGCATCCCAAGCGCGGCCCCGCCGGGTAGTGCCGTGGCTGCCAACACGGCCGCGCCCATCACCAGCGCCAATTATGCCGTGCAGCCTGGCGATACGCTCTACGCCATTTCCCGGCGCAGCGGCATTCCCGTCTCGACCCTGGCCGATTCCAACGGCCTGATTGCACCCTACGATCTGCAGGTCGGCCAGCAGCTGACCTTACCGGCCGGTGCCAGAGATCCCGACCTGCTGGCACAAGCACGGGCACCGATCCCCACGGCGCGCGCGCCCTTGCCGGCAACCACGGCTGTCGTTGCATCCGGCACGGCCAGTGCCGGCCAGCCGGCCGATCTTCTGGGCAGCTTGGAGAGCAGTCCATCGACGACCGCCGCTGCCGCGAGTGCGGCCGGTGCCCCCGTCGATCTGACCCAAAGCGATCCACAGGTCGGCGAGGTCGCAGTGGTCGAGGAGACCGCCTCCGTCGAGACAGTCGGTGCTGACGGCGAGGTCGTCGCGGTGGCCTCGGCACAGGCTGCCGTTCTGGAGATCCCGGCTGGAAAGCCGGCGCGCGATGTTGCCTTGCCGGCAATCGCAGCTCAGCCGCCGCCGCCGACCAATGCCGCACTACCCACACCGCCGAAGCGCCAGGGACGGCTCTTCGACTGGCCGGTGACCGGCAAGGTGATTTCCAGTCACGGACCGAAAAAGGGCGGCCTGCACAACGACGGAATCAATATCGCCGCTCCGGCCGGCACGCCGGTCAGGGCAGCCGAAAGCGGCGTGGTTGCCTACACCGGTGGCGACCTAAAGGGCTTTGGCAAGCTGGTGCTGATCAAGCATCAGGACGGCTATGTCACCGCCTATGCCCACAACAGCCAGATCCTGGTGCAGCGCGGCGAGACGGTGCGGCGCGGTGACGTGATCGCCCGCGTCGGTGAAACCGGCAATGTCGATACGCCCCAACTGCACTTCGAAATTCGCAAGGATGCCAAGCCGGTCGATCCAAGCGGACTGATGGTCGGCGTCGCTGGCTAGACCAAGATGATCGCAGATCGAAACGACCCGCGGTCTGAATCTTGGTCTACTTTCAAACAAGTAGAGTGCGATTCAGACGATAGATCGATTCGATCTATCGTCATCGCGCTCTAGGGAGGCTCGCGGGCCAGTTTTT
>JAVJSY010000053.1:0-52472 GCA_040219175.1 Kiloniellales bacterium
TGGGGTGCCGATACCCATGCCCTCATCCGATCCGTCATCGGAACCGGTCGACTGCAGGGATTTACGCCCCATCAGGCCCTCTCAAAGGCGCTCGACGGCAAGTCCCTCTTCGCTACCTGACCAACACCCTGAGCAATTACAGCAGCTTTTCCATTGATCTACAGCTAGTAAATCCTGATGGCAGAGATTTTTGTTTTTGTTAACTGATATCTCGAGTCATCAAGTAGTGTAGTGCATAGGTTCACTCATTGGGGATAAGAATAGTGACGAGTGAGAATTAATTGTCAAACTGTTTGGTCTGCCCATTTATTTGGTCTGCCCATTTAGTCGAAGTGGTTGGGACGAGGCTCATGGCACCATTCTTGACGTTCAAATGCTATGCAAGCTTGTCTTCGCTGCGCTGCGGGCGCACAGCTGCGCTTGCTCTACTCGCTGCAGTCTGTAACTAATGATGAAGGTGTAACTGTCTCAATTGTGTTTCTATTTGCTTGTACCTCTAGGCGCCAGGTGATGCAATGTGTAGGGTCATTCATTAGAGAGGGAAATGGGTTAAATGTTAGTGGCATTATGTTCAAACGATTCTCGCATGTTATCCGTTCGCTCGTTGTGCATGTAAATTTTTGCTTCTCTATGTATTTGATGGCGGCTTCCAAGTTATATTCATAATTCTTTGTTATATAGTGCGCAGTATCCACGATTATTTCCGCTGCATAGGCATCGCGGAGCAGGGCAACGTCACTGTCAGGGGAGAGTTCAGCTTGTGGATTTTGCTGTATTTCTAGCGATCTGTCCCAATCTTCATTGATCTTATCATTGTACGCGGCCTCAAGATCCGTTGGAACGGGGGTTGTACAGGAAACGAGCAGGGTTGCAAGGAGGGCTAGCCAAAGAGTCTTCGCCAGGGTTCCTTTAGAGGAACCTTTGCAGCCCGCGCGCCCTTGGGTCAGGAGAAATTGTGTATCGCTCTCAAGCGTCATCTCTGCCACTCTGCATTTTGTGCATCATAGTGATGCTACTATTGGTTTGTCAAGCTTCGGAGTAAGTTAGCGTAGCGGGAAGGCATCGCTGCTGTCCGACGTTGGTCCGACCGCCATACTTCGCCTGCGACCTGAATCAAAGACGGTCTGCGCTTTCCGAAAACCACGACCTTCTCTGCCCTACGCGTTGCAGTCTGTGACTAATGATGACGGTGTAACTTTCTCAATTGCGTTTTCTTTTGCCTGTATCTCTAAACGCCAAGTGATACAGTGTGTCGGGTCATCCGGGGATGGGCTACCTCTTCGTGGCAAAACCCCAAAATGACTCTCGCAGGTTATCCGCTCGCTCGTCGTGCATTTAAATCTCTGTTCCTCTAGGTATATCAGAGCGGCGTTCAAGTTTTCGCCGTAAGTTTCTGATACATACTGTGCAGTATCCGCCATTGTTTCCGCGGCATAGGCATCGCGGAGCAAGGCAACGTCACTATCAGGGGAGAGGCCGGCTTGCGGTGTCTCCCAGAGTTTGACAGATGTGTCCCAACTTTGATCTTGGTGGATCTTATCCTCGTAGGCTGCCTCAAGATCCGTTGGAAAGGGGGCTTTAAAGGAAGCAAGCAGGACCGCCGGTAGGATCAGCCAAAGAGCCTTTGTCAGGGTTCCTATCGACGAACCTTTGCAACCTGCGCGCCCTTGGGTCAGGAGAAACTGTGTATCGCTCTCAAGCGTCATCTCTACCACCCTGCATTTTGTGCATCATAGATATACCACAAATGGTATGTCAAAAATTCCTAAATACCCGTAATGCGAGAAGGTATTTGCAGCCTTTGGCGGAGACAATTCGCGGAATGCAGCCGGTTGCGCGGATCGGAATTCAGCCGACCCTACTCCTCATGCCGAGAGGCAAGGATGCGGACGCATGGCACCCTTTAAGCATTTAGACGCCTCGCGGGCTTAATCTCGCTGCGCTGCGGGCGCGCTTGGCAAGCCGCGATGAGTTGCACGCAACGCAGTTTGGTACAGCGTGGGGTCTCAAACCGGCAGATCTCGCAGCCCTTCCAACAAGGGCTCCAGGTGCCGTTCATAAGATCGCCATCGCCCGACGGATCGACTGTAGATCGGCTGGCGAACCTGCCACACGCTCGCGGTCTTCACGGCGCGTTCGGTTTCGTGGAATGCCAGCACGCTCTCGTCCCAGTCCAAATCGCAGAACTCCAACAAGCGTCGACTCACGCCCTCCTGGTCCGCGACCGTGTCCTCGTAATCGATCTCCAGAATCGGAAGCGGCAGCACCGCGCGCCAATGGGCCATCCATCGTCGATAGAGGCGGTAGTATTCGGCCAGCTTCCCAAGATCGTAGAAGTAGGGGTGGAAGCCCCGGAAAGACTGGCAGAAGATCGACAGACAGGTGTCTCGCGGATCCCTCCGACAGTGGATGATCCGGGCGTTGGGGAAGAGCACCGCGATCAGCCCTAGGAAGGCGAAGTTGTCCGGCATCTTGTCGGTGACCCGCAGCGCATCCGGATCGCATTCGGCCAGTGCCGTCAAGTATTGCCCGGCCATGGACTGGGCGTCCTCGCGCGTCAGCGCGCTCATGCATTGCGGATAGGGCGCGGCCGACCCGATCGCCTCGCTCATGCCAAGCGCGATCTTGCCCAATGCGCTGAGCTCGCCGGCGCCGGCCACGTCGGGGTGGGAGGCCAGAATTTGCTCGGTCAAGGTCGTGCCCGAGCGTGGCATGCCGACGATGAAGATCGGCCGCCTCGAGGGCTTGCCAAAATCGGCCAGCTGCTTGAACATATCGGGGGTAAAGGTCTCGATGACGGCACGAAGCTTTTCGTGATCCTTTTCGGATTCGTAGAGGTGCTCTCGGTCGCGGGCGCGGTTGCCGCGTGCAAAGTAATGAAAGGCCTCGTCATAGGCCTCGGCGCGGGCGAACTCGTTGCCGAGCGCGAAACAGAGATTGGTCCAGATCAGGTCGTCGTGGTCATCGCTCTGCTGGTCGACATAGGCCTTGGCCCGGGCGATCTCATCCGGCTCCAGCCGGGTCGATCCGTCGATCGCCTTGAGCATGATGGGGGCGACCGAGTCCGGCAGCCGGCTCCGCAGCGTGGCGACCGTCTTGCGGGCCTCGTCGAAGCGCCCGAGCTGATGGAGCGCGATGACGATGCCCCCATGACAGCGTTCGATGACCAGGGGGTCTTCGCTCTCGATTGCGCGAAAGGCCTCGATTGCCTCCTCGTTGCGGTCCATTCCGCCCAAGGCGTTGGCGATGTTGTACTGGATTTCGGCGACGCCGGGGTTCAGGCGACTTGCGGTCCGCAGGTGATCCAGTGCCTCGTGCCGCTCTCCGACATGCTGCAGGAGACTGGCCAGGTTGTTGTGCGGCTCGAAGGCCTTCGGGTTGAGCGCGATCGACTGTCGATAGTGCTCGATCGCCGCCTCGACCTTGTCGACTTTGCTGTAGGCCAGCCCCAAGTGATAGTGCCCGCGCGCCGAACGCGGTGCGACCTCGATCAGCTGCTGATAGGTCTTGATCGCGTCGTCATAGAGGTCCTGCTCATAGTAGGCGTTGCCCAGATTGAGCAAGGCATGCTCGTGCCTAGGATGCTTTCGCAAGACCGCGCGCAGCAATGAGGTCGCCTTATCGAATTTGCCCTGATGGGTCAGCACGACGGCCAGGGAGACACTGGCCTCGCTGTTGCCCGGTTGGGCCTTGATCGCCTGTTTCAGGTGACCTTCGGCTGCCTCCATGTCCTTCTCGAACATACGCGCCAGACCCAGGTTGTAGTTGGCCCGCGGGTGCTTTGGGTCGAGGGCTAGGGCCCGCTCCAGGGCGGCTGTGCCCTCTGCCTTGCGCTCAAGCATCATCAGTGCCGCGCCGAGATTGGCATGATAGTCGGGATTACGGCCGTTGATCGCAATCGCCTGTCGGATCAAGTCGGCCCCGCGATCCGGGTGCCTGGCACTGATCGCCACGAGCCCGCGCAGGAACAAGGCGTCGGGCTGTACCGGATTGCCGGCCAGGATTTGGCCGCAGAGGCTGTCCGCCTCCTGCAGACGTCCGGCTGCGCGCAGCTTGTCGGCAGTCGCCAGGGCCTGGCGGATATTCATGCCTTGGCCGCGCGCGGGCGATTGCGCCCCGGGCATGGCGACCGTTGCCCGAGCGAAGCCGCCTGGCGGCAAGTTCGATGGTGGGCCCTTGATGCTCAAAAAAACGTCCCGTCTTGCAAAGCCGAGAATTCCCATTTGGATTTACGCCAACAGTCTTGCCCTCGGCCTGCACGCCGATCAAGCCAATCCGCACGTCGGCGGCATCGGCTCGCTACCTTCACCGCGCGCCGACAAGATGCCGGCGCGTCACCAGATCGCGTCTTCGATTTCTGATCAGCCCGGACTCTTGGAGGAATCGCGGCACCGTCTTTCTTCTCCATTATCTCCTATCTCCATATCTCCCACTGGCCCGGCACGGCGCGAGTGCGCTAGGATGACCCTAGAGAAGCACCGCCGATCAAAGGTGCTCCCGGTCCTTTTGCTGTCACGCGCGTGGTCCCATGTCTGCTCTCAGCTCTCCCACTCGACTTGCTGTGCTTCTGCTCTTGCTGCTGGCCGGCCTCTTGGCAGCCCCGCTGCAGGCGGCCGAGATGACGACCCTGAAGCCCGCCATCATCGTCAACGACAAGGTGATCTCCGCACTCCAGATCGAAATGCGGGTGAAGCTGGCACTGGTGTCCTCCGGCCTAGAGGACTCGGCCGAGACGCGGGAGTTTCTCACCAAACAGGTCGAACAGGCCTTGATCGACGAGGAACTGCAGACGCAAGAGGCCGAGCGTCTGGGCATCACTGCCGATGAAGAAGAGGTGGATGCCACGCTGGAGCAGATCGCCCAGAGCAATGGCATGGACCGAGCCACCCTGGAGCGCGGGCTGGAGCGCGCCGGGATCTTGCCCGCCTATCTGGCCGATCAGGTGCGCGCACAGCTGTTATGGCGGAACATCCTGCGCCGGGAGGTGCTGCCGCGGGTAATCGTATCCGACGAGGATATCGACGAGGCCGTGCGGCGCATCGAGGCGCGCCAAGGCCAGCCGCAGCGCCTGCTGGCCGAGATCTACCTGCCGATCGACAATCCGGCCCAGGCCGCCGAGGTGCGCCAGACGGCAGAGCGCGTGATCGAACAACTGCGGCGCGGCGGCGGCTTCCAGGCCCTGGCCCGACAGGTGTCCCAGTCGCCCACGGCTGCCGTCGGCGGCGATCTGGGATGGGTCGATGCCGGTAGCCTGCCGCAGGAGGTCGAGGACGCCCTGGAGAATCTCATCCCGGTTCAACTGACCCCGCCCATCGTCACCCCGAACGGCATCTACATCATGCTGCTGCGCGACGAGCGCCCGACGCCGGAACGCAAACTGACGGTCTCGGTCAAGATGCTGACCTTCCCGGTCGCCAACTTCGAAAACCGCTCGCAGGTGAACCGGGCGGCCGGCCGCGCGACCGAGGCCGCCAAGGCGCTGACCAGCTGCGAGGCCGTGCAGTCCGTGGCCCAGCGCTTTGACGCCAAGGTCGAGCCTCTGCCCGAGACCCTGGATGTCGCGCGCATGCCAGCCGGATTGCGCGGCGTCACCACGGGCCTGCCCATCGGTCAGGCCAGCGATCTCTTTCGCGCTCCTGACGGCATCGGTCTTGCCATTGTCTGCGCGCGCGAGGACAGCGGCATCGATCGCGCGCTGGTGCGTGAGCGTCTCTTGAGCGAGCAGGTCGATGTTCGTTCGCGTCGTTATCTGCAAGATCTTCGCCGCATTGCCACAGTGGAGACGCGCAACTGAGCGTCGAACGCCCAGCGCCGCTCACGACGGTCATTCGCCAATACGGATTGAGTGCGCGTAAGGGCCTGGGCCAGCACTTCCTACTGGATCCGGGCATCACCGGCCGTATCGCTGCGGCGGCAGGACCGCTATCGGGTTCGGACGTGATCGAGATCGGTCCCGGTCCCGGCGGGCTCACCCGCGCGCTCTTGGCGAGCGAAGCCCGGCAGGTCTACGCCGTGGAGAAGGACCCCCGCTGTCTGCAAGCCCTCGCCGATCTGGCGGCCGCCTACCCCGGGCGGCTGACCGTGATCGAGGGCGATGCCCTGCGCCTGGAGAGCTGGCGCCTGGGCAGTGCGCCGCGCAAGCTGGTCGCCAATCTGCCCTACAACGTCGGCACGCCCCTGCTGCTGGCCTGGCTCAAGGCCTTGGCCGAGGATCCGAGCTGCCTCGACAGCCTGACTCTGATGTTTCAGAAGGAGGTCGCCCAGCGCCTCGCCGCCCAGCCGCGCGAGCCCGCCTATGGGCGCCTCTCGGTCATCTCTCAGTGGCTCTGTCACGTCGAGAGCTGCTTCGACCTGCCGCCCGGCGCATTTCGCCCGCCGCCCAAGGTGACCTCCTCTGTGGTGCGTCTGACGCCGCGACCCGCCCCCTTGATGCCGGTCTCTCTGGCTAGCTTGGAACGGGTGACGGCGGCGGCTTTCGGCCAGCGCCGCAAGATGCTGCGGCAGTCGCTGAAGTCTTTGGGCGGCGATCCCAAAGCCTTGCTCAAGGCAGCGGGGATCGACGAGACCCGGCGCGCCGAAACCCTCTCGATCGAGGCCTTTTGCCGTCTGGCTGAAACACTTGATCGTCCGGTGGCTTGAAGCGGGACTTGCGTCCAGGCATTTCGCGGCAGAGACTTTGCGGAGATAAGAGAGGAACGCTATGCCCAGTTTCGACAGCAAGCGTCTTGGCGAGATCCACCGCCGGATGCACAGCCACCTGCCCTCCGACCCCGCACTCCGGGTCAAGTCCTTGGAGAGTCTGCTGGTCGACAAGCAGATGCTGGACAGCGGTGCGGTCGATGCCTGGGTCGAGATCTATTGCGAGCAGCTGGGGCCGAAGAACGGCGCCCAGGTGGTCGCCAAGGCCTGGAGCGATCCCGCCTTCAAGGCTCGCCTGTTGGAGGACGGCACGGCGACGGTTGCCGAGTTCGATTTTGTCGGTCGCCATGCCGCCAAACTGGTGGTGCTGGAGAACACGCCGGAGGTCCACAACCTGGTGGTCTGCACGCTCTGCTCCTGCTATCCGATCGGTCTCTTGGGTCCGCCGCCGACCTGGTACAAGGCCGCCGAGTATCGCGCGCGCGCCGTGCGCGAGCCCCGCGCCGTCCTGCAGGAGTTCGGTGTCGAGCTGGATCCGGCCGTGAAGGTGCGGGTTTGGGACAGCACCTCCGAGGCGCGCTATCTGGTGTTGCCGCAACGCCCGGCCGGCAGCGAGGGCCTGGACGAAGCGGCCCTGGCCGCCCTGGTCAGCCGCAATTCGATGATCGGCACGGCCTTGGCCCAGCGTCCAACTGGACGGGAGGCAGCCTGATGGACAGCCTGCACGATCTGGGCGGCGTCGAGGGCTTTGGCCCGGTCGACCGCTCCCATGAGGACGAGCCCTTCCACCATCCTTGGGAGGCGCGGATCTATGCCATGGCGGCCGCCATCAATCGTCCGGACAGCTGGAGCATCGACTGGTTCCGCCATGCGCGGGAGTGCGCTCGGCCGCTCGACTACATGACGCTTGGCTACTTCGACCAGTGGGCCAAGGCCTACGAGGCCATGCTGCTGGATGACGGGCTGGCGAGCCTGGAGGAGCTGGCGGCCGGCAAGGCGCTGTCGCCGGTGACGCCGCCGGCGCGCCCCTGCCTCACCGCGGACGATGTCGCCGGCAAGGCACACTATCCCCACGACCCGGTCCGGCCCGGCGGTCAGCCGCGCTTTGCCGTGGGAGAGGCCGTACGCACCCGCGTTGCCGGCTATGCCGGACACACCCGCCTGCCGCGCTATGCCCGCGGCAAGCCCGGCGTGATCCAGGCCTACTACGGCAGGCAGCTCTTGCCGGACGCCGTCGCCTCGGGCCGCGAGGAGGCGGAGCCGCTCTATGTCGTCATGATCCGCGCTGCCGACATCTGGCCGGAGTGCGCGGACAGCGCCGACGAGGTCTGCCTGGACCTCTGGGAGAGCTACCTTGAGCCGGCCTGATCCAGAGGTGGCGCCTGAGGTGGCTCCCGAAGTTGCCCCCTTGCCGGCACGCGACGGCGAGCCGATCTTCGCCGAGGCCTGGGAGGCCGAGGTGCTGGGCCTGGCCTACAGCCTGATCGAGGCCGGGCGCATCACCAACGCGGCCTGGTCAGAGGCCCTGGGTGCTGCGCGGGCAGCGCAGATGGCCCGCGGCGAGGTCGACACGCGGGAATCCTACTACCTGGCCGCCATCGAGGCTCTCGAGCGCGTGGTCGAAGACGCCGGCATGGCGCAGGCCCGCGAAATGACCGCGCGCAAGGCCGACTGGGTCTCTGCCTACGAGCGCACACCGCACGGCCAGCCGGTGACGCTGGGGGATGATTGAGTAAGCCGGCCACCGAGGAAACGCGGTTGGCCGACGAGAGTCTACATTTATTGATTGCGCATACTGCCAAGCCCGATGATACTGCCGGCAAACCGAGGAACTGTGGCGTTCTTCGTCGGCTCTACACCTGAGTGACTGGAGCGAATGTCTGACGCTTCCTATTGGAAAACAACGATGGCAGGGCCTGCCGGTGTCCCTCTGAGATTGCGCTTCGGAGCATGCGACGACGCTCGGCAAGAGCTTAGCGGCTGACCGAGATGCAAGACACTCGAAACGCAGTTGGTCCAGAGTGCTTCAGCCGGCTGCCACCCGCTTGTGAAGGACACTGCAGAGATGAGTTCCATGCCGACCAACCCGAACGCCAATCTCTATCCAGGGACTGAAGAGGTCGATCTCCTCTTCGGTGAAAGCGGAGACAACCTTGCGAGTGGGGCAGTGGAGGCTGACGTCCTCGCGCAAGGCTACGAGCCGCAAGGCGCTTCGGGCACTGATGTACTTTTTGGCGGCGGCGACGATGCATTTGGCGGTGCGGCAGCCGCTGCCATGTCGTCTGTCTATACCTTTCAAGACTATCGTGGATTCTACAATTATCTGTATATAGGCATCAGCGGAGATAACTATAACAATAACATACACGGTCGCGGTGATATCAACACGATTTTTGGATCGGGGGGCGACGACAGGTTGTCTGCGTCGGGCTGGGACTATCTCTATGGTGGCGATGGTAACGATCGGCTGTCTGGAGGGGATCTGGTCGATTTCCTCTGGGGTGGCGATGGCTCCGACGTCCTCTTCGGCGGTGAAGATGGCGATCGTATGTTTGGCCACAATGGCGAGGATACCTTCGTTATCCGACCAGGCGGAGATGGCTTTGGGGACGGGACAATCGATGGCGGTGGTGGTGCGGATACGATCTTGTTGTTGGATGGGGCAGGATTGGGCGACTACGACCTGATTACGCGTGTCGAGAGCATCCTTAGCCCAACGACCGTGACCGGCTCCGACGGCAGCGATACGCTCTACGGCGGCGACGACTTCCAAATTATGCTGGGTCTCAGCGGGGCGGACCGGCTCTACGGCGGCAATGATGTCGATTCCTTCGATGGTGGGTCCGGCAGCGATCGGATTTTCGGCGACAGCGGGGCGGATCGTGCCGGCGCAGAAGACGGAGACGACTTCGTCTATGGCGGATCGGGATCGGATCTCGTTCTGAGGGGCGACAGTGGGGACGACAGGATTTTCGGAGATGAGGGCGACGACGGTTCTCTCTTTGGCGCTACCGGCAGCGACAGCCTGTTCGGTGGAGAAGGTGACGACAGTTCTCTCATTGGCGGCAGTGGCGATGACGATCTGCGCGGCAACGATGGGGTCGACCGCAGCCTCTTCGGTGGGGACGGCGCCGATACGCTGCGCGGCGGCAGCGGCGGGGATTTTGGCCTCTACGGCGGCAGCGGTGACGATCACCTCCTTGCCCACAGCGGATCGGATCGCAGTCTGGATGGAGGATCGGGTGCTGACGTCATCAACGCCGGCGATGGATCGGATCTCGATCTCTTCGGCGGTGATGGCGATGACAAGCTGGGCAGCCGGTCCGGCAACGACGCCCGTCTCTACGGTGGCGAAGGCGACGACACGGTTTTTTCCGCGTCGGGCAATGACCTCAGCCTTCGTGGCGATCGAGGAGACGATAAGCTTTATGGTGGTGCGGGCGACGACTCCATCCTCAACGGCAACGACGGCGACGACTTGATCGACGGTGGCGCGGGCAATGACGCTGCCCTGAGAGGCGCCAGCGGCAAGGATCGCGTCTATGGCGGAAGCGGTGACGATCGCGTTCTCTCCGGCGGCTCCGGAGCGGACACCCTCTTCGGGGGATCCGGCATGGACTCGCTTTTCGGCGGCGAGGGTGACGACACCTTCGTGGTCGCAAGCCAAGGGGAACTCGCCAGTGGGGAGTTCTTCGACGGTGGCGCCGGGTCCGACACGCTGATCCTGGGTGAAGGTGCCTTCCTGTTCGGTTCGTACAGCTTGTCCGGCGTCGAGACGGTCATCGAGATCGCAATGACCCAGGTCGGCAGCAGCGCAAGCGACACCCTTTTCGGCGGAGACCTTAGGGACCATTTGGAAGGCCTCGCCGGCGCCGATAGCCTATACGGAGGGGAGGGTCCGGACTCCCTCTTTGGCGGCTCCGGTCCGGACCGTGTCCTATCGGGTGGCAGTGGCGACGACATGATCGATGGCGGTCAGGGCAATGACACGGCCTTCGGCGGCAGTGGACAAGACTCCGCCCTCGGTGGTTTGGGAAGCGACAAACTCTATGCAGGCGCGGGCGACGACGAAGGCGTCTATGGCGGTGCTGCGGACGATCGTCTGTTCGGCGACGAAGGACAGGATGCCTCCTTCTTCGGCCAGGATCAGGACGACTGGCTGCAGGGTGGCGATGGCGACGACAGTCTCTTTTATGGTGGCGATGACGACGATCGGCTGCGCGCCAACAGCGGGAACGACAGGCAGTTCTACGGCGGCAGTGGCGACGACAACATCCTGCTACAAAGCGGCTCCGACAGCTTGATTTTCGGTGGCGACGGCCAGGATCGGATCAATGCGGGTGACGGCAAGGACCGCTCCCTCTTCGGCGCCAGCGGCGATGATCGACTTGGCGGGGCCTCCGGCAACGATAGCGAGATTTACGGCGGATCTGGCTCGGATACGCTCTTCGGGTCCAGCGGTGCAGACCGAGACCTCTTCGGTGGGCTTGGCGCTGACTCACTCTATGGAGACGACGGCGACGACCGGGGCCTCTATGGCGCCAGCGGCGACGATCGCCTGTCCGGCCAGAGCGGTTCCGACGCGTCGCTGTTCGCCGGCAGCGGCAGCGATATCGTGAGTGGTGGTTCGGGTAGCGACAGCGATCTCTACGGTGGCGCGGATGCAGACGAGATTCATGGCGATGCGGGAGATGACAGCGGCCTGTTTGGAGGCAATCGCGGCGATCGGATCTTCGGCGGCGAGGGCCGAGACGAAGCGCTTTTCGGAGACAACGGGAACGATCGCATCTACGGCGGTGCCGGCGAGGACTCGCATTTCTTCGGCGGTTTGGGCGCTGACTGGCTCTTCGGCGGCAGTGGCGACGATGCCGTCTCCTTTACCCTGCAGGAGAGCAACAACGGCGTCTACGAGCGCTTTTTCGGCGGTAGCGGCTTCGACCGGCTGAACTTCTACCTCGAATCCGGTGCCGACTTGCCGCGCTACGGCGATGTCTCCGGCTTCGAGAGCGTCCGCATATTCGCGGCCTCGGGCGCACAGGTCGACGATCGCCTCAGTGGTTTCGAGGACAGCGACACGATCCTTGCCTTCTCCGGTGCGGACTCGCTGGAGGGCAAGGGCGGGGACGATCGCCTCTTCGGCGGCTCCGGCGGCGAGATCAAGCTGGAGGGCAACGATGGCGACGATCGTCTCCTGGGCGAAGAGGGAGATGACCGAAAGCTTCTGGGGCAGGACGGCGACGATCTGGTCTTCGGCGGATCCGGGAACGATATCTCCCTGCTTGGCGGCAGCGGAGAGGATCGCCTTTTCGGTGACGAGGGCGACGATGTCAGCCTCTTCGGCGCCAGCGGCGATGATCGTCTCTTCGGCGGTTTCGACGACGACACCCATCTCTTCGGCGGCGAGGGCCGCGACCACATCGATGGCGGCTCGGGCGACGATTCACTGCTCTATGGTGGCCTCGGAATCGACAGGATTTTCGGCGGCAGCGGTGACGACCAGGGTCTGTTCGGCGGCAACGCCACCGACCGGATCTTCGGTGGCGAGGATCGCGACACTGCCTTCGGCGGCCAGGGCCGTGACACCTTGGACGGCGGCAGCGGTGCGGATCGCATGAACGGTGGCTGTGGCCAGGATCTGCTCATGGTCGGGTCCGGCGACTTTCTCGTCGGCGGCTCCGGTGACGACAGCTTCTTCTTCGACGGGGCGTCCTTGGGCACGGGCGGCGGTGTCGCCACCATCGCGGATTTCTCGGCCGGCGATCACCTGGTTTTCGCCACCGGCCTGGAGAGCGGCAGCTTCAGCTTTGTCGCAACGCAAGCCTTCTCCGGCACCGGCAGCAGCGAGGCGCGCTTCGATACGGCCAAGGACCGCGTCGAGGTCGACCAGAACGGCGACGCGGTGGCCGATCAGGTCTTCGCCCTGGACGGCATCGACAAAGCCAGCCAACTCTCGAGCTCGGATTTTCTCTGGCTCTAGAGCAGATCGCGATCAGGTGGATTCACCTGTTCGCGAGACTCTGCTCTATGTTTCAAACCTGTATAGCAGAATTCAGATGGCAAATCGCTTCGATCTGACATCATCCTGCTATGGTGGTGCAACCCAGAGGGATGGTTCCCATCCGTCTGGATAAGTTGCCCTACCAGCTCAACACGTTAGTGGGCCGATTCACCGAATGCTTGGGATCCAAGCGTTCGGATCGGACAACTAGGACGGGCTGACGAAGCTGGCCAGTCGATCGAAGGAGGCCATACCCTCTTGCCCGCTCGGCGCGCCAGTTTCGGGGCGATAGACAAAGATCTTACCCAAAGCGCTTATGTCGTCACACCAAGTTTGGAAGCTCTTGGCGGAGGCTACGTCTGCAGGCAGAAGCTGCAGCCTGGTCGACCAGCCGGCGCTGTACATGCGGCAGTCGCGGCAGTCCACATCGGGGGTGCAGCATTTGAGGTCGCGCGCGTTCAGGTCCGCGCCCATGTACTTCAGCGTTCCGATGATCCGCGACCCACAGTTGGATGCGATCCCTGTGTCTTCATCCACGTGGAACATAGAGCCGGCCTGTGTCGCCCAGGCGTTGTAGTGGTCTGTGTAGACGATGGTCTCGGGGAAGGCATCCATGAGGTCGCGCACCGTGTTCCGGCAGGCCACGAGTGACTCCGCATCGAAGCAGGGTGTGCTGCCCTTCTTGGAAAGCCGGAAGTAGGCCTTGTCGTTCTTTGCACCCTCGTCGACCTTGTCGAGGTAGGGGGCGGTGGGCGTGTACATGTTGAAGGTCAGCGGCAGGCCGTGGTCGCGGCACTTGACGGCCACCTCGCGCGCGGCTTCCAGGTTCCAGGCTGACAGGGTGTAGACGACCAGAGCCCGCGGATCTTCCCCATAGTTTGCCAGTGCCTTCTTGAAAGCATCGGCACCGCGCAGCTTCACGTCGGTGGCCGGATCGCCCCAGACCGAGATCGAGATACGGAAGGGAATCTCCTTGTCGATCTTAACGACGCCGTTGGTGCCGATGTTGCCGTAGGTGAAGAAGTCCTTGGCGGCGTAGAGACGCTCTGGTTCCAGCGACGGTTCCGCACCGATAAAATAGGCCATCGAAACCTTGCGTTCCTTGGCCTCTTTCTCAAAGAAGGCGCGCCAGGTCTCCACCTCGGGCGCATTTCGCGGCTGGAAGGCGGTCGGGCCTTCAAAGTAGTAGCAGCCCTCGCAGAAAAGGTTGCAACGCTGGCTGACCTCATAGAAGGCCGGACGCCGAAACGCGCGCACAACCTCCTTGGCCGCCTCGAACTTCGGAGTCAGGCTTGGGTCGGCTGCCAGCAAGGACTGCAGCTGCCGCAGTGTCTGCCGCGCGGGCATCGCGTCCATTCTTTGAGCCAAGAACAAGTCCTTTCTGAGCGTCGAGGCGCATCACTCACCGCCTCCCCAGCCTATCGCGGCCCGCAAAGAAGCCAGTAGGGGCACTGCAAATGACCGAGCCCTGACCCCGATTGCGGATACCACCCATTCGCCGACGGTTCCGCGGACACCCCAAGGGTTTCATATCTCGCGAAAGGGCGAAGAAGTCCAGTATGCAAGAGCGCACTATCGGGTCTCAAGCAAAGGCTGGCTCACCAACGCCGAGCGGCCAGCGCTGCATTTGGGATCCTCTTGGAGTCTGCCGATCTTGCTCGGCATCGGAGGCGGACTTCGTTCGGGTCGCGCAGATCGGATTGGACGCACCGGAGCGGTAGGAAAGAGAGCGACTGAAATCCCGTTGCATCTTGATGTTGCGTTTCCCTTGGCGCATTTAAGGGCAGGTGTTTGTGTGGGATTGGGAACAACCCTGGGGCATCGTGGGTCTCGCGGAGAGGATTTTTGACAATGCGTCTGTGCCTTATCTCACCTCGCCCGGTCGACAGCACCTACGTGTCTTGGTGGGCCAGCGAAGAGCCAGGCCGGGGCATTGCGCGGGTTGGCGCTGCCGGCATTGTCACCGTAGCCGCGCTTGCTCCCGACGACTTTCAGATCACGATTGTGGACGAGTGCGTCGATCCTTTCGATCTGGATCGGCATGGCGATGCGGACGTCTTTGCCTTGTCGATCAATGTCGCGCAGGCAGCCAGCGGCGTGGCGCTGGCCAAACGGCTTCGCGGCTTGGGAAAGACCGTGGTCGTGGGCGGCCCGCATGTCTCGCTGGCGCCGCAATTCTTCGAGGGACGGGCCGACAGCATCGTGATCGGAGAACTTGAGCCCATTGCCGAGGAGGTCTTCGCAGACATGCGGGCCGGAACGCTCAAGCCGACGTACACCTCTACCAAAGCCGACATGCGTCAATCGCCACTGCCCCGTTGGGATCTCTACCCCAACGACAAATCCTACTTCGGTGTCGTGCAGACGAGCCGTGGCTGTCCATTCGAGTGTCATTTTTGCGATGTTATTCAATATCTTGGGCGTGTACAAAGACACAAGGATAACGCGCAGGTCACAGCAGAGCTTCAGCAGCTCTATGACTTGGGTTACGCAAATGTCGCTCTTGCTGACGACAACTTCACTGTTTACCGCAAACGGGCGCGCAGCCTTCTGGAAGCCATCGCCTCGTGGAATGGGAAGGAGGGGCGAGACTTTGTAAGCCTGTTCACGCAAGTCTCCATCGACGTAGCGCGTGACCCAGAGTTGCTGCGCCTGTGTGCCGATGCCGGATTGGTCAATGCCTTTATCGGCATCGAAACCAACAACGAAGCAAGCCTTGTCGAGAGCAAGAAGCGTCAGAACCTTCGCGTGGATCTGACGGAAGAAGTCAAGAAGGTCGTCTCGAGCGGAGTTGCCGTAGAGGTTGGATTGGTGACCGGGTTCGATCACGACGAACGGAGCATTTTTGAGAACCTTCTCGCCTTCGGGTCAACACTGCCGACCAGTACTTTCAGCGTCGCCACCCTGATGGCGCCCGTAGCGACCCCCTTTTACGATTCGATGAAGGATGCCAATCGGATTGTCGAAGAGAGCGAAGAAGAAAAGCAGTCACAAGGACCTGTCGTCAGCCTTGTGACCAACATCGTGCCGGCCCAGATGAGCCGCCGAGAGCTCTATATCGGTGCCCGTTGGCTGGTCAGCAGGCTGTTCCATCCGGAAAACTTCTTGGACCGCTTCTACCTGATCAGCGAGCTGCTGCCGCCGGCACCTTGGGAGCGTCCGGGCAATGCGAAGCGCCGCTTGCCAAGGCCGAACCTTGTGCGTCTCTACACCCAGATCTTCCGGGAGGAGATGAAGAGAGATCCCCGATTTGTCTCAGTGGTGAAACAGGCGATGCGCCATATCCGTTCACGCCCCGACATAGAAGACAGTCTCAGTTCCGTCCTGGGTGCCTACACCTATCGTTTGCACACACTGCGCAACATCGGCACTTATGACGAGGCCTGGGCCGAAATGGACAGTCCACCTTTCGGGGCCGACGTCACGCTCGAACGTGCGGGCGCTTTGGGATCACAGGCTCGCGGGCAAGGTGTCGAAGACTTGGCCGGTTTGACTGCAATGGCCAAATAGCCGGACGACCAATCCAGAGGCGGTCAGTGACACTCTTCACGAGCTGTCTGGGCCAGCGCACCTACAAAGTCGCCGCATCGATATCGAGCTTGATCGGCAGTCTCTTCGCCGAACCCATCGATTCCGGCTTATCGAGGAGGGCGCGGAAGACGGGACCATTGACCATGTAGAGGTTGGCGGGCTCGGCGCGAAGCAATCCCAGAAACCGCCTCAGGTAGATGTCGTACCAGCGTGCTGCGAAAGCGTCCTTGAGCTCTTTTTTTGGTTCGGGCGTGAGCATCTTACTCGAGGAGATGCGTACCCTATCGCCGTGAAAAAGCGCCTGAACCCAATAGGTCGACAACCTATTCTGGTGAGCCAGCCACGGGGGCATGCTCTGCGCAACGACATCATTGCCGAAAAGCGTGACGATGTATCCGCTATCGCTCAGATCCAGGTCTCTGTCGACATCGCCTGCCACAACAAGAACCCTTGGCTCCGATAGGGCGTCTCGAATCGCTCTAAACGTGCTCAGGGGATGCGAGGAGGCGGTAATGCAACGGACGTTGCCCGGCAACTGACTCTCGGGAGTGGCATATCTAGAAAGGACGACTGTCGGTATCTCTCGCTCGACAAGAGCTGCGATCACCGTCGGGCCTGCGCCAACATGTCCGCCTGTCAGAACAAGGGATCGACCGGCTGCTATCTCTGCCTCGATCGGCTCAAGATCGCAGTGCTCAACCAGTTTCATGAGCGTGCCGGCTTCTTTGAAACGGGACATGACCAGGGTCATCATCACGCGCTGACAGCTGTATCCCCAGCGTATGCGATCCGTCCACTCGGTGCGAGACCAGGTCCCCTGATCGGCAAAGGACCAGAGGCGGTCGAGAGCCGTTTGCGACATCTCGGAGTTCGGCAACACAAGTGGAAACAGTTCTCTGGCGCGTGCAATATCTGCAGAGAGATCATTTGATAGCTGTGGCCCTTGCGCTTTCACGATGCTGTCGTAGAGGCTTTCGGCATCCTCCTTGCGTCCCTGCTTGATGTAGGCCGCAGAGAGCGCATCTTGGGCGCCGACCGGCAAGGGGTACCCCGCCTTGATGCCAGGTTCCAAGTAGTCGATGATCGCTTGCCATGCCCCTGTTCGCTCTAGGCACTGCGAATAGATGCCAATTGCTCCAGATGAATTCTTTAAATCGGAGAGAGGCGGCGCTGCTACCTCGCGGCAGTACTCTTGCGGTCGGTTCAATCTCAAGAGCGCTTGGCCCTTGATCACCAGGAAGGCGGGGTCTTGCTGATTTGCGTTGAGAAAGGCCGAGGCCTCGGTATTCGCCTCCTCGTAGGCTCCGCGATGAATAAGTGCCGCGCATTTCACGCGCGTGAGGGTGCGGTCGCCGGGGACCTGCTCCAAGGCGCGTTGGGCGACCTCTGCCACCTCGAGGCTTCGGCCGAGATTCATAAGAGACTGACACACGAGCAAGGACAGCTCATAGTCACCGGGATGCTTGCCAAGCCCATCTCGCCCAACTCTCACAGCTGCCTCAAAGGCGCCGCGACGCACAAGTGCCCTGCAATAAAATTGTGTCAGAGCCTTGTTACCCGGGTGGTGTGCCAAGGCGCGTTGGGCGACCTCCTCCGTCTCGAGGTTCCGGTCTAGCTTCGCAAGAGACCGGCACAGAAGCAGGGTCAGGTTGTAGTGATCAGGATGCTCATCCAATGCAGCTTGTGCGCCCTTCGCAGCCTCCTCGTAGCGACCAGACGCAAAGCTGGCCCGACAATCCTGTAGTGCTTTCCGGATTTCATTCTCAGCGTTTCGTGCAAAGGTCTCGCTCTTGGCCTCTTTGTATTGTTTCTCTTGCTCGCGGAACGCGTCGAATCGCCTGTCCGAGGGGTATTTCGCTGCCCCCCGGTCTGCCAACTCTTTCAATTGCTTCATGCGTTCAAGGCCAAGAAACGCACGGCAGCGATAGACCACCAGGTCGGCGTCAAACTTGTACTTCCGTAAACTCCCGAGCGTGCGTTTCAACACTTCCAAGTAGGCCTGTTTTTCCAGGAGAGTCGAAATTTCGAGGCGGTGGAAGTCTAGGGAGTTCGGATCCTCCTTCAGCTCGGCCTCTGCGAGTTCTAGCGCGTCATCCAAGTCACCCCGGCGAAGGAAAAGCTCTCCTTGGAGCAAGACCGGACGTCGGTCCTGGGGATAGTCCCGACGAAGCTGAGAGATCGCAGCCTCCGCGGCCTCCAGGCTGTTCGCCTCGACGCGCACGCGTGCGTCTCTCAAGGCCGCCTCCAGATCTGATTCCGCCTCTCCCTTCTCTTCCGCTTCGACTTTGCTCTTCGACATCTCCGGTCCTGTACTCCAAAGGGAACATTGGTATTGCCGGCAACCTATGCGCCCACAAAGTGCGCATCAAGCCTGTGCAAACTTCGCCAGAAAGACGACGGCCAGAACCAACACTGCAGGACTGGCATCGCGATAGCGGCCGCTCAGAATCTTGATTGCAGCGTAGGCAACGAATCCCAACCCGATGCCAGTGGAGATCGAGAAGGTGAGCGGCATGCTGATGGCCGTGACGACGGCCGGTGCATAGTCCGTCACGTCATCCCAATCCAGCTCAGCCAGGCTGGCGGTCATGACGCAGGCGACGAAGAGGATCGCAGGGGCTGTGGCATAGCTCGGCACGCTTGCAGCCAAAGGCGCGAAGAAGAGCGCCAGCAGAAAGCAGCCGGCCACGGTGACGGCCGTCAGGCCGGTGCGCCCGCCGGCGCGAATGCCGGTCAGGCTTTCGATGTAAGCTGTGGTCGTCGAGGTTCCGAGCGCCGCACCGACCATCGACATGCTGCTGTCGACGACAAGCACCTTCTTAATGCGCGGTATCCGGCCTTCCGCATCCAGAAAGCCCGCCCTCTGGGCAACCCCGATCAGGGTGCCGCTGGAATCGAAGACGTCGAGCAGCAGGAAGGTGAAGACGATGGTCATCAAGCCCAGATCCAAGGCGCCGACCAGGTCCAGATGCAGGAAGGTGGGAGCCAGGCTCGGCGGTGCGGCGTAGATCCCATGCGGCGCGCTGAGACCAAGGGCGAAGGCCAGCCCGGTGATGGCCAGGATCCCGATCATGATCGCGCCCGGCACCTGCCGATAGTCCAGAGCCACGATCACGATGAACCCAAGGGCTGCAAGCAGCACAGAGGGCTTCGTGAGGTCGCCGACGGTGACCAGGGTGACGGGGTGCGCGACGACGACGCCGGCGCCCTCCAATGCGATAATGGCCAGCAGAAAGCCGATACCCGCGGCAATCGCCAGCTTCTGCGAGCGTGGGATCGCGTTAATGATCCACTCCCGTATCGGCAAAACGCTGATGAGCAGAAAGAGGACACCCGATAGGAAGACGGCACCCAGTGCGACCTGCCAGCTGTAGCCGAGCGTGACCACAACGGTGAGCGCGAAGTAGGCATTGAGCCCCATCCCAGGCGCCAGGGCGATCGGATAGTTGGCATAGAGACCCATGAAGAGGCTGCCAATCGCTGCCGCCAAGCAGGTGGCGACGAACACGGCATCGCGGTCCATACCCGCGGCTGAGAGAATCTCCGGGTTCACCACGATGATGTAGGCCATGGCCAGAAAGGTTGTCGCACCGCCAATCAACTCGCGGCGGACCGTGGTCTCATGCTCCCGGAGCTTGAACAAGGATTGCAGCATCGCGCCCCGGCTCAAACCCCAATCCAGCGAGGGACCCTGGGTGGGAGCGGCCAACGCGAGAATGTATGCATAGATCTCAAGAGGGTCATGGCGGGCCTCTGGCGGAGAGGGAGGGATTCGAACCCTCGGTACGCTCGCGCGCACAACGGTTTTCGAGACCGCCCCGTTCGACCGCTCCGGCACCTCTCCGATGGTTCTGCAGTGAGGGTCTAACGGCTCACGTCCTGCAGAGCGCTGTCTTCTAGCGGATGGCTTTGCGCCAAGCAAGCCCAAGTCGGCCGTGTCGACCGCATCGAGAGGAATCGGTCAGCTTAGGAAAAAAATTTTGGATCGCGTGAACCAAACGGCGCCCGGGTGGCACTGACCTCAATAGAAAGCCCACCAGGGGCGTTCAGCTACCGCCGAAGAGAGGCTGCCTGTGCTACCTTTGACCGTCATTGCTGTGGAAAGGCGCGAAACTGTGCCGCGATCCCCTGCCCGCGAGGGCGACGAAGAGGAGGCCGCGCTCCTGAACGCGATTGCCGGCGGCGACCGGGAGGCTTTCGATCGCCTCTATCGGCGCTACTTCAAGCGGATCTATCCCTTCGTCTATCGGGTCACGCAAAGGCGCGAGCTGATCGAGGAGGTGCTGAACGACACCATGCTGACGGTCTGGCAAAAGGCCGGCAGCTTTGCCGGCCGTTCGCGGGTCTCGACCTGGATCTTCGGTATTGCCTATCACAAGGCGCTGAAGGCGGCGACCCGCGGGCGCCCGCAGGCCTATCTGGACGACCTCGATCCAGACGAGATGCCGGACCAGGGCCATCGCGATCAGATTGAGAGCATCGCGCTGAAGGACCAGATCGGCCGTGCCCTGACCGGTCTTTCGGCCGAGCAACGCGCCGTGGTCGAGCTGACCTACTATCACGGCTATAGCTATCAAGAGATTGCCCAGATCGTCGACTGTCCGCTGGGTACGGTCAAGACCAGGATGCGCAGCGCCCGAGCCAGGCTGCGGGTGATCCTGACCGGCCAGGACAGCTATCGGGGCGAGGAAGGAGCGGGGTCGCACCATGACACGCACTAACGCAGAGTCGCTCTCACACCAGGAAGCGTGGGACCTGCTTCCCTGGTACGTGAACGGCACCCTAACACCCGAGGAGGCAGCGTCCGTCGAGGTCCTGCTGCAGCGTCACGCCGATCTGCGCGAAGAGCTCGCCGCCCAGCGCCGCCTGGCCAAGGGCGTCGCGGCGCTGGATGTGATGGATGTCGAGATGGAGAGCGCCTTGGGCAGCCTCTCGCAGCGGCTGGAGACCTCTGCCGTGCCACCTGCAGCCGACGACCGGCAAGGCGCCGGCGGCAGCCGGAGCGGTGGCATTGGCGACCTCTTGCGCCGGTTTCTGTCGCGTCTGCTGGCCTTCGATGCGCGCGTGGTCCTGCCGATGGGTGCGGCGGCAGCTGCCCTGGTGCTTGTCGTCGTCCTGCAGCCTATCGACCAGAAGGATCAGGACTTCACCACGCTCACCAACCCCGATGCGGCCTTGAGCGAGGGCGCGAACCTGACCGTGAAGGCCGCGGCCGGGGCCGACCGGGCCGCACTCGATGCCCTCTTCAGTGCGCAGGGCCTGAGGCTTGTCTCCGGCCCGTCGCCCAAGGGGGTCTATGCTCTGGCGGCGCCTGAGGGCGATGACCCCAAGGCGATTGCGGCGCGGCTGGCGGAGAGCCCCTTGGTCGATTTCAGCACGGCACGCTAGGACGGTTATGACTCATCGCATTCTTGCACTGCTTCTTGCCTGCCTCCTGTCAGCCTGTGCCAAGCCGGAAGCGGCGGCGCCGGTTCCGGGGCCGACGGCTCAGCCGGACTGGCGCCTGATCCCCGCCAACCAAGCCGCCAGCGCCGAGCACCTGATCGTCACCATTCCGCTGCAGGGCCAGGCCGCGATGAGCGCAGAGGCAGCCCAACTTGAGGCCGCCTATCCCATGCAACTGGTTGCCGAGTGGCCCTTGAAGTCGATCGAGGTGCACTGCCTCGTCTTCCTGGCCAATCCCGGAAGCGACTTCGCGGCACTGCTCGCCGCCCTGGAAGCGGATGGGCGCGTGCGAACGGCGCAGCCGATGCAGAGCTACTCGATCTCAGCGGCGCTCTACAGCGACGACCTCTTCCGCCTGCAGGACGGCTTGCAGGCGATCAACGCGCCCAAGACCCACAGCCTGACGACGGGAAAGAACGTCCGCATCGGGCTGATCGACACAGGGGTCGACCGCGACCACCCCGATCTGGCCAGCCAGGTCCGCGACCTGCGCGACTTCGTCGGCGGCGATACGCAACCCGGTCAGGAGCGTCATGGAACCGCGATGGCCGGGATAATCGCCGCCGATGCGCGCAACGGCCAGGGCATCGTCGGTGTCGCGCCCGACGCCGAGGTCTATGTTCTGCGCGGCTGTTGGGAGGAGGACGGCAGCGGACGCTGCACCACCTTCTCTCTCGCCAGAGCGCTCAACTTCGCCATTCTGAACGACATCGACATCTTGAACATGAGCCTCTCCGGACCGCCCGATCCCCTCTTGGCCGAGTTAATCGAGGCGGCGGTGGCTAAGGGCGTCACCGTCGTCGCCGCCTATAGCGAGGATCCCGAACGCTCTTTTCCGGCCTCCCACGCCCAGGTGATTGCCGTTGCCTCGATGGAGGAGGATGCTGCGCAGCTGTCGGCGCCGGGGGTGGATGTCATCAGCACGGCGCCGAACCGGGGCTATGACTTCTATTCCGGAAGCTCGGTCGCAACGGCGCATGTCTCCGGCGTTGCTGCTCTGGTGCTGGAGCGCACGCCAAATCTTCCTCCGGCCGAACTCCGTCGTGTGCTGGAGGCGGGTGCGCGCACCCCAGCCGGCCAGGCCGGCGCGCGCAAGCTCGACTCCTGTCTAGCGCTGGCCGCCTCCGATAGCAGCATCGGCTCGCCGCACTGTTAGACTCTATCCGCTCCAGACCCGCGAAAGGCCGAGCCTCGTAAAGGGCTTGGAATTTCCTTTAGATACCTGGGTCGACTTGGCCCGGGAGAGCGGCGCCGTTGCTCTGCGGTGCGCCGCGGTAGTGTGTCTGCTGATAGAGGTCTGCGACCATACGGCTGGCGGTCTTCTCGAAGCAGCAGGGCAGCAGCGCGTGCGCGAAGGCAGCGCCAGAGGCTGCCAAAAGGCGGAAGCCGAAGCGGCCGGCGAAGAGCGCATGCTCGCCATAGCTCTCGTCGACTGAGCGCGGGTGGGTCAGGAAGAGTTTGGTCAGCATGCCGGCCTCCTCGGTCACTTTGTTTAACGTCTGCGTTAGATATGACCCGTCACCGTTGAAACATCTTCCCGAATTTTGCATGATATTGGTCAGGTGGTAGGATTTTATCCCACTGTATCGGAAAATCGTGTGATGCTTGATGCAATTGACCGTCGTTTGCTGACTCTGCTGCAGCGGGACGCCAGTCTTGCCCTTGAGGCGATCGGCGCGGAGGTGGGTCTTTCGCGCAATGCCTGCTGGCGCCGCGTGCGTCGGCTGGAGAGCGAGGGTTACATAAAGGCCCGCGTCGCTCTGGTCGATCCCGGCCGCGTGAACCTGGGTCTCACGGTCTTCATCGCCGTGCGCACGAGCCAGCACAGCGCCGAATGGACGGAGAGCTTCCGTAGAGCCATCACGACCATGCCCGAGATTCAGGGAGTCTATCGCACCTCTGGCGATCTTGACTATCTGATCAAGGCCAGGGTTCCCGACGTGGCCGCCTACGACGCGCTCTATCAGCGCCTGATCATGCGCGTCAGCCTGACCGACGTCACCGCCAGTTTCGTGATGGAGGAGATGAAGGAATCGACCGAGGTGCCGCTCAACTACGCCTGATAGGCAGATCCAATCTGCGATGGTCGCGGTAGGGTTTGGCAACAGTGACTGGGCTGTCGGTGCGTGACTTCGACTCCAAAACAGAAACGGCGGCCTCCTCAAGAAGCCGCCGTCTTCCGACAGTCAGAAAGATGTGACGGTTAGGCCTGGACCTGAACCGGCACCCCGTTGCTGGTCAAATGCTCGGTCAGCTCGCCTTCCTGGAACATCTCGCGGACGATGTCGCAGCCGCCGACGAACTCGCCCTTGACGTAGAGCTGCGGCACGGTCGGCCAGTTGCTGTAGTCCTTGATGCCCTGGCGCAGGCCCGGGTCCTGCAGCACGTCGACGCCTTTGAACTTCACGCCCAGGTGATTCAAGACCTGTACGACGGCGGCCGAAAAGCCGCACTGCGGGAAGACCGGCGTGCCCTTCATGAAGAGCACCACATCGGTTTCGTTGACCTCTTCCTTGATCCGCTCGAAAATCTGGTTTTCCATCTCACTCTTCCCTCGTCAGCGGAGCCGGCGGGCTCCTTGTTTCTCGATGTCGGTGCAGCCTGGCCTCAGCCCTGGGGGACGGAGGTCTGTAGCGCAAGCGCGTGCAGCTCTCCCCCCATACGGCCCTGTAGGGCATCATAGACCATCTGGTGCTGTCGGACGCGCGTCTTGCCGCGAAAGCTTTCGGAGACGACGTAGGCGGCATAGTGATCGCCATCGCCGCGCAGATCCTCGATCGTCACCTGCGCATCCGGCATCGCGTCTTTGATCAGACGTTCTATCTCGCTTGCATCCATGGCCATCGGCCCGTGTCTCCCCTAATTCTGCGGCGGCTCGCCATCCATAAAGCCAGGCAACCAGTCTTCATGCTTTTCCGACAGGCTCGCAAGCGATATGGCGCCGCCGCCCGGTAAGATCAACGCCTCACCGCCGCTGTAGCCTACGGTTTCGGCCGGAAGTCCGACCGCCGCAGCGCGCTCCAGCAGGCGCTCGGGCTGTCTGCTGGCCAGAAGATAGCGTCCCTGATCCTCGCCGAAGAGCCAGGCGAGCGGATCCATGCCCTCTGGCGGGCCTTCCAGAGTGGCGCCGACCTTGCCGGCCAGCGCCATTTCGGCGGTCGCAACGGCCAGGCCGCCGTCCGAGAGGTCGTGGCAGGCCTGAACCAGGCCGTCTTCGATCAGGCTGCGCACCAGTTCGCCCAGCGCGCGCTCGCGTTCGAGGTCGACCGGCGGCGGCGCGCCTGCCTCCAGCCCGCAGCACTCACGCAGGTAGAGCGATTGGCCGAGATGGCCTTCGCTCGTGCCCAAGAGGACCAAGGCTTGATCCGCGGCCAGCGCGATCCGGGCCATCTTCTCCAGGTCGCCGAGCAGGCCGACACCGCCGATCACCGGGGTCGGCAGGATGGCCTTGCCGTTGGTCTCGTTATAGAGCGAGACATTGCCGGAAACGACGGGGTAGGAGAGGGCGGCGGCGGCCTCGCCGATGCCCTTCACGGCGCCGACCAATTGACCCATGATCTCCGGCTTTTCCGGATTGCCGAAGTTCAGGTTGTTGGTGATCGCGATCGGCTCGGCGCCGACGGCTGAGAGGTTGCGATAGCTCTCGGCGACGGCCTGCTTGCCGCCTTCGAGCGGATCGGCCTTCACGTAGCGCGGCGTGCAGTCGACGCTCATCGCCAGCGCGCGCCGGCTGCCGTGCACGCGCACCACAGCGGCGTCGCCGCCGGGGCGTTGCAGGGTGTCGGCCATCACCATGTGATCGTACTGCTCCCAGATCCAGCGCCGCGAGCAGAGATCGGGTGAAGCCATCAGCCTTACCAAGGCCTCGGCCGGATCGTGGTCGGGCAGGCTATCCGGGTCGAAGCTCGGTGGTGTCGGGCTGGCTACCCAAGGGCGGTCGTATTCGGGCGAGGCTTCGGCCAGCGGGTCGATCGGCAGTTCGCCGACGGTCTCTCCGTGCCAGGTCAGCTTCATGCGCCCGCCCTCGGTCAGACGGCCGATGACGGCAAAATCCAGATCCCACTTTTCGAAGATGGCGCGGGCGACATCCTCGCGGCCCGGACGCAGGATCATCAGCATGCGCTCCTGGCTCTCGGACAGCATCAGCTCGTAGGGCGTCATGCCGGTCTCGCGCATCGGCACCTTGTCGAGCCAAAGCTCGACGCCGCAGCCGCCCTTGGAGGCCATCTCGAAGGAGGAGGAGGTGAGGCCGGCCGCCCCCATGTCCTGGATGGCTTCGATGGCGTCGGTTGCCATCAGCTCCAGGCAGGCCTCGATCAAGAGCTTTTCGGTGAAGGGGTCGCCGACCTGGACTGTCGGCCGCTGCGCCTCTGCAGCCTCGTCGAACTCGGCCGAGGCCATGGTGGCGCCGTGGATGCCGTCGCGCCCGGTCTTGGAGCCGACATAGACCACCGGATTGCCGATCCCGGCTGCCTTGGCATAGAAGATGCGCTCAGCATCGGCCAGGCCCACGGTCATGGCATTGACCAGGATATTGCCGTTGTAGCTGGGGTGGAAGTTTACCTCGCCGCCGACCGTCGGCACGCCCACGCAGTTGCCGTAGCCCCCGATCCCGGCCACAACGCCCGAGACCAGATGACGGGTCTTCTCGTGCTCCGGCGCGCCGAAGCGCAGGGCATTGAGGTTGGCGATGGGGCGCGCGCCCATGGTGAAGACATCGCGCAGGATGCCGCCGACGCCGGTCGCAGCGCCCTGATAGGGCTCGATGAAGCTGGGGTGGTTGTGGCTCTCGATCTTGAAGATCGCCGCCTGGCCTTCGCCGATGTCGACCACGCCGGCGTTCTCGCCCGGACCTTGGATCACCCGCGGTCCGCTGGTTGGCAAGGTCTTCAGCCAGCGCTTGGAGGATTTGTAGGAGCAGTGCTCCGACCACATGACCGAGAAGATGCCCAGCTCCAGGAGATTGGGCGCGCGGCCCATGATTTGCTTGGCCAGCGCATACTCTTCATCCGAGAGGCCGTGCTGGGCAACGATCTCGGGCGACAGCTCTTCGCTCATGTGTTTGTTCTTGTCTCGTCGGCAGGGGTGCGGATTTCGGGAAGGTTACTTGGCGGTCGGGCGCACCACCGTGCGCTCCTCGTAGATCAGCCACTTGCCGCCCGGACCGCGTGCCACATAGGCCTGGTAGGGGTAGGTCTCGTCGCTCAGCTGCGAGGTGCGCGAGGCCAGGATGCGCACCCCGTTACCCTCGGGAATGGCCGTCACATTGGTGTAGGCAAACCACTCGCCGACATTGCGCGCAGTCACCAGGTAAGGCGCCAGTGCCTCCTTGAAGGCAGCCCCGGTGGTGCGGAACTCGCGCTCGCTGCTCGGCATGATGACCGTGGTGACGATGTCCGCCTGGTCGGCATAGAAGTTGACCACGTCGGGATTGTAGCTGTTCTCCAGCAGCACGAACTGCCGGAACATCTTGCGCGCTTCCTCGATCTCCCTGGGCCCGGCCTCTGCATGGGCCAGGGAGGGCAGTAGGAAGATGCAGAGGAACGCAGCGGCTAGCGCGCGTCTTGTTCCGGCAGCACCGGCCCGCGCCCCCACCCGACCGCCCAATTCAGGATACTTGCGTGGGTGGTCGGGTGGGGGCGCGGGCCGGTACCGACTCAGCAAAGCTGAAAAGTGCGAGAGACGTTTCATCAGTTAAAGGCCTCCACCAGACCGTCGAAGAGCGCGCGCCCGTCGTTGCCGCCCAGGGCCGGGTCGGACAGGCGCTCGGGATGAGGCATCAAACCCAGGACAGTCTTCGTCTCGTTGAAAATGCCGGCAATATTCGAGATTGAGCCGTTGAGGTTGGCCTCGGGACGCACAGCGCCCTCTGCATCGCAGTAGCGAAAGGCGATTTGGCCTTGGTCCTCCAGGCGTCGGCGCCCCTCGTCATCGGTGACGTAGCAGCCGTCGTGATTGGCCACCGGCAGGCGCAGGCACTGGCCTTCCTCGTAGCGACTGGTAAAGAGCGATTGGCTGGTCTCGACACGCAGGTAAACATCGCGACAGTGAAACTTGAGATCGCGGTTACGGGTCAGCGCACCCGGCAGCAGCTTGGCCTCTGTCAGTATTTGAAAGCCGTTGCAGATGCCGATGACACTGACACCCTTCTCGGCTGCTTCCACCGTTGCCCGCATCGCCGGCGAGCGGGCCGACATGGCGCCAACGCGCAAATAGTCGCCATAGCTGAAGCCGCCCGGCAGCACGATCAGATCGACCTTCGGCAGTTCGCTGTCCTTATGCCAGACCATGGTCGGCTCGCTGCCCATAGACTGCCTGAGCGCGACCTGGACGTCGCGGTCGCAGTTCGATCCGGGGAAGACGATGACGGCGCTCTTCATCGAGATGCGCCCTCCTTTCAGCTTTCCAGTTCCAACCGGTAGGTCTCGATCACCTCGTTAACCAGCAGGGCCTTGCACATGGCCTCGATCTCGGCCTTGGCAGCCTGATCGTCACTCTGGTTCAGCTCGATCTCGATCAGTTTGCCCTGGCGGACGTCGCCGACGCCGGAGAAGCCTAGCTGTTCCAGAGCGTTCTTGATGGCGCTGCCCTGCGGATCGAGGACGGCTGGCTTTAGGGTGACGTGAACGCGGGCTTTCATGGCCGGATCTCGTAGCAGAGGTAAACGGGGATTCGCGAAGCCTGAGTGTCGCTCGAACTTAGCCCTCGCATGGGACAGAGGCAAGCTGCGGCGGGCGCACTACTGCACTGCACGGGGCCCCTCCAGATCCATCGGCCCGGCCTCCGGCAGGACGCCCAGGCGGCGTGCGACCTCCTGATAGGCCTCTTCGACCTTACCCAGGTCGCGGCGGAAGCGGTCCTTGTCCAGCTTCTCGTTGGTCTGGATGTCCCACAGGCGGCAGGAATCCGGGCTGATCTCGTCGGCCAGGATGATCCGCATCTCTTCGTTATCCCAGTGCCGCCCGAATTCCAGCTTGAAGTCGACCAGGCGCAGGTTGATGGCGCGGAAGAGGCCGCAGAGGAAATCGTTCGTGCGCAGCGCCAGATGGACCATGTCGTCCAGGTCCTCCGGGCCGGCCCAGCCAAAGGCGGTGATATGCTCTTCGGCCACCAGCGGGTCGCCCAGCTCGTCGTTCTTGTAGCAGTACTCGACGATGGTGCGGGGCAAGGCCGAGCCTTCCTCGACCTTGAAGCGCTTGGCGAAGGTGCCGGCGGCGACGTTGCGCACGATCACCTCGACCGGGATGATCTCGACCTCGCGCACCAGCTGCTCGCGCATGTTGAGACGGCGCACGAAGTGGTTCGGGATCCCGACCTCGGCCAGGCGCTGCATGATGAACTCGGAAATCCGGTTGTTCAGCACGCCCTTGCCGGTGATCGTACCCTTCTTTTGATTGTTGAAGGCGGTGGCGTCGTCCTTGAAGTACTGGACCAACGTGCCGGGCTCCGGTCCTTCGAACAGGATCTTGGCCTTGCCCTCATAGATGCGGCGGCGGCGCGGACGTTGCATAGCGTTCCTAAACTCCCAAACGCAAAGGGCCGGCGCGGACCTCCGCCACCGGCACGATACCGGATCTTCATATAGCAGCCCTGCCCGGGAGCGACAATAACAGTGCGCTCTGGGGGGGCCCAAGAAGGCCGCTAACCGGCCTTGCCGCTGACGATGATGTGGAACAGCGCCCAGATCAGGCCGGCATCGTCGTCGCCGGGATAGGCGGGTGCGGCTTCGCCTGGCGGAAACGCGAGCCAGAGCGGTCCGTGGCCGCCGATGTTCAGCGGCTTGCGATTGACTTCGATAGCGAGGATGAAGGTCTTGTCGCCCAAAAGCATCTCCTGCTTGAAGACGGCGGTGTAGCCGTCCAGAGCCACCATCTCCAGCTTCTCGCCACTGGCTCCGGCCGCCTTCAGCACCGACAGCAGGCTGGGACCGGTAAAGGTCACCTCTTGCTCCCAATCCGGGTATTTCAGGGTGACGCTCTCCTGCGGCAGCGCACGCAGATCGGCCAGGGTAAAGGCGTGCGCCTTTTCGAAGGGGTCGACATAGCGGGCGGCGAAGGCATCGGTGAAGGGGTCGAAGGGCCCGCGGTTGGGCAGATCCACGACACCGCTAAGCGTCAGGACGACGGGGCCGGTCTCCTCCGCCTTGGCGGACAGCGGCAGCAGAACCAGGAGACAGCAGAGAACAAAGCGTAGCATTGGCGGGCTTTCCTTTGTGCGGTTTGGCAGAGAGAGAACGCAAGACCTCCACCCAATGCAAGAGCAGTCGCCTTCGGGCGGCAATGCGCGCAGAGCTTGGCGATGATTGGAATGCTAGAACCCGCTATCCTCGGGTCAATTGCCTGCCAGAAAGTCTCTCTGAATGTTCAAGAACCCACTGCTCCTTCTGGCCCTTGCCATCACCGGCGCAATCGCGCTGTGGGGGCTCGTGGACACGGCGGGTCTGAGCACGATGGCGGCACGCCTGGTGGGGTTGCAATTCACCAGCCGGGCCTGGTTCATCATGCTGACCGTCAGCTTCATGCTGATTGTCTCGGCCTGGCTGGCGCTTTCGCCCTATGGCCGCATCAAGTTGGGCAGTGACGACGAAGAGCCGGAATTTTCGACGGTCTCCTGGCTCTCCATGCTGTTCGCAGCCGGTATGGGCGTGGGGTTGCTCTACTGGGGCACGGCCGAGCCGCTGACGCACTTCCTGATGATCTCCGAGTACGAGGACGAGCGGCGGTCCGCCGGCCTTGCCCTCTTCGTCACGAACTTTCACTGGGGCCTGCATGCCTGGGCAATCTATGCGCTGACCGGGCTGGTGATCGCCTATTTCGGCTTCCGGCGCGGCTGCCCCAGCCTCTTGAGCGCGCCGATTCTCAAGGTCTTCGGCCAGGGGCGCTGGTTCAAGGCAATCGGCTGGCTGAGCGACCTGATGGCCATCGTGGCCATCGCCATCGGCCTTGGCGGCTCGGTCGCCATGGGCGTCTTTCAGGTGAAAGAGGGAGTCGAAGCGCTCTTCGGTCTGACGCCGGGCGGCGGCGGTCTGACGATGGTGATCTTTGCCGTGCTCTGCCTTTCTTACCTGCTGCCGCTCACCATGGACCTCAGCCGCGGAATGGCGGTGCTCTCCAACACGGCGATGATCATTGCCGGCGGGCTGATGATCTTCATCCTGCTGGCCGGGCCGACCTATTATCTGATGGGCGGCATCGTGCAGGCCGCCGGCGAGTACCTGGGCGGCGCCCTCGTGCAGGGCTTTCGCACCTTCACGTTCATGGACGAGAATGTCGGCAGCTGGTTCCAGTCCTGGACCCTGACCTACATGGTCTGGTGGCTGGCCTGGGCGCCCTTCGTCGGTGTCTTCATCGCCCGCATCTCGCGCGGGCGGACGATCCGCGAATTCCTCTGCGGGGTGATCCTGGTGCCGACCGCCTTCTCGATCCTCTGGTTCGGGGTCTTCGGCGGTGTCGGCTTCTATGGGCTCTTGAATGACGGCGTGCCCTATCTTGAGGTGCTGCAAGAGAACGTCAGCGGCATGACCTTCTTCGTGCTGCAGGCCTTCCCGCTGCATCAGTTGACGATCGCTGCCGTCGTCGTCGCCGCCTTTCTCTTCATCGTCACCAGCGTGGTCAGTGCCGCCTTCGTGCTCTCGATGTTCTCGACCGGTGGCGACCTCAACCCGCGGGCTAAGGTGCGGCTGACCTGGGGCGTGATCCTGGGAGCCTTGGGCCTGGTCATGATCCTCTCCGGCAGCATCGATGCCGTGAAGTCCATCATCGCGCTCGGCGCCTTGCCCTTCGTCTTCATCGTCATCCTACTGGTGGTCTGTTTGCTGAAAGACCTCAAGGCGCAAGGACGTCCGAAATGACCATTTCGCACACGCTGGACATGATCTTGAATCTCGAGGTTTTTGCCTTTGTCGGCCTGATGTTTTGGCTTTATTTCAAAGACTTCAACGGCAAGGCTGGCAAGGGGTCGAAGGATGATGGATCAGATCGAAACTAGAAGGGAACAGAGATGCCGGTCATTCGCATAGAGGTGCCCGAGGGCAGTGCAACGGCGCTCAAGGCGCGCATTCGCCAGCGGGTCAAGGATGCCGTGTTGAAGACCCTGGCACCGAAAGAGGTGAAGTACGACTATGTCGCCGTGCGCGAAGCCTTCGGTGAGATCGGCGACGGTCTGCCCTTGGTCGAGGTCGACCTGCGTCCCGGGCGCGAGCCCGAACGCAAGAAGGCCTTGGTCGATGCGATCGCTGCGGTCTTGCTGGAGGAGATGGGCGTGGCGGCCGAAGACCTCTACGTTCTCTTCCGCGAGACCCCGGCCGAGAATCACTACACCGGCGGCACACCGCTTCCCGCCTGGGTGCCGGCCGACTGCTAGCCTGGTAGGATTTCCGGGCTAGCTGCCTTCACCGTCCCAGGGCAGGGTGACGGATCGGAAGGCAGCATTGGCCGGATTTCCCGGAGCAAAACGCCAGATCGGCAGGCGTGGCTCTTCCGCTAGGGCGCGGGGCCGGTTGGGCAGTGCCAGCAGGCTGGAAGAAACCGTTCCGAAGTCGCCGCCGCTGACCACGCAGAGGCCTTGCAGCGGATCTTGAGGGTCGCCGGTGGCCAGGAGCGCTTCCCAGTCGGCCCAATCGTCGGTGTCGGGGTCGGGTGGCAGGGCGGCCCGGAAAGCCGGTAGGAAGCGCGCGATACGGTGGCTGTGCGCGTCGTTCAGATCGTGCGCGGTGATCATCGAGAGGCCTTGCGGGACCGTCAGCAGCTCCACCTCATGCGTGCCGCCGCCCCGATTGCGCAGCCAGAAGACCTCCTCCTCGTCGGCGAGGATCAGATTGAAGCTGCGGTAGGACTTGGCTTCCAGATGGCTCAAGGAGTCGGCCGCTTCTGCCGCTGTGGCGTGGTCAAGCGCTTCCAATACCAGTTCACCACGACTGCGCTTGCCTTGAGCCGGGCCCAGAGAGCCGACCCGGTTCAGGATACAGGCCACCAGGCCCTGACGGTTGATCCCCATCCAGCTGCCGCCGGAGAGCAGGTCGATGCCGGCGACGACGTCGGGCCGCTCGGGCCAATGCCGGTCCGGCGCGCGCCAGGGTCGGCTTGCAAGCTCGTCGCGATTGGCGGCGAGGATCAGCGGCCAAGGCGTCCCGGGGCGATGGAGAATGATCAGGCTGCACATGGGGCACAAGCTTGGGCGCAGGAGGGCGCTTACCGCAAGTCCTGCATTGGCTTGTCAGGATTTTGTCGGCAGCTATGCTGCGCGCACGCGCTTTGCTGAGAGCCCGTCCGGAATCTGAGGAGAGGCTGATGTTGAAAATGGCGATCCCGATCCTGCGCAGCTTCGACGAGGCCAAGGCCAAGGAATTCTATCTCGACTTTCTGGGCTTTTCGGTCGATTGGGAACATCGCTTCGAGCCGGACATGCCGCTCTATATGCAAATCCGCCGCGACGATCTCCTGCTTCACGTCAGCGAGCATCACGGCGACTGCACACCGGGCTCGACGGTCTTCGTGGTGACGACCGACATCCGCGCCTTCCATGCCGAGATCTCGGCCAAGGGCTATCGCTACAATCGTCCGGGGGTCGAAGAGGCACCTTGGGGAGGCCTGGTGATGACGGCGAGCGACCCCTTCGGCAACAGCCTGCGCTTCTGGCAGGAATTGGCCTAGTGGTGCAACCCAGAGGGATGGTTCCCATCCCTCTGGATAAGTTGCCCCACCGGCTCAACACGTTAGTGGGCCGATTCACCGAACGCTTGGGATCCAAGCGTTCGGATCGGACCATTAGAAGGCGGGCGGGCGCGATTTCGAAGCTGCTAGCTTGGCCGCATGGTCTTGCGTCGAGCCCCCCGAGATGTCACCTAAGGCACGGAACGATCGCCTGTTTGAGGGAGTGTACGCATGTCGGGCTTCAGTGACCGAGAGAAGAGTTTCGAGGACAAGTTCAAGCACGATTCGGATCTGCAATTCCGGGTCGTCAATCGCCGCAACAAGCTGCTGGGGCTCTGGCTTGCAGAGATGATGGGCAAGAGCGGCGACGAGGCGGCGGCCTATGCCAAGGAAGTCGTCATGTCCGATTTCGACGAGCCGGGCGACGAGGACATCGTGCGCAAGGTGATGGCGGACGTCGAGGCGAACAAGATCGAATTGACCGAGCATCGCCTCCGCCACCACATGGAGCAGCTGATGGACGCCGCCAAGGCCGAGGTGATGAAGGAGTAGGGGCAGCGATGCCTCTGCTGTTTCGCGGCGCGACGCTCTTCGACGGCAGCGGCGCGGAGCGAGCGCCGGGGCAAGACCTGCTGGTCGAGGGCGGGCGGATTGCCGCCATCGGTACCGACCTGGAGGCGCCGGAGGGCTGTCGGCTCGTCGAGGCCGATGGCTTGGCCCTGATGCCCGGCATCCTCGACAGCCACACGCACTATGACGCCCAGGCAACCTGGGATCCGAGCCTGACGCCCTCGCCGCAGCTTGGGGTCAGCACCTGCGTGATCGGCAACTGCGGCTTTACCATCGCGCCCTGCCGCGCCGAAGACCGCGACCTGGTCATGCGCAACCTGACCCAGGTCGAAGGCATGTCGCTGGACGTCCTGCGCCAGGGGATCGCCTGGGATTTCGAGAGCTTTCCCGACTATCTGGCAGCCTTGGAAGGCCGCGGCCTGGCCTGCAATGTAGCCGCCTTTCTCGGACATTCGGCGCTGCGCAGCTATGTGATGGGGCCTGCCGCTACCGAACGCGCGGCGGAGGATAGCGAGGTCGCGCGCATGGCCGACTTGGTGCGCGAGGCCATGGCTGCCGGTGCGCTTGGCTTTGCCACCTCGACCGCCCCGCAGCACAACGGCTGGGGCGGCAAGCCCATGCCGTCGCGCCTCGCCGACGATCACGAGCTCTCCAGCCTGGTCCAAGCGATGGGCGAGGGCGGGCGCGGCCTCTTCATGCTGACCAAGGGCAATCGCACCGACGTGCCCTATCTGGAGGAGATCGCGGCAGCCAGCGGACGGCCGATCATGGTCGCCGCCCTGCTGCACAACCCGACCCGGCCGGAACGCATCTTCGAAGAGCTGGACCAGATCGCAGCCGCGCAGAGCCGTGGACGCGAGCTTTGGGGGCAGGTGAGCTGCTGCCCGCTCACCATGGATTTCACCCTGGCCTCGGCCTATCCCCTGGAGGGCTTGGAAGCCTGGGCACCGGCGATGGCGGCCGAAGGCGAGGCCCTCAAAGCCATCTATGCCGATCCCTCCTTCCGCCAGGCGGTTCGCGACGAGCTGAAGCAGCCGGCCGGCGTACGCCTCTTCAACGGCGAGTGGGACAAGCTGGCGCTCACCGAGACCGCGCGGGCCGACTGCCGAGCGTTAGAGCATCGCGTGATCGGCGATTTGGCACGAGAAGCCGGCCTGGATCCTCTGGACTGGATGTTGGACTTCGCCATTGCCGAGGATCTGCAGACCCTCTTCACCGCCCAACTCTTGAATGCCGACGAAGCAGCCGTGGGGAAGGTGATCACGCATCCGCAGGCCTCGGTCGCGCTTTCCGATGCCGGCGCGCATCTGACCTTCTTCTGCGATGCCGGCTTTGGCCTGCACCTGATGGGCCACTGGGCACGCGAGCGCGCTACGCTCTCGCTCGAAGCCGCCGTGCGCGAAGTCACCGCCAAGCCGGCCGAGATCTTCCGCATCCCCGGTCGCGGACGCCTGGAGGTCGGCTATGCCGCAGACCTGCTGCTGTTCGATCCTAAGTGCGTCGGCCGTGGTGAAAAGCGCCGGGTGCACGACCTGCCGGGCGGAGCACCGCGGCTGACCACCGATGCCGAGGGACTGCACGGGCTCTGGGTCAATGGCGAACAGCTGGTCGATCGGGACGGAAAGCTCGATCCGGACGCTCGGCCAGGGAAACTGCTGCGCCAGTTCGGCGCCTGATTTTATTCTCCGGGCTTTACGATTTTTGCGTCAACGACACTCTAGGCGATCGCGCTTGCCTCTGACAAGGCGACTGTCAAAATTCTGACTGTGACCTTTGCCGGGTACAGCGCTTGCCTGGCTCGGGTCACGATCGGGACGGTCGCCTTTGATGCCAGTCCGTCGCCCGCTGGAAGGCATGGCCGGCGTTCAGCACGCCAAGCTCGTCGAAGGCGCGGCCGGCAAACTGCAGACTGACCGGCAGGCCCTCGGCGAAGCCGCAGGGGACGACCAGGGCCGGCAGGCCGGTCATGTCGAAGGGTTCGGTATTGCGCAGGATGGCGCCGAAGACGCCTTCCTCGTGGCCGCGGATAGAGACCAGCTCCTCGCCGATCGGCGTCGCGGTCATGGCGATCCCGGGGGTTGCCAGCAGGTCGACCTCGGAGAGCACGGCGGCCATCTCCTGGCCCAAGAGGGTGCGATAGCGTTGGGCGTGCAGGTAGTCCTTGGCCAGCAACTGGTCACCCAGCTCCAGGAACATGCGCACCTGTTCGGTATAGAGGTCGGCGGACTCGACCAGGGTGTCGTCGTGATAGGCGGTGGCCTCGGCCAGATAGATTGCCAGAGCGGCTGCCTGCGAGTGGGCGATGGAGGGAATTTCGACCTCGACCAGCTCTGCACCCAGGTCTTTCAGGACCAGCAGGGCCTGCTCGACCACGGCGACGACGGCTTCCTGGGCGCGCTCGTAGAAGACGGCACGGGGCAGCCCGATCCTGACCCCCTCGAGACTGTCCGTGAGGCCTGCGTGATAGGCCGGCACCGGGCGGTCGGCGCTGGCGGCATCGCGCGGATCGGGGCCGGCGATGGCGTCGAGGATGAGCGCTGCATCTTCGGCCGTTCGGCAGAGCGGGCCGGCATGATCCATGGTCCAGCAGAGCGGCAGGATGCCGGCCCGGCTGACCCGTCCGTAGGTCGGTTTCAAGCCGGTGATGCCGCAGCAAGCCGCCGGCATGCGGATCGAGCCGCCGGTATCGCTGCCGCTGGCAACGGGCAGCAGTCCGCCGGCCACAGCCGCCGCAGAGCCGCCACTCGAACCGCCGGAGATACGGCTCCTGTCCCAGGGGTTGCGCGAGGGGCCGAATCTGGAATGCTCGCCGGTGGGCCCGTAGGCGAACTCGTGGGTGTTGAGCTTGCCCAGCATCACCATGCCTGCATCGGCCAAGAGGCGGACCACGGTCGCATCCTCGTCGGGCACCCAGTCGTCCAGCACCTTGGAGCCGCCGGTGGTGCGCAGACCGGCCGTCGCGTAGAGGTCCTTGTGCGCAATCGGCAAGCCGTTCAGGGGCCCGCGAATGCGTCCGGCCATGATCTCTTGCTCGGCGGCATGGGCTTGCTCCAGTGCCGACTCGGCGGTGACCGTCACGAAGGCGTTCAGGCCTGCATTGTCGCTCTCGATGACGGCGAGAAAGGCCTTGGTGATCTCGACGGGAGAGAGCTTGCGCTGACCGACCGCCCGCGAGAGGGCGGCCAGGTCCATCTCAGTGATGTCACTCATGCCTTGTCGACCTCGATCGGACGAAAGACCGTCGCCGGCTCGACGTCTTTCAGCGGCAGCCTCCTGAGCGCCTCCAACTGAGTCAGCATGTCTTCCATGATTCCGGCATAGGCTGCCGCGCGCTCCGGCGTCAGCGGGTGGCCGGCATTCTCTCGGGCGACGGCTGCCACAGTCTCTTCGGTAATGGTCTGACGTTTGCTCATGGGGCCAAAACTCCCTCTCTGTAGACAAGGCAGCATGCGATGGCGCGGCGCCCTTGGCCAGCCCTCGCATGCAGAAGGCGCAGAGTCAGTTAAAGTGATTGACACTCATTCGCAAAATCCCTAACTTTCGTTCAGTGAGTTTGGAGCGAGTGCATCGGACATGTTTGTTTGCATCTGCAACGCCTATCGCTGCACCCAGATCATCGAAGCCGCACGGGGCGGCTACGACGATGCCGAGGAGATCTATCACGCGCTAGGCGGCGGGCCGATCTGCCGTCAATGCCTCGTCGAAGCGCAAACGCTGGTCGATCAGCACCACACGGTCGAGGCCGGCCAGGGCTGAAACGCACAAGCGTCAAGAATTCAGACGTTTTGAGCGCCGTCTCAGTTTTTTCGATAAGCCCTTTTCGTGGGTCCTGCCTAGTCTTCGGCGGGCTTGCTTTGTAGCTGGATATAGTTCTCGAGACCCATACGCTCGATCATATCGAGCTGCGTCTCCAGGAAGTCCACATGCTCTTCTTCGCTGCTGAGGATCTCGCGAAGAACGTGGCGGGAGACATAGTCCTCCACCGCTTCGCACTGCTTGATCGCGGCTTTGAGATCGGGGATGGCCTGCATCTCCAGCGTCAGGTCGCACTCCAGGATCTCTTTCACGTTCTCGCCGATGCGCAGCTTGCCCAGATCCTGCAGGTTCGGCAGGCCGTCAAGGAAGAGCACGCGCTCGATCAATTCATCGGCGTGCTTCATCTCGTCGATCGATTCTTCGTACTCGTAGTGACCCAAGCGGGTGACACCCCAGTCGTTCAGCATGCGGCTGTGCAGGAAGTACTGATTGATCGCCGTCAACTCGTTCTTGAGGATGATGTTCAGATGCTTGATGACCTGCTTGTCGCCCTTCATGCTCGTGTTCCTTCGCTTGGTTTCGGTTACGACGCGGGCGGGTGGGCACCGGCATCGGGGTAGGGGTCCTGATGGATGATAACCTCGGCCTGCCCCAGGGCCTCGGCAATGCGATACTCCAGATCTTCTGCGATTCGATGGCTTTCTGCCAGTGGCATCGTGCCGTCAAGTTCGATGTGTAGTTGCACGAAGATCTGCGGCCCGGAGGCACGGGTGCGCAGATCATGCCAGCCCTTCAATGTCGGCGTCGCCTCGAGTTCGGTCTTGATCTTTTGCCGCTGCCTGTCGGGCAACTCGCGATCCAGCAGCATGTCCAGTGCGCTGTGTGCCAAGCCATAAGCGGTATAGAGAATGAAGGAGCCGATCGCCAAGGCGATGATCGGATCGGCAGCCGGCCAGGCCAAGCTGTCGACCACGAAGAGGGCGCAGATGACGGCGGCATTGACCAAGAGGTCGCTGGTGTAGTGCAGGCGGTCGGCGGTGATTGCCAGTGAGCCGGTTCGCCGGGCGACATAGCCTTGAAAGAGCGTCAGCGCCAAGGTGACCCCGATCGCTATTCCCATGACCGCGTAGCCGACCTCCGGGTCCTGCAGAGGCTCGGGCGCGAACAGCCGTCCAATGGCCTCGACCAGCAGGAAGAGGGCGGACCCGGTGATGAAGGCCGACTGTGCCAAGGCTGCCAAGGGCTCCGCCTTGCCATGGCCGAAACGATGCTCTCGGTCGGGTGGCACCAGGGCTTGGCGCACGGCCACGAAGGTGACCAGAGAGGCGCCGACATCCAGCAGCGAATCAACCAGGGTCGCCAGCAGGCTGATCGAGTCGGTCGCCGACCAGGCATAGAGCTTCAGGACCACCAGGAAAGTCGCCGTCCCGACCGACGCCCAGGTGACCAGATGCAGAAGACGCTTGGCTTCCGCCGTCTGGCCCGGCCCGGGTGAGGGAGCATGCACTCTGGTCTGTGTGTCTGTCGGCATCGGGTACCCTCGTTGAACCACCCTCATCTAGGGGGCCTGCGGCGGGAAAGACAAGCGTCATTCCCGTCAAAAGAGGCAAGAAAGCCGGCCTTTTCTGAGGGTTATTCTCATTTGCAGAGATCGCGCTGAAGCCGTTTTCCAAACGGGTGACCTTCTGCCGCGTCCGTTGGTGCGAATGCCCATGATAAGCATTCGCAACAACGGCTGCCGATCACAGCTTGCCATCTGCAACGGAGGATAACTTGCACACCACCACACGGACTGCTCTGGCGCTCGCCTGCGGGCTTGCCTTACCGCTGAGCGCAGCCCAGGCCGAAGCACCGAGCGCGGCCTCGGTGCTTCTGACCTACGCCGATATCGCCGAGGCGACCTACAGTGATTCTCTGACGACCGCAGAGGCACTCGACCGCGCGATCGAGGCCCTGGTGGCCTCGCCCAGCGAAGCCAAGCTGGAGGCCGCGCGCAAAGCCTGGCTGGCCGCCCGCGTGCCCTACCAGCAGAGCGAGGTCTATCGCTTCGGGAACGCCATCGTCGACGACTGGGAGGGGCGGGTGAATGCCTGGCCGCTCGACGAAGGTCTGATCGACTATGTCGATTCCGTCTACGGCGACAGCTCGCCCGAGAACCGCTTCTACAGGGTCAACGTCGTCGCCTCGCCGACGATCCAGATCGGCGGACGGACGATCGATGCTTCGACGATCACCCCGGCGCTGTTGCAGGACGAGCTGCACGAGGTCGATGGCATCGAGGCCAATGTGTCCACGGGCTATCATGCGATCGAGTTCCTGCTCTGGGGTCAGGATTTGAACGGAACCGGACCGGGGGCGGGCAATCGGCCCTATACCGACTTCGACCTAGCCAACTGCACCGGCGGCAACTGCGATCGTCGGATCGACTATCTCCGCGCGGCAAGTCAACTCCTCCTCTCCGACCTGCAGGAGATGGTCGCAGCTTGGGGGCCGATCGGGGCCGCCCGCAACGCGCTCTTCGAAGAGAGCCCGGAAGCCGGCATTCTGACCATACTGACCGGCATGGGCTCGCTCTCCTACGGTGAGCTGGCCGGCGAGCGCATGAAGCTGGGGCTGTTGCTGAACGATCCCGAGGAAGAGCACGACTGCTTTTCCGACAACACGCACAACTCGCACTATTACGACATCCTGGGCATCCAGAACGTCTATCTCGGCCGCTACAAGCGCGTCGACGGCAGCCTGATCACCGGTGCATCCCTGGCCGACTATGTTGCCGGCTTTGCCCCCGAGTTGGACGGCGAGCTCAAGGCGGCACTGGCCAAGACCAAAATCGCCGCCGAGACGATGGTCGCGCGCGCCGAAGGAGGTGAGGCCTATGACCAGATGATCGGTCCGGGCAATGCCGAGGGCAATGCCGTGGTGCAAGCCGTCATCGACGATCTGATCGCGCAGACTCGCTCGATCGAGCGTATCGTCGTCGCGCTCAACATCGGCCAGATTGAGATCGAAGGATCCGACAGCCTTGATGACCCCAACGCCGTCTTCGAGTAGACGCACTTGGATTGGCGCCTGCCTCTTGCTGGCAGGCGCCACTTTACCGATCGTCGCAGGACTGGCGGACAGCGAGGGTCCGCTGCCGCACCGAAACGACCTGACGCTCGAAGACCGTGCCCGGGTCGATGCCGTGACCCGGCCGACGACAGACTTCGACAAGGCCGAGGGCTTTGAAGCTAGGTCTGCCGGGGCCGGCACCTCGCTGAAGTACGTCAACCGCGATGCCTTCTCCAATTCTCTGGCCAACCTCAGCTTCGAGCAGGAGCGCGACTTCAAGCTCGGCAACGGGATCTTCAAGAAGCTTTGGGTTTCGTCGCCCTCATCGACCCGGGCCTCCGACGGCTTGGGGCCGCTCTTTAACGCGCGCTCTTGCCAGCGCTGCCATCTGAAGGACGGACGCGGTCATCCGCCGGCCAACAACGAGGTCGACGCGGTCTCGATGTTCTTGCGCCTCTCGATCCCGCCGCAGAGCGAAGCCGACCGGCAGGCCCTGGCCGAAAAACGTCTGCTCAGAATCCCGGAGCCGACCTATGGCGGCCAGCTGCAGAACTTCGCCCTGCCCGGGATTGCGCCCGAGGGCCGCATGGTCATCGACTATGAAGAGCGTCCTGTCACCTTGGCGGACGGGACGCTCGTCTCCTTGCGCAAACCCAGCTACAGCGTCGCCGACACCGGCTACGGCCCTCTTCATCCCGACGTCCGGCTGTCGCCGCGCGTGGCGCCGCAGATGATCGGGCTGGGCCTGGTCGAGGCCATCCATCCCGGCGACATTCTGGCTTGGGCCGATCCCGAGGACGCAAATGGCGACGGCATCTCCGGCAAGCCCAGCTGGGTCGGCCATGACGACGAGGGGCAGCCGCTGCTCGGCCGTTTCGGTTGGAAGGCCTCGACACCCACCCTCAAGGCGCAGTCGGCGGATGCCTTCGCCGGAGATATCGGCATCTCGACACCCGGTAACGAGCCCTATGGCGATTGCACGGAAGCGCAAAGCCTCTGCCGTCAGGCGCCGCATGGCGAGCAAGCCGAACTGGGCGTGAGCGAGGCGCCCGATCCGCTGCTGGATCTCGTCGCCTTCTACTCCGGCAACCTTGCGGTACCGGCGCGCCGTCAGGTCGAGGACCCCCAGGTGCTGGGCGGCAAGCGTCTCTTCTACGAGGCCGGCTGTGCCGCCTGTCATCGGCCGAAGTACGTAACCAGCCGGGATGTCGACCAAGACCAGCATGCCTTTCAGCTGATCTGGCCCTACAGCGATTTCCTCCTGCACGACATGGGCGAGGGGTTGGCTGACGGTCGCCCGGTCGGTGACGCCGGTGGCCGCGAGTGGCGCACGGCGCCGCTGTGGGGTATCGGTCTGACCGAGGAGGTCAGCGGGCACAGTTTCTTCCTGCACGACGGCCGGGCACGCTCTGTCCTGGAAGCCATCCTCTGGCATGGTGGCGAGGCAGAGGCGGCCAAGGATGCCGTCGTTTCCATGACCGCGGAGGAGCGCGATGCTCTCTTGGCCTTTCTCAAGTCTCTCTAAGGCCGTGCTGCTGTTGGCAGTGCTGCTCCTGCCGATGGTGCCCGCCGACGCCCAGTTGGACGAGGAAGACTATCGGCAGAAGGTTGCCGCTGCCCTGGATGGCTATCTGCGCCCTGCCATCTCGCACTTCGAGCAGACGACTGAGGTCGCGCAGGCGGCCGTATCGAAACTCTGTGCAGAGCCCTCGGCGGCGGCCCTTGAGACCGCCCGCACGGCGTTCGGCGAGGCGGCGCTCGCCTGGGCTGCGATCGAGTACATCGACCTCGATCCCTGGCAGGAAGAAAACCGCGGAACCAGTATCTACTTCTTTCCCGACCGCCGCGGCGTCACGGGACGCCACCTGCGCGCCGCCCTCCAGAAGGCCGACCCGGCGCTGCTGCAGCCGGAGATCATCGCGGTCTATAGCGTTGCCCTGCAGGGGCTGCCCGCTTTGGAGTATCTCCTCTATGGCAAGGGGTTCGACGCGCTGCTCGAAGGCGACGGCGCCGACTATCGCTGCGCCTTGACGGAGGCGGTTGCTGGCAACCTGTTGCGGCTCGCCGGCGCATTGCAGAGCGCATGGGCGCCAAGTGCTCCTTTCCCGCAAGCCTTGGCCAATCCCGAACCGGACAATGTCTTCGTTCGCTCGCACAAGGAGGCCGTAACCCTGTTGCTGGGGCGCGTTTCCACCGGTTTGGAGGCTATGATTCAGCGAAAGGTTTCCGCCCCCTTGGGCGCCGACTTGGAGACCGCAAGGCCGCTGCGTGCTGCCTATGCCTTAAGCGGTATGACCAACGAGGCGCTGGCTGCGAACCTGCTTGGCTTCCGCGCTCTACAGACGGCGGCTGGCATGACAGAAGGGATGAGCCCGGCGGAAGTCGCAGCGTTGGAACAGGCCTACACCAAGGCCTTGCTTGCAATCGTGGCCCTGCCTGAACCGCTGGGGGAGGCGGCAGCCGATCCTTTGCTGCGCTCTCGCGTGCAGGCCCTGCAAGCGGACCTGCAGGGGCTGCATCGCCTGGCCGGACTGGAGGTCTTGGCGGCGCTCGGCCTCAAGGTCTTCTTCACCGCTGATGACGGCGATTGATCGTCGATACTTGCTGCTTGCTGCCCTCGGCCTTGCCTTGCCGCTGGGTGCCGAGGCGGCGCGGAGTCCTGCGGTTCTGGCCTACTGCACCAGACCGGAACGGGGTGCGCCGGAGTTGGTCCTACACACAGGCGCGGACGAGATCTTTCGTCTAGCGCTACCGGGTCGTGGGCATGGCTTTGCCTGGGATCCGGTTGCGCGCCGGGCGGTGCTCTTTGCCAGGCGCCCCGGGGATTGGTGCTTGCTGTTCGATCCCGACCGGCCGGAGAGCATGCGCTGGATCACGGCGGCTGCCGGTCGGCATTTTTACGGCCACGGGTGCTTCTCGCGGGATGGTGCCCTGCTCTATGCCAGCGAGAATGATTTCGAGGCAGCGCGGGGCTGCATCGGTGTCTACGAAGTGGCCTCGAGTTACCGCCGGATAGGAGAGCTGGAGAGCTGTGGCGTGGGGCCGCACGACCTCTGCATGCTGCCGAACGGCAGGCTGCTGGTCGCCAATGGCGGTATCGAGACCCATCCGGATTATGGCCGGGCCAAGCTCAATTTGTCGGAGATGCGCTCCTCGCTTACGATCCTAGATCGAGGCACCGGCCAGAAGCTTTCCGACACGAGGACGCCGGAGACCTGGCAGAAGCTCTCCCTTCGTCACCTCGCCCTCGACCCGCGCGGTCGGCCTTGGTTTGCAGCCCAGTTCGAGGGGCAGCGCTATCAGCCGGCTCCATTAGCCGGCTGGCTCGACCCGGAGCAGGGTCTGGTCTTCGCCGACGAGCCGCAAGCGCAATGGCGCGCGCTGGAAGGCTATGGTGCCTCGATCGCCTGCTTCGGCGAGCGTGTCGCCGTTAGCTTTCCCCGCGCGCAGCGCCTGCTGTTCTGGTCAGGACGCGATGGCAGCTTCCTTGAGGCGCACGACGCTGGCGAGGCTTTCGCATTGGCAGCCAATCGGGAGCGGCTCTTCGTCGGCGGGCTTGAGGGCGGTGGCTTGTTTGGTGATCGTCTCGGCCGCCTGACGGATGCCCGCATCGACAATCATGCCCGCTGGCTGGTCTAGAGACGGGCCTCGAAGCGCTGCTCGCGGACACCGCCCTTCCATTGGTCGACTTCGCTTTCGCTCACCAGCCGAAAGCCATGCGTTTCGTAAAGGTGACGGGCCGCGTCGAGCCCGGCGAAGGTAGTGAGATAGACCTTGGCATAGCCTTGGTCCCGGCAGAATGCCATCGCCTCCTTCATCAGATCCTGTCCCAGACCCTCGCCCCTGGCTGCCGCCGAGACGATGAACCAGCGCAAGTGGGCTCCCTCCTTGGCCGCGTCCATGCCGTCGATGGTGATCGAGGCCAGGAGGGCTTCGTCGCGGTAGGCGCAGCGAAAGAAGTCTCTCGCCGGGTCCCTGCGCTCGAGAAAGGCCGCAAGCTCCCCGGCGACCTTGACCTCGAAGGCCTGCCCGAAACCCCAGACCGGGGCGTAGTAGTCCATATGCAGCTTCACGATCTGCGCCAAGGCGCCGGGCCGATAGCCACCCATGGCCAGCTTGGCGCTCATCGTCGAGCGTCCGGGCCTTGATCGACCGAGCACCTGGTTCGGTAAATCCCAATCCTGCGCGAAAGAGCTGAAATCATTGAGGAACACTAGCCGAAACGGTTTGCGGTGGAAAGCTGGCGGGCAAGATTCCGAATGTCGCGCGAGCCGCTCTTAGCAGCGTGCAAGGCTGATCGGCGCGGCAAGGACTTGCAATTATCGGCTTGGGGCCTCTAAGAACGCGGCTTCACGTCACAAGACAGCACTGAAACCGAAGGGGAATCGCCATGCGCGTCTATTACGACCGCGACGCCGATGTGAATCTGATTAAGGGCAAGAAGGTGGTCATCGTTGGCTACGGCAGCCAGGGCCACGCCCACGCCATGAACCTGCGCGATTCCGGCGTCACGGACGTGCGCATCGCGCTGCGCGCCGGCTCTGCCACGCGCAAGAAGGCCGAGGGTGCCGGTTTCACCGTCATGACCCCGGCCGAGGCTGCCGCCTGGGCCGACGTCGTCATGATGCTGACCCCGGACGAGCTGCAGGCCGACATCTATCGCGACGACATGGCCGGCAACATGAAAGAGGGCGCGGCCATCGCCTTCGCCCACGGGCTTAACGTCCACTTCAACCTGATCGAGGCCCGCAAGGACCTGGACGTCTTCATGGTGGCCCCCAAGGGCCCCGGCCACACGGTGCGCATCGAGGACCTGCGCGGTGGCGGCGTGCCCTGCCTTATCGCAGTCGAACAGAATGCCAGCGGCACTGCGCAAGAGCTGGGCCTCTCCTACGCCTCGGCGATCGGCGGCGGCCGCGCCGGCATCATCGAGACCAGCTTCAAGGAAGAGTGCGAGACCGACCTCTTCGGCGAGCAGGTGGTGCTTTGCGGCGGTCTGACCGCGCTGATCCAGGCCGGCTACGAGACCCTGGTCGACGCTGGCTATGCGCCGGAGATGGCCTATTTCGAGTGCCTGCACGAGGTGAAGCTGATCGTGGATCTGATCTACGAGGGCGGCCTTGCCAACATGCGCTATTCGATCTCCAACACGGCAGAGTTCGGCGACTACACGCGCGGCCCGCGGATCGTCACCGACGAGACCAAGGCCGAGATGAAGCGCGTGCTCGACGACATCCAGTCCGGCCGCTTTACCCGCGATTGGGTCCTGGAAAACAAGGCCGGCACGCCCTCCTTCAAGGCCATGCGTCGGCGCAGCGCCGAGCACCCCATCGAAGAGGTCGGCGAGCGTCTGCGCGGCATGATGCCGTGGATCGCGGCCAACAAGCTGGTCGACAAAGAGAAGAACTAGGACCAGTCACTCGAAACTGATGGGACCCCGGCTCCGATAGCTGTCGGATGGCCGGGGTACCTCTCACTGGGTTCCCAGTGCCGTGAGAATGGCCAGCGCGGCCTCGTCTTCGGGCTCCAGAGACGGACTGGTCTCGACCTCGACGCGTTCGATCTCTCCCTGAAACGCGAAGGGTGCCTTATAGGCTTCGCTGATGCCGGTCGGGTTCGACCCGATGGTCATCCCGATGGAGCTGATCATCGCCGACAACTTGGCAACGCTGCCTTCGGCGACCTGACTGTCGCCGACCCAGAGCCGCGTTGTCGCCGGCCCGTCCTTTATGCAGTCCTGATCGACGCCGACCGTGAGCTTGCCCGCAGGGAGCGGCGCTGGCGCGCGCAGGATCGTGTGCTCGGTGAAGTAGTTGTGTTCATAGACGAGATGGCCGTCGTCTATGTAGATCACCAGGCCATTGTTCACCGATCCCGCGGCCAGCAGGACCCCGTCCGCGCCGGCCCGACCGCGGTCGATGTGGGCACGTATCCGCCAGGAATGCGCGCCCCAGCGCGGCGCGGCCTCCATCTCGACCCGATGGAGCGGCGGGTGGTAGACGAAGCGCTCGCGGTTCCGCGGTGCTCCCGGGATCGGATTGACCGCAAACATCTGGCGCCAGTCACCCGGATCGATGGGCAGGACGCCGTGTCTTTCGGCCTCCGACCAGAAGAGCTGGATCAGTTCCGCCAGCTTGTCGGGCTCTGTCTTGGCCAGGTTTCGGCATTCGGAATAGTCCTGTTCGAGATGATAGAGCTCCCACTCGTCATCCTCGAGCGCGCTTCCCGGTCTGTGATAGGTGACCGCTTTCCAGCCCTCCGACCAGATACCCCGGTTTCCCAGCATCTCGAAGTACTGCGTCTTCTTACGGCTTGGAACCTTGCTGACGTCGGCCGCTTCGGGCGCGAAGGCGTAGGCCAAGCTCGTGCCGTCGATCGCTTGCTGCTCGATGCCCTTGACGGAGGTCGGCGCGTCATAGCCGCAGACCTCGAGGATCGTCGGGACGATGTCGGTGATGTGGTGAAACTGGTGCCTGATCTGACCGCGGGTCGACTGCTCGATGCCGCCGGGCCAGGAGACGATGAGCGGATCGCGCACCCCGCCGCCGTGGGTGTTCTGCTTGTAGCGCTTGGCAGGCGTGTTGCCGACCTGCGCCCAGCCCCAGGGATAGTTGGAGTGACTGCGTCGGGTTCCGATGTCGTCGATCCGGCCGGCGACGCTGTTCATGTCTTCCGTCAGGCCGTTGAAGTAGCGGAACTCGTCGAAGACGCCGGTATCGTTGCCTTCCTGCGAGGCCCCGTTGTCGCTGAGCGCGAAGGTCAAAGTGTCGTCGGCAATCCCCAGGGTCTCCAGCGCGTCGAGCAGCCGCCCGACCTGAGCGTCGGTGTGTTCCAGGAAGGCGGCAAAGGCCTCCTGCAGCCGGCAGGCGAAGCGCTGCTCCAGATCGGACAGGTCCTCCCAGGGCTTCACGCCCGGGTTTCGCGGCGCCAGCTCGGTCGCCTCGGGAATGATGCCCAGTTCAATCTGACGCCGGTGCACCCGCGCGCGCCAGACGTCCCATCCCTCGTCGAAGGCGCCGCGATACTTCTGCAGGTAAGCGTCCGGAGCCTGGTGCGGGGCGTGGGTCGCGCCGAAGGGCAGGTAGAGGAAGAAGGGCTTCTCGGGCACCAGCGACTGCTGGTTCCGGACCATCGCAATGGCCTGATCGACCAGATCTTCGCTGAGGTGATAGCCCTCTTCCGGCGGCGCCGGCGGATCGATCGGGTGGTGGTCGGCGAAGAGGTCGGGGTGGAAGTGATCGGTCTCGCCCATCAGGAAGCCGTAGAAGCGATCGAAACCCTTTTGCAGCGGCCAGTTATGGAAGGGTCCGGCTGCCGAGGCTTCGTGCGGCGGTGCCAGATGCCACTTGCCCACACAGAAGGTCGACCAGCCGCGGGGCGACAGCATCTCTGCCAAGGTTGCCGCCGAGGGCGTGATGCGGCCGCGCATGTTGGGATAGCCTGTGTCGAAGTTGGCAATCGCACGCATGCCGACCGCATGGTGGTTACGACCGGTGAGCAGGCAGGCCCGCGAGGGTGAGCAAAGCGCCGTCGTGTGAAAGTTCGCAAAGCGCAGGCCGGCAGAGGCGAGACGATCGAAGTTGGGCGTATCGATGGGCGAGCCGAAACACCCCAGGTGCGCGATCCCGGTGTCGTCCAGCAGGATCACGACGACGTTCGGCGTACCGGACGGCGGGACCTCGATCTCCGGCCACCAGGGCTCGGACTCCGCAACGGTGCGACCGATCTTGCCTTGGAAAGCTTCGCCAATCTTCTTGCCCATGCTTTGAGATCTCCTTTGCCCGACAGCCGCTTCGACACGCAACTGCCGAGCCTAGTCGCTTGGCGCGCCGATTGCGAAGGTTCGGGACACAGCTATTCCCTTGCTGCATCTCCGAGTTTGCACTGACGTCTTCATTTTGGTCGCCGGATAGAATTCCCGACTTGTCTTCCTCCTCCGACTGGCTTACCTATCCCGTCACGACCGCAACCAGCGGGCAGGGAGTGTATGAGCCAGACTGTGACCAGCATTGAGCGTTCGACGGCCGATTCGGCCGCGGCTCTGCTGCGTCCCGAGGCCCTTGGCCTCGGCGGTCTCCTCCTTCTTCTTATCTGCCCCTGAACGCTACCGCCGACGTCTGTCGGCAAGCGGGCAGGGGGTCATCCGACAAACCACGACTTTTTTCAGCGTTTAGCGATGATCGGCCGAGCAGGCGTGACGCTGCCGGCCCGGAACGAGGACCAAAACAATGACCAGTGAGACCGAACAGAAGACGCGCAGCGAAGCCGACCGCGTCATCATCTTTGACACAACCTTGCGCGACGGCGAGCAGGCGCCCGGCTGCTCGATGAACCTGGACGAGAAGATCCAGGTGGCCGATGCGCTGGAGGAACTGGGCGTCGATGTGATCGAGGCTGGCTTTCCGATCGCGTCCAACGGGGATTTCGAGGCGGTGCGTGCCGTCTCCGAGCGCATCACCGAGTGCCAGGTCGCGGGCTTGGCGCGCGCGACGCGCAAGGACATCGATCGTGCCTGGGAGGCGCTGAAGGCTGCCAAGAACCCGCGCATCCATACCTTCATCTCCACCAGCCCCTTGCACATGAAGCACAAGCTGCAGATGGAGCCGGAGCAGGTCTATCAGGCCGTGATCGAGAGCGTGACCTACGCCCGCAACCTCTGCGCGGACGTCGAGTGGTCTTGCGAGGACGGGACGCGCACCGACTTCGATTTCCTGTGCCGCTGTGTCGAGGCGGCGATCAATGCCGGTGCCTCCACCGTGAACATCCCCGACACGGTCGGCTACACCGTGCCGGAAGAGTACTTCCAGATGATCACGGCCATGCGCGAGCGGGTGCCGAACATAGACAAGGCCAGGATCTCGACCCATTGCCACAACGATCTGGGCTTGGGGGTGGCCAACTCGCTGGCCGCCATCAACGCCGGTGCACGCCAGGTGGAATGCACCATCAACGGCATCGGCGAGCGCGCCGGCAATGCCGCCTTGGAAGAGATCGTCATGGCCTTGCGCACCCGCGCCGACGTGATGCCGCCCTGGACCAGGGTCGAGACCACCAACATCACCAAGTCCTCGCGGCTGCTCTCCTCCATCACCGGCTTTTCGGTGCAACCCAACAAGGCCATCGTCGGCGCCAATGCCTTCGCGCACGAAAGCGGTATCCACCAGGACGGCATGCTGAAGAACGCGCAGACCTACGAGATCATGACGCCGGAATCGGTTGGGCTCGCCAAGACCAACCTGGTCATGGGCAAGCACTCCGGGCGCCATGCCTTCAAGGCCAAGCTGGAAGAGCTGGGAATCACCCTGGGCGACAACCAGATGAACGACGCCTTCACCCGCTTCAAGGATCTGGCGGACGCCAAGAAGGACGTTTTCGACGAGGACATCGTGGCCTTGATCGACGACAGTCTGCTGGGCGGTAGCGATCGCATCCGCTTCAATGCCATGCATGTGGTCTGCGGCACTTCGGGCCCGCAGAACTGCGTGCTGAAGCTAGAGGTGGACGGTCGTACGAGGGAAGCCGAATCGCGCGGCAACGGACCGGTCGATGCCGCGTTCAACTGCGTTCGCCAGATCTTTCCGCACGACGCCAAGCTGCAGCTCTACCAGGTGCATGCCGTGACCGGCGGAACCGATGCGCAGGCCCAGGTGACCGTGCGCTTGGAAGAGAACGGCAAGACGGTGAACGGCCGCGGTGCCGATCATGACACCTTGGTGGCCTCGGTCCGCGCCTACGTCAATGCGCTGAACAACCTCTTGGACAAGCGCCAGAGGACCGCACCGGAAGCCTTCAAGGTCAGCGCCTGACGGCTTATCTCCTCTCCGGTCTGACATTAGAGATGGCGCCGTATCGTTCTGATACGGCGCCATTTTTTCCAGTGCAGTTGGCCAGACGAGCGACCGGATGATCCCTGATCGCAAGCGCTGCCTGCGGTCCTGGTCTAACCCAAGATCGTGAAGGTGATGAAAACGAAAGCCAGCAGGGTGGCGGTCAGCGCAGAGGCGATCAATGCCGGATAGCCGAAGATCATGACGGCCAGCACAGCGCCCAGCAGCAAGGTCAGCGCAAAATAGCCCTTGTCACGATTGCTGCCGGCCAGGCCTTCGCGCAGCCAGGGGCCCAGAACCGGCAGACGGAACAGCAGACGGCCGGCGACCGCGAAGCCCTGTTTCGCACTTGCCGTTATGACCGGGAGCATCTCAACCCGCTCGCCGTTGGCTGAGCGCTGGTCCAAGAGACGCGCCGCTTCGCCCTTAGGGATTGCCCAGGCGATCGCTGCAGCAACGAGCAACGGCACCGGTGTCAGATACAAAGGCTCCCCGGCCAAGGCCAAGACAGGAAGGCTGAGCGCGCCCAGCAGCAGGGCTGCGGCCGGCAGACTTGCCACCAGCTTTCGAACCAGCGGGTGGCGTGCCTCCCCATAGGCGTTCGCATTCTCGATGCTGTTGGCCAGCATGCTGAGGCTGGCCAGGTAGAACCAGGCGACCAGCGGCAAAGAGACGACGCCAAGAGCGACCGCCAAGGGAAGCTCGGTGCCATGATTCGGACCCGGCAGGACAAAGGCCCAAAGGCCCATCCAAAGCACCAGCGGGATCAGCATGAAGGCGCCAACCAGGTAAGGCAGATTGCGGGCAGACATGAGGCTCGGCTCCTCTTCCTCGTGTGTTTGGGCGAGCCTCAGAAATGGGGGGAGGGCCTGTCATACGCTAGCTGACAAGCCATTGTTTTCGATGGCAAGCGACCCTCTGCCGCCCTGGGGCAGCGGAACGCGATCGGCAAGTAGGTTCCTACGATTTTTCTGAACGCATACCCGCCGCGTCACGCGCTCCCCGCTACAGCCACAGGAAATCGCCGGCGGTGATCTGTCCAGACTGCGAGAGGCCGTTCATGCGGATCAGGATGTCGGAGTCGCCGTCGCCGTCCTGGTCGATGCGCACCCGATTGCCGCCGGCAAAGCGCGCTTCGGAGTTGCCGCCGCCGCTGAAGGCGTTCCCGCCGATGTAGGAGAAGACCCCGGTCTCGAGCCCGGTGGCGAAGACCAGCAGATCCTTGTCGGCGCCCGAGTTCAGGAAGATGCCGTCGAAGTCGCGGATCACCTGACTGCCGGAGTTCATCGCCGCATCGCTGATCACGAAGCTGTCGTTGCCCGCACCCCCGAAGGCGATGTCGTCGATGCCCAGTTGCAAGGTGTCCTGGCCCTGGTCGCCCCGCATGATGTCCGCGCCCGAGCCGCCGTCCAGCCGGTCGTCGCCGCGGAAGGCGCGCAAGGAATCCGCGCCGGAGAGACCCTCCAGCAGATTGTCGCCAGTATTGCCCTCTATCGTGTTGTCCTGACTGTTGCCGCGCCCGTCGAGCGCACCGCTGTCATCGAGCAGGCACAGGTTCTCGACGATCGCGAAGGCAGAACCGTCCGGCAGGGTGAAGTCGGAGGAAGCCAGGACCAAATCCACGCCCTGAGCAGAGCCATCGCGCACCCGGTCGGTCGCGGTGTCGACCACGAAGGTGTCATCGCCACCGCCACCGGTCATGACATCGCGGCCGCTGCCGCCATCCAGAACATCGTTGCCGTCACGGCCGGCAAGCCCGTTGGATAGGCTGCCGCCAAGTAGCGTGTTGTCGTGCGCGTTGCCGTCCAGCCGCGCCCCAGCGGTGCGCGCCTCGACCACCTCGATGAAGCCCTCCGCACCGCCGGTCAGCGTGAAGTCGACGGCGTTCGACAGGACCGTATCGACCCCGCCCGCTGCCGTCTCCAGCACGACATCGTCCACACTGTCGACGATGAAAGTGTCGTCGCCTGCACCGCCGGCGGCCGTGTCCGCGCCCGAGCCGCC
>JAVJSY010000054.1:0-63513 GCA_040219175.1 Kiloniellales bacterium
TGCCTTGCCCGTTAAGGCTTGAAACCGATAGCTTCCTCGGAAGCCACAGATTAACGCGCCTGCATCTTGAAAAGGCGATCATGAGAGTGGTCCGATCCGAACGCTTGGATCCCAAGCGTTCGGTGAATCGGCCCACTAACGTGTTGATCTGGTGGGGCAACTTATCCAGAGGGATGGGAACCATCCCTCTGGGTTGCACCACTAGGTCTTAGTTGTCCTTGGCAGAGGCCTCCCAAGTCTTCAGCAGCTCGTCGTAGTCGATCGTGACCGGAGTTGGCTTCTCGTTGGCGAGCTTGGCCTTGGGCGCACCCGGCAGGTCCAGCCAGTAGCTGGCGTCACGCTTCTCGTTGAGCTTCGGTCCGCAGTCACCCTGCACACCGGCACGCTCCAAGCGCTCCATCACCTTGTCCTGAGCCTCGGCCAGCGCGTTCATCGCCTCTTGCGGGCTCTTGGCGCCCGAGGAGGCATCGCCGATGTTCTGCCACCAGAGCTGAGCCAGCTTCGGGTAGTCGGGAACATTGGTGCCGGTCGGGGTCCACTGCAGACGGGCCGGCGAGCGATAGAACTCGATCAGACCGCCCAGCTTGGGCGCACGCTCGGTGAAGGAGGGATCCCAGATGTCGCTCTCGCGCACGAAGGTGAGCCCGACGTGGCTCTTCTTCAGCGAGACCGTCTTGGAGACGGTGAACTGGGCGTAGAGCCAGGCCGCCTTGCGACGATCCTCGGGCGTGGACTTCATCAGGGTCCAGGAGCCGGCGTCCTGATAGCCAAGCTTCATGCCCTCTTCCCAGTAGGCGCCACGCGGCGAGGGGGCCATACGCCACTTCGGCGTGCCGTCCTCGTTCACGACCGGCAGACCGGGCTTCACCATGTCGGCGGTAAACGCGGTGTACCAGAAGATCTGCTGGGCGATCTGGCCCTGGGCGGGGACCGGACCGGCCTCACCGAAGACCATACCGGCAGCGGCCGGCGGGGCGTAGGCCTTGAGCCAGTCGATGTACTTGGTGACGGAGTAGACGGCGGCCGGGCCGTTGGTGGCACCGCCACGCTCGACCGAAGAGCCGACCGGACGGCAGCCATCGACACGGATGCCCCACTCGTCGACCGGCAGGCCGTTCGGGATGCCCTTGTCGCCGGCGCCGGCCATGGAGAGCCAAGCGTCGGTGAAGCGCCATCCCAGCGAGGGATCCTTCTTGCCGTAGTCCATGTGACCATAAATGGTCTCGCCGTCCATCTGGCCGACGTCCTTGGTGAAGAACTCGGCAATGTCCTCGTAAGCCGACCAGTTGACCGGAACGCCCAGCTCATAGCCGTACTTCGCTTTGAACTTGGCCTTGATGTCCGGATCGGTGAACCAGTCATAACGGAACCAATAGAGATTCGCGAACTGCTGGTCCGGCAACTGGTAGATCTTGTCGTCCGGGCCGGTGGTGAAGGAAATGCCGATGAAGTCGCCAATATCCAGATAGGGATTGGTGACAGCTTGGCCCTCGTTGCCCATGTAGTCCGACAGCGGCACGATCTGCTGATAGCGGAAGTGGGTACCGATCAGGTCGGAATCGTTGATGTAGCCGTCATAGATGTTGCGGCCCGACTGCATCTGCGTCTGCAGCTTCTCGACAACGTCGCCCTCGCCGATCAGGTCGTGGTTCACCTTGATGCCGGTGATTTCCTCGAAGGCCTTGGCCAGCGTCTTGGATTCGTACTCATGCGTGGTGATGGTCTCGGAGACGACGTTGATCTCCATACCCTTGAAGGGTTCGGCGGCCTTGATGAACCACTCCATCTCCTTCATCTGGTCTTCCTTCGACAGGGTCGAAGGTTGGAATTCGTCGTCGACCCACTTCTTGGCCGCCTCCATGTCGGCGACCGCCGGCCCACCGAGGCCGACCATCAGCGCGACGGCGGAAGCCGTTGCCATGGCACGTAGTCGAAGCATACTAGAACCCTCCCTAGAGTTTCTGAACGTTTTTTGGCACGAACACCTGCTCAACGCTCTCAAGCAGGCTCTCAGACGTCACACCCAGCGGAAGACCGCAGCGGCATAGACGAGTGAAACGGCAAGTCCGCCCCAGAGCGGCGGCCCGAAGGCCAGCAACCAGGCCAGACAGATGAAGGCAGTGCCCAGAAGCGACACGAAGAGCCGGTCGCCGGGCGTGGTGGCAAAGCGCAGGATGCCGACGCGCGGCGCCTGCGGGGACAGGATCGTCCAGATCGTCATGGTCACCAGGATCACGAAAATCGCCAGGAAGAAGGTGGCGGTCGGCCAGGTCCAGGCCATCCAGTCGAGGTCCATCGCGGCGTCCCTCCTATACCCGGCCCAGGGCAAAGCCCTTGGCGATGTAGTTGCGCACGAACCAGATCACCAAAGCCCCCGGGATGATGGTGAGTGTGCCAGCCGCGGCAAGCACGCCCCAATCCATGCCCGAGGCCGAGACCGTTCGGGTCATGGTGGCCGCGATCGGCTTGGCGTCGACGCTGGTCAAGGTGCGCGCCAGCAGCAACTCCACCCAAGAGAACATGAAGCAGAAGAAGGCGGCCACGCCGATACCGCTGGCGATCAGCGGCATGAAGATGCGCACGAAGAAGCGCGGCCAGGAATAGCCGTCGATGTAGGCGGTCTCGTCGATCTCCTTCGGCACACCCGACATGAAGCCCTCGAGGATCCAGACCGCCAGCGGCACGTTGAAGAGGCAGTGCGCAAGCGCGACGGCGATATGCGTGTCGAAGAGCCCGATCGAGGAATAGAGCTGGAAGAACGGCAGTGCGAAGACCGCGGCCGGCGCCATGCGGTTGGTCAGAAGCCAGAAGAAGAGGTGCTTGTCGCCGAGAAAACGATAGCGCGAGAAGGCATAGGCCGCCGGCAAGGCCACGGAGACCGAGATCACCGTGTTCATCACCACGTAGATGATCGAGTTGATGTAGCCCGAGTACCAGGAGGGATCGGTGAAGATCACCTTGTAGTTCTGCAAGGTCAGGTCCGCCGGGAAGAGCGTGAAGGACGAGAGGATCTCTTCGTTCGACTTCAGGCTCATGTTCAGCAGCCAATAGATCGGCAGCAGCAGGAAGACCAGATAGGCCGTCATGATCAGCCCGGAGCGGGTGATGCGGAATCCGGAGCGCTTGCTCATGATCCTTTCTCCCCGCGCGGCTGGTCGACCCCGACATTGGTCATGACCGTATAGAAGACCCAGGAAAGCAGCAGGATGATCAGGAAGTAGACCAGCGAGAAGGCCGCGGCCGGTCCCAGATCGAATTGCCCGATCGCCATCTTCACCAGGTCGATGGAGAGGAAGGTGGTGCTGTTGCCGGGACCGCCGCCGGTCACCACGAAGGGCTCTGTATAGATCATGAAGCTGTCCATGAAGCGCAGCAGAATGGCGATCAGCAGCACGCGGTTCATCTTCGGCAGCTCGATGTAGCGGAAGACCTTCCAGCGGCTGGCGCCGTCGATGCGGGCGGCCTGATAGTAGGCATCGGGAATGGAAACCAGACCGGCGTAGCACAGCAGCGCCACCAGCGAGGTCCAGTGCCAGACATCCATCACCACGACGGTGACCCAGGCATCCAGCCAGTTTTGAGTATAGTTGTACTCGATCCCCAAGGCATTCAGCGCCGCCCCCAGAAGACCGATGTCGACCCGGCCGAAGATCTGCCAGATGGTGCCGACCACGTTCCAGGGGATCAGCAGCGGCAAGGCCATCAGCACCAGGCAGAGCGAGACGGTCCAGCCCTTCTTGGGCATGCAGAGAGCGACGATGATGCCAAGCGGCACCTCGATCGCCAGGATGATGAAGGAGAAGAGGAACTGGCGCATGAGCGCGTCGTGGAAGCGCTCGGAGGAGAGGATCTGCTCGAACCACTCCAGCCCCGCCCAGAAGAACTGGTTGTTCCCGAAGGTGTCCTGGATCGAGTAGTTGACCACGGTCATCAGCGGGATCACGGCGCTGAAGGCGACCAGGATCACGACCGGCAGGACCATGAACCAGGCACGATGATTGACGGGTCTATCCATCACCCGGCCCTCCCCTCGATGAGCCAGCCGTCGGCATAGACATTCACGTTGTTAGGGTCGAAGCGGACGCGAGTCATCTGCTCGCTCAAGGCCTCGCCCTCGCCGACGATGACGTTGATCTCTTGGCCGCGATAGTCGGTGCGCACGATGCGATGCCGACCGACGTCTTCGATGCGCTTGACGGTGACCGGCAGCCCCTCGCCGCCATCGGCCAGGGTCACGAATTCCGGGCGTATACCGATCTCGACCTTACCGCCCGTGACCGCCTCATAGTGCCGGCCCAGCGCCACCTGGCTCTCGCCCAGCTTGGCTTGACTGCCGTCGACGCTGGCCGGCAGCACATTCATGCCGGGCGAGCCGATGAAGTAACCGACGAAGGTATGCTGCGGGCGCTCGAAGAGGTCTTCCGGCGCACCGATCTGCACAACCTCGCCCTCGTACATCACCACCACCTCGTCGGCAAAGGTCAGTGCCTCGGTCTGGTCGTGGGTCACATAGATCATGGTGTGACGGAACTCGCGGTGCAGCGCCTTCAACTGCGTGCGCAGCTGCCACTTCAGCTGCGGGTCGATCACCGTCAGCGGCTCGTCGAAGAGGATGGCGGCGACGTCCTCGCGCACCATGCCGCGCCCCAGAGAGATCTTCTGCTTGGCGTCGGCGGTGAGCCCGCGCGCCTTGCGCCCCAGCGAGGCGGTCAGATCCAGCATCTCCGCCACGGTCTTGACCCGGGCCTCGATGGCCGCCTTGTCGATCCCGCGGTTGCGCAAGGGAAAGGCCAGATTGTCGAAGACCGTCATGGTGTCGTAGACGACCGGGAACTGAAAGACCTGGGCGATGTTGCGCTGCTCGGTCGCCAGATCGGTCACGTCCTGCTCGCCGAAGAGCACGCGGCCCTCGGAGGGAATCAGCAGGCCGGAGATGATGTTCAGCAAGGTGGTCTTGCCGCAGCCGGACGGTCCCAGCAGAGCATAGGCCTTGCCGTCCTCCCAGGCGTGGTCGATACGCTTCAGTGCATAGTCGGCCGGTGCCTTCGGCTTCTCCAGGTAGGAGTGCGCCAGGTTGGAAAGGGTGATGCGTGCCATGCCTGTTCCCCCTTAGGCCGCGGCCGCATAGGCAGCCGTCGCCGCCAGCCGGCCGTCTTGGTGGAAGAGGTAGAGGTGGCTGGGATCGACGAAGACCTCGATCTTCTCGCCAACTGCGGGTGCGCGCGCACCATGCACCAAGGCGATCCAGCGATCGGCACCATGATCCAGATGCACGAAACTCTCCGAACCGGTGAGCTCGGTGATGGCGACGCCGGCCTCGAAGCCCAGGGCAGCCGCGCTCGACCGCTCGATCCGCAGGTGGTTGGCGCGAAATCCGGCCCGGTAAGACCCGTCGGCCAAGCCGGCGAAGACCCCATCGGCAAGCGTCGTGAGGCCGCCCGGAAAGCTGACCTTCCCGCCGCTCTTGGCGAGCTCGAGAAAGTTCATCGGCGGATCGGAGAAGATGCTGGCCGTGGTCGCGTCCTGCGGCTTGCGGTAGACGATCGGTGTCAGGCCGAACTGGGTCACCCGCCCCTCCCACAGGGTTGCGGTGTTGCCGCCCAACAGCAGGGCCTCGTGCGGTTCGGTGGTCGCATAGACGAAGATCGCGCCGGCCTCCTTGAAGATACGCGGGATTTCTTCGCGCAGCTCTTCGCGCAGCTTGTAGTCCAGGTTCGCCAGCGGCTCGTCCAGCAGGATCAGCTCTGCCCCCTTCACCAGGGCGCGCGCGAGAGCCGTGCGCTGCTGCTGGCCGCCAGACAGCTCCAGCGGCTTGCGCTGAAGCATCGGGGTCAGCTTCACGATCTCGGCCGCGGCCTCGACCTTGGCCTTGATCTCGCGGCGCGGGATGCCTTGCAGGCGCAAGGGGGAGGCGATGTTCTCGAAGACCGTCAGGGTCGGGTAGTTGATGAACTGCTGATAGACCATGGCGACCCGGCGATCCTGCACCCGCTTGCCGGTGACGTCGCTGCCCTCCCAGAAGACCTTGCCGTCGGTCGGACGATCCAGTCCGGCCATCAAGCGCATCAAGCTGGTCTTGCCGGAGAGCGTGGGGCCCAGCAGCACGTTCAGGCTGCCCCGCTCCAGGGTCAGGCTGGTCGGGTGGATATGGGTCACCCCATCCACCACCTTGGCGACCTGGTCCAAGCGTAAGGTCATCTCCCCTCCTCCGGCGCCTAGGCGGCCGCTCGGACCGGGCGATTGGCCCGCATCCAGTCGTCCAGCGCGCTGACCTGGTCAGCCGTAAGCCGAAGACCCAGTTTCGAGCGCCGCCACAAGACATCGGCTGCATCGCGGGCCCACTCTTTTTCCATCAAGTACTGCAGCTCGGCCTCGTAGAGGTCGGCGCCAAAGTGTCTCCCCAAGGCCGCCAAGCTGTCCGCATCGCCCAGCATAACCCAACAGTCGGTGCCATAGGCACGAATAAGGCGGCGACAGGTCTTGCCGCCAAGGTAGGGGTAGTCTTCCGCCAGCTTGCGCTCCAGTGCTGCGGCATCGCCGGGCGCGAAGTCGCCGCCGGGCAGGCCGCCGCTGGCGGTCCAGGGACCGGTCATCTGCGGGTAGAAGGGGGCGAGCTTGGCCAAGGCGGCCTCGGCCAGCTTGCGATAGGTGGTGATCTTGCCACCGAAGACGTTCAGCAGCGGCAGGGCGCCGTCGCGCTCGTCCAGCTTCAAGACATAATCACGGGTCGCCGACTGCGCCTTCTCCGCACCGTCGTCATAGAGCGGGCGCACGCCGGAATAGGTCCAGACCACCTGGTCGGGAGTCACCGGCGTCTTGAAGTATTCGCTGACCGACCGGCAGAGGTAGTCGATCTCTTCGTCGCTGCAGACCGCCTTGCCGGGCTCGCCCTGATGGTCCTGGTCGGTGGTGCCGATCAGGGTGAAGTCTTCCTCGTAGGGGATGGCAAAGCAGATGCGATTGTCCGTGTTCTGGAAGATATAGGCGCGATCGTGATCGAATATGCGCTTGGTCACGATGTGGCTGCCGCGGACCATGCGCACCTTGTCCGAGGAATTGGCCCGCAGGCGCTGGCGTATCACCTCTTCGACCCAGGGGCCGGCCGCATTGATCAGGCCGCGCGCCCTGATCTGATAGCGACGCCCCTGTTCCAGGTCCTCGACCGTTACCAGCCAGTGGTCCGCGCCACGCTCGGCCGAGACGCAGCGGCTGTGGGTCACGACCTCGGCGCCATGCGCTTTGGCATCGCGCGCGTTCAGCACCACCATGCGGGCGTCCTGCACCCAGCAGTCGGAGTATTCGAAGCCCACCGTGTAGCTGTCTTGCAGGGCCGCACCGGCCGGATCGCGGCGCAGGTTCAAGCGCTTGGCCGGCGGCAGCAGCTTGCGTCCGCCCAGGTGATCGTAGACGAAGAGGCCGAGACGCAGCAGCCAGGTGGGCCGCAAGCCCTTGTGATGCGGCAACACGAAGCGCAGCGGCCAGATGATGTGCGGGGCGGCGCGCAGCAGCACCTCGCGCTCCTTCAAGGCTTCGCGCACCAGGCGGAACTCGTAATACTCCAGATAGCGCAGCCCGCCGTGGATCAGCTTGGTGCTGGCCGAGGAGGTGGCTTGGGCCAGGTCGCCCTGTTCGCAAATAAACACCGAAAGACCGCGACCGGCCGCATCGCGTGCGATGCCACAGCCGTTGATGCCGCCGCCGATGATGGCGATGTCATAGACATCTGCAGCGGTCATGCGCTGCTCTCCTCCCGAAACCCTTTGCACGAAGTGGCGTCGGTGCCGAAAGACCCGTCGCTCTTACTTCTGGCTTATCCCTTGAGGTTTTCGCTTTTCTTCGATCTTGTCAAGTCCCCGTTCGTATCTGCGCGCTTTTTGCGCATTTCGATGCCAGAAACTCATATCGCCCGAAAGCGCTCATAAACATCCATAACTCACGCAAATTCGACCATCCCTTGACAGAGTCCAAAAGCAGTCGAACACTGGTGCTTGAGGGTCGCGTTTCGACATGACCGTCCTGTGTGCCCGGACGACAAGGAGTAAAGGGGTCATGCCACTCGCCTTTCGCCAGCAGGAGATCGTGGATCTCGCTCGCAGCCAAGGCCGCGTTCTGGTCGATGAGTTGGCACAACGCTTCAGCCTTTCCCAACAAACCGTTCGCCGCGATCTGAACGAGCTTTGCGAACAGGGCCTGCTGTCGCGCGTCCACGGCGGCGCGGTGCTCGCCACCGCGACCGAGAACCTGGCCTATGACGCAAGGCGCGCACTCTTGGCCGACGAGAAGGACGCGATCGGGCAGAGCTGTGCGGCCGAGATCCCGAACAACTGCTCGCTCTTCATGAACATCGGCACCACCACCGAGGCGGTGGCGCGCGCGCTGGTGCATCATCAAGGTCTGCTGGTGATCACCAACAACCTGAACGTCGCCAGCATCCTGATGCCCAGCAGCGGCTGCGAGGTGATCGTGGCCGGCGGCATGGTCCGGCGCAGCGACGGCGCGCTGGTCGGCGAGGCGACGGCCGACTTCGTCAAGCAGTTCAAGGTCGACTTCGCCGTCATCGGCGCCTCGGCCATCGACGAAGACGGCGCGCTTCTGGATTACGACTACCGCGAGGTTCGCGTCTCGCACGCCTTGCTCGAGAACGCCCGCCAGGCCTATCTGGTCTCCGACCAGAGCAAACTCGGCCGCAGCGCCCCGGTCCGCATCGGCCACTTCCGCCAGCTCACCGCCTTCTTCACCGACAGCCTGCCCTCACCCCGCCTGCGCCAGCTCTGCCAGTCGCTGGGCGTCGAGGTCCACGAGACCAGCAAGCCGGCGGAAAGCAAGGCAAGCGAAAGCAAACGACCCTCCTTCGTCGACGACCCGATTTAGGGGTTTCCGGAAGCAGTCGACAAAGGCGCTGGAAGCGCCCCCTACCCAAATTTCCCCGAGCGCGGGAAGCCGGTCGGCGGCAGGCGGCCGGCCTGCGCGCGCTTGCCGATCCAGTCGGTGAGGCGCTGTTCGCGGCGGGTGCGCTCGGCACCGGCTGCCCAGGTCAGGCCCTCTTCCATACGGAAGGTCTTGATGTCGGAGAGGCCGCCGTCCTTGTAGCGCTGCAGGATGACGCCGCGGCCGCGGGTCATCTCCGGCAGCTCGGAGAGCGGGAAGATCAGCAGACGGCGGTTGTCGCCGATGACGGCAACCGAATCGTCCTCCGGGCCGACGCGCCAGACCACGGCCAACTCGTCCATGCCGCTGACGTTCATCACCTGCTTGCCGTTCTTGGTCTGCGCCACCAGAGAGGCCTCCGCGACCTGAAAGCCATAGCCGCTGCTGGAGGCCAGCAGCAGTTTCGCGTCCGGCTGGTGCACGAAGAGGGTGACCATATCGGCATCGTTGGGCATCTCGACCAGCAGGCGCAGCGGCTCACCGAAGCCGCGCCCACCCGGCAGGCGATCGACCCCCAGGCTGAAGACCCGCCCATTGGTGGCAGCCAGCAGCAGGCGGTCGGTGGTCATGGCGTGGAAGGCGATGCGGCCGCGGTCCCCCTCCTTGTAGCGCGCCTCGGCGATCTGGGTGGCATCCAGATGGCCCTTGGCGGCACGGATCCAGCCCTTGTCGGAGCAGAGCACGGTCACCGGCTCGCGCTCCATCACCGCCTCCAGCGGCACCACGACGGGATCGGGCGGGTCGGCAACCTCGGTGCGTCGCCGGCCGAGGACCGTGTCGGGGCCAAAGCTCTTGGCGATCTCGCGGATCTCCTTGCCGATGGTCTTCCACTGCCGTTTGGGTTCTTCCAGCAGCAGCTGCAGGCCCTCCTGCTCGACCAGCAAGGCGTCCTGCTCTTTCTTGATCTCGATCTCTTCCAGCTTGTGCAGGGCGCGCAGGCGCATGTTGAGGATCGATTCCGCCTGCGCATCGGTCAGATCGAAGCGCTGGATCAGCTCCTGCTTAGGATGGTCCTCGAAGCGGATGATGCGGATCACCTCGTCGATGTTGAGGTAGGCGACCAGATAGGCCTCCAGGACCTCCAGCCGGTCGGCGATCTTGGCCAGGCGATAGCTGGAGCGGCGCTGGAGGACGACCTGGCGATGGTCGAGGAAGGCCTGCAGCGCCTCCTTCAAGGTCATCACCTTGGGCGTGTTGTCGGCCTGCAGCACATTGAGGTTGAGCGGGATGCGCACCTCGAGGTCGGAGTTGCGGAACAGCTGCTCCAGCAGCACGTCGGGTTCGACATTGCGGCTCTTGGGCACCAGGACCAGGCGGATCAGCTCGTCCGACTCGTCGCGCACGTCCTCCAGCAGGGGCAGCTTCTTCTGCTCCATCAACTCGGCGATGCGCTCGACCAGCTTGGCCTTGGCGACCTGGTAGGGCACCTCCGTCACCACCGCCTGCCAGAGCCCGCCCTTCATGCGCTCGACCTCCCAGCGCGCGCGCAGGCGGAAGGAACCGCGGCCGGTCTCATAGGCGCTTTGGATGTTGGCCGGCGCCTCGACCAGGACGCCGCCGGTCGGAAAGTCAGGTCCGGGCACGAACGCCAAGAGCTCAGCCACGCTGGTGCCGGGCTTCTTGATGAGCTGCAGCAGGGCGGCACAGAGCTCTGCTGCATTGTGCGGCGGGATCGAGGTGGCCATGCCGACCGCGATGCCTTGCGCGCCATTGGCCAGCAGGTTGGGAAAGGCGGCCGGCAGCACCACCGGCTCTTCCGCCTCGCCGTCGTAGGTCGGGCGGAAGTCGACGGCGTCCTCGCCGATCCCCTGCAGCAGCAGGGCCGAAACCTCGGTCAGCCGCGCCTCGGTGTAACGCATGGCGGCTGCGTTATCGCCGTCGACATTGCCGAAGTTGCCCTGCCCGTCGATCAGCGGAAAGCGCAGCGCGAAGTCCTGCGCCAGGCGCACCAGCGCGTCATAGATCGCCTGGTCGCTGTGCGGATGAAACTTGCCGATGACATCGCCGACCACCCGCGCCGACTTCTTGAAGGCCGAGTTGGGGTCGAGGCGCAGCTGCTGCATGGCGAAGACCAGGCGGCGATGCACCGGCTTCAGCCCGTCGCGCACATCGGGCAGCGAGCGCGACATGATGGTGGAGAGCGCATAGTTCAAATAGCGCTCGGAGATGGCGTCTATGGCGCGGACCGGAATGATCTCGCCGCCGCTGGCTGCTGCTTTCTTGGCCATAACGGGCCCCGACTCCGACTAGCATTGGAAGACATCAGCGCTTAGCACGCCGGCCCCGCGCTTGGGAATTGCGGTGCGCCCGAGAGAGGGGTGGCCGTCCTAGAAGCGCGTCGCGCTGTAGGGCGCAAGCGGGATGTCCGATTCCCGTTTGGCCAGGAGGTCGGCGACCAGGTCGGCGGTTCTGGGGCCCAGGGTGAGGCCCAGGTGGCCGTGGCCGAAGGCGAGGATGGCGTTCGGTGCCTTGGGTGCGCGGTCGATCACCGGCAGGGAATCCGGCATCGAGGGGCGGAAGCCCATCCAGCGCTTGGCGCCCTGGCCCCTGAGGTCGGTGAACCAGCGCTGGGCATGCGTCAGCAGCAGCTCGGAGCGCTTCCAGTTCGGCGGCAGCTTCAGGCCGCCCAGCTCGTCGGTGCCGGCCAAGCGCATGCCGCTTTCCAAGGGTGTGGCGACGAAACCGCCGTCGAGAGAACAGATCGGCAGGCGCAGCTCGATCTTGGGATCGGGCAGGGTCAGGTGATAGCCGCGCTCGGTATCCAGGGGGACCTTGGCGCCCAGCTGGCTGGCCAAGACCTTCGACCAGGCGCCGGCGGCCACCACGACGGCATCGCAGGGCAGCTTGTCCTCGGCGCAGACGACGGCCGAGACACGGCCATCGGCGAAGTCGAAGCCCCTGACTGCCGCGCGCTTATAGACGACGCCGCGATCCCTCGCCGCTTCGGCGAGCAGGCGCACATAGCGAAAGTTCTCCACCACGTGCGCCATGCCGGGATAGTAGACGCCGGCGGTGAAGATCGGCCGCAGGGCCGGCTCGTACTGGCGCAGCTCGGCTCCGGTCAGCAGGGTAAAGTCGATGCCGCGGCGGCGCTGCAGGGCAAGTCTGCTCTGATAGGCATCCCAAACGGCGGGCTTCTCGGCCACCGACAGCCAGCCGCGCTGGCGGATCATATCGCGCGCGCCGAGCCAATCGACCAGCTCGTAGTGCGCGATCAGCGCCGGCTCGGCCAGGGCGTGCAGGGCCTTGGAGATCTCCTCGACGCGGCTCGGTCGGCCGGCTGCGAGAAAACGCAGGAGCCAGGGGGTCAGCTGCGGCAGGTAGCGCCAGCGGATCGCCAGAGGCCCCAAGGGATCGCTCAAGAGGCGCGGCAGCTCGCGCAGCAGACCCGGGGCGGCTACCGGCACGACCGCGTCGGGCGCAATCACCGAGGCATTGCCGAACGAGGTCCCCTCTCCCGGCCCCGCCTTGTCCAAAAGCGTGACCTGCCAGCCTTCGCGATGCAGCCGCAAGGCAGTGGCGACACCGACGATCCCGGCACCCACCACGGCCACATGACCGCGCGCTCCGGCCCGGTGCGTTTGGCTGATCATCGTGCTCACGCTCCCTCGTCCTTACCGGCAAAGCGATCCGCCAGGCGTTGGCGCGCTGGCGGCAGGCCGCGGTTCTGCGGATGGCAGATGCTGCGTTCCAGGAAGTGCGCGGTCAAACGTAGGCCTTCCGCGACCTCGGCCGTCCCCCCGGCCGAAGCGCCCAAGAGAAAGCCCGGCAGTGCCAGCAGGCGATCGCGGTAGGCGGCACCGGCATCGCGCGACACGGCCCGTCCGCTCTTGGGGCTGACGTAGATCAGGTCTTCGTCCAGCCCGGTGACCGCGCAGTGACTGAGATCCAGGCCGAAGCCCAGCAGGCGCAGCAGGTGCAGCTCCCAGACCACATAGGCTTCCGCCCAATGGTCGCTGCCCAAGGCCTCCAGGAGGGCCTGCAGGCCCTCGTAAGCGCCGGGCAGGGGCGCACGTTCCGGCAGCGCCGTCTCGGCGACGGCAAGCGCGGAGGAGAATGCGGCCAGTGGCCCCGGCGCGTCGAGCAGCAGCCCCAGAGGCGTGCCGTGGGCTTCGCAGCGATAGCTGCCTAACTGTTCGGGCAGGCGGCCGCGCCAGGTCGCCTCCACGGCATTGCCGGGCTGCACCTGGCCGGCGTTGCGCCGCCCCTGACCGCCGCGCAGCAGGCCGGCATGACGCCCGTGGCTCTGGGTCAGCAGCTGCAGGATGACCGCGTCTTCGCCATAGGGACGGGCCGAGAGCACCAACGCCTGATCGCTCCACTCCATCGTCGGAGCGTCCGGCTAGTTCGGAACGTCGAGCCCGAGCAAGCGAAGGCGGGTCGGGTCTTCGCTCCAGCGGGGATCGACCTTCACGGTGAGGAACAGGTGCACCTTGCGCTCCAGGATTTCTTCCAGCTCGCGCTGCGCCTGGCGACGCACGGCGGCGATGGTGCGCCCGCCCTGACCGATGGCGATGCCGCGGTGGCCGTCGCGGGCGACGCAGATCAGTTGGTCGATCTTGACGCTGCCGTCGCGGAAATCCTCCCAGCCCTCGGTCTCGACCGTGAGCCCATAGGGGATCTCCTCATGCAGGTTCATGAAGAGCTTCTCGCGGGTGATCTCGGCTGCCAGCATACGGGCCGAAAGATCGCTGACCTCGTCCTCGGGGAAGAGCCAAGGCCCTTCCGGCAGCAGGCCGGCCAGGCGCGCGGCCAGATCGGGAACGCCGTCGCCGCTCTCGGCAGAGAGCATGAAGACCTCGGACACCGCCTTGCGCTGAGCGAAAGCCTCGGCCAGCGGGATCAAGCGCGGCTTGGCCACCAGATCGACCTTGTTCAGCGCCACGATGGCCTGCCGGTCCAGCTTTTCCAAGGTGTCGAGGATTTCTAGCGTGTGCGCGTCCAGCTCGCTGCGCTGGGCATCGAAGATCAAGACGATGACATCGGCGTCCTGCAAGGCGGACCAGGCGGCCTGTACCATGGCGCGGTCGAGCCGGCGGCGCGGTCGGAAGATGCCGGGCGTATCGACCAGGACAAGCTGGCTCTCGCCCTCGATCGCCACGCCGCGCACGCGGAAGCGCGTGGTCTGCGCCTTTGGCGTCACGATAGAGACCTTGGCGCCGGTCATCTTATTGACCAGGGTCGACTTGCCGGCATTGGCGGCGCCCAAGACGGCGATCAGACCACAGCGACGCGCACTCATCGGTCCTGCTCCTCCAGGCGGGTCAGCAGGGCTTCCGCACACTCTCGCTCGGCCTGCCGCTTGGAGCGACCCTGGCCCTTTTCGGGCGGGAAGCTGCCGACCAGAACCTCGATGGTGAAGTCGGGCGCATGGGCCGGACCGTCGCGGCGGACCTCGCGGTAAAGCGGCAGCGGCAGACCGCGCGCCTGCGCCCACTCCTGCAGCGCCGTCTTGGGGTCACGCGGCGGCCGACGATCCTCCAGCACCCGTTCGCGCCAGTGCCGCTCGACCAGCCCAGCGGCGGCCCGATAGCCACCATCCAAAAAGACCGCGCCGATCACAGCCTCGCAGACATCGGAGAGGGTGGCGCTGTTCTCGCGTCCACCGCCGGCTTCCTCCGACGGCGCCATCAAGATCGCCTCCGCGAGATCGAGGTCGCCGGCGACCTCGGCCAGAGTCTCGCGCGAGACCAGCACGGCAAAGCGCTTGGCAAGCGAGCCTTCGGCCTCATTGGGAAAGCAGGCAATCAGCAGCTCGGCCACGGCCAGGCCGACCACGCGATCGCCCAGGAACTCCAAGCGCTCATAGCTGACGCGCTTGCCGGTGTTGGTGGCGCCGGTGTTGGTGGTGCTGGCGTGCGTGGTCGCTTCGCGCAGCAGCTCCGGCTTGGAGAAACTGTGGCCGAGCCGTGCTTCGAGTGCTTGCAAGCCGTCAGTCAATTGTCATGCCGATCCGACCCCAGCGGATCAAATCGCCCCAGTCGCTGGGATCGAAGAAGCTGGCGTGCTCGTCGAAGGAGATGAAGATGATCTCCGCCCGCCCGACGAAGTTCTCCAGCGGCACATAGCCGACAGTGGCCCGGCTGTCGGAGGAGTTGTCGCGATTGTCGCCCATCATGAAGAAGTGACCGGGCGGCACCTCGAAGACCCGCGTGTCGTCGTATCGCCCCTGACCGCAGTCCCAGACGTCATAGCTGACGTCGTTCGGCAGGGTCTCGCGATAGACGGTTGCGGTGGGGCTGGCGTAGCCGCAGGCACCGGGCGGGCTCTGGCCGATCTTCTCGCGCGGCACCGGCTGATCGTTGATGAAGAGCTGGCCGCCGCGCACCTGTATCCGATCCCCCGGCAAGCCGACCACACGCTTGATGAAGTCGGTTCGGTTATCCGCCGGCGTCTTGAAGACGGCAACGTCCCCGCGCTCCGGCTCGCTGCCCAGGATGCGGCCGGAAAAGGGCGGGAAGCTCCAGGGGAAGGAATGCTGGCTGTAGCCGTAGCTCATCTTCGAGACGAAGAGGTAGTCGCCGACCAGCAGGGTCGGTTTCATCGAGCCCGAGGGGATGTTGAAGGGCTCGAAAAGGAAGGTGCGAATACCGAAGGCCACCAGGACCGCCACCACGACGGTGCGGTAGGTGTCGCCGCGATTGCGCCAGATTAATCCCCAGAGGCTGCTCACCTTTGGCGTACTCCGCTCTGTCATGAAGCGGCCTCCTTCAAGGCCTGGACACTGCCCGGCCCTTCGCTTCCCTGTCGCGGTACTGCCGAGATGATCACGATGGCCTGGGCCAGGGGATAGTCGTCTGTCAGCGAGACGTCAATGCGCGCTTCCATCCCAGGCGGCAGCAGCTCTGCCAGGCGCCGCTCGGCCCCGTCGCTCAGCGCCATGGTCGGCTTGCCGCTGGGCAGATTGACCACGCCCATAGAGCGCCAATGCACGCCGCGCCGCGGCACCCCGGTGCCCAATGCCTTGGCGCAGGCCTCCTTGGCGGCAAAGCGCTTGGCATAGGTTTCCGCCTTGGTCACCCGACGGGCCGCCTTGGCACGCTCGCCATCGGTATAGACGCGCTTTTCGAAGCGCTCGCCGAAGCGTTCCAGGGTGCGCGCGATGCGCCGGATATCGATGAGGTCGCTGCCGATCCCGATGATCATGGGTGATGTCCCGATTGTTGTTTGGGTCGTCGCTTAGCCGCGAGCGCGCTCGACGGAGGTAACGGTGGGGGCGGCGCGCAAGGCCGCGGTGATATCGGTCAGATGCTTCAGATCGCTGACCTCGACATCGACGAAGAGCTCGAAGAAATCCATCGAGCGATTGGTGATCTTCAGGTTGGCGATGTTGCCGTGCGCCTTGCCGATGATGGTGGTGAGGTTGCCCAGGCTGCCGGGAGAATTGGTGATCACCGCCTTGATGCGGCCGTGGAAGGACTGCTCGGCCCCCGGTTTGTCCCAAGAGAGGTCGATCCAGCGCTCGGGCTCCGATTCGAAGCTCTGCAGGGTCTCGCAGTCGATGGTGTGGACCGTGACGCCGCGCCCGGTGGTGACGATTCCGACGATGCGGTCGCCCGGCAGCGGATGGCAGCAGTGCGCGAAGTGCACGGCCATACCGGCGATCAGGCCGTTGATCGGCATGGCGTGGCCGGTGGTCGCGGCCGGCTTGCGCTTCGGCGCGGCAGCCGGCGGAGCGGACTTGTCGCGCACCGGCGCCCGCGCATTGGGGTAGACCGAGACCAGAACCTCGCGCGCCGTGACGTTGCCCAGTCCCACCGCCACGGCAAGATCGGCGACGCTGTCCTGCTTCAGCTTCTTGATGACCCCTTCCAGCCCCTTCTCGGTCAGCTCGAAACCCTCTTGCCGGAAGAGGCGCGCCATCATCTGGCGGCCCAAATGTTCGTGCTGGTCGCGTTCCTTCAGGCGCACGAAGCGGCGGATGCGCGCCTTGGCCTTGCCGGTGACGACGAAGCTTTCCCAATCGGGCGAGGGCGTCTGCGCCTTGGAGGTCTGGATCTCGACCTGATCGCCGTTCTTCAGCTTCGAGCGGAAAGGCACCATGCGGCCGTTGACCTTGGCACCCACGCAGGTGTCGCCGACCTCGGAGTGCACGGCGTAGGCGAAGTCCACCGGCGAAGCGCCACGCGGCAGCGCGATCAGCTCGCCCTTGGGGGTGAAGCAGAAGACCTGATCCTGATACATCTCCAGCTTGGTGTGCTCCAGGAACTCCTCCGGGTTGGAGGCATGCTCCATGATGTCCAGCAGTTCGCGCACCCAGCGGTACTGGCGCCCGTCGACACCGACGCCCTGCTTATAGCTCCAGTGCGCCGCCACGCCGTACTCGGCCACATCGTTCATCTCTTCGGTGCGGATCTGCACCTCGATGCGTTGTCCGCGTGGCCCCAGAAGGCCGCTGTGCAGCGAGCGATAGCCATTCGGTTTGGGGTTGGAGATGTAGTCCTTGAAGCGTCCTGGAACGACGCGATAGTGGCCATGCAGGACACCCAGCGCGTGATAGCAATCGCCCACCGTCCCGACCGAGATTCGGAAGGCCATGATGTCCGACAGCTGCTCGAACTGAACGTTCTTGCGCTGCATCTTGTTCCAGATCGAAAAGGGGCTCTTCACCCGACCGGTGATCTGGGCTGTGACGCCCTCGGTCTTCAGCGTTCGGGTCAGGTCCTCGATCACGCCCTTGGTCAGGTCTTCGCCATGACCGCGCAGGAAATCCAGGCGCCGCACGATGGAGCGATGCGCGTCGGGCTGTAGCTGCGAGAAGGCCAGATCCTGCAGTTCGTCCTGAAAGTGCTGCATGCCGATGCGCTCTGCCAGGGGGGCATAGATCTCCAGGGTCTCGCGGGCGATGCGCTGACGCTTTTCCTGCGACTTGATGAACTTGAGGGTGCGCATGTTGTGCAGGCGATCGGCCAGCTTGACCAGCAGCACGCGGATATCCTGCGACATGGCCAGCAGCAGCTTGCGGAAATTCTCCGCGTGCTTGCTCTGTTCGGAGCGGATCTCCAACTGGCCCAGCTTGGTGACGCCGTCGACCAGACGGGCCACGTTCTCTCCGAACATCTGGCCGACGTCTTCGATGGTGGCGTCGGTATCCTCCACCACATCGTGCAGCAGCCCGGTTATGATCGATTCGGAATCGATGCGCAGATCGGACAGGATGCCGGCGACTTCGATCGGATGAGAAAAGTAGGGATCGCCCGATGCGCGCTTCTGCGAGCCGTGCATCTTGATGGCATAGACGTAGGCGCGGTTCAGCAGCTCTTCATTGGCGTGCGCATCGTACGCCATTACCTTTTCGACCAGTTCGAACTGCCGCAGCATCCATTATCCCTCGTGCAGGGGCTGAGCCCCGGCGAGCGGCCAGGTTTCAAGGGCCGCTGGTATGATAATGGTAGCCTGCAAATTCAGGCCAAGCCATAGCTGCCTTGCCCAAAGCAATGGCGTTACCGCAGCGCTGCTGCGCGGCAGTCGGATAGCACAGGAGCGCTCGGCAAAAAGCGACTGACACTCCACGCAAGCGAACGCGCAATGCTCTGGCTGAAAGAACCCGGATCGCTGGGTCTAGTAGTCGCTTTGCTGCTTGGCCTCTTCGGCCTGGTAGTTCGACATCTCGCGCTCGAACTCGGCCTGCAGAGAGACGTTGTTCTTGTCGTCGACAGGGGCGTCCTGCAGCCCAGCCATCGCCGCACCGAACTCGGCCGCAATCGGGTCGAAGTCGGGACGATCCTCTTCCGGCTCGTCACGCTCTGCCTGCTTCTGGAAGCGGCGCACGAGGGCCTCTTGGACATCGTCTAGTACGACGGTCTCCTCGGCGATCTCGCGCAGCGCGACGACGGGGTTCTTGTCGTTATCGCGCTCGATCTCGATCTGGGCGCCGGCGGAGATATCGCGGGCCCGCTGTGCTGCCAAGAGCACCAGATCGAAGCGGTTCGGAACCTTCTCTACACAATCTTCAACGGTAACGCGCGCCATAGGGAGCGGTCTCCTTAAAATCCAAGAGTGGGGATAGATGCGGTATATAGGCAGTTTCCGCCGACCTGACAACTCTTGTCTTCGGCCGGCGCGCGATGGCGAAGGCCGCTTGCTTGCTGCAGTCCCGAAACGACCGCTTAGCAGGAAATTTACTCCTTTGCGCTCTTCGATCCCGGGTTTTATGGCTGTCGGGCGGGGCCGCATTCCAGCCCTGTCACTCTAGGGAGCACGCCCATGGCGACCGATAGAAACGATGACCTGAAGGGCCCGATCACGGCCAACTCCTTCTCGGGTATGGCGAGCTTTTTCAGGCGCCATTCAGGCACCGACTATGCGGCCGCCGATGTGGTGGTCTACGGGCTGCCCTACGATCTGGGCGTGAGCAACAGACCGGGATCGCGCTTCGGTCCGCGCGCGATCCGAGAAGCTTCGCTCCAGCTGGCATGGGGGACCGTGTGGCCCTGGGGCTTCGATCCTTTCGAGCGGCTTGCCGTGCTGGATGCCGGCGATGTGGAGTTCACCTACGCCGACCAGGAGGCCTTTCGGCGAAAGGCACGCCAGCAAGCACGCTCGGTAGCAGAGGCTGGAGCCATCCCCTTCTCTCTTGGCGGCGATCACAGCGTCACGCTCGAGAGCCTGACGGGTTTGACCGCGGTCACCGGACCGCTCGCCCTCGTCCACTTCGATGCCCACACGGACACCAGCGAGGGCCCAGAGGTTCAGCATGGCACCATGTTTCGCCATGCCAGCCGCTCGGGCATGCTGGTCGCCGAGCAGTCCATTCAGATCGGCATTCGCACCCACTACGAGGCCGACGACGCCTTCCTGCGGCTGCATGCACCCGAGGCCGCCCGGCAGGACCCCGCCCAGATCGCGCGCACCATCAGCGAGCGTGTCGGCGAGCTGCCCTGCTATCTGACCTTCGACATCGACTGCCTGGATCCCAGCTTTGCGCCCGGTACGGGAACGCCGGTGCCCGGCGGCCTCTCGACCCTGCGCGTGCTCGAGATCATCCGCGAGATGGGCTCCTGCTTTCCCGCAAAGGGCCAGCGGATCGTCGGTCTCGACATCGTCGAGGTCGCACCCTGCTACGACCATGCCCAGGTCACCTCGCTGGCAGCCGTGCAGATCGCCCAGGAGCTGCTCTGCCTGCTGTCTTGCCTGTCGCCCGACGCGAACGATTCTGGCTCCTAGAGGGACAAGCGAAACCACGAGATGACGATAAGCGACCTGATCCTAGAGTTCGATCCACCGCGTTTTGCCTTGGACGAGGCCAAAGCGCTCTTGGCGACCCACTTCGGCCTGGAGGGCGAGCTCAGCCCGCTTGCCGGCGAGAGGGATCGGAACTTCCGTTTGCAGACTGCCGATGGGCGCCTCTTCGTTCTGAAGATATCCCAGGCGGATCAAGACGCAGACAGGGTGGACTTCGAGGCAGAGATCCTCGCGCACCTCACGCGGGTTGCACCCAAGCTCGCAGTACCAGCCGGCTACAAAACCGGCGAGGGGGCGTATTGCTTCCAAGCCCGCTGCAGCAGCGGCAAGCAGCACCTCGCGCGCCTGGTGACCTATCTTGAGGGTCGTCCGCTGGCCAGCGTCACGCCGCTGCCCGCGGGCGTCTTCTTCGAGATGGGGCGCCTGCAAGGAGAGATCTGCCGGGCGCTCGCGAGCTTCTTCCATCCTGCAGCGCGCAGCCCCATGCCCTGGAATAGCTCCAGCGATCGGCTTATGGATCCGGACATGCTCGGCCTGCTCGACGAGGAGCTGGCGGACGCGGTGGCACCGCATCTGCCGCGTTTGCGCTGCCAATCGCTGCCGGCCCTGCAGCGGCAGAGGTCGCAGGTCATCCACAACGACGTTCACACCGGCAACGTTCTCTTGGACCAGGCAGGCCGCGTGTCGGGCATCATCGACTTCGGCGACGCCCTCCATGCCCCGCTGCTGCAGGACCTGGCGGTCTCCGCATCGAGCCTGGCGGAGACCTTTCCCAATGACGCCCCGGCTGCGATCGAAGAGCTTCAGCGCGGCTTCGAGAGTGCCTTCCCGCTCTTGCCGGAAGAGCGCGCACTGCTCCTCGATGCCGCGATCTTGCGCAGCCTGCTCTCCGTAGAACTCGGCCGGATCAAGGTAGAGAGCAGCGATGGGAACGAGCGTCAGCGACAGGTCCTGGAAGCCTCGAGGCGCGGCCTCCTGGCGCTGCTCGCTCAGCACCAGGACAGAGCGCCACCTCCGCCAAAGCGCAAGCAGTCCTCGGGACCTTTGCTAGAGCGCCGCCGAGCGGTCATGAGCCCGACCTACAAACTCTTCTATGACGAGCCGCTGGAGATCGTGCGTGGCGCGGGGGCCTTGCTGTTCGATGCGACAGGACGCGACTTCCTCGACTGCTACAACAACGTGCCCTCGGTCGGGCACGGCCATCCCCACGTCCTCCAGGCGCTGCGGCAACAGGCCGAGGCGCTGAACACCCATACGCGCTATCTGCACGACGCCGTCGTCTCCTATGGCGAAAGGCTGACGGCCACGCTTCCCCAAGCGCTCGACATGTGCCTGCTGGTGTGCACCGGAAGCGAGGCGAACGACCTGGCCTTTCGCATCGCCCGTGCCGTCACCGGCCGAGAGGGTGTGGCCGTCTGGGAAGACTGCTATCACGGCAACTCGGCGCGCACCGCCGAGATCTCTCTCTACGGCAAGCCGCCTGCCTCCTATGCGCCCTACATCGCCGCCCTGCCGGTCCCCGGGCAGAACCGTTCCGGCAGGCCGGACGCCTGTGCCGAGCAGGCTATCGAGGCGCTGGCACACTCGCCCCACGGCCTGGCGATGATGATGGTCGATTCGATCTTCGACGGTGCCGGTATCTTCACCGCTCCCGAGGGTTATCTGGCCAAGCTCTTCGATCTGGTTCGCGGGCATGGCGGGCTGGTCGTCGCCGATGAGGTTCAATCCGGTCTCTGCAGGCTGGGGGACAACATGTGGGGCTTTCAGGATTCCGGCGTGGTTCCGGATATCGTGACCATGGGCAAGCCGATGGGCAACGGTCACCCGATCGCCGTCGTCGTCGCCAAGCGCTGGATTCTGGAGGCCTTCGCCAAGCAGAACCACTACTTCAACACCTTCGGCGGCAATCCCGTCTCGGCGGCCGTCGGCAATGCGGTTCTGGATGTCGTGGAGAAGGAGGCCATCTTGGCGAGTGTCCACACAGTGGGCCGTCACCTAAAGGCAGGCCTCTTGGCTCTGAAGGAACGGCATCACGCCATCGAAGCGGTGCGAGGCAAGGGCTTCTTTCTCGGCGTCGAATTGCGCTCGGCCGATCAGACACGCGCAGCGGCAGCCGATCTCGCAGCGGCCGTCGTCAATGACCTGCGCAGGCGTGGCGTTCTGGTGACCTCCTCCGGGCCGCAAGGCAACGTGATCAAGATCCGACCGCCGCTAATTTTCTCAATGGACAATGCCGGGCGCCTCTTGGCGGCGCTGGAGCTTTCGCTGGCTTCCGCGAGTGCCGCCTAGATCGGCTGGCACAGGCCATCCTCGGGCAGAGCGGCCAGCAGGGACGCAAGACTGCGGCCGTTTCGCGGGTCGCGCCACGCGGGCGCCACCTCCGCCATTGGGCGCAGCACGAAGGCCCTGTCTTGCAAGCGCGGATGCGGCAATCTGGGCCAGTCCCAACCGCTCGTCACGCGGCCGCCGTGGTCGATCAGGTCCAAATCCAGCGGCCGTGCCTGGTTGGGATGCCGGCGGCGGCGCCCGGTCTCGGCCTCGATCTCGTGCAGTCGCGCCAGCAAGTCGCCCGGCGCCAGCAGCGTTTCGCAAAGCGCCACGGCGTTCAGATACCAGGGCTGACCCGACGGCGGCCAAGGCGGCGAGCGATACCAGCGCGAGCAGGCCCGAAGCGCGATTCCTCGCATCGGTAGGTTTCGGCAGGTGGCTTCCAAGGTGGCAAGCGGCGCGCCGTAGCGTCCGGAGGGCAGATTTGCCCCTAATGCGATGATAACGGTGGTCAAGCTGCAACAATCCTCTTGCCTAAGCCGCTGTATTCCATACATTCAAGTGCAAGCTCGGCGGTGGCAACCGAAAGTCTTGCCCGAAAATGGTCCAAAGCGGTCGGATCGAACAGCGGCCGACCAACCCAATCCGAGCTTTTGTTGAAACCCTTTGCCGCAACCTGGCCTTGGCTTAGCAAGGCCAGCGGCAGCTTGAGGACAGAGAATGCATTTTTATACGACCGAGCGGATAGCGCTCTTCATCGATGGCGCGAACCTCTACTCGACCGCCAAGACTCTCGGCTTCGACATCGACTACAAGCGCCTGCTGGAGAGCTTCTCCGAGCAAGCCAAGATGATCCGCGCCTTCTACTACACCGCCCTGCTCGAGGATCAGGAATACTCACCGATCCGCCCGCTGGTCGACTGGCTTGACTACAACGGCTTCACCCTTGTCACCAAGCCCTTGAAAGAATTCACCGACTCCATGGGCCGCCGCAAGGTCAAGGGCAACATGGACATCGAACTGGCCATCGACATGATGGAGATGGCAGAGCGTTTGGACCACATCGTGCTCTTCTCCGGCGACGGCGACTTCCGCCGCCTGGTCGAGGCCGTGCAGCGCAAGGGCGTGCGCGTCACCGTGATCTCGACGATCTCCACCCAGCCGCCGATGATCGCCGACGAGCTCAGGCGTCAGGCCGACAACTTCGTCGACCTGCAGGAACTGCAGCACCTGATCGCCCGCACGCCGATGGCCGAGGGCGCCCCGCGCCGCACCCGCGTGCTGCCGCCGGGCGTGACCAACCCGGCCGATATCGAAGGCGAGGAAGAGGAAGAAGAGACCCTGCCCAAGCGCTACACCGCGCGTTAAGGGACAGGACAGCCGTCCCGCTATGGAACCGACAGGCGGCTGCGCGCTCTGCTCGCGCCTGGCCGCCTATCGGACCCGGATCCGCCAGGAGATCCCGGAGGGACACAACAACCCGGTGCCAGCCTTCGGGGATCTCTCCTCGCGCCTGCTGATCGTCGGTCTGGCGCCGGGGCGCATGGGTGCCAACCGCACGGGCCGCCCCTTCACCGGCGATTACGCCGGCGATCTGCTCTATCCAAGCCTCTTGAAGGTCGGGCTGGCCGAAGGCCAATACGACAGCCGCCCCGACGACGGCCTGCAGCTGCGCGACACCCGCATCACCAACGCCGTGCGCTGCCTACCGCCGGAAAACAAGCCGACGACGCAGGAAATCGCCACCTGCAATCCCTTCCTGACCCAAGAGATCGCGGCCATGCCGCACCTGAAAGTCGTGCTGGCGCTGGGTCTGATCGCCCACAAGGCCGTGCTGCGCGCACAAGGCCTGCGCCAAAGCCACTGCCCCTTCACCCACGGCGCCCTGCACCCGCTGCCCAGCGGTCTCGTGCTCGCCAACAGCTATCACTGCTCGCGCTACAACACGAACACGGGTCGCCTGACCGAAGCCATGTTTCTGGCAGTTTTGGAAGGGGTGAAGAAGGCGCTTTAACCCTTGGCCCTTAGTAGCCGGTGGCGTTCGCGGCTCCAGTCGCGGGCCTTGATGGTTTCGCGCTTGTCGACCTGGCGTTTGCCGCGGCCGAGGCCCAGCTGGCATTTGGCGAAGCCGCGCTTGTTAAAATAGACGGAGAGAGGCACCAGGGTGTAGCCGGAGCGCTTGGCTTGGCCCATCAGGCGGCCGATCTCGCGCCGGCGCAGCAGCAGCTTGCGCATGCGCGTGGGCTCGTGATTGAAGCGATTGGCCGGGCCGTATTCGGGAATGTGGGCGTTCAGCAAATAGATCTCGCCGCCCTGCTCCTGGGCGAAGGCCTCGTTCAGGGAGGCACGCCCGGCGCGCAGCGACTTGACCTCGGTCCCGGTCAGGACCATGCCGGCTTCGACCGTATCGTCGATGAAGTAGTTGTATCGGGCCTTGCGGTTCTGCGCGACGAAGCGCGGCGCATCCTTGGCCTTCTTTGGCTTGCTCATGAATGAAATATGGGGAGGCACCTGGCCGGTGGCACCTCCCCGCTGTCGCTCTTTTTGCCGCTTCGCTGGATCGGTCCCGGCCCGCACCCCCACCCGACCGCCCATTGAGGATACTGTCGTGGGCGGTCGGGTGGGGGTGCGGGCTGGTGCCGTTGGTCCAAGAGAACCTCTAGTTCAACAAACCGGCGTGGACCATTGCGTCCCGCACCAGGGTCTTGGTCTCGGGTTTGATCCCGACCAGGGGCAAGCGGATCTCGTCATCGCAGAGTCCCAGCAGGCTGGCGGCATACTTCACCGGTGCAGGCGAGCTCTCGACGAAGAGGGCATGGTGCAAGGGCTGCAGGCGGTCGTGGATCGCCAAAGCCTCTGCGGCCTCGCCCGCCTGCCAGGCCTTGTGCATGCGCGACAAGGGGCCGGGCGCCACATTGCTGGTGACCGAGATGCAGCCGTGCCCGCCGGTGCCGAGGAAGGCCATGATGGTGGCATCCTCGCCAGAGAGCTGGCTGAAGTCGGCATCGATGGCGATGCGGGTTCGGGCCGGCCGGGTCAGATCGTTGCTGGCGTCCTTGACGCCGACGATCCGCGGCAGTTCCGCCAGACGCGCCATGGTCTCCACCGACATGTCGATGATCGAGCGTCCCGGGATGTTGTAGATGATAATCGGGATGTCGCTCGCGTCATGGATCGCCTTGTAGTGGGCGTAGAGACCTTCTTGCGTCGGCTTGTTGTAATAGGGCGTCACGACCAGGGCGGCGTCCGCACCGGCGGCCTCGGCATGCTGGGTCAGCTCGATCGCCTCCTTGGTGGCGTTCGAGCCCGCACCGGCGATGACCGGACGTTTGCCTTTGGCAACCTCGATGCAGAGCTGGACCACGTGTTTGTGCTCGTCGTGAGAGAGCGTCGGCGATTCGCCGGTGGTACCTACGGGGATCAGAGCATCCGTCCCCTCCTCGATCTGCCAGGCGCAGAGGCGCTGAAAGGCCTCGGCGTCCACCGCACCATCCTTGAAGGGCGTGATCAACGCCGTACAGGACCCGCGGAACAAGGGATTGCCAATCATTGCTTTCGTCTTCCTTCCGGACAAGCGGACGTGCCGGCCCACACGGGATGTGTGCACGTTAACCGCGGCCCGGACCATAGCCCCGCCGACGGGTGGCCAGCAAGGCCCCAGGGGACCTTCGAGAAAAGAGGATCGGCTGCGACCCTTCTGCAACGGCTTGTCTTGGTCGCTGCGCGACCGCTGACCGGCACCGTATTACACCAAGCTGCGTTGAGTGGAACTCATAGCAGCTTCGTAAGCGCGCCCGCAGCGCAGCGAGGACAAGCCTGCGTGGCGCTTGAACGCGCAAACAGATGCAATGAGTCCTCATCCCTGCCGTATCGTGTTGCATGCGGGCCCGAAGGTCCGCATCGGCAAACTCTCCTAGGCCGAGGGCGGCGGTGCCGGATACCACTCCTCCGGCTCCGGGATCACGAAGTCCTCGGGAATGGCGTAGATCTCGAAGATCGTGCCGGTCGCCTCTTCGGTGCCGAAGTAGGCCCAAGGGACCTTGCCTTCCCAGACGCCCGACTGGATGCAGGGAAAGCCGTTCTTTTCGAAGTGGGCAACGCGCTCGTCCCAGGACATGCCGTTGCAGTCGAAGGCGACGTGGTGCACGCCCTCGCCGTGGCGCTCCAGAAAGTCGGTATAGATGTTCTCGCCTTCCAAAGGCTGCACGATCTCCCAGAACATGGAGCCGCTGAACGCCATGCAAAGCTTGAAGGAAAATGTCGCCGGTTTGCCGTGCAGTTTCATGTCACGACAGTTCTCCGGGCTAAAGGTAAAGACTCTCCAGGGTCCGATACCGGCCTGAACCAGACCTTCCATCGTTCGACGATAATCTTTCGTGACGATGCAAACCTGTATTGTCTCCCCCAAGAAACTATTCGACAGCGTTATATCGCCTGTTACGTCCGGTACAGCGCTCATCTGCATCCTCCCATGGGTCGAGTGACTCTTGTTGGCAGTCATCGCGCTTTGGCCTCTCGGCCCGCGCCGTTCGATAATGGGCGCGAGCGCCGGCCTAGGCAATGCCAAGCGCCGCCAAGCGCCACGCGCCAAGTTTTGAACAGCAGGCGGCAGGCACGCGATTGCCCGACGCGGGGCGTCAGGCTATGGTCGGCGCGAGAGCGTGAGGCTTGCCGAATCATCATGGTAACGGAAGACCACATGCTGAACAGCGACGGAGGCCCAAGGTGCAACCGCTGCGAACCCTAATGCCCGTTCTTATCGTGCTTCTTGCCCTCGCCTGGCCGCAGACCGGCCGCGCGCAAGAGCCGAGTGCCGCCGACATCGCCATACTGGGCCAAGCCCTCGACCTGGTCGACAGGAAGCAGAGCTTCGCCGCCCGGCAACTGGCCAACACGGCGCGCAGTCAACTGGTGCGCGATCTGGTGCTCTACTTCGACCTCAGGCGCAAGAGTGCCGAGGGCGACTTTCGCTCCATCGCCGACCTGCTGACGCGCCACCCCGATTGGCCGCAGAAAGAACGCATCATCAAGAAGGCCGAGGCCGCACTGACCGGGGCCGAGCAGCCGCAAGCCTTGATCGCCTTCTTCTCGCGCAATCCCCCGCAGACCGGGCTGGGCGCGCTGGCCTACATCAACGCGCTGGAGCGCAGCGGCGATCAGCTGGGCGCCGAACAGGCGGCCCGCCAAGCCTGGCGCAACGCCACCCTGGAAGAGGCCGAGGAATCCAGTCTGCTGTCGCGCTATCGCCGCGCGCTGGGGCCGGACGATCACCTGGCGCGCCTGCTGTTCCTGATCGAAGAGGACGATCCCGAGGCCGTGCAGCAGGGCTCCTTGACCGGCCCGGGCTATGCCGAGCTGGCAGCCGCCCGCCTGGCCCTGCGCGCCCGCAAGGGCAACGCCGTCTCTCTGGTCGGTCGCGTGCCCGGCTCGCTGCGCAGCGACCCGCAGATGATGGTCGAGCTGGCGGGCTACTATCACCGCAAGAAGCAGTACGCCAATCTGGACCGCCACCTGGCGCAGATGGGACCGACCAACGCCGGCCTGCCGGATGAGGTCTGGCGGCTGCGCTTTGCCTCCGCGCATCGCAACCTGCGCAACGGCGCCCACTCCCAGGCCTACCAGGTCTCGCGCGACCACGGCCTCTTCTCCGGCAGCGGCTTTGCCGAGCTGGAGTGGCTGGCCGGTTTCATCGCGCTGGAGCGTCAGCGCAATCCGCAGGCAGCCTTCAATCACTTCAAGCGCTATTACCAGGGCTCCAACACCTCGCCGATCTCGCGCGGCAAGGCTGCCTTCTGGGCAGCGAGAGCGGCCGAGGCCATGGGCCAACGACAAGAAGCAAAGAGCTGGCTCTCGCTGGGTGCGGCCGAGCCCACCAGCTTCTATGGCCAACTCTCGGCTGCCCGCCTGGGCCTGCCGCCGGGTGCCGGCCTGCCGCGCCAGCCGCCCCTGGACCAGGGCCACTATGCCCGCTATCGCAACGGCGATCTGGCGCACGCCATGAGCGCGCTGGCCCGCGCCGACGAGCGCTGGCGCACCGATGTCTTCTTCTCCAGCCTGAGGACCCGCGCGCAATCGCAGGCCGATTTCCAGTCCTTGGCAGCGATGAGCCAGAACCTGGGCCGCATCGACCTGCAGGTGAAGGCCGGCAAGGCCGCACGGCGCAAGGGCTTCGTCTTGATCGACGACCTCTTCCCGCGCCCAGCTTGGGTACGCCCCGGCACGCCCGAGCAAGCCCTGGTGCTGGCCCTGATCCGTCAGGAGAGCGAGTTCAACGAGCGGGCCCGCAGCCACGCCGATGCGCTGGGCCTGATGCAGCTGCTGCCCTCGACGGCCAAGGGCGTCGCCGCGCGCCTGGGCCTCGGCTACAATCGAAACAAGCTGGTGCTGGACCCGGGCTATAACGTGACCCTGGGCCGCCGCTATCTGGACGAGATGATCCAGCGCTTCGGCGGCACCTACCTCCTGGCGCTCACCAGCTACAACGCCGGCCCGCACCGCACCGACAAGTGGCTGAAATCGAACGGCGATCCGCGCCGGTCCTCGACCGACTTCGTGCTCTGGGTCGAGGCCATTCCCTTCGCCGAGACCCGCAACTATGCAATGCGCGTGCTGGAGGGGCTGACGGTCTATCGCAACCTGCTGGGCGAGACCAACATGCTCGCCTGGAACGGCTACAACCCGGCCGGCCAGGGCACCAAGGACGCGCGGCAGGCCTTCTGCTGCCAGTAACAAGCAAGCAATCGAGGAGAGAGCGCATGGCCAAGACAGCATTGGTGGCCGGTGTCAGCGGCATCATCGGCAGCGCGGTCGCGGGCCTGCTGATCCAGCAGGGATGGAGCGTGCTGGGCCTCAGCCGACGGCCGAGCGAAGAGAAGGGCGTGTCCCCGGTTGCCGCCGACCTGCTGGATGCCGAGGCGACCAAGCAGGCGCTGGCCGAGACCCGACCCGATGCGGTCTTCATCGCCACCTGGCTGCGCCAGGCCACCGAGGCCGAGAACGTCACGGTCAACGGCACCATGGTGCGCAACCTCTTGGCCGGTCTGCCGGCCCAAGATGGCCCACGACACGTGGCCCTGGTGACTGGGCTCAAGCACTACCTCGGTCCCTTCGAGGCCTATGCACAAGGCGGCGCGCAACTGCAGACGCCGCTGCGCGAAGAGCAGGGGCGGTTGGACATCGAGAACTTCTACTACGCCCAGGAAGACGAACTCTTCGCCGCGGCCGAGCGCGACGGCTTCAGCTGGAGCGTGCACCGCCCGCACACGGTGATCGGCAAGGCGGTCGGCAATGCCATGAACATGGGCACCACCTTGGCCGTCTATGCAACGCTCTGCCGCGAGAGCGGGCGGCCCTTCCGCTTTCCGGGCTCGGCTGCGCAGTGGAACGGCCTCACCGACATGACCGACGCCCGGCTGCTGGCCGAGCACCTGCTGTGGACGGTCGAGACCCCGGCGGCGCACAACGAGGCCTTCAACGTCGTCAATGGCGACGTCTTCCGCTGGAACTGGATGTGGACGCGCATCGCCGCGTGGTTCGGGATCGAGCCCGCCCCCTATGACGGCCCCGCCCCTCTCGAAGAGCAGATGGCAGACGATGCGGCCGCCTGGCGCAGCCTCGCCGAGAGCAAGGGGCTGGTCGAACCCGACCTGTCGCGCCTGGCCTCACCCTGGCACACCGATGCCGACCTGGGTCGTCCGATCGAGGTCATGACCGACATGGGCAAGAGTCGCCGCCTGGGCTTTCGCGCATTCCAGCCGACCGAGGATTCCTTCACCGACCTCTTCGAGCGGCTGCGGAGGGATCGTTTGATCCCCTAATGATCGAACCGCTGGGATCAGGACCTTGAACTGGCCAGGTAGGACCGTGAAGGTCTAAGAGACCTCCATAAACCAAAAAAGAGGAACCTGCTTTCATGTCTGCCGATGCCTTTCAGGCCTGCCGCGCCTGCGTCTTCGATGCTTACGGAACCCTTCTCAACGTGCATGCCGCCACGGCGCGTGAGGCAGCAGCACTGGGCGATGTGGCGCAAGACCTCTCCAATCTCTGGCGGCAGAAGCAGCTGGAATACACCTGGCTGCGCAGCCTGATGGGTGCCTATGTCGACTTCTGGCAGTTGACGCAGGACGGCTTGGACTATGCGCTCGAAACCCACGGCATCGACGACAAGGAGCTGCGCCAGCGCCTGCTCGATCTCTACTGGAGCCTGGAGGCCTATCCGGACGGCGAGGCCGCGCTCGGCCGCCTGCGCGCCGGCGGCAAGAAGACCGCGATCCTGACCAACGGCTCGCCGGAGATGATCGAGGCCGCCTGCGCCTCGAACGGCCTGGCCAGCCAGCTGGACCGCATCCTGACCGTAGCACCCTTAGGTATCTTCAAGCCCGACGCCTCCGTCTATCAGCTGGCCGTCGATGAACTCGGCGTTGCCAAGGAGGAGATCTGCTTCGTCTCGTCCAATGCCTGGGACGCGCGCGGGGCGGCGCACTTCGGCTTCAAGGTCGCCTGGCTGGATCGCTTCGGCAAGCTGCCCGACCGCCTGCCGGGAGACTTCAGCGCGGTCATCAAGGACCTCGACGCTTTGCCGCCCTTGCTGGGACTCTAATCGCGATCCATGGAGCAGGAAGACCGCTTCATCCAGAAGCGCCTAAGGGTCCAGGACGGGCTGGAGATCGCCTACCGCGATTACCCGCCGCTGGACCCGAAGGGCCGGCAGCGCCGCCCCCTGGTCTGTCTGGCCGGCATCACCCGTAACTCCAGCGACTTCCACATCCCGGCCCTGCGCTGGAGCCAGACGCGCCGGGTGATCGCGCCCGACATGCGCGGGCGCGGCAAGTCGGGCCACGACCCCAGCGGCAAGAGCTATCACCCCGAAGCCTACATCGCCGACATCCACGCGCTGCTGACCGTCCTGGATATCGGCCCGGCGATCTTCTGCGGCACCTCGCTTGGCGGCTATCTGATCACCGGTCTGGCCGTCTTCCTGCCGACCGCAGTCCACAGCGCCATCCTGAACGAAGCCAGCCCGGTCATCGACCCGGCCCTGGTCGAGAGCATCCGCCAGAACGCGGCCCCCCTGACCCACTACCGCCCCAAGGACTATGCCGAGGCCAAGGCCACCTTGAAGGAGCGCCTGCCGCATCTGGGCCTGACCATCGAGACCGACTGGGACGCGCTGACCGAAGGCAGCTATCAGCCCGACGCCAAGGGCAACCTGCGTGCGACCTGGGATCCCTTGCTGGTCAAGCGTATGGACCCGGCCCCGCCGCCCGAGCGGCTCTGGCCCTTCTTCCTGGCGCTGAAGGGCCGCCCCTTGCTGCTGGTGCGCGGCGGCAAGTCCGGCTTCGTCACCGACGAGACCCTCGCGGGCTTGCAAACAGCCCATCCGCAGATGGAGGTGGTCACGGTACCGACCGCAGGCCACTCTCCGACCCTGAAAGAACCCAACTCCGCAGCCGCGATCGACCGCTTTCTCCAGGAGCAAGACCGATGAGCACCCAAGCCACCGACAGCCTGCCGACCTTCGCCGACATCGAGGCTGCCGCCGACCGCATCGAGGGCGCGGCCGTCCGCACGCCGCTGCTGTCCTGCCCGGCCTTGGACGACCGCCTGGGCGCGCGCTGCCTGATCAAGCCGGAGCCGCTGCAGCGCACCGGCTCCTTCAAGTTCCGCGGCGCCTACAACAAGCTCTCGCGCCTGGCAGACCAGGCCCGATCCAAGGGCGTCGTCGCTTACTCCTCCGGCAACCACGCGCAGGGTGTGGCAGCCGCCGCCCAGCTGCTGGGCGCAGAGGCGACCATCGTCATGCCGGCCGACGCGCCGGCCATCAAGCTGGAGAACACCCGAGGCTACGGCGCCACCGTGCTGACCTACGACCGCTACCGCGAAGAACGCGAGGCCGTCGCGCAAAGCCTGATCGAGGAGCGCGGCTGCCTCTTGGTCCCGCCCTACGACGACCCCGACGTCATCGCCGGCCAAGGCACCCTTGGCCTGGAGATCGCCGAGCAGGCAGCCGCACTGGGCGCGTCCATCGACACCGCCCTGGTCTGCTGCGGCGGCGGCGGCCTGATCTCCGGAACCGCCCTGGCGCTCAGCACCAAGAGCCCGCAGACCGCCGTCTACAGCGTCGAACCCGAAGGCTTCGACGACACCGCCCGCTCGCTCGCCTCCGGCACCCGCCAGAGCGTCGACCCGACCGCCAAGAGCTTCTGCGACGCCCTCCTGGCCAAGACCCCGGGCGCACTCACCTTCGCCCTCAACAGCCGCCTCTTGAAGGGCGGGCTCGCCGTCAGCGACGCCGAGGTCGCCACCGCCATGGCCTTCGCCTTCCGCTGGCTGAAACTGGTGGTCGAGCCCGGCGGCGCGGTGGCGCTGGCGGCAGCGCTGAGCGGGAAGATTGACCTGCAGGGGAAGACAGTCGCGATCGTGCTGAGCGGCGGGAACGTGGATGCGGGGACGTTTGCGGCGGTGCTGGGGGTTGGTCAAGGCGCGGCAGCTGGCAAAGAAAGCACGTAATTTACGTCAACGTTGGATGTGAATCTAAATTTCCGTCAATATGCAAGAGGGCGTATCGGGGTAACTACTGAAGCTGCAGTAGAGAGACTTAGTAACAAATGAATAACTCGCTATTTCTGCTGTTAGGAGATATTTACGATTCCGGCACCACAGAGGCTTTCGTCGCGATGATCGTGGCCTGTCTTGGCCAGTTGCAACGCGCCAGGTGGATAGAGCGAGGTCGTGGAGCACGGCGATTTTCGGCAACGCGGCCTTTGCGACGTCAGAGTGTTATCAATACGGCAGGCTTATGGAATCGGAAGCTCAATCGAGATCTGGGCATTAAGAAAACCTTGCCTTCTGGCGCTTGACCTCCTCACGAGGGAAGGACTATGTAACGCTCTATGAAGCAGGTCTTGGCAGCAATCGTGGTTCTTGTTTTTGGCGTCGCCTCGATGACGATGAGCCACGCAACGCCTCACGACTCGGGGGACAGCGGCCAACATGTGGTCGAATTCTCCGATCATCATGACGCGGCTTGCGATGACGGTGCATGCAATGAAGCAGACCACCTGCCTTGCTGTGCGATGATGACCGGAAACTGTAGCAGTTTCTCCGCCCTTCTCGGCAACCAAGGAGCAGAGCTTTCGACTGTGTCTGCGACCTTGCGCTTCACAATTGGCGATACGACGCTGCGCGACCGCAGCCCCGACGCAGAACTTCCCCCTCCCCGTAGCTAGTGATTTCTCAACCCTGCGCTGAATCCGGTTTGCCCTCCTAGGTGGCAAGCTGGCCAGCGCTGTCGATTGAAATCCACAGTTCTACGAGGATCCATCATGATCGCTAATCGTTTTGCCCGCCAGATGGCGGTGATACTTGCCGTTGCTGCTTTTCCCGCTCTGACCTCCCCTGCCTTTGCCGAAGGGACTCATAGCGGCGCCCATAGGCATGATGCCGGCAAAGCCGGGAAGGCAGCCAACACCAGCCGTACACTCGAGATTATTCTCTACGACAACTATTATGAACCAGAGACCATTGACGTTGTCGCGGGCGAGACTGTCCGCTTTATCGTCAGAAACCAGGGTGAACTCGTGCATGAGTTCAATATTGCCACGCCCTCCATGCATCGCGCTCATCAAGAAGAAATGCAGATGATGGTGGATCATGGCGTGCTGGAAGCCTCGAGCATCAATACCGAGGCGGCCAAGGCAATGCAGGCCTCGATGGGTCATGGCATGCATGACGAACCCAACAGTGTGTTGCTCGAGCCCGGTCAAACCGGCGAGGTGATCTGGACCTTTCCGGTCCCGGGTAACCTTGAGTTCGCGTGCAACGTGCCCGGGCACTATGATGCCGGGATGGTCGGCGAATTCTCCATAAACTGATCGCAGAGCGCGGCGCGGGCTTTGCTCGGCCTGCGTCGCCCCTGATCTGATTTGTAAGGACATCATCATGAGACTATCTACACTGGCACGAGCCGGATGGCTCGGCTTTGGCATGGTAATCGCCTTGTCAGGCGCCGCGGTTGCCGACGAGTACACTCTCACCGTCGACCGGGTAACGATCAACGCCGGCGGCTTTACCAAGCAAGGAGTCGGTTTCAACGGCGCCTCGCCAGGCCCCATCCTCCGCTTCAAGGAAGGCGAAGAGGTCACCATTAATGTGACCAACAACCTCTCCGAATCCACCTCGGTCCATTGGCACGGGCTGATCCTGCCTTTCCAGCAGGATGGCGTGCCTGGAATCAGCTATGACGGTATCGACCCGGGCCAGACCTTCACCTATCGCTTTCCTATCGTGCAGAGCGGTACTTACTGGTTTCATAGTCACACCGACTTTCAGGAACCCGACGGCGCTTACGGCGCCATTGTCATCGAGCCAAACGGCCGCGAGCCCTTCCGCTACGACCGTGACTACGTGGTTCAGTTGACCGACGCGCATCCCCATTCCGGCAGCCGAATCTTCCGAAACCTAAAGATGTCGCCGGACTATTACAACCGCAAGCAACGTACCCTCTTGGACTTCTTCGACGACACGGAAGAGAAGGGCCTGGGCGCCACAATCTCCGACCGCATGGCCTGGGGCAACATGCGCATGATGCCGACTGACATTGAGGATCTGCAGGGCTTCGTGCCCCTGATCAACGGCATGGATCCGGATCAGAACTGGACCGGGTTGTTCGAGCCAGGCGAGCGCGTACGTCTGCGCTTCATCAACTCCTCGGCCATGACCTACTTCGATATCCGCATTCCGGGGCTGCAGATGACGGTCGTGCAAGCCGACGGCAACAACGTGCAGCCGGTAAAGGTAGACGAATTGCGGATCGCTGTCGCCGAGACCTACGACGTTATCGTGCGTCCGCAAGAGGACGCAGCCTTCACCATCTTTGCCGAGTCGATGGGCCGTACCGCCTTTGCCCGCGGCACTCTGGCGCCCCGTTCAGGGATGGAGAGCGACGTACCGAAACTGCGCGAAGACCCGCTCTTGACCATGGCGGACATGGGCATGGCGCACGGCGATCACGCCGGTATGGACATGGGCGGCATGACCGGTGGCGAACACACCATGGCGGACGGCACAGTGATGAAGGGCGAAACGCATGCCGCACTACCCCAGGGCGGTATGCCGAGCGGTGCCCACACCATGGCGGACGGTACGGTGATGGGCGGTGGCATGGATCACAGCACGCATGGCGATATGGCCATAACCAAGACGGACCCCTTCTATGCCCCCGGCAGCGGCTTGGCACCAGTAGCCGCTAACGGCGGCAAGTTCCTTTCCTACGCCGATCTCAAGGCCCAGAAGCCGCTCTACGAGGAACGCCCGACAACTCGCGAGATCGAGCTCAGGCTCACCGGCAACATGGAGCGCTACATTTGGTCGATGAACGGTGTGAAGTTCTCCGACGCTGAGCCGATCAGGTTGAAATATGGCGAGCGGGTTCGCTTCAAGTTCGTTAACGAGACCATGATGACCCACCCCATGCATCTACACGGCATGTGGTCGATCCTCGACAACGGGAACGGCAAATGGAACCCGGTCAAGCACGTCGTCAGCGTTGCCCCAGGCACTACGGTCTACATGGAGACCGAAGTCGATGCGCCGGGCCAGTGGGCCTTCCACTGCCATCTCTCCTATCACGCCGAGGCCGGCATGTTCCGGATGGTGGTGGTCGATGGCGGTCCAGGCTCCAAACAAGCGGCGCTCCCTGCGTCACAGGGAGGGTGAAACCGTGGTGGGCTTACGACACGGATTGATCTTGGCCGGAGTTTTGGCTGCGGCTCAGGTCTCTACGAGCCATTTATCGGCGGAAGAGCCTCTTCTCTGGGGTTTTCAGGCAGAGCAGTTCGAATATCGGGTCAACAAGGACGACGATATATTTGCCTGGGATTTCGACGCCTTTGTCGGCAAGGATGAATTGAAGTTCGTTTGGCGCAGCGAAGCGGAATACGTCATCAACGACGGCGCCTTCGAGCGGCTCGAGAATCAGTTCCGCCTGCAGACACCGATATCCGACTTCTTCGATGCGGTGGCCGGAATCAGGATCGATACGCCCGATGGCCCCAACCGCGTGTTCGGCGTCCTGGGGGTGCATGGGCTAGCTCCGCAATGGTTTGAGGTCGATGTCGACCTCTTTATTGCCGAAGACCCGGCCATGCGCTTCGAAGGTGAGTATGAACTGCTGATCACCAACCGCGTCACCTTGATACCGGCCGTAGAGTTCGACCTGCCCTTCACCGACGATCCGGAACGCGGAATCTCTGCCTTGGGCCCAAGGCTCGAGACCGGGGCTCGGCTCAGTTACGACCTGGTCGACCGACTGCTATCCCCCTACGTCGGCGTCAATTACGAGCGCGTCTTCGCCGGGTCGGCCGACCTGGCCCGCTTTGAGGGGGAGGATGTCGACGGCGTCTTCTTCGTCGTCGGCGCGCGCGTGATGTTCTGAGCGTTCAAGCTCCCTCCGGCGATCCTTGCGATCGCCGGAGGGACGAACAGCACCGCGGGATGGACGCATGTGAAGCCAGCATTCTTCTTAGCTCTTGACAATGCTGATCGTTACACCAATTGCTACAATAGCAACGATCATACTCTTCAGTAACAGCACACCACAAAAATAGATTGGATCGTCTTTTCGGATCAGAGCACGGATCACTCTACTGTCTAAATCACGTTTCGGACGCAAAGTAACATATTCGTTCATGTTCCTGGCGCTGTAAAACCGAACGCGTCCATCTTTGTAACGGTTCTCGGTCCCATGCAAACACTGTCGGATGATCAGCAGCAAGCCGAGAAACACGATCAACAAGACCAGAGCTACAGGAATCAAAGCGCAACCACCTCCATTGCGACGCATTTATGGAGAGTGCAACGTGCCAGCAGTGCCTGGCAAGGGCAGCAAAAGCGCTTGGCTGAGCCCCTACCCCAAATCCCCGTCGCGGATCTCGCCGCGTTCCAGCACCAGCGCCCGGTCGGCGAACTTGCGCAGCAGGGCCGGGTTCGACTCGGTGATGATCAGGCTGACCGAGCGGTCGCGGTCGCGTAAGGCCCGCAAGGCCTCGGCATAGCGGCGGGCGAGCGCCGGGGCCAGGCCCTGGAAGGGCTCGTCCAGCATCAGGAGTTTGGTGCCGATCATCAGCGCACGACCGAGCGCCACCATCTTGCCCTGACCGCCGGAGACCGAGCCGGCGGGACGGCCGGCCATCTCTCTCAGCTCCGGCAGGATCTCGTAGACGCGGCCCAGGCGGTTTTGCAGGGCGGTTGTGTCCAGGCCGGCGACCTGGCCCGGCATGACGATGTTCTCCTCCACCGTGAAGGCGGAGAAGAGGCGGCGATCCTCGGCGGCGTAGCCGATGCCGAGCCGCGGGCGCTTGGCCGGAGGAACAGCGGCCAGGTCCTGGCCGTCGAAGGCGATCGCGCCCTTGACCTCGGTAAAGCCCATGATGGAGCGCAGCGTGGTGGTCTTGCCCGCACCGTTGCGGCCGATGATGGCCACGGTCTCGGCCGCTTCGACAGTGAAAGAGAGATCGCGCAGGATCTTGACGCCACCCAAGGCCACCTCGACGGATTGGAAGGAGAGCATCAGACCTCCTCCCCGATCACGTTTTCGATGACGTCGGGGTGCTCCAGGATTTCGGCGGGCGTGCCCTCCAGCTGGATCTGGCCCGCCGACCAGACGGCGACCTTGTCGGCGTACTTCTCGACGATGCCCATGTCGTGCTCGACGAAGACGGCGGTGACCTCGGCCTCGGCCAGGGCTTGCACCAGGATGTCCATCACGCCGTACTTCTCGGAAGAAGCGACGCCGGAGGTCGGCTCGTCCATCAGCAGCAGCTTGGGCTTGAGCGCGAGTGCAACGGCAATGTCGATCAGCTTGCGCTGGCCCTCCGGCAGCTCGTTCACCAGGCGGTCGGCGACGTCGGAACAGTTCACCAGGTCGAGCAGACGCTCCATCTCCGCCCGCTCGGGAATGCTGCTCAGGCGCTCGAAGGGGTTCCAGCGGCGCTGGCGGGCCGAGGCGGCAATAAGCAAGTTCTCGAGCGCCGTGTGCTCGGCGAAGAGCTGCGGGATCTGAAAGGCGCGCGCCACGCCCAGGCGGGTGATCTCGCGGGGCGAGCGCCGGGTCACCTCGCGACCTCGAAAGTAGACATGCCCGCTGGCCGGCTTCACATAGCCGGTGCAGATGTTGAGGAAGGTGGTCTTGCCGGCACCGTTCGGGCCGATGATCGCCAGGTTGCGGCCCTCGGCGATCTGGATGTTCACATTGTCGGCCGCCACCACGCCGCCGAAGTGGATCTCCAGGCCCTTGGCCTCCAGGAGGATCTCGCCGCTGCTCATGGTCGATCCTCCTTCCGCTCGAAGCGTTGCAGGACGCTGTCGTAGAGCCCGACAAGGCCGCGCGAGGCGTAGAGGATAATGCCCAGCAGGAAGAAACCGAGAATCATCTGCCAGTAATCAGCGGCGAAGGCCGCCGCGTAGGTGCGCACGACCTCATAGACCAGTGCGCCGACGAAGGCACCGGAGACCGAGCCGGCCCCGCCGAGGATGGCGATGAACACCAGTTCGCCCGAGCGGATCCAGTAGGCGTATTCCGGCGTCACGATGCCCTGCGCCACCGCCATTATCGAGCCGCCGAGCCCGCAAAGCAGGGCGGAGAGCACATAGCCGGCCAGCAGGGTGGAGCGGGCCGAGACGCCCAGGTATTCCAGCCGCGTCTCGTTGGTCTTGATGGTCTTCATCATGTTGCCCAGCGGCGACTGCAGGAAGCGGTGCACGCCGTAGGCCACCAGGATCGCCAGCACCATGCCGCCGTAGAACAGCAGGGTCTCGAAGGGATCGCGCTCCATCTCGATCCCCAGCACCGAGGGGCGGGCCACCTGCATGCCGTCGGCGCCACCGGTCAGGTAATAGAACTTCTCCAGGATCGAATAGAAGATCATGGAAAACGCGAGGTTCAGCATGCCGAAGAAGATATAGCGGTAGCGCACCACGAAGAGGCCGACCAGCAGGCCGATCACCAGGGAGGCGGCAACGCCGATCAGCAGCATGGAGATCAGCTCGCCGCCGGCGAAGGCCTGGCCCAGGAAGGCGGCGGCATAGGCCGAGACGGCGAAGAAGAGGGCATGGCCGAAGGAGACCTGACCGGCCTGCAGCAGCACCACGATGCCCAGAACCGCCAGGCCTTTGGCGAGTGCCAGGGTCAGCACGATCTTCGACCAGGGGGCGATCACCGGCAGCAGCACGATGAGGACGAGCAGCAGGAGCGGCACCACACGGCGCAGGGTCATGGACGCGGCTCCCGGCTATATCTTGCGGGTCTTGGCCGTGCCGAAGAGACCTTCGGGGCGGACCAGGAGCACCAGCAGCATGATGAGATAGGGAACCAGCACCTCAAGCTCCGGCATGAGGTAGAGGGCGAAACTGCGCCCCAGGCCGATCAGCAAGGCGGCGATGGCCGCACCCTCGATCTGGCCCAGGCCGGCAGTCGCGGCAACGGCGAAGGAGAGCACGATCATGTCGGCCCCCATACCCGGCAGCACCGAGGTGGTGGCCGAGGCAAGCGCACCGCCGAAAGCGCCCAGGGTCGCGCCGACCACGAAGGTCACCAGAAAGACCTTGTCGGCGTCGATGCCGATGGAGGTCGCCGCCTCGCGATCCTCGGTCACCGCCAGGATCAGCTTGCCGGTCAAGGTGCGCCGCAGGAAGAGGCGCAGACCGATCAGAACCAGCACGGCCACGACCGGCAGCAGGATCAGCTGATAGGCGGTGTAGTAGACGCCGAAGACCTGGATGTTACCCAGCAGCTGCAGGGCATCGGCCTGGAAATAGGGCTGCGTGCCCCAGAGGATCCGCTGCACATCTTCGAGGATCATGAAGACCGCGAAGGTGACCAGCAGCTGCAGCGCCTCCTCCTTCACGTAGATTCGCTTCAACAGATACTTTTCGATCGGTCCGCCGACGACGAGGCCCACCAGGGCCGCAGCAACGAAGAGCAGGGGATAGGCCAGCCAGGGCGAGAAGCCGGCGGCGATCACACCGCCGACCAGGGTCACGGTCAGATAGGCACCGATGGCGTAGAAGGAACCATGGGCCACGTTCAGGATGCGCATCACCCCGAAGATCAGGGTCAGCCCGACCGCAACCATGAAGACGAGCGCGGCATAGGCGACACCGTCGAAGATCGCCAAGGCCACCAGCTGTGCGTTCACGCCTTCTCACCCCCTTTGAAGTCGGCTCGGGGAGGCCGCGGAACGACCTCCCCGATCACAAAGAACCCTCGGCCTTAGTGGCTGAAGTTCTCGACGGTCACTTCTTCGACGAAGCCCGGCTGCAAGCCGCTCAGCCACTCGATCGACTCCTCGCCGACCGGGGTGATGACCTCGTCGCCCTTGAACATCATCATGTTGTCCAGGACCGCGAAGTCGTAGTCGTCGGTATGGATGGTGGTGCCGAGCAGCTGGTCCTCGACGCCCTGATTGTCGTCGCGGATGCGAACCTCGCGACCCAGGCCCTGGAACGTCAGGCCGGCCATGGCATCGATCACCTGCTCGCGCGAGGGCCACTCGCCGCCGTTGGCCTCGATCGCCTTCTCATAGGCGGCCTTGAGGGCGGCCAGCGCCTGACTCACGTGGAAGACGGGATAGATCGGGTAGGCGCCGGTCTTCTCCTTGAAGGCCTCGACGAAGGCCTTGAAGTCGGCATCGTCACGCTTGTCGGGGTGCAGGAAGTAGTGGTCGCCGCGGGTGCCGACGATGTGGCCCGGCGGTAGGCTCTTGCCCAGACGCTCCAGCGAGCTCTCGACCAGCGGCAGCACCAGGACGGAGGTGTTGGTGAGGCCGCGCTGGGCTGCCTGACGCACGAAGGTATCCAGATCGCCGCCCCAGGAGGTCGAGACGATGACGTCGGGGCGCAGCGCCTGCAGACGCGAGATCTCGGTCGAGAAATCGGGCGAGCCGAACTTGGGGAAGAACTCCGCCACCACCTCGACGTCCGGCTTCAAGGCCTTCAGCGCGGTGATGAACATGTTCCAGCTGTCGCGGCCCCAGGCATAGTCCTGATTGACCACGGCAATCGTCTTGAACTCCGGATGGGTCTTCAGGAGATAGAGGACGGAGGCCAGCATCTCCGGCGTCGCGTTGCCCTGCGTGCGGAAGACGTAGCGATAGTCGTTCTCCTCGAAGATCCGCTGCGTGCCGCAGTCCCACATGAAGTTCATGACCTTCAGGTCTTCGGCGAGCGGCGCGATCTTGTTGCAGTTGCCCGAGGAGATCGAGGCGAACATGGCGTCCACGTCCTCGTCCTGCACCAGACGGCGATACTCCGACAGCAGCGCTTCGCCACCGGCGCCTTCGTCGATGAAGGTCGCGTTCAAGGGGACGCCGCCGATGCCGCCCTCGGCATTCATCTGCTCGATGATCATCTCGGCACCCGCCTTGGCCGGATCGCCGAAGACCGACGCCGGCCCGGACAGGAAGGCGGTGATGCCGATATCGATCGACTCCGGCTTGTCGGCCGCGCCTGCCAGCGAGGCCGTACCCAGCACGAGCGCTCCGCAAAGGCCGCTCAATAACGTCTTTCTCATTCTTTTCTCCTCCCCTAACCCAATGATCGGCCGCCGGACACAATCCGGCAGCATCTGGGCCTTAGGCTGACCCTAGGACACGGCGGCCGGAAAGACGTTTTTTTGCATTACTCCTATAGCTAAATCCTATGACTATCCGCTTCAGCCAGGCCGTCGGCCTTCCAGATGCCGCGCTCGACGAGGTCACGGATGACCTCCAGGGTCACCCGCTCCACCTCGAGCGACGCGCGCGTGACCATGCGCGCGGGATTGCGCACCAGATGGACCGGGCGGCGCATCACCGGCTCGACAATGAGGGAGGTCACCAGCTCGCCGCGCTCGACCAGATCCTGGGCTGCGGCCGGCGCCAGGATGGTATAGCCGCTGCCGCGCGCCACCAGGATCTTGATCTGGGTCAGCGCATCCATCTCCACGGCGATCTGCATGGCAAGACTGCTGGCCCGTGTGAAGCGGTCGATCATGGCGCGCAGGCCATGCGACTGCGAGGGCAGGATCAGATCCAGCTGCGTCAGCGCCTTCAAGGGGACGGGCTGGCCCGGTGGGCTCTTCAGAGGCCAGGCATCGGGGGCGGAGAAGAAATAGAGATCCTCGCTCATCAAGGCGCGCAGCTGCATGTGGCGGACCGCGGAGATGTCGTAGAGGATGCCCAGATCGATGCTCGCCTCCTCCAGCCAGCTCTGAATGAAGCCGCTCATCGCCTCTGCCACGCGCAGCTGAACCTTGGGCAAGGTCAGGCGGACGGTCTCTGCCAGGGGCACCGACAGCACCATGGAGACGGAACTGGGCAGACCGAACGTCACGGCACCATGCGGATGATCGCCGGAAAGGCGGACCTCTTCGCAGGCCCGTTCGACAGAGTCCAGAATCTCTCGGGCGCGCGCCAGCAGCAGTTCGCCCGACTCGGTCAGGGTCACGCCGCGCGGCGAGCGCAGCAGCAGGGTCACGCCCAACTCTTGCTCCAGATTGATCACATGCTGCGACAGCGAGGGCTGGGCGATGCCGATGCGCGCCGCCGCAGCCGACAGCGAGCCCTGCTCTGCAATTGCCGTGAAGTAACGGAGCTGTTTGACGTCCATGAAACGCGCCCTTCCCTGCTCGCAAGCTATAGTTCAATCCTATTGCCCGTCAAGGAAGTGCCTATTTGATTGTCAGGAGGGGAGCGGCAGACTGGGCTGGGCACAATACAGGCGCCACCGAGACAACGGCGCCGCGACAGGGAAAGGCCGCATGCGCGATCTGGAAGGACTCTTCGTCGTTACCCTGGAGCAGGCCGTGGCCGCGCCCTACGCCTCGGGCAAGCTGGCCGATGCCGGCGCACGCGTGGTCAAGGTCGAGCGCCCGGAAGGCGACTTCGCGCGCAACTACGATTCCCTGGCCCGAGGCTCCTCCGCCTACTTCGTCTGGCTCAACCGCGGCAAGCAGTCGATCTGCCTCAACCTCAAGACCGAGGAGGATCGCGCGGTCCTAACCCGCATGCTCGCCCGTGCCGACGTCTTCATCCAGAACCTGGCACCGGGCGCGATCGGCCGTCTGGGCTTCGCCGTCGAGGCCTTGCGCGCACGTCACCCGGAACTGATCGTCTGTTCGATCTCCGGCTACGGCGAAGAGGGTCCCTATCGCGACCAGAAGGCCTACGACCTGCTCATTCAGGCCGAGTCCGGCCTCTGCGCCATCAACGGCACGCCGGAAGGCCCGGCGCGGGTCGGGGTCTCCGTCTGCGACATCGCCGCCGGCATGACGGCCTATCAGGCAATCCTTCAAGCACTCTTTGCCCGTGCCCGCGGGCGCGGCGGACGTGCCATCGAGGTCTCGCTCTACCACGCCATGGCGGACTGGATGAACGTGCCCTATCTGCAGTACCGCTATGGCGGCAAGGCGCCGCGTCGCCAGGGCCTGCGGCACCCCACGATCGCGCCTTACGGCGTCTTCCCCTGCGCCGACGGCAAGGAGATCCTGATCTCGATCCAGAACGAGCGGGAATGGAAGCAGCTTTGCCAGCAGGTGCTGGACTTGCCGGAGATGGCCTGCGATCCGCGCTTCATGACGAACAGCCTTCGGGTGGAGAACCGCGAGGCGCTGGACGGCGCCATCGGCGCGGTCTTCGCCAAGCAGGACCGCGAGCAGAACATCGAGCGCCTGGCCAAGGCCCGCATCGCCTATGGCCGCCTTTCCGACCTGGACGACCTGCTGGCCCACCCGCAGAACCGCCTGATCCGCGTCGAGACCGAGAACGGCCCGGTCGAACTGCTCTCCCCCGGCGCCGTCGTCAGCGGCCGCGAAGAGCGCTACGGCGCGGTCCCCGGGATCGGCGAGCACAGCACAGCGATCAGGGCGGAGTTCGGCAGCTAAGCAGTTCCTGCGAGATCCTTCCTCACGGGCTGCGCCTTTTGTGAAGGCTGTTAAAGACCCTTCGGTCAAGCCGAAGAAGGCCAGTGACGGGAGGCACGGATTGACCGCAGTCTCTTGATTGCGTTTCCGAAACTCGATGCCCTGCAATCCTCAATCCAGCCTGATCGGATAGCGTGCGCGAATGGCGCTGTCGGCTGCCGCGTCCAGGTATCTCGGATGGTGGTCTGCCAGGATGCTTTGCGCCCGCTCCCGGGCCACCTGCCAGGCATCGCGGCCGCCTTTCTCGGCCCAGGTCTTGGGTTCGTCGCGGTCGGCGAGCGTGGGGTAGAAGTAGTCGCGCTGCATGGAGGCCATGGTCTGCGCGCCGCCCAGGAAGTGGCCCTCGCCCAGCACGGCCTCCTTGATGGCCTCGAAGCTGAGGGTCTCGGCATTGACCTCGATGCCGCGCAGGGTGCGGTAGACGTGGCCCAGCATCTCGTCGTCCAGCACGAAGGCCTCAAAGGAGGCGCCCAGGAGAGAGGCCATCATGCCGGAGGATTCATAGACCATGTTGGCGCCTGCCAAGCCGGCGGCAAGCGCTGAGAGCGCCTTTTCCATGCCCATCTGCGCATCCACGGCCTTGGCGTCCGACATGGAGCAGGCGACGCCGGACGGCAGGCCCAGCCAGTTGATGATCTGAGCCGAGGCGGCGTTCATCACCGTGATCTCACCGCCGCCGCCGCAGAAGGCGCCGCTGCGCAGGTCGATCACCAGCGGCCAGTTCGAGAAGATCATCGGATAGCCGGGCGCGACCATGTTGACGAAGGCGAGCGATGCCAGGGTCTCGGCCAGGGACTGGGCCAGAAAGCCGGCCAGGGTGGCCGGCGCCGTGGCCCCCGACATGGCGGCGGTGATGCAGGAGATCGGGACGCCGCGGCGGATGCAGGCGAGCGCGACCTCGACCGCGTCCTCGCCGTAGCGCAGCGGCGAGATCACCGGCGAGATGTGCGCCTTGCAGAAGGGACGCTTGCGATAGCGTCCCTCGCCGCCAAGGGCGCTATCGAACATGTCGATGATGGGATCGACGCTGCTGGCCAGGGTGAAGGCGGTGCCGACCGGCTTGGTGGTGCCGCGCAGCAGGCAGTAGGCCGTGTTCACGTCCAGCTCGAAGACGTCCTCGACGTCGGTCGCGATGCAGCAGCGGGTGAACCAGCTGACGTTGGTCAGGCTGTCGACCAGGCGGGTGAAGTCATAGAGGTCGCGCAGGGTCGAGGGGCGATAGAGCCCGCTGTCCAGATCCAGGGTCTGGACCGCCGCCCCGCCGGTGCCGAAGTGCACCCGCCCGCCGCCCAGCTCGAAATCGCGGTTCGGATCGCGGCCGTGGAAGACGAAGCTCTTGGCCGCCCCGTCGATGATGTCTTCGATGAGTGCGGGGGGGAAGGAGAGGCGCCCCAGGCCGTTGGTCCGCGCACCCTCGGCTTCCGCCACCGCGCGCAGGCTGTCGGGAACCTCGCCCATGCCCAGCTCGTCGAGCAGCCGCAAGGCCATGGCGTAGATCTGCGTGAGTTCGCTCTCGGTCATTGGCTTGTAGCGCCCGCCGACCTGGCCGGGCGGACAAGGGTTGATCTGCTCGGCGTCGGCTGCGCGGGCGGCCTGTCTTGCCCGTCGCCCCCCCGAACGCCGCCCCCCCGAACGCCGCCCCCCCAAACGCCGCCCGCTCTCGATCGCTTCCGACATCGATCCCGCCTCTCCTGGTCATCACCGCAGGTGACAGTCTGCTGCCAGGCAGGGCCAGCAGACAAACGCCTTCAGCGAAACTGCAGCCCCTTTGCGATTTTCTCGTTGGCTGCCCAGTCCAGAAAGGCGGCAACGGCCGGTTTTTCGGCCAGGGCGGCCTCGTAAAGCAGGTAATAGCCCCAGCCCTCCAAGGCGATACCGAAGGGGGCCACCAGGCGCCCGCTCTCGATCTCCGGCGCAGCCAGGACATCGGCCAGCACCAGGCCCTGGTGATCGACCGCAGCCTGCACGCGGACATTGGAATCGCTGATGACCAGACTCTGTCCGATGGTGGCCGCATCCAGACCGGCGTGCTCCACCCAGGCCTCCCAGAGGTCGAAGGGCGGATCTTCGCGCAGCAAGGTCGCGCGCGCGATGTCGGCCGGTTGCGAGAGCTCGGCAGCCAGTTCCGGGCTACAGTAGGGCAGCATCGGCGAGGGGATCAGCAGCCGGGCTTCCAGGCCCGACCAGCGCCCGCGACCCCAGCGGATCGCCAGGTCGGCACCGCCCGGGCCCGGCAGCGGGTCCTCTAGACTGTGATGGATCTGGATCCTGGTACCCGGTGCGGTCCGCAAGAAGGAGTTTATGCGCGGCGAGAGCCACCGGGTGGCGGTGTAGGTGCTGAGCGCGATGGTGAGTACGCCGCCCTCCTGCTCGGCCTTGATCGCCGCGATCTCCTCCTGCAGGCGGCGCAAGGCGGAGCACACGACCGGCAGCAGCCGCGTGCCTTCCGGCGTCAGGGTCACCGCGCGGGCCGAGCGCAGCAGCAGGGTCATGCCCAGCTTCTCTTCAAGAGACTTGATTTGATAGCTCACCGCGCCCTGGCTCAAGAACAGCTCGTCGGCCGCCTTGGTGAAGCTTTCATGCCGTGCCACGGCCTCGAAGACGCGAAAGGCATTCAGGGGTGGTAGGCGGTAGGACATGATACATGGATTAATTTTTTCGATGCTATGTCAAGTTTTTCGGCTTTGCCTAATGCCTAGGCTTTCTGCGACCCTGCCAGGCGAGACAAGGAGATGCCGATGTCAGCAAACCAGGGCGCCATGCCCGCCACCTTCGGCCGCGAGGGGGTCGTCGACCGCAAGACCGTGAAACGCCTGTCCAAGCGGACGGATCGGGACGGCCTCTGGCGTTTGGCCGGACACCTTGGTGTCCTGGGCGCGACCGGGTTGCTGGTTTGGCTGGCGCTCGGCTCTTGGTTTCTGCTGCCGGCCCTGCTGCTGCACGGTGCGGTGATGGCCTTCCTCTTCGCGCCGACGCACGAGTGCAGCCACGGCACGGCCTTTCGCTCGCGCCGTTTGAACGAGGCGGTCTACTGGCTGGTCTGCCTGATCTACCTGGTGCCGCCGACCATGTTCCGCTACAGCCACGCCCACCACCACACCTACACCCAGGTCCGCGGCCGCGATCACGACATGCTGGACGAGCGCATGTCCTTCGCCGGCTATCTGCTTTTCATCAGCGGCTATCGCTTCTGGAAGCGGGGCCTGCGCTGGTTCTTTCTGCACCCCTTCGGCAAGGTGGCCGCCATCGACCGAGAGGTGCTGCCCAGCGGTGCCCTGCCGGCCGTCGTGCGCGAGGCGCGGATCATTATGGCGCTCTATGCCGCCCTGGTGGTGATTTCGGTTGCCAGCGGCAGCCTTCTGCTGCTGTGGGTTTGGATCCTTCCGCGTTTCCTGGGCGAACCCTTCATGCGCTGGCTGCGCATTGCCGAGCACGGCGACTGCGAGGAGAGCGGTAACCTGCTGCACAACACGCGCACCACCAGGGCGCCGGCCTGGCTGCATTTCCTCTTCTGGAACATGTCCTATCATTCGGAGCATCACCTCTGCCCCATGGTGCCGTTTCACGCCTTGCCGGCATTGCACGAGAGCGTCGGGGCAAGCCTGCACCCGGTCGGCAGCAGCTACCTCTCGGTGCACGGCGGTGTCTTGCGCAACATCGCCGCCCGGCGTCGTTCGACGCTTGTTACCGAGTAAGCGCGCTTTCGTCCCAGACGGCCAGTTGCTGGCGGACGAGCGCGCGCAGGCGCTCGCGTCCGAAGCTGGGATCGTGGCCGGCGTGCACCGTCTCGACAGGCAGGCTCAGCAGGCGCTCCAGACTGCGCCTGTACTGGGCAATGTCGGAGTGCTCCAGATCGTCGATCAGGGGGCCGTCGTAGAGAGTATCGCCCGAGAAGAGGGTGGCGGTCTTCGCCTCCCAGAGGCCGATGCCGCCCGGCGAATGGCCCGGCAGATGCAGCACCTGGAAGGCACGATCGCCCAGATCGACGATATCTCCCTCTTCGACCGTCTTGATGCCCTGCGCCGGCTTCAGCCGATAGCTTGAGAGGTCGAAGCCTTCTCGCGGCAGCGCGGTCACCATGCTGTCCGGCGTCTCGTAGCCCTCAATCGGCGGCCAAGACAGGCTGGCCAGATTGCCGGCGTCGAAGGTCTCGTCGATGAGGTTCAAGGCATTGGGCGTGCTTCTCAGGCCCTCCGCTTCCTCGGCATGCACGATGCTTTCGGCGAACTCGTGATGGCCGCCGATATGATCCAGGTGCACATGCGTGGCGACCGCTGCGACCGGCTTGTCCAGGATGTCCCGGGCGAAGGCGACCAGGCTCGTCAGACCGGTTCCCGTGTCGACCATCAGGTCCTTATCGCGGCCCCGCACATGCCAGATGTTGCACCGTAAGAGCGGCACGACGTGCGGCTCGTAGATCAGCGTGACGCCGTCCGCCATCGACCGCTTCTCGAACCATCTCTCTGCAATGGGTATGGCCATTGGCATCTGCCCTCCTGCCCGTGTATCGTTCCGCTACCGATTGGTCTGGCGATCCTGGTCCATGGCCGCGCTCCGCGGCAAGGCAGCCTTGGATCGCGAGGCCCACACGTGGTCGAAAAGGCCGTGCACACCCGCTTCGCGCTTCTGGGAAGGATAAGCGATCATGAATCTCGCGAGTAAATTCTTGCTGACCCTCGTTGCCCCCTTGGCTCTGGCCCTGCCGGCCTCAGCCGAGTTCACCTTGGACAGCCGCTACAGCGACGCCGACGGCGATCTGATTGCCGACATCCCCAGCGATCCGGCCCAGCAAGTCGATCCCAGCACCCTCATCTTTGCCTATACCCCGGTGGAAGACCCGGCGGTCTATGCCGAGGCCTGGTCCGACTTCCTGGCGCACCTGGAGGAGAAGACCGGCAAGAAGGTGCAGTTCTTCCCGGTGCAGTCCAATGCAGCCCAGATCGAGGCGATGCGGGCCGGACGCCTGCACATTGCCGGCTTCAACACCGGTTCCAACCCGCTGGCGGTGGCGTGCGCCGGTTTCCGTCCCTTCACCATCATGGCCTCGGCCGACGGCTCCTTCGGCTATGAGATGGAAATCCTGACCTTCCCCGGGTCCGGCATCGAAAAGGTCGAGGACATCAAGGGCAAGAAGATGGCCTTTACCTCCGAGACTTCCAACTCCGGCTTCAAGGCGCCCTCTGCGATCCTGAAGGCCGATTACGGCATGGTGCCGGGCGATGACTTCGAGCCGGTGTTCTCCGGCAAGCACGACAACTCGATCCTGGGCGTGGCCAACAAGGACTATCCGGCAGCCGCGATCGCCAACTCCGTGCTCGCGCGCATGGTCAAGCGCGATGTGATCAAGCCGGACCAGGTGGTCTCGCTCTATAAGTCGCAAACCTTCCCGACCACCGGCTACGGCGTCGCCCACAATCTGACGCCGGAGCTGCAGCAGCAGATCCAGGACGCCTTCTTCGATTTCGACTGGGAAGGCAGCTCTTTGGAAGAGGAGTTCTCCAAGTCCGGCGAGGCGCAGTTCATCCCCATCACCTTCCAGGAGCATTGGGCGGTGATTCGTAAGATCGACGAGGCCAACGGCGTCTCCTACAGCTGTCAGTAAGACGACCGTCTGGGGGGCGCCGCCATGCTGCGGATCGAGGGCCTGGCCAAGGCCTACAAGACCGGCGACAAGGCACTGCGCGGCGTCTCCTTCGAGGTGCCTGCCGGTCAGGTCATGGGCCTGATCGGCCCCTCGGGCGCCGGCAAGTCCACCTTGATCCGCTGCATCAACCGCTTGGTCGAGCCCAGCGCAGGCAAGGTCTTCATCGGCGACAGCGAGCTGACCGGCTTGCCGCGCCGTAGTCTGAAACAGGCCCGCCGGCGCATCGGCATGATCTTTCAGGAGTACGCCCTGGTCGAGCGCCTGACGGTCAGGGAGAACGTGCTGTCGGGCCGCCTTGGCTATGTGCCCTTCTGGCGGTCCTTCACCCGCCGCTTTCCGCCGCAAGACATCGAGAAGGCTTTCGCGCTCTTGGACCGGGTGGGCCTGGCCGAGCATGCCGACAAGCGCGCCGATGCGCTGTCCGGCGGACAGCGGCAGCGGGTCGGTATCGCGCGGGCCCTGGAACAGGATCCCGATTTGTTGCTGGTCGACGAGCCTACGGCCTCGCTCGACCCCAAGACCTCACGCCAGATCATGCGCCTGCTGCAAGAGATCTGCCGGGAGCGCAATCTGCCGGCCATCATCAACATTCACGACGTGGTCCTGGCGCAGGGCTTTACCGAGCGCATCGTCGGCCTGCGCGCCGGAGAGATGGTCTTCGACGGGCCGCCCACGGCACTGGACGAGGCAGCGCTCACCTCCATCTACGGCGAGGAAGACTGGACGCAGATGCGCCAGGCCGCCCAAGAGGAGCGTGACGAAGCCGAGGCCTTGGCCCAAGAACACCGCATGGCGGGATCTCTCTAAGGTGACAAGCCAGACGCTGCGACGCTGGCGCCGCCCGCCCGTTCTGATTCAGAGCCGCTTCTGGCGCTCGGTCATCTACGGCGGTGCGCTCATCTATCTGCTGCTGGCTGTCGGCTCGTTGGAGGTTAACTGGGTTCGCGTCTACGAAGGCCTGGATCGCGGCTGGCGCTTCATCGAGGGCTTTCTGCTACCCGACTTCACCAGCCGCTGGCGCGACATCGAAATCGGGCTGATCGAAAGCCTGACCATGACGGTGACCTCCACCGTGGTCGGCATCGCGGTCTCGATCCCGATCGGCATCGGTGCCGCACGCAACCTGGCACCAAGGCCGGTCTACTACCTCTGCCGGGCGATCATCGCGCTCTCGCGCTCTTTTCAAGAGATCATCATCGCCATCCTCTTCGTCGCCATGTTCGGCTTCGGCCCCTTCGCCGGCTTCCTCACCCTCTCCTTTGCCACCATCGGCTTCATGTCGAAGCTGCTGGCCGAGGATATCGAGGACATCGACGAGGCCCAGGCCGAAGCCATCCGCGCCACCGGCGCCTCCTGGCTGCAGCTGGTGAACTACGCCGTCCAGCCGCAGGTGATGCCCCGGCTGATCGGCCTCTCCCTCTATCGCCTGGACATCAATTTTCGCGAGTCCGCAGTGATCGGCATTGTCGGCGCCGGCGGCATCGGCGCCACCCTGAATACGGCGATCGATCGCTATGAGTACGATTCGGCAGGCGCCATCCTGATCATCATCATCCTGATCGTGATGCTGGCAGAATACAGCTCCTCGCACGTCAGAAAGTGGGTGCAATGAGCGCGGCCGTCTGGCGCCATCGCACGCCCAAGGGCCGGTTGGCGCTCTGGTTCGGCTGGCTCGCCCTGGTGGCGCTCTTCGTCTTCTGCTGGGAGGTGATGACCAGGGACACCATCTGGGCCTTCGTCGCCGATGCACCGGCCCAGGCGGCCGATCTCGGCAGCCGCATGTGGCCGCCGCGCTGGTCTTACATCGAGCGCCTCTGGGTCCCGCTGTGGGACACGCTCAACATTGCCACCTTGGGAACCCTGCTGGGCATCGTCATCGCCGTGCCCGTCGCCTTCCTGGCCGCCCGCAACACCACGCCGTCGGTCGCCTTCGTGCGCCCGCTGGCGCTTCTCATCATCGTCGCCTCGCGCTCCATCAACTCGCTGATCTGGGCCTTGCTGCTGGTTGCCATCATCGGCCCCGGCGTGCTGGCCGGCGTGATCGCCATCGGCCTGCGCTCCATCGGTTTCGTCGCCAAGCTGCTCTACGAGGCCATCGAAGAGATCGACGAGAAGCAGGTGGAGGCCGTCCGCGCGACCGGCGCCAGCACCGCCCAGGTCATCGACTTCGCCATCGTGCCGCAGGTGCTGCCGGCTTTCTTCGGCATCACCGTCTTCCGCTGGGACATCAATATCCGCGAATCCACGATCCTGGGCCTGGTCGGCGCCGGCGGTCTGGGATTGCAGCTGCAGGCCTCTCTCAACGTGCTGGCCTGGCCGCAGGTTACCCTGATCTTCTTCGTCATCCTGGCCACCGTGGTCTTGAGCGAATGGATCTCCGCCAAGGTCCGTCACGCGATCATCTGATTGCCGGGCAAGGGTCCTCTCGGATACTCGGGGGTTCTTCGGCGAGACATCCCCGGCAGTCCGCCGGCGCTGCCTCTCAGGCTCTGGGCTTGCGGGCGTGCAAGCGGATCGAGTTTGCGGTGAAGGCACCGCCGCCTTGGAAATGCCGCCGCAGTTTGGCGATGTAGGCGGGGTCGAGGCGATCCATGCGGACCGTGCCGTGCGTGGTACCCTCCCACCAGGCGGCGAAGTCCGCATAGCTGGCGAAGTGATAAGGCACTTCGATCTGCTCGCAGCGTTCGATGTCAAAGCCGGCGACCTTCAGCGTTTCGCGCCAGTCTGCGACCGGGAAGGCATCGATGGGATTGGGGAGACCCTGTCCACTGGCCAGGCTCTCGTCGATCAACTCTTCGACGAACCCAGTGAAAGGGCCGCAGAACTCGAAGGCGCAGCGGCCGCCGGGCTTCAGGAAGCGATAGACCGCGGCCATCAGGGCGTCGCGATCGGGGATCCAGTGCGCAACGTAATTCGAGTAGATCAGATCCATCGAATTCTCATCGAAGCTACACAGCGCTTCGGCCCGGCCCAACTCGAAGCGCAGATTGGTCATGCCCTTCGGCGTGGTCATGCGGGCGACATCCAAGCGGTCCGGATCGGGGTCGATCCCAACCACCGTTCCGGCGGGTCCGACCCGCCGGGCCAGCTCGCGCGTGAGCTTGCCGGGGCCGCAACCCAGGTCCAGGACCCGCTCGCCGCGTGCCGGCGCGGCCTCCGCTATCAGGTTCAATCCACGATCGCTCTGAAACGCGCTGGTCTGCGCGTAGAGTGCGGCTGCATCCGTATGATGTCCCATCGTCCCTCTCCTCAGGCTTGGAATTCGGCTTCAGACTGCAGCTGGGCAGCCAGTGTGGCCAAGCCGTGGCAGAGCCGTGGATCGGCTGTAGAGGGTCGAAAAAAAGTTGGATCATACCAAGCTGCGTCGTGTGGAACTCATCGCGGCTTGGCAAGCACGACCGCAGCGCAGCAAGGATAAGGCCGCGCGGCGTTTGAACGCTAAGACAGAGGCAATGATACCAAGCGGCGTTGAGTGCAACTCATCGACGTTTGGCAAGCGCGACCGCGCGCCCGCAGCGCAGCGAGGATAAGCCCGCGTGGCGTTTGAACGCTAAAACAGATGAAATGAGCCCGAACCTCTGCCGCTCATTATCAGTCGTCGTCCGGGGCCACCGCCATGATTGCGGTCGGTGGGATGTGCAAGCCCAGCCGGTCGCCAACGGCCAGCGATACACTGCCGGGAGCCTCCACCGTGAGCGCGAGGTCATTGTCGATCCGCACCTGGATGCGGCAGCGGCCGCCCAGGAAGATGCTGCGCTCAACGATGCCCGTCAGGCTGGCCTCCTCCGGCGCACAGAGGGCGATCTCCTCCGGCCTCAAAAAGAGGGCCGAGTCCGACGGGACGTCCGCCGGCAACAAGAGTCGTTGCCCGCCCAGCTGCAAGGCGCCATCGCGGCGCACACCCGGCAGCGGATTGGCGCCGCCGACGAAACCGGCGACGAAGGCATCCTTGGGCTGGCGATAGAGATCGCGTGGGCTGCCGATCTGGCGCACCCGACCACCCTTCATCACCGCGACGCGGTCGGCGATCGCCATCGCCTCGGCCTGGTCGTGGGTGACGAAGACGGCAGTGATGGAAAGCGCGCGCAGCAGACCGGCCAGCTCGTCGCGCAGCTGTTCGCGCAAGGCCGCATCGAGGGCCGAGAGCGGCTCGTCCAGCAGCAGGGCGCGCGGGCGAATGGCGACGGCCCGGGCCAAGGCCACACGCTGACGCTGACCGCCGGAAAGCGCATCGATGGAACGCTCGGCAAGCTCTGCGATCTGGCAGAGGGCCAGCACCTCCCGCACCCGCGCCTGGCGCTCGGCCTTGCCAAGTTTGCGGGTCCGCAGGCCATAGCCGACATTGCCGGCAACGCTCATGTTGGGGAAGAGGGCGTAGGACTGGAAGACCATGCCGACGTTGCGCCGCTCGACCGCGGTACGCGTCACCTCCTCGGAGTCGAAGTGGACCTGGCCGCCCGGATCGGGATCGGCCAAACCGGCGATGATGCGAAGCATGGTGGTCTTGCCGCAGCCCGAGGGACCCAGCAGGGCGACGATCTCGCCACGCGCGATCTCCAGGTCGGTGGGCTGAAGCGCCACGGTCTTGCCGCCATAGGTCTTGCCGCATGCGGTGAGCGCGATGCGCGCGCCGTGTAGGTTCTGCTCCATTACCTTACCCCTGCCCCACGCGCTGGGCGCGCTGAACGGCGATCTGCATCGCCACCAGCAAGGGCGCGATCATCACGAAGAAGACCAGGGTGTAGGCCGAAGCCACCTCAAGCCGCATCGAGGCATAGCTGTCGGCCAAGCCCACCGGCAAGGTCTTGGTCAAGGGCGTGTGCAGCATCCAGGTCAAGTTGAACTCTCCGATCGAGAGGGTCACCACGGTAAGAGAGCCGGCCAGGATGCCGGGCAGCGCGTTGGGCAGCGCAATATCCAGGAAGCGCCGCCACTGCGGTGCGCCCAGGGTCGCCGCCCCCTCCTCCAGGGTCTTGAGGTCGATGACCGAAAAGATCGCCAGGACCGAGCGGATCATGAAGGGCAGGGTGTAGAGGACATGGCCGACCAGGATGAAGGTCCAGGACAGGCGAAAGCCCTTGTAGGTGCCATAGAGCTGCAGCAGGGCCAGGGCCAGGGCCAGGCCCGGAATGGCGACCGGCAGAGACACGAACTCTTCGATCCAGCGCGACAGGCGGCCCGGTCGCTTCGCCAGGCTGTAGGCGGCCGGCACGCCGATCACCAGGGTCGCGACCAGGCAGGTGACGGCGATCAGAAGCGAGAGCCAGATGCTGTCGGCATAGAGCTCCCAGACCTGGCCCACCCACTTCAGGGTGACGCCGCTCTCCAGGCCCTTGAAGTAGTTCACCGTGACGCCGGCCGCGATCGACATCAGCGCCGGCGTGATCAGAAAGGCGCAGGCGAAGAGCGTCACGAAGAGCTGCAGCGAGAAGGTGACGGGGCGCTTGGTCATGCCGCGATCAACCGGCCGCCGCCACAGCGCCGCCGGAGAGGCCGCGGGCAATCAAGAGCAGGACCCAGGTGACCAGGCCCAGCACGATGGAAAGCGCGCAGGCCGTGGCGATGTTGGCCGAGAGCGTGAACTCCGTATAGATCACCATCGGCAAGACATCGATGTTGGTGGCAAGCGTGAAGGCCGTGCCGAAGGCCCCCATCGCGGTCGCGAACGCAATCGCGCCCGAAGCGACCAGGGCCGGCATCAGACCGGGCAGGATGACGTCCCACAGCAGACGCAGGGGACCGGCGCCCAGCGAGCGGGCGGCTTCCTCCAATTCAGGATTGAGCTTCTCGGCCGCCGCCATCACCGTCAGCAGCACGCGCGGAATCGAAAAGTAGAGATAGCCGAAGAAGAGCCCGACCATGGAGTAGGCGAAGACCGCGCGGGTCGAGAAGAGATCCTTGGCGATGTCGTTGACCAAGCCCTGGCGCCCACCCAGCAGGATGATCATGAACCCCACCACCACGCCTGGAAAGGCCATGGGGAAGGTCAGGACGGAGATCAGCAGAGAGCGGCCATAAAAGCGGTTGCGCTGCAGGAAGAGGGCAGCCGTGGTCGAGACCGCAAGTGCGGCCAAGGTAACCGCGCCGGAAACCAGAACCGTGTCCCACAGCGATCGAAGATAGCGTGGATTGGTCAGCACCTCGCTATAGAGCGCAAAGCCGGCCTCGCCCTCGACCGAGGCGCCGAAGAGACGCACCAAAGGCAGCGCCAGGAACGCCAAGGAAAAGATCGCCATCGGCAGGGCCGCGATAAGTGCGAAGCTGGGTTTGAAAGATCTCTGCATGGCTTACGCGGTGGGGGCGAGGCGGCCTAGGCCCCCTCGCCCAACCTCACCCGCTCTACTTAACCTCGGAGAGATAGCGATCGCCGAAGTCTTTCTGCACCTTTTCCATCTTGGCGTAGTCGACCGGCTTGGCCCGCTCGTACTCGCTGTCCGGCAGGAACTTGGCAGAGACTTCCGGCGGCAGGGCCACCGGACGCGCCGGCTTCAGATAGGCGTTGGTCCAGATCGCCTGGCCCTTGTCGGACATGATGAAGTCCAGAACTTTCTTGCCAAGCTCGGGATTGGGACCGTTCGCCACCAGGCTCATGACGTAGGGAACCACGACGGTGCCCTCGCAAGGGATCACGAACTCGAAGTTGCCGTCTTCGCTGTACTTGGCCCGATAGGCGTTGAAGTCGTAGTCGAAGAGAATCGGGATCTCGCCGGAAACGACGCGGGCATAAGAGGTCTGCTTCGGCACGATGGGATCGTTCTCGGCCAGTTCTTTGAAGTAGGCGATCGCCGGGTCGAAGTTATCGAGATCGCCACCCATGGCACGATTGACCGCGACCGCACCGGCATAGCCGACAAAGGCGCTGGAGGGGTCGAGGTAACCGACCATGCCCTCGTATTCCGGCTTGGTCAGATCGGCAAAGCAGGCCGGAACCGGGGCACCGCCCAGCGCGTCCTTGTTCACGAAGAAGCCCAGGGTGCCGTAGTGGATGGTGAACCACTTGCCGTCGGGATCCTTCAGGCCTTCCGGGATCTCGTCAAAGCCGGCGGGCTTATAGGCAGTCGCCACGCCCTCGTCACCGGCCTTGATGCCGAAGGTGACGCCATAATAGGCGACATCGGCGACCGGGGCCTCTTTCTCCGCCAGCAGCTGAGAGAGAGTCTGGCCAGAGTTCTTGTTGTCGTGCGGCAGCTTGATGCCGATGTTCTCGTCGATGGCTTTCAGCATCGAGGCCCAGTCCGCCCACTGCGGCGGACAGTTGTAACAGATGGCGTCCTGCGCCTTGGCAGTGCCGAAGCTAAGCAGGCTTGCCGCGACCGCGAGCCCAAGAATAGGTTTCATACCACTTTCTCCTATCGTCTAAGCGTTGGGGGAGAGGACATCCGCGGGCGAGTTGCCGCTTACCTGCGGAGGATTCTCGGCCGGGCGCGGAGCAAGGCTCTCGCCTGGCCGGAATTCGAAGGGCAGCAGGACGGTACGGGCCTCCGGTCGCGTCCCTGCTTCTATAGCGTCGATCAGGCCTTCGGCGGCAAGCCGCCCCATCTCGGGACAGGGCGTGGCCACCGTTGCCAGGCTGGGTGCGGTCAGCGCTGCGACCGCGATGCCGTCGAAGCCGACGACACTGACATCTTTGGGCACCCGGCGGCCGAGCGAGCGCAAGGCGCCGATCACGGCCAGGGCCAACATGTCGTTGGAGCAGAAGAGCGCCGTAATGCCATCGCGCTCAGCCAGGACCGCCGCCAGCGCGTCACGATGATCGAAGGCCGTATAGTCGACCTCGACCAGACTGGGTGCCGGGGCTTTCGCCGCGTCATAGGCCGCACAAAAGCCCTCGTAGCGGCGCTGCGAGCGGTCGGAAGAGGTCAGGCGTCCGGCGACATAGGCAACCTCTCGATGCCCGTCCCGCAGAAGCCTGCGCCCGACCGCTGCAGCCGCGGCTGCATTGTCGACCGTAACACTGGGCAAGGTGCTCAGCGGCTGGTTGAAGATCAATATGAAGGGAAGGCCTTCCTCATTCAGCTGCGCGACCTCGGCGCTGGCATCCGCGTCGGAGACCGTGAGCAGCAGCCCGTCCACCTGTTTGGCCAGCAACGTGGCGATAGCCTCGGACTCCTCCTCGGGATCGTAATTCGCGCAGGCCAACAGCAGCTGATAGCCGCGCGCCCTCGCGGTTGCCTGCACACCCTCGATGACGGCGGCGAACACTGGGTTTGAGAGGGTCGGGACCAGGATGCCCAGAGTGCGCGAACGCCGGCTCTGCAAGGACCGTCCGATCTCGTTGAAACGGAAATCCAGATCGCGCGCTGCCTGTTGCACCCTTTCGCGCACCTCCGCGCTCGCCGGACCGGTCCCGTTCAGGACCCGGCTGACCGTGGCAACGGAACAGGCCGCGCGCTTGGCAACGTCGTGTATCGTGACCCGCCCTGCCATCGGCTGCTTGGACTCCCTCCGGGCTCTCAACGACCTCTTTCTTACCACAAGCTGGAAACGTTTACACAGTTATCGTTCCGTGACGCTTCGGCGACAGATTGAAGACCCTGTAAGCCTTGCGCCCGCGGAGGCCTGCGTTCAGCGGGACAAGTGCCTTGCCAGCTGGGAAGACAACGGATAGGCACTACTTCAACCCAGAGGGGCGCCCGCGAATAAACTTGAAATTTATTGGAATTTGTCTCCACCATGCGCATCCGACCCTACGCACTGGCCGCGGCACTCTTGGGAGCCCTGATGTTGAGCGCAACCGCCGAAGCAGCCGACTGGCCCGAAGCCGAACCGGAAGCTACCGGCTTTCGAACAGATCCGGGCGACAGTCTGGACGCGGCCGTGGATGCGGGCGAGCTGGAGTATCTGCACGGCGTCGTGGTGATCAAAGATGGGCAGCTGGTGACGGAGCGCTACTACCCTGGCCGAGACTGGCGGTGGGGACGCGATCTGGGGGTCGTGGACTTCGATGCCGATAGCATTCACGACCTGCGCTCGGTGACGAAGTCGATCGTCGGCTTGCTCTATGGTATCGCCCTGGATGAGGGGCTGGTGCCGCCGCCCGACGCCGTCTTGGTCGAGCAGTTCCCCGCCTACGAGGATCTGATTGCCGACCCGAAGCGCCGGCGCATGCTGGTCTGGCACGCGCTTGCCATGAAGCTGGGCACCGAGTGGAACGAGGAGTTGCCCTACAGCGATCCGCGCAACAGCGAGATCGCCATGGAGATGGCACCGGATCGCTACCGCTTCGTGCTGGATCGGCCCTTCGTGAAGAAGCCGGGGAGCTGGTGGGACTATAACGGCGGTGCCACGGCGCTGATCGCGCACCTGATCGAGCGCGGCAGCGGCCAGAGCCTGAAAGACTTCGCAAGAGAGCGCCTCTTCGAGCCGATGGGCATCGAAGAGATCGACTGGATCCAAGGCAGCGACGGCGTCTACTCCGCGGCCTCCGGTCTTAGACTGCGGCCCCGCGATCTGGCGAAGATCGGCCAGCTGGTATTGCACGGCGGACGCTGGGAGGGGCGCCAGCTGGTGCCCGAAGCCTGGCTGGAGGAGAGCTTCACGCCGCGCACGACGCTCTTCAGCGGCATCAAGTACGGCTATCACTGGTGGCTTGGCGAGACGCGAGCAGGGGCACCCTGGATGGCTGGCTTCGGCAACGGCGGACAGCGGCTGTTTATCCTGCCCAGCGCCAAGCTGATCGTCGCCGTCACCGCAGGACGCTACAATCATCCGGAAGCCTACAAAATACCCGTTGCGGTTATCGTCGAACACGTGCTGCCGGCATTGGCGGCACACTGACCGCGCAGGCGGTGTCCCGCCCGGATCTCGTTAGAGCCCCAACACCTCTCTCGCCCCTCTCGACCGACTCCCCTTTCGTTCGACTGACGCTGTAGTGGGGCGTCAAGGATGGCTCCCCGCTCACCGACCGCGCCGTCGCGGCGATTTCTGCAAGACGCTTCTTTACATGGTTGGACGTTAAACTATATAGTTTGATGTCGAACGATAATCTCTGTGAGGAGCACCGCAATGAAAACTGATTCCCTCCACATCGACCGTCGCCAGTCGCTTCGCCTTCTGGGCGGCGGCATCATCCTGGCCGCAAGCGGCCTGCCCAGCCTTGCCCGCTCGGCAGGTAGTTCGGCCTTGGCGCCCTGGCGCGATGCCGGACTGGCGGAGGAGCCGCGACGCAAGGCCCTCTCCTACGCAATTCTGGCGCCGAACCCGCACAACAGGCAGCCTTGGCTGATCGACCTGAGGCAACCCGATCAGGTCATCGTCTACCGCGACGAGGCACGAGACTTGCCGGAAACCGATCCCTATGCGCGCCAGCTAACCATCGGTTTGGGCTGTTTTCTTGAGTTGATGCGCATTGCCGCCGCGCAGGACGGGCTTGCGATCGACATGGAGCTCTTCCCCGAGGGTGAGGAAGGGCCTGTGGCTATCGCCCAGCTCCGCCCCGGCGCCACGCCCGATCCGCTATTCGCCGCCGTGCTCGAGCGGCGCAGCGTTAAGGCGCCCTACAGCGCCGAGCCGATCCCGGCTGCAGCCAAAGCGGTGCTCTCCGGCTATGCGCGTATCCTCGATGCGCCCGAGGAGGTCGCAGCCCTGAAGCAGATCACGCTGGATGCCTGGAATGCCGAGATCGACAACCCCGTCACCTGGCAAGAGAGCCTGGAGCTCATGCGCTTCGGGAAGTCCGAGATCGAAGCCAATCCCGATGGTATAGACCTTGGCGGCCCGGATCTGGAGGCGCTGATTGCAGATGGCCTGCTGACGCGCGAGACCCTGGCCGATCCCCAGCATCCGACCTTCCTTCAATCCAAGCAGCTCTACCACCGCATGCTGACAGAAACGCCGGCCTATGCGGCGATCATCACACCCGGAAACAGCCGTATCCAGCAGATCCGGGCCGGACGCGCCTGGCTGCGCTTCAATCTCGCCGTGACCGCCCTCGGCCTGGCTTGTCAGCCGGTGAGTCAAGCTCTGCAGGAGTTCGAGGCTGTGCGCCCCCACTACCTCCGCATCCATCGGATGCTGGCCAAGCCGGGCGATCGAGTGCAGATGCTGGGTCGTCTAGGCTTCGGGCCCAAGATTGCACAGTCGCCACGCTGGCCTTTGGACACACGCCTGATGACAGCACGCTCGAACTGAAGGAGCAGTAGAGACATTTGCGCACCAAGCGCGCGGGATAGTCAGGCGAAATTTTTTCGAAATCTAAAGCACAGAACCAATGATGCAACCCCTTTAAGTAGCAGGACCATCAAAAAATTTGGACTTGAGGAGGTCGGAGCCCGAACATATCCTCCCTTTAGCGTGGTCACGCTGTGATTTGTGTGAGGGGAGAAGGACGGGCAATGGCCAATATCACCGGAAACGATCTGCCGAATGCCTTAACGGGCACGAACCTGACCGACAACATCTACGGACTGGGCGCCAGCGACACCCTGTTCGGAGAGAGCGGAGCCGACAGCCTCTTCGGCGACAGTGGGGCCGACTCTCTCTATGGAGGTGCGGGCGACGACAGCCTGACCGGGGGCGATGACAACGACACGGTTCACGGAGGTGACGGCAACGATCGTTTCGACGAGTTCTTCAGTCCCAGTTTCGGCGACGACCTCTTCTTCGGCGGCTCGGGCGCGGACATAGCCTTCGGTGGTATCGGCAGCGATAACCTGAGCGGCGGCTCGGGGAGCGACCGCCTCGATGGCGATGATTCTCCCGATACGTTGTATGGCGGCGATGGCGCTGACACCCTAAACGGCTTTCGGCTAGACGATTCGCTCTATGGCGGCAGCGGTTCCGACACACTAAGCGGCGGTTCCTTCGTCGACGATCTTCGTGGTGACAGTGGAAAGGACACACTCTTCGGCGGGTCAGGTGCAGATGACCTCAATGGCGATGACGGTGACGACACGGCCTATGGCGGTGGAGGCGACGATAGCATAACAGAACTCAACATCTTCGGAACCGACCCGACTGGCGACGACCTACAAGTTGGCGCTGAAGGCGATGACCTGCTTTGGGGTGGTCCAGGCGACGATCGCCTCTATGGCGGTGGCGCTAAGGATATCTTGGCCGGAGACAGCGGCAGCGATTCGCTCTACGGCGGCGACGGCGAGGATACTTTGGATGGTTTCAGTGGTGATGACACCGCAAAGGGCGGTGATGGCGATGACTCGCTGATCGGCGACGAGGGCCTTGACAGGCTCGAGGGTGCCAGCGGTGAGGATTACCTGAAGGGGGACACGGGCAACGATGTGCTGAACGGCGGCGCTGAGGGGGACACACTTTACGGCGGCGACGGAGACGATTTCCTCTACGAATCGCCGCTTGCAACCGACGGTGACGACTTCCACTTCGGCGGCTCCGGCGACGATCAGATTGGCGGTGGTCATCGCAATGACCGCTTGGAAGGCGATAGCGGAGCGGACATCATCACCGGCGACAGTGGTCTCGACACGCTCAGAGGCGAAGAGGGATCCGATAGCCTCTACGGCGACGAGGGAGATGATCGCGTCTACGGCGGCGATGGCAGTGACACGCTCGGCGGCGCAGACGGTGACGACAGCCTTGTGGGTGGCAGCGGCGACGATGTCGCCGAGGGTGGCGACGACCAGGACGCGATCGTCGGCAACAGCGGTGCGGACAGACTGAACGGCGATCTCGGCAGCGACAATCTGCAAGGCCAGGACGGGGTCGATACGCTGGATGGCGATAGCGGCGCGGACGTGCTGTTCGGTGGAGACGCGACCGACACGCTCGTCGGCGGATCGGGAGACGACTTTGCCTACGGCGGTTCCGGCAATGATTTGTTCGACGAGTTCTTCGGAGGACCCCACGGCGGAAAAGACAATGTCGAAGGGGGGTCGGGCAGGGATTACCTCTTCGGTGGCGATGACGATGATTTGCTGTACGGACAGGACGGCGCGGACGATCTCGACGGAGACAACGGAGACGACGGCCTCTTCGGCGGGTCCGGTGACGACGACATCAACGGTTTCAAAGGAAACGACCGTCTCTACGGCGACAGCGGCGCAGATCTTCTGTCCGGCCTGAGTGGCGACGATACCATCCGAGGAGAGGACGGGGTGGATACCCTCTTCGGCGGCTTGAATGACGACGAGATTCGCGGAGGTAGCGGAATTGATCGGATCGACGGGGGAAGCGGCGCCGACGAGCTGCGCGGCGATTCCGGGGACGATGCGATCTACGGCGGCGACGCGCGCGACACTATGTTCGGCGGCGATGGCGACGATAGCTTCTACGGCGGCGCTGCCTCCGATCGGATGGTTGGCGGCAGCGGTAGCGACGTGCTGTTCGGCGCACAAAGCCAGGATCGGCTCAACGGCGGCTCCGGCGTCGACGTCGCCTATGGTGGCATCGGCAACGACACCTTCATCATCGACACCAAGCCCGACCTGATCTTCGACGGCACGGGCCAGGGTGACGATGTGCTGCGTTCCAACGCTGCCGCCTACACGCTGGGCACGGCCGCCGATGTGATGATCGAGCGCGCAATCATCGTACGCTCCGCCGGTGATGCCAGGATGGTGGG
>JAVJSY010000055.1:0-8374 GCA_040219175.1 Kiloniellales bacterium
CTGCCTGCGTCTCCAACAAGCGCACCAACTCGACGATCAGATCGTCTTTCTCATCGGGCGACAAACTGTTGAGGCGGGGTACGCGAGCCATCCATAGCTTGACTCATATTCCACACCCGCGCCGCAACCCCTTTCTCCAACTCTACCCCACAACGCCAGACGCTTGGGCGAAACCAACCCCCTGAGCAGTTACGACTATTCTAAGATATACAGTGTGTTTGATTGAATTGGTGGAATCAACCTCCCATCTTTTGTGCTATCGACGCGGCATAGCGTCTCGCAATTTGGGAGAGGATCATCATGAAGACCCTAAAGACCATCCAGACGAAGCACAACATCGGCGGTATCGACCACGGCGGAATTGAGAACAGGGAAGCAAGGGCGGCCGATCTGCATGACGAGGCCTTGGATCGCCCGGCCAACGGGATTTCGTCCCAGGCTGCCGCGTGCTGCTTTACCTTCAGCTACAGTGCAGGCTAACCGCGCCAACCTCCAGCAAGCGAACGAACGCACCTCCGCTGCTTGGAAGTTTGTGTAGCGCCTCGTCCCCGAACGGCGGTTCGGGGACGTTCTGCGTTAAAGGGGCAGGGTCGCTAGGTACTGCGGTTGGCGGCGCACCTTGGTGGCCTGCTCGAAGGCATAGCCATAGCTCAGCAGTTTTCCCTCCTGCCAAGCGGTCGAAAAGAACGAGAGCGCGACCGGCAGATGGTCGTGCAGATAGCCGGCGGGCACAGTCAGGTGCGGGTAACCGGCCATGGCGGCCGGTGAGGAACAGCCACCGACGATGCGGTCGCCATTGACAGGATCGATCGACCAGGCCGGCATGGAATCGGTGGGCGCGATGATGGCGTCCAGCGCATGCTCTTTCAGCACGCGATCGATGCCCTCGCTGCGCGACAGGCGTATGCATTCTGCCCGCGCGGCCTCATAGGCCGGCTCCTCCATGCCTCCGCTCGCCTCGACCATCTCGAAGAGCTCTTGCTTGAAGAAGGGCATGACCCGATCTGCATTGGCGCGGTTGAAGGCGATCAGCTCCGTCAGGCTCCGCATCGGGCTGTTCGGGTGCTCGGCCAGATAGCGATTGAGGCCAGCCTTCATTTCATAGAGGAAGAGCGTCATCTCCGCCTCGCCGAAGAGCGGAACCGCTGCTCCCTCGGCCGGGTCAATCACTTCTGCCCCCAGATCGCGCAACACCCGAACGGCCTCTTCGATGATCGCATCGACCCCTTCGTGATCGCCCATGAGGTCGCGGGCCAAGCCCAGACGCGCCCCCTTCAGGGCGTCCGGGTCCAGGAACCTGGTGTAGTCTTCGGCCGTGTGGGCCTGTGCTGCTTGCGTCGCGTCATCTTGCGGATCGAGCCCTGTCAGCGCGTTCAAGACCCGCGCCAGATCGCCGACACTGCGCGCCATGGGGCCGGCTGTGTCCTGTGGAGCCGCTACCGGCATGATTCCGGAGCGGCCGATCAACCCAACGGTTGGCTTGAGCCCGACGATCCCATTGATCGAAGCGGGCCTGACGACTGAGCCGTCGACCTCCGCACCGATCGCAGCCGTGCAGAGGTTCGCGGCCACAGCCACGCCCGAGCCGGAGCTGGAGCCGGAAGGGCTGCGATCCAGGACATAGGGATTGCGCACCTGGCCGCCACGGCTGGACCAGCCGCTGCAGCCGCGTGTGGAGCGCATGTAGCCCCACTCGCTCATGTTGGTCTTTCCCAACAGCACCGCGCCGGCGCGCCGCAACTGGGCAGCGACGAAGGCATCCTCGCTCGCTCTATGCCCTTCCATGGCCAGCGATCCGCCGGTGGTCGTCATGCGGTCGCCTGTGTCGATGGCATCCTTCAGCAGGATCGGCACGCCGTGGAGAGGACCGCGCGGTCCGACCTGCTTGCGCTCGCGATCCAGTGCTGCGGCGATCTCCAGTGCATCGGGATTGGTTTCGATGACCGAAAGCAGGCAGGGACCGCTGCGGTCGATTTGCTCGATGCGCTCAAGGAACGCCTGGCAGAGGGCGACGGCGGTCAGCGCGCCGTCTTGAAAGAGCGCTTGGAGCTCCGCGATGTCGCGTTCGTCGGTGGCCATCGTCACGGCTTCTCCAGGATCGGTGAGAGGACCCAGATCCTGGCGCGAACCGGCAGGAAGAACAAGAGACAGGCTGCCCGCAAGGGGCAGCTGGACAGCGTCAATGCCGTCATCCAAACGGCCATCTATGGCGTGCGGCCGCTGGCTTCTTGCTCTCCTTCGCCGCTGCGCTCTTCAGCCGACTACGGTCGCTGAAGCGCTATAGGGATCTCCGCGATCCGGCGCTGGTTTCCTAGTTACTGGAAGAGTTGGAGAGGTCGTTCTGTACGTCGTCGACTGCCTTGTTCACCGCGTCGGTCGTGTCATCGAGCTTCTGCTGGGCAGCGTCGGCGGCATCGTTGGCCGCATCCTTAACGTCATCGACGGCCTGGTTGGCCGACTGGGTGGCCTCGTCCAGCTTCTCTCCGGCGGTCTGGTTCTCGTCCTCGCCGCACGCGGCCAGCGCCAGGGGCAGAGAGAGGGCCAATACGGTGGCGAGCTTTCCAAAACGCTTGCTCATAGGGGAACCTCCTTGGCTGTCGCCATTCTGTTGGGATGCCCTGGCCAAGCGCCCTGGCCAAGCGCCCGGTCGAGCGCCCGGTCGAGCGCCCGGTCAAGCGATAGTGGGGCATCCATCTATCCGATTATACGTGTCAAATGCGCAGAGCGTGGGTAGCTGGCATGGCAAATGATTGACGCCACCTTCCCGGCTGCCAAGTTGTGTCCACAGCGGCCTCGCGCAGACGGACCTCTATCGATGCGGTCGTCTGAGCCTCGGGTTGGGTTCTTAGAGGTCCAGCTTTTCCTTCAGCAGCTGGTTCACCATGCCGGGGTTGGCCTTGCCTTGCGTCGCCTTCATGGTCTGCCCGACGAACCAGCCCATGACCTTCATGTTGCCGCCTTTCAGCTGCTCCACCTGGGCCGGATTGTTAGCGATGATCTCGTCGACCACGGCGGCGATCGCGCCGCTGTCGGTGATCTGCTTCAGCCCGCGCTCGTCGACGATGGCGCCGGCGGTCTTGCCGGTCTCCCACATGGCCTCGAAGACCTCCTTGGCCATGCGGCCGGAGAGGGTCTTGTCGGCGATCAGGTCGATCAGGCCGCCCAGCTTGGCGGCATCGACCGGAGCTTCGCCAAGGCTGCTGCCCGACTTGTTGAGGGCAGCGATATAGTCGCCCAGGACCCAGGTGCTGGCCAGCTTGGCATCGCGGCCGCTCGCCACTGCCTCGAAGAAGTCGGCGCGTTCCTGATCGGCGACCAGGATGGCGGCATCGATCGGCTTCAGCTCGAAGGCTTCGATGAAGCGGGCCTTCTTCTGGTCCGGCAGTTCGGGCAGGCTGGCGCGGATCGCCTCGATCAGCGCCGGGTCGACCTTGACCGGCAGCAGGTCGGGATCGGGGAAGTAGCGATAGTCGTGCGCTTCTTCCTTGCTGCGCAGCGAGCGGCTCTCGCCGGTCATGCCGTTGAAGAGGCGGGTTTCCTGATCGATGGTCCCGCCGGCCTCCAGCACCTCGATCTGGCGCAGGGTCTCGTAGTGGATCGCCTGCTGCACGAAGCGGATGGAGTTCACGTTCTTGGTTTCGGTCCGCGTGCCCAGAGCCTCGCCCGGACGACGGATCGAGAGGTTGACGTCGGCGCGCATCGAGCCCTCGGCCATGTTGCCGTCGCAGGTGCCCAGATAGCGCAGAATGGCGCGCAGCTTGGTCAAGTAGGCGCCTGCCTCTTCGCCCGAGCGCATGTCCGGCTTGGAGACGATCTCCATCAAGGCGACGCCCGAGCGGTTGAGGTCGATGAAGGTCATCTTCGGGTGCTGGTCGTGCAGCGACTTGCCGGCGTCCTGCTCCAGATGCAGCCGCTCGATGCCGATCTCGCGGGATGAACCGTCTTCCAGATCGATGGTGACCTGGCCCTCGCCGACGATGGGCTGCTCGTACTGGCTGATCTGATAGCCGGCCGGCAGATCGGGATAGAAGTAGTTTTTGCGCTCGAAGACGCTCTCCAGGTTGATCTTGGCGTTGAGACCGAGCCCGGTGCGCACGGCCTGCTCGACGCAGACCTTGTTCATCACCGGCAGCATACCGGGGAAGGCGGCATCGACCAGTGAGACCTGCGTGTTGGGCTCGGCGCCGAAATCGGTGGCCGCACCGGAGAAGAGCTTGGACTTCGAGGTCACCTGGGCGTGAACCTCCAGCCCGATAACCACCTCCCAGGGGCCGGTACGGCCCTGGACCAGGTTCTTGTCGCTCACGTTTGTATCGCTCATGAAACTCTAACCTGCGATGCGCTGTGGCAGATGGGTGAAGTGGGCCGCGGTCTCCAGCGCGTGGCCGACGCGCAAGACCATCTCCTCGTCGAAGGCCTTGCCGATCACCTGCAGACCCAGCGGCAGACCATCCTCGGTGAGGCCGCCGGGGACCGAGATGGCGGGCAGGCCGGCCAGGCTGGCAGGCACGGTGAAGACGTCGTTCAGGTACATGGTGACCGGATCGTCCATGTTCTCGCCCTGGGCGAAGGCGGCACTTGGCGCGGTCGGGGCCAGGATGGCGTCCACCTTCTCGAAGGCCTCCGAGAAGTCGCGGGCGATGAGCGTGCGGATACGACGGGCCTTGTTGTAGTAGGCGTCGTAATAGCCAGCCGAGAGCACGTAGGTGCCGATCAGGATGCGGCGCTTGACCTCGGCGCCGAAGCCGGTGCCGCGGGTGGCCTCATAAAGACCGGTCAAATCCTCCTCTGGCACCCGCGCGCCGAAGCGCACACCGTCGTATCGGGCCAGGTTCGAGGAAGCCTCGGCCGGGGCGACGATGTAGTAGGTCGGCAGCGCATGCTGGGTGTGCGGCAGCGAGATCTCGCGGATATGCGCGCCTTGTTCCTCCAACCAGGTCATGCCGCGCTTCCACAGCCGCTCGATCTCCGGCGACATGCCGGGCACGCGGTATTCCTTCGGCACGCCGATGACCAGGCCTTTCACGTCCTGGTGCAGGGCTGCCTCATAGTCGGGAACCGGGCGATCGACCGAGGTCGAGTCCATCGGATCGTAGCCTGCCATCTGGCCCAGCACGATGGCGCTGTCGCGCACCGTACGGGTGAAGGGGCCGGCCTGATCCAGGGAGGAGGCGAAGGCAACGATGCCCCAGCGCGAACAGCGCCCGTAACTGGGCTTCATCCCGACGATGCCGCAGAAGCTGGCCGGCTGGCGGATCGAGCCGCCGGTGTCGGTACCAAGCGAAGCCGGCGCGATGCGGGCCGCCACGGCCGCTGCCGAACCACCCGAAGAGCCGCCGGGCACCAGGTCGCGGTTGTCGCCGCTCCGCTGCCAGGGATTGGCGACCGGACCGTAGGCCGAGTTCATGTTGGCCGAGCCCATGGCGAACTCGTCCATGTTCAGCTTGCCGGTCATGACCGCACCCGACGCCCAAAGCTTTGCGGTCACGGTCGATTCGTAAGGCGGGACGAAGCCCTTCAGGATCTTGGAGCCGGCCGTGGTCTCCACACCTTCGGTGCAGTAGAGGTCCTTGATCGCGATCGGCACGCCTTCCAAGGGACGGGCAGCGCCTTTGGCCAGGCGCTGATCGGCGGCTTCCGCCATGGCCAGCGCCTTATCGGCGGTCTCCACAGTGAAGGCATTGAGGCTGCGCAGGTCCTCCATGGCGTCCAGATGGGCCTGCGTCAGCTCTTTGGAGGAGAAGGCGCGCTTGACGAGCAGCTCGCGCATCTCGGCGAGGGTCAGATGGGTGATGGATCCGCTAACGCTCATCGGGCCTACTCCACCACCTTGGGCACGGTATAGAAGACCGCCATGCGCTCGGGCGCATTCGACAGCACCGCCTCTTGTGCATTGCCGTCGGTCACCGCGTCCTCGCGCAGATGCAGCTCGGTGGCGACGGCAGATGTCATGGGCTCCACGCCCTCGGTGTCGACGGCCTGCAGCTCGTCAATCCACTGCAAAATTCCGCCCAACTCCTGGGCCAGGGTTGCTTCTTCCGCGTCTTCGATGCGAATGCGGGCAAGGCGCGCGATCTTACGCACCGTCGTCGTGTCAACAGTCATGGCGAAAGCCTGATCACTTCTGAAATCCGAAGGCCGGACGCTACACCTAGGCTACCGGCCCCGGCAAGATAAGGTTCAAGGTAAGGTTCAACACAAGGTCAAGGGACCGCCTCTCTTTGCGCGGCCCGGCATTGCAAAGGGACCGCTTGGCCCCGTTTCCTACTGTCTTTAAGAGAGATGGCGAGGGGAGGGGCCAATGCCAAGCAATCCAGTCGAAGCCTTGTCGATTTTGCCGGCGCGCGGACGCCTTTTGGGCCTGGATCTGGGCAGCAAGACCATTGGGCTTGCACTCTCCGACAGTCTGCGCACCGTGGCTTCGCCGCTGGAGACCATCCGACGCAGGAAGCTGTTCCAGGATGTCGAGCGTCTGCAGCTGCTGATCGCCGACCGCCAGCCTGTCGGTCTGATCCTGGGCCTGCCGGTCAATATGGACGGCAGTGAGGGGCCGCGCTGTCAGTCGACGCGGCAATTCGCCCGCAACATTGCCGAGCGCGGTATCGATCTGCCGGTCGCCTTCTGGGACGAGCGCCTCTCGACTGCAGCGGTGGAGCGGTTCCTCGTCGAAGAGGCTGACATGACGCGCGCGCGTCGGGAGGAGGTCGTCGACCGCATGGCGGCCGCCTACATCCTGCAAGGCGCGCTGGATGCCCTGTCGCGTCAAGGGGCGGGGCAGGGGGTATCGCCGCCGTGACGGCCGTCACCCTGACCCCGGCGGCGCGCTGGCGCGGCCTGCTGGCAATCGCGGTGAGCGCCGGTGTTGCCGGCATCACCTACGGCTGCCTCTCGCCGCTGATCGCCATCATCCTGGAAAAGCAGGGCCATCCGAACTGGGCCATCGGCATCAACAGCGCGGCTGCCTTCCTGCCCACCATCGTCCTCGGCCCGTTGGTGCCGAAGATCTTCAGTCGCCTCGGCTTCTTCAACGCCATGATGATGGGCATCGTGGGCGAGATCGTCTGCGTGCTGCTGCTGCTGGTCTGGACCGACATTTGGTACTGGGCGGGCCTGCGCTTCCTGATCGGCTTCTTTGCGACCATCCTGTGGATCGGCAGCGAGACCTGGATCGTTGCCATGGCACCCGAGGGGCAGCGCGGGCGCGCCATCGCCTTCTACATGATGGCGATCTCCGGCGGCTTTGCGCTCGGGCCCGTGGTCCTGCAAGCGACCGGCACCGAGTCGATCCTGCCCTTCTTCATCGCGGCCGGTCTGACCTTCTTCGCCGGCTGCCTGATCTGGTCGGCACGCGCCGGCGCGCCGGACCTGCCAGAGGCGCCCAAGGCCGCTATCCGCGCCGCCTTTCGCATCGCTCCGCTGGTCATGGCGACGGCTCTGCTTGCCGGCTTCGTCGATATGGCGGCCTTGACGCACCTGGTGAACTACGGCCGTGCCGCCGGTCTTAACGAGAGCACGGCATTGCTGCTGCTGACCATCATGCTGATGGCAAACCTGGTCATGCAGTTCCCCGTCGGCTGGCTGGCCGACCGGGTGGACAAGCGCAAGCTGCTCATCGTCTTCGGCGTCATCTTCTTCGTGGCGCCGATCCTGATCAACGTCACCGTCGGCCAGAGTTTCTTGATGTGGCCGGTGCTGATCGTCTGGGGCATCACGTCTCTGGGAATCTATACCGTCGCGCTGACCATCCTGGGCGAGCGCTTCGAGGCCAACCTTCTGGCCAGTGCCAATGCAGCCATCGTCGTGCTCTACCAGTTCGGTGGTGTCTCCGGCTCCTTCGCCGGTGGCACCGGCATGGACCTCTTCGGTCACAAGGGTTTGATGTGGACCTTCGCGGCCGCAGCCGCGCTGTTTCTGCTCTTCGCTGCCTACCGGACCTGGAAGCGGCGGCAGATGGGGATCGGCGGGCCGGACGAGGGTTAGCCTAGTAGGGAAACAAGTTAGTGGGCCGATTCACCGAACGCTTGGGATCCAAGCGTTCGGATCGGATCACTCTCATGATCGCCATTTCAAGATGCAGGCGCGTTAATCTGTGGCTTCCGAGGAAGCTATCGGTTTCAAGCCTTAACGGGCAAGGCAGGAAGCGCGGTCGTTGAGACGACGGTCGATCAAACTCTGATGCGCGGGTTGGTTACCGCAGGACCTTTGATACGTCGCGGGGCTGCCTCGGTCTAGGATCCTGCGTGGGATCGGTGATCCTGCAGCTAGTGGATGCGAGGGTTCCCCTGACCGCGACCGCGCTCCCAGCCCAGCCCGGAAAGCATGTCGAGTGCTGCGATGGCGCCTCCTTATTTGTGCAAGCTTACCTCTCTTTCCC
>JAVJSY010000056.1:0-48135 GCA_040219175.1 Kiloniellales bacterium
CATGGGCACCGAGCAGGTGACCCTCGACTTCACCGAGGAGGGCGTCGACGCCCTGGCGGATCTGGCAAGCGAGATCAACGGCAATGTCGAGAACATCGGCGCACGGCGCCTGCACACGGTGATGGAAAAGCTCCTCGAAGAGGTCTCCTTCACCGCCTCCGACCGTCCGGGCGACGAGGTCTCGATCGACGCCGCCTACGTGCAATCGCATGTCGGCGAACTGGCCAAGGACCAGGACTTGAGCCGGTTCATTTTGTAGGGCGGAACAGGCAACGATAGGCTACCGCCCGTCTGGGTCGTTTTGTCACGAGGCCATGAACCACACGCTTTACGTGCTTGGGCACTGCAAAACGCACCACAGCTGACCTATTGGTTAGGCAGTAACCGCTGAACTTGGCGTAAGATCGCGCGCTAAACCCACTCTAAATCAATCGAAATCTGGATCTGCTGGCCACCTAACCTTTTGGACAGATTTTCTAATCTGACATTCTCGCATACTTTTCTACCTGCTGCCGGGCAGCGCGCCAAGGAGATCCACTGTCTCGGCCGTCGGTGTCGGATAAACGATCTGCAGCCCGCCGGAACTTTTTCCCGTGAGGTTGGTGGCCGCGCTTCAGTCGGACGGAGGAAGCAATGGCGACCAAAACGGGCACCAATGGTGTCGATACCCTGACCGGCACCAACAATGTCGATACGCTCTATGGCCTGTCTGGAAACGACGAGCTTCGCGGCAGGGGAGATCTTGACACTCTGTTTGGCGGCGCCAACGACGACTCCATCAATGCAGGTGGTGCGGAAGACTTGGTCTATGGGGGAGACGGAAACGACGTCATCCGCGGCTCAGCGGACGCCGACACCCTCTTCGGCGGGGACGGCAACGATCGCATTCAAGGCGATACAGGAAGGGATTGGCTTTTCGGGGACGACGGCGACGACTCCTTGCTGGGAAATCAGGGAGACGACATAATCGGAGGGGGCCCCGGCAGAGACTTCCTTTTCGGTGGTGTGGGGCTCGACCAAATCTACGGTGGGCAGGGCAACGACGCAATCTTCGGCGGCACAGATGCTGACAGGATCACTGGCGATCTTGGAAACGATACGCTCTACGGCGCAAACGGCAAAGATGAAATCTTCGGTTCTCACGGCGACGATACCATCATTGGTCAAGGCGGAGATGACAGGCTTCTCGGCCAGGACGGTGATGACCATGCCTATGGTGGCGACAATACCGATTTCATTGCCGGCGGCGCCGGTTTGGACAGCTTGTACGGAGGTGGCGGCTCGGACTCGATCGAGGGTGCGGACGATTCGGATCATATTGCAGGCGACGACGGCACAGACACCTTGCTGGGTCAAAACGGCAGTGATCGTGTCTACGGCGGTGCGGACCGAGATCTCCTCTACGGTGGCGCGGGAAACGATACGCTGAACGGAGGTGGCAGCGGTGACACCTTGGACGGGGGCGACGGTCGCAACACAGTCAGTGGCCAGTCGGGAGACGATCGGATCTATGGTTTGTCCGGTGCAGCTGCAAAGCTGAGCGGCAACGGTGGCAACGACAGAATCTACGGTGCCGGTAAAGGATACAATTACTTCTACGGCGATGCGGGCAATGATGTCCTTAGGGGCAATAGTGTCGTCAGACTCGGCTTTGCATCCGATAGAATCTACGGCGGCTCCAACGCCGACCGTCTCTATGGCGATGCCAACAGCGATATCCTAAATGGAGATCACGGCAACGATACTCTCTTTGGCGGTGACGAGTCGGATGTATTGGGCGGCGGATCCGGTCAAGACTCTCTCTTCGGTGGAGCAGGAAACGACACCCTTTTCGTCGAAGACTTCGAAAGTGGCGATTACCTCGACGGTGGTCCAGGGTCGGACAGGCTGCTGATATTTGGCGTCAACAGCGGCGTGAACAACGCCGCTATCGAGAATATTGAAGCCGCCTTCATACTTGCCGGCGGTGCCGGAGATACCCTGTTTGGAGTTGAAAGCGCAAGAAACATCATTAGCGTCTTGGGCAGCCTCGGCCTGGCTTACGGTCAGACTGGTAACGACACGATGAGCGGCCGCGACGCCATCGATAGGTTTGTCGGTCGACTGGGAAACGATAGACTGATAGGTGAAAGTGGCGACGACCGCCTCTATGGCGAGAGTGGCGAAGATAGGCTCTGGGCAGGTAGCGGCCAGGACTGGCTGTTCGGCGGCAGTGGAGAAGATCATTTCCGCGTCGATGACGCGCTCGGCAGCGGCGAGACAATCGACGGCGGAGAAGGCGACGACGCGCTCTACTTCGCGACCGGCTTCGAGTTACCGCAGGGTCCGCTTCTACCGTCGGGTCTCGAGATAACGTCCATAGAGCGTATTGGGACTCCGGGCACGGATGGCAGAGACAGCCTCTATGGCACAGATGGCAATGTCGCCTTCCTTGGACGTGGGGGAAGTGACACTCTGTACGGCGTTAGTGGCGATGATACGCTGAACGGCGAGGAGCAAAGCGATCTACTTAACGGCGGCAGCGGCGCAGACAAACTCTATGGTGGCACGGGTGCCGATCGCCTGATTGTCAGGAGCCAAGGCGAAATTGTAGCAGGCGATGTCATCGATGGCGGGTCCGCTGGCGACATTCTGGAGCTTAGTGGTCACATCGACCTCTCCGAGGCCCTGGTCCGCAACATCGAACTCGTCAGAGTGTTTGGTTTGGCGAGCGCTGGCGATACACTCTACGGGACGGAACTGAACGACCGGGTCTACGGCGGCGACTTCGATGATGTTCTGGTCGACAGCAGTGGCCTCGATTCCCTGATCGGCGGCAGCGGCAACGACACTCTGGTGGTCCGAAGTCAAGCAGAACTTCAGGCCGGCGAGACCTTCGATGGGGGCACAGGTACGGACACCTTGATCCTGATCGATGGCGCATTCCTTCCGGCCGGGGTGGCACTCACCTCTCTGGAGGGCATCTTCATATACGGCTCCAGTGCCGCAGACACGATCCAGAGTAGCGACCTGGCGCGCGGACAAAGCGGCGCTGACAAGATCGTCGGCGACAGCCAGGCAAACAGCCTCTTCGGCGGCAGTGGCGACGACACCAGCATTCTAGGCAACAATGGCAGCGATCGCCTCTACGGCGGCGGCGGGGACGATTTTTATCTGATTGGCGGCTCTGCAGGCGATATCATCTTCGGTGCAGCGGGCGACGACACCTTTCTCAAAGGGGGAGACGGCAACGACGTGGTCTACGGCGGCGGCGGCGCGGATAGCATCTTCATCGGCAGCGGCGGTGCCGACACCTTCTTCGGCGGCGCCGGTGACGACGGTCAGTTCTATGGCGATTTTGGCGACGATCGGCTCTATGGCGGCAACGGCGACGATGCGGACTTGAGAGGCGGTAACGGCAATGACCGCATCTATGGTGGCTTCGGCAACGACCGGCAGCTCTTCGGTTCCTACGGCGATGACAGTGTCTTCGGCGATGACGGCGACGACAGCCTTTACGGCGGTAGCGATCAAGACAGCCTCAGCGGCGGCGGCGGTCGCGACTATGCCAGTGGGGGTCATGGCGATGACTTCATTAGCGGCGAGACGGCGGTAGACAGCCTATTCGGTGGGGCAGGTAGCGATCGGATATACGGCGGAGACGGTCGCGATCTGCTGGACGGCGCAGATGGGTCGGACAGGCTCTTTGGCGGCAGGAATGGCGATAACTTAACAGGCGGCTATGGCACGGATAACCTCTTCGGTGGCAATAGCAATGACATTCTGGACGGCGGCAGCGGATCGGATACGGCTGCCGGCGGTAGCGGCAGCGATACCTTCTTGGTGGACACTCTTGGCGATCTTTTCTTGGAGACCGCGACCGGCGGCTTGAACGACCGGGTAGTGACCCGGATCGACTACACGCTTGGCAGTGGCAGCGAGGGTTTTGTCGAGGTTCTGCAGCTGGCCGACGGCGTGGCCGGCCTCGGAGGTGCCGGCAACGCCCTGGATAACCGCTTGTTCGGCAACAGCTCCGGCAACCTGCTGAAGGGTCTTTCGGGCTTCGACCGCCTCTTCGGTCTGGGCGGCGGCGACACCCTGGAGGGTGGCTCGGGTCGCGACCGCCTGGAGGGCGACAGCGGTGCGGATCGCCTGGTCATCGGTCAGGACGACACGGCCTTCGGCGGATCGGGCGGCGATGCCTTCTTCTTCGATGGCGTCGGCCAAGGAACCGCAGTCTCCGACGTGGCGGTAATCCGCGATTTCCACGGGCAGCTGTTCGGAGCCGCCAACGGCGAGGACAAGCTCACCTTCGCGACCGGGCTGGAGGTCGGAACCTTCGCCTATATCGGGTCCGCCAGCTTCTCCGGCGGCGGTAATTCCGAAGCCCGCCAGGCCGGTGCCAACCTCTTGAAGATCGACCGGGATGGCGACGCCAATAGCGACATCACGGTGCGCATCAGCGGCTTCAGCGGCGCCAACATGCTAACCGCCACAGACTTCGTCTGGTACTGAGGCCTTTCCTCAAACCGCCGTCAGGCCATGCCGGGCGATCAGTTCCACCATCATGCGCTTCGCTTTCAGGCGATGTTCGCGGTGGATGGCGCGGGCTTGCTCTGCGTCGCCTTCGGCAATGGCGTCGACCAGGGCGCGGTGGTCGGCGTTGGAGGCGTGCGGGAGGGGGCGCATGAAGAGGGTCAGCAGGCGGGCGCGCTGGACCTGGTCCCAATAGGTGGAGACGATGGCGGTCAAGCGGCGGTTGCGGCCCATGGCGACCAGGTCGCGGTGGAAGAGGTCGTCGGCGCGCGCCCAGGCCTGGCGGTCCTCCTTGGCCAGGGCTGCCTCCATCTCTTGGATGTGCGATCTAAGGGTGCGCAGCTGATCCGGTGACAGGCCGTCGCGCGCCAGGGTGTAGGCGGCCAGGGATTCCAACTCGGTCAGAATCGCATAGATCTCTTCCATGTCGTCGGCCGAGAGCGGCAGGATGCGCACGCCGCGCCGCGGGACGACCTCGACCAGACCCTGACTTTCGAGCAGGATCGCGGCCTCGTGCACCGGGGTGCGCGACATTCTCAGCATTTTCGCCAGTTCGCTCTCGAGGTGGTTGGAGCCCGGCAGCAGCTTGTTGGTCGTGATCATCTCGCGCAGCAGGGCAACGGCACGCCGCACCTGCGAGACCGGCTTCTCCTCGCTCGAGAGATCGCTCTCGCCCGCAAGGCTCATCGTGCCGTCCGAGCGAGTGCAATACGCGATCCGCTGGCTGCAGCGGCATAGACAGCCTCTTCGATCTCCATGTTCGCGATGTAGTCTCCGGCCGCGTTCTCTAAGGGTGCATCCCGCAGCAGATGGTCGACGATGTGCTGCTGCAAAGCATAGACGCAGTCGCCGCCGAAGCCCAATTTCGGGACCTCCAGCCCAAGGTCCTGCCAAGCGCGGTCTCCCTTGGCACGAAAGGCCAGTTCACCGTCTCCGTTCAACGCCAAGACACCCTCTGCGCCTTCGATCAAGGCTTCGCCCATGGTCAAGCGGGGGTTCTCGGCGGGGTGGTCGGCCAGGCGGTTGCCGTCGAAGAGGGCGCGGCAGCCATCGGGGAAATCGAAGAGAAAGAAGCCGCTGTCCTCGCCGGCAATCGCAGGGTTCAGCCGGCGCAGGTCGGCCAGCACGCCGTCGGGCTCGCCCAGCAGAAAGCGGAAGCTATCGATCCAGTGCACGCCGGTCTCGTGGATCAGGAAGCGCGGCATGGTCTGGAAGTAGGGCTGCCGGCCGAGGTAGGCGCCAGGCCCCTGGCCGTCGCCGGGCCGCAGCCGGAAGGTTACCTGGTAGACTTGGCCGAGCTTGCCGGCGGCCAATTCTCGCTTAATGGCGCGATACCAGGGCTGAAAGCGAAAGTTCTCGTGTACCACCAGCCGCTGTCCCGCGGCCTCAGCCTTGGCCACCGCCTGCCTTGCCAAGGGCAGGGATCCGCAGAAGGGCTTCTGACAGACGATCACCTTGGGCCGATGGGCGATGGCCAGTTCGATCAGAGAGATGTGCGCATCCGGCGGTGCGGCAATGTCGACGATGTCGGGCCCGATCTCGGTCAAGAGCTCAGCGGCGTCGCTTGCTGTCTTGGCTCCTGTCGCGCCGATCTCGGCCAGCAATTGGGCGGCCTTGGGCTCGTCGAGATCGACCAAGCCCAGCAGGTCCGTCTCCGGATTGCGTTGCCAGGCCTCCAGGTGGAAGCGGCTGAAATAGCCGGCCCCGATGGTGACGACAGACAGCGTCATCGCGGCCCTAACCCCGCGCTTGGGCGGCGTAGGCGGCTTCGACCGCCATCGCCACGGCTTCGGTCGTTGCAGTCCCGCCCAGGTCGGCAGTACGAACGCGCGCTTCGTCCAGGCTTGCCAGGGTGGCCTGACGCAGGCGCTCTGCCTGCTGGCGCATCTCCGGCTCGCCATGACGTTGACCCAGCCAGTCCAGCATCATCCCGGCCGAGAGGATCATCGCCAGCGGGTTGGCCTTACCTTGGCCGGCAATATCCGGAGCGGTCCCGTGGCAGGGTTGAAAGACCGCGTGCGCATCGCCGATATCGGCCGAAGGCGCCAGACCCAGGCTGCCCATCAGACCCGCCCCCAGGTCCGAGAGGATGTCGCCGAACATGTTCTCCGTCACCATGACGTCGAAGCTGCCGGGGTCCTGGACCATTTTCATGGCGATGGCATCGACATAGCCGCTCTCGGCACGGATTGCCGGAAAGCCGGCCGCGCGTTCTTCGAAGATCTTGCGGAAGAAGGCGAAGGCCTGGAAGACGTTGGCCTTGTCCACGCAGGTGACCAGTCCCTTGCCGCGCCCGCTGGCCAGCCGTTCTTCGGCCAGTGCGAAGGAGAAGTCGAAAAGCTTTTCCGAGACGCCGCGGGTGATTCTTAGAGTCTCGCGGGCCTCGCGATCCTCTATCAGCTCGCCGGCCTTGTGCGAGGCGAAGAGGCCCTCGGTCGATTCCCGGATGAGGACGAAATCAGCGCCCTCTTGCTCCGCGCATTTCAGCGGCGAATTCTGGCCCGGTCGGATGAAGACCGGCCGCACGCCGGCATAGAGGCCGAAGATCATACGCAGGTCGATCTGCGGTGCGATCTCGGTGCCGTCGGGATAGCGCACGCCGGGCAGGCCCATGGCCGAGAGCAGGATGGCGTCGGCCTGGCGGGCCGTCTCCACCGATTCCCCCGGCAAGGCCTCGCCGCTGTCGCGGTAGAGGCCGGCGCCGGCCGGCAGGCTGGTGAAGTCGAGGCGATAGCTCTTGGCCTCGGCAGCGATCGAGCGCAGCAGCTGCAAGGTCGGCGCCATCACCTCCGGCCCGATTCCATCCCCCTCGAAAACGGCAATTCGATAGCTGGCCCGATTGCTGAAGTCGGCCCCATCCGACGCTTTTGCCTCAGCCGTCCCCGGCCCATCGTTCCCTGCCGCCATGGAGTCTCCTTCCTTGCTCTCTGCCCTATACCAAGGGGAGCAGATAGAGGCCGGCCTTCGGTGGCGCCCATTGGCCCTTTCGCATGCGTTGCGACGCTTGCCCGATGCGGCCCGCATCGCGCTGCACGCCGCGCCTGTTCGCAAGAGCCAATGGGCGCCATGAAACCGGCCTCTCGCTGCTTCCCGTGGTATTCATTAACCCGAAACAATGCCATTGACAATGCATTCATTAACGCATACGCAGATTGCAGGCTACGGGAGCCAATGGTCGCAGAGCCTGGGCAGGTACCGGGTCCGGAACGGCCAAGTATTGAAACGGGAGGATAAGATGCGCTTGAGATACGACGGTCTGGCTTTGCTCTTGCTGGGCGCTGCCAGCTTGGCGGCACCGGCCGCAGCACAGGAATACCCCTATCGCGACATCACCGACGTGGTGGTCTGGGGTGCCGGCGGCGGCACCGATTCGATCAACCGCATGATCATGGCAGAGATGGAGAAGGAGCTTCCGGTCTCGATCTCCGTCACCAACAAGACCGGCGGCGTCGCCGGTTCCAACGGCATGGTCTATGTGCTGAACCAGCCGGCCGACGGCTACACCCTGGCCGGCATCTCGGAATCGAACGTGACCTCGGCCGTGCAGGGCGGTTGGGATCAGCGCTTCGACGTCTGGTATCCCTTCATCGTCGGTGGCTCCCCGGATTTGATTTCGGTTCCGGCCAGCGCCCCTTACAAGACCCTGGAAGAGCTGATCACGGCCGCCAAGGCAGAGCCCGGCAGCATCCCGGCCGCAGCCTCGGGCGCCGGCTCGATCCATCACTTGAACCTGCTGGCCTTGGAAAACGGCAGCGGCGCCAAGTTCAAGTTCATACCCTATCGCGGATCCGGGCCTTCGCAGGAAGCCGCGGTTGCCGGCGAAGTGCAGGTGATCGTGACCTCGCTTGCCGAGCAGCAGGGCCTGATCAAGGGCGGCGAGCTACGGCCGCTGGCCATGCTGGTCCCGGAAGCGGCAGACTTCAACGGCGCCTCCATCCCCTCGGCCTTCACCGCCTATCCGGGCGTGTCGCAGTACCTGCCCTTGAAGCAAGCCATCGGCTTTGCCGTTCTGAACGCGGCCCCGGACAAGGCCAAAGAGGTGCTGACCGCGGCCTTCAAGAAGGCCATGCAGTCGGACGCGGTCAAGACCTGGGCGGAGACCAACTACTACGACCTCTCCGGTCTGGCCGGGCCTGATGCCAGCGCCGAATTCTCCAAGCTGGAGAGCAACTTCGCCTGGACCTTGAACGCGCTCGGGGCGGCGACGGTCGATCCCGCCACGCTTGGTATTCCGAAGCCCTAACGCAGCATCCAGTCACGCCCCGGCCGCTGCTTTGTGCGGTCGGGGCATCCTTCGCGGAAGCGTTCTTCATGCAAGACCTCACCACACGGCGGCGGCAGGATTTCTGGATGGCGCTGCTGCTGATCGCCGTCTCGCTCTTTTTCCTGCAGCAGACGGCCGAGATTCCCTTCTTCAAAGCCGATGCCGCCGGAGTCGATGCCGGACAGTGGTACAACTCCGCCGCGCTGGTGCCCTTCTGTATCTTCGCCATCCTGCTGCTCCTGTCGATCGGCCTCTTGGTCATAGCCATTCGCCAAGGCGGCCTCCCCGGCGGTGGTTTGGGATGGCGCGCCCTTGAGAGCTGGTTCACGCGCGTCGACGTTGCCCGCATGGCGGCGACCGCCCTTATCATGCTGGCCTATATCTTCGCCCTGGTACCGCGCGTCGACTTCACCTTGGCCAGTGCGCTGACCCTGCTGGCGCTGATCTACGGCTTCCATGCGACGCGGCCGCGGGCAACAGCAGTTGCTCTGGTCGCCGTCCTGCTGCCCTCGCTCTACGCATTGATCGTCTATTTTCCACGAAGCAACTGGAGCGCCTCGCACAGCGACGACTATGCGACCCTGGCTGCCTTCCTGCTGCTGATCCCGATTGCAGTCCTCGAGACCAAGCGGGCCGAGGGACGCGTCGGCCGGATCTTGAAGCTGGCGCCACTGCTATCCTTCCTGTTTCCGCTCTTCCTGGTGATCGTGATGGCCTTCGGCTTTCGCCAGAACATCCCGATGCGCAGCGGCCTGCTGTTTCAGCAGATCGAGTATCACTATTACGTCACCCTGAAGCCCTGGCTCGGCAGCTAATCCATGTTGGGATTCCTGGCGGCACAGTTCGGCGGTTTCCTTGACAGCTTCTTCAGCCTGGCAAGCGACCCGATCACCTATCTCTATCTCTTTTGCTCGGTCGCGCTTGGCATCATCTTCGGCGCCCTGCCGGGCCTGACCGCGACCCTGGCGGTCACCATCCTGACCGGCTTCTTCGGCAACAAGTTCCCGGTCGAGCAGTCGCTGATCGCGCTGATTGGAACTTACGTCGGGGCGATTTACGGCGGCTCTTACCCTTCGGTCCTGCTGAACATACCGGGCACCGCTGCCTCGGCAGCGACCGCGATGGACGGCTACCCCCTGATGAAGCAGGGCCGGGGCGGCGAGGCCCTGGGACTGGCCACCGCCGGTTCATTCCTGGGGACCCTGATCGGCACCCTCTTCCTGCTCCTCTTCATCTGGGTCTTGCTCGCGGCGGCACGCCACATCGCCTCGCCGGAGAAGGCTTTGCTGGCCCTCTTCGGCATCCTGATTTCCGGCACGCTGATGAGCCAGGACCTGGTGGTGAAGGGCTGGATCACCGGCATGATCGGGCTGGCCATGGCCATGGTCGGACTGGATCCCATCCTGGCCGAGCAGCGCTTCACCTTCGACTGGTCCTACTTGCTGAGCGGCTTTCAGGTGGTGCCGGTGCTGATGGGCTGCTTTGCCATCCCGCAGATCCTGACCGGCCTGCGCGACGGACCAAAGGCAGGGCACCCGCCGCAGGTCGGTCGCATTGTCCCGCCCTTGGGCGCACTCAGGCGCCACGCCGGAACCATCGCCCGGTCCGGTCCGATCGGGGTCGGCATCGGCGCGCTGCCCGGCGTCGGCGAGGATGTCGCCGGATGGGTCTCCTACGGCGTCGGCAAGAGCGTCTCCAAAGAGCCGGAGACGTTCGGCAAGGGGTCGCTTGAAGGCCTGCTGTCGTCGGAAACCGCCAACAATGCTTGCATCGGCGGCGCGCTGATCCCGCTGCTGGTGCTGGGTATTCCCGGATCCCCGCCGGCCGCCGCGCTGCTGGGCGCCTTGATGATCAACAATGTGACGCCGGGGCCCACCATCGATCCCGGCCTCATCCTGCACATCGTGGCGATACTGGTGCTCTCCTCCATCGCCATGGTGATCCTGGGTCTCTTCATGGCGCGCGTCTTCATCTCGGTTCTGCGGGTGCCGCAAACGGTCTTTCTGCCGCTCATTCTGGTGCTGACCACCATCGGGTCCTTCTCTGTCGGCGGCGGCGTCAACGACCTCTTCATCATGATCGTGGTAGGCCTGCTGTCCTACGGCCTTATCCGTATGAACTATCCGATTGCACCTCTGGTGATCGGCGTCATTCTGGGTGGCCTCTTCGACGAGACCTTCCGGCGCTCGCTGTTGGTTTCCGACGGCGATCTCAGCATCTTTGTCACGCGACCCGGCGCGGCCGTGCTGTTAGCCTTGATCGCACTGCTGATCCTGTCGCAGATTCCGGCGATCAAACGCCCCGTGCTGCGCCTGCTGCGCCGCGAGCGCCAAACCACTTGAGGGAGCCTCCATGTATTGCGTGACCGTCCTCTTCGAGGTTCTGCCTCAGCACCGCGACGCCTTTCGCGCCCGCGTCGTCATCCAAGCAGAGGTGTCTCTGCGTGACGAGCCGGGCTGCAAGCAGTTCGACGTCTGGACCGACCCCGAGCGACCCGATCAGGTCTATCTCTACGAAGTCTACGACGATCGCGCCGCCTTCGAGACGCACCTTGCCACCCCACACTTCAAGGCCTTCGATCAGGAGGTCGGGGCCTGGGTCGCCAACAAGACGGTCGGCCTTTGGCAGGAGCGGAATTGATGGAAGAGGCCTACGAGGTCTTTGCGCTGCGCTATGCCGACAGGCCGGGGCGATCGCGCTGTGAGTCCTTCCTCTTCGACGACGACCACGCCGCCGCACACCCAATCGACTATTTCCTCTGGGTGATCCGCAACGAGGCCCGCACTCTGGTGGTCGACACCGGCTTCGACGGTGCCGAGAGCAAACGCCGCGGCCGTCCGATCTTCGCCGAGCCGGTCGATTGCCTGAAGGACTTCGGCATCGATCCGGCAAGCCTCGACACCGTCGTCATCACCCATCTGCATTACGATCACGCCGGCTCTCTCGACCGCTTCCCAAATGCGACGTTTCACCTGCAGTCCGACGAGATGGCCTATGCCACCGGGCCCTGCATGGCACACAGCGCGCTGAACCACCCCTTCACCGCCGAGCATGTCTGCCAGATGGTGCGCAAGGTCTATTCCGGCCGCGTGGTCTTCCACGACGGCGACGCCCAGATCGCGCCGGGTATCGAGGTCGCCAAGATCGGCGGCCACACCCGCGGCCTGCAGGCGGTCCGGGTGAAGACCCGGCTGGGCTGGTTGCTCCTGGCATCCGACGCCTCGCACTTCTACGAGAACTACCTGGGGGGCAAGATCTTCCCGATCGTGGTCGAGTCCGACGTGATGCTCGAGGGCTTCAAGCGCCTACCCACCTTGGCAAGTGCGCCCGGCCTGGTGATCCCAGGGCACGATCCACTGGTCTGCGATTTCTTCCCCAGGATCTCCGGAAGCGCCGACTCAGCCGCCACCTATCGGCTGGATGTGGAGCCGCAACGCGACCTGGTCCGCCTGCTGGCCGACTATGGCCAGGTCTAGGGCGATCGCTTGAGGACGTGTTTGCAGCACCGTGCGTCGCGGCGGATCGGCTCAAGGCAGCAGGTTCATAGGAGGGCAGTCGGGTCAGTCGCCACTGCGTCCCAGGCTCTCGCGAATGGCGCCGACCGCGCGCAGGCTCAAGGCGGCAATGGTTAGAGTCGGATTGGCCGCTGCACTGGTCGGAAACACGGCGGAACCCAGGATGAAGAGGTTCTTGTGGTCGTGCGCACAGAGATTGCGGTCAACGACGGAGCTGTCGGGGTCCTTGCCCATGCGTGCCGTCCCCATGATGTGGCCCGCGTCGAAGTAGCCCTGCGTGTGCGTGACGTCGGTCGCGCCGATCCGCCTGAAGATCTCCGCATGTTGGAGGTGCGATGCTGCCAGACCCGCGCGTTCATAGTCACCGATGCGGTAAGAGACGGCCGGACGCGGAACGCCGTAGTGGTCCAGTTGGTCGGTGGCAAGCTCGATGCGGTTCTCTGGGTTCGGCAACTGCTCATGCATGCAGCCGATTCGGATATGGCGGACGCTCTCGTCGTAAAGCGCACGCTTGAAGGCCTCGTCACGCAGGCCCGCCTGCGCCGTATCGTTGACCGCCCACACGAAGGCACCGGCTGGCCAGGCCCAACCATCATTGCCGATCTCGATCCGATAGGCAGAGCGTTCCGCGCGAAAGCTACCGCTGCGCGGACGCTCGATGCCGGCAGTCGAAATGGGTCCGCGGTAGGGCCACACAGGGTCCTTCGACAAGGCCGAGGAATGGTTGATGAGATGATCCATCAGGTTGCGCCCGACCTGATCGGAGCGATTGGCCAAGCCGGTGGGATAGCGCTCGCTGGCCGAATGCAACAACAGGCGCGGCGATTCGATGCCATGGGCCGCCAGCACGAAAACCTTGGCGCGCACTTGAAAACGACTGCCGTCCGACCGCTGCACGAGAGCCAGGGTGATACGCCCGTCCGCAGCGGTTTCCAGGCCGACGACAACGGAAGACTCGAGGATTCTTGCGCCCTTCGCCTCCGCCTGATCCAGAGGCACTGTCGCATCCCACTTGGCCTGCACCGGGCAAAGCGGAATGCAGGACGCACTGCCACAACACACAGGGCGGTCTTGATAGGGGATAGAGTTGCGGGCCTGCGGCGTAGGGCGCACGGGCCCGATGTCGTAGTCTTCCAAGGCCTCGGCGAAGACCTTGTCACAATAGCTCATCGGTATCGGCGGCAAAGGAAAGGGCTGCTGGCGCGGCGATCCGAGATCGTCGGTCGCATCGCCCGCAACACCAAGGGCAGCCTCGGCCTTGCTGTACCAAGGCTCCAGCTCGTCATAGGTCAATGGCCAGTCCACGCCCCGGCCAAAGCGCGTGGCCAGACGGAAGTCATCGGGCACAAAGCGCAAGGCGGTCCCAAGCCAATGCCAGGTCGTACCGCCTACGGCCCTGAGGTAGGTCGCCCGAAAGGGCTCCGGACCACGTTGAACATACCAGGCATCGTTCCTGCCCGCTATGGGGTGGGGGTAGAGCGGTGCGCCGGGATAGGGTGTCTCCGGGGTCTTGACCAAAGCATTCCAATAGAGGTCCAACGCCGTGTGGCGATCAATTCGCGGACCGGCCTCGATGAAAACGATAGAAGCCTCGTCGGCCAACTCGACTGCCGGTAGGGCGCCGGCAACCCCGGCACCGATGATTGCCAGATCGCAGTCTATGACCTCGCTCACGCCATCATGCCTCTGGCGGGTCTGCCCAAGCACCAAAAGCGCTGCCACAAACGCCCAACGGATGCGTAAAGGTAAGGACCTGCCAGATCAGCGCGTCGCGATATGTGACCTGCTGCCAAGGCCACTCGCCCACAATCACGCCGCTGTACCAGGCCGTCAAGAGAGCGGCATCGTCCGGCTCCGGCTGATTGTCTGCTTCGAACGCAGCCATCAAGGTAGCGGCCAGCTTGGGATCTAGATCGGACATGCCGGTGAGCGCCTCGGAGCGATTGATGAACCTCTGCAGTGGATCGGCTGGTTTCAAGAGCACGGCCAAGCCGGCAGAGCCGGCCAGGGCTAGGGTCGCACAGCCGGCAAGCAGGGTACGACGTCGCATCGCGCTCTCAACTCTCCCAAACCGGTTTGCCCCCCAGGCCGTTCAACTGGCCATTCAACTGGTCCTCATACCAGATGTGCGAAGGGCAGGATCTCGCAAGCGGGCATGAAGTCTCTATGGCCCGTTACCGGTCCGCAAGGATTATCGCGATGAAACCTACCGGTTTCGCAGGAGGTCGTTTGGCGCGCGCCGGCAGTCCATGCTTCCCCGGCATGAGGACTTTGGCGATCAGCGGTCGTGCCAGCAGTTCTGCCTGCAGGTAATCCGTGTCGCTCCGCATCTCCCCGATTCGATGAGCCTGCGCGATCGGGGAGTCCTCGCCCGCGCAGCACTGCCCATGTTCCTGCCGATGCTGCTGGGCGTGGTCATCCCGACGGCAATCCCAGACCTGGCGCTCTGGCTGCCGGAGGTGCTGACCCGCAACTAAGGTTTCTTGCTCGGCTTTTCTTTCCGTACCACCTCCATCGGGATCACGACCGGGGACACCGCCCAGATCAGCACCGCCGGCTTGTCGCTGCGATTACGTCCGTGGTGCGGGATGCTGGCGGGATGGCTGTAGCTGTCGCCGGGCCGCAGAACCACGATCTCCTCGCCCAGGCGCAATTCGAGCTCGCCCTCGATCAGCACGCCGTGCTGCTCGCCCTCGAAAGACATCATGGTCTCGTCGATCCGCTCGGCACCCGGAGCATAGTGGGCGATACCCATATAGAAGTCGCCGCCGATGGAGCTGGAGAGCAGGCGGTCGACGTAACCCAGCTCCTGCGGGCTCTGGGCATAGAGCGCATTCAGATTGCGGCGCTCCTCGGCACGCACGACGTAGGCGCGCTCCATCGGACCGTGCCCGCTGCGCCGGGCAAAGAACCAGTCCGGCGTGATCGAAAGCGCGGCCGCGACCGCCTCGATCACATCCAAGGAGGGCTTGGTGGCGTTGCGCTCGATGGCGCTGAGGTGGCTGAGCGAGACCCCGCTGGCCGCACTCAACTGCTTCAAGGTCATGCGCCGCGCCTTGCGCAGCTGGCGCACCTCGCCACCGAACGACGGCGTGGGCGCGTCCGGCGGCGGCCGCTTTTCGGCGCTCTGCGAGACCGGAGAGTCCGGGTTTCTGGCTGAGGTTTTCATGCTGACCTAAGACCTATCCGAAGCGGCCTTGCAGCGCCAATGATTCGATTATAGAAGAATTTTTGAAAAGAATTCTTTTCATGCTGGATCGAAAATGCAAAAATCCTATCTGAGGCAGCCTAGGTAAGAGGCCGCGGCATAACAGGGAGAGCAGAGCATGACGGACAAGCGATCAGCGCGCGCAGACCAGGCGCGTCCCGGCCCCTCGCGGCGAGAGCTCCTGGCGGCCGGTGCGGCGGTCGGGCTGACGGGCGCGCTCGGCGGGCTGCCTTGGGGAGCGGCACGGGCCGAGACGGCGGCCAAGGGCGGGCACCTCACCCTGGGTGCCGACGGCGGCAGCGCGACCGACACCTTCATTCCGCTGCAGGCGCTTGGCGCCGATCACGTCACCCTCTCGATCCTCTCCACCTTCGACACGCTGACTGAGATGGACGCCGACGGCGTGCCGCAGCCCAGCCTGGTCGAAGGCTGGGAGAGCAATCCGGACGGCACCTGGATCTTCCAGCTTCGCAAGGGCGTGGAGTTCCACGACGGCAAGCCGCTGACGGCCGAGGACGTGGTCTGGTCGCTTAAGCAGCACGCCACCGAGAACACCAAGTTCGCCGAGGGCAAGCAGATCGTCGAGAACCTGGAGGAGCTGCGCGCCGACGGCCCGGACAAGGTCTTCATGAAGCAGCGCGAGGTCAACTTCGACCTGCCCTCACACCTCTCCTCCTTCGGCCTCATCATCGGGCAGGCCGAGAACGACGACTGGGACGCCGGCATCGGCACCGGCCCCTACAGGAAAGAGGCCTTCGAGCCCGGCCAGCGCTATCTCGGCAAGAAGTTCGCAAACTTCTACCGCGACGACCAGGGCCACTTCGACGAGGTCGAGATCCTGAATGTCACCGATCCCGGCGCCAGGGTGACCGGGCTGCTGTCGGGCTCGCTGGACGCCATCGGCTCGCCGGATATCTCGGTGGCCAAGCGGCTGGCCGCCGCCCCGGGCTTCACCTTGGTCGAAGTCCCCGGCACGCAGCACTTCACCACCGACATGCGCACCGATGTCGATCCCTTCACCGACCACAACCTGCGCATGGCGGTAAAGTACGGCATCAAGCGCCAAGAGATCGTCGACAAGGTGCTTGGCGGCTATGGCAGCATCGGCAACGACATCCCGATCAGCCGCACACAGCAGTTCTTCAACAAGGACCTGGCGCAGCGCGAGTACGACCCGGACAAGGCCAAGAGCTATCTGAAGAAGGCCGGGATGGATCAGGCGAACCTGGTTTTCTCGACCAGCGACGGGGCCTTCGACGGCGCCGTCGACGTCGGCGTGCTGATGAAGGAGACCATGGCGCCGATCGGCATCGACGTAGAGGTCGATCGCCGTCCCGCCGACGGCTATTGGACCGACGTCTGGCTGAAGGCGCCCTGGTGTGCGGTCTATTGGAACGGCCGGCCGACCGTCGACTGGATGCTGAGCTCGACCTACACCTCGGGCTCGCCCTGGAACTCGACCTACTTCAAGAACGCGACCTTCGACAAACTGCTGGTCGATGCGCGCCGCGAGGCCGACCAGGACAAGCGCCGCGAGATGTACTACGAGGCCCAGCGTCTGCTCTATGACGAGGGCGGTCTGGTGGTCCTGGCCTTTGCCAACATCCTGATCGGCCAGAACGACAAGCTGGGCCACGGCGCGGTCGGCAGCAGCCGCCGTGTCGACGACAGCCGCCTGCCGCGCCGCTGGTGGTTCAAAGCCTAAGCCGTTTTCGGGGGAGGGGTTGAGCGACCCCGCCCTCAAGCGGCGCTGGCCAGCACGCATTCAAGGGACAAACGATGGACAGTGCAGCGGGTTGCGGCACGGGGGTCGAACAGATCGAACACTGCTGGATCCCGCTTCCCGGTGGGATTCGCCTGGCCGCAAGGCTTTGGATGCCGCTGCAGGCCGCAGAGCAGCCGGTGCCCGCCATCCTGGAGTACATCCCCTATCGCAAGGGCGACATGGTCCGGGTCCGCGACGAGCGCAACCATCCGCGCTTTGCCGCTGCCGGCTATGCCTGCCTGCGCGTCGACATGCGCGGCTCCGGCGACAGCGAGGGCGCGATGGCCGACATGTACAGCCCGCACGAGCTGGAGGATGCGCGCCATGTCATCGACTGGATCGCAGCCCAGCCCTGGTGCAACGGCAAGGTCGGCATGTTCGGCACCTCCTGGGGCGGCACGGCCAGCCTGCAAGCCGCCATCGACGCGCCGACAGCGCTGAAGGCGGTGATCGCCGTCTGCGCCACGCACGACCGCTATGAAGACGATATCCATCACAAGGGCGGGCTGCTGCTGACCGATTCGATCGAGTGGGGCGCCACCCTGCCGGCCATCCTGGCCTCGCCACCGGCAGCCGAAACCGTCGGTCCGCAGTGGTATGACGCCTGGAGCAATCGCCTGGAACGACTCGCCTGGCCCTTGGAGGCCTGGGTCAGAGAAGAAGAGCGCGGCCCCTACTGGCAGTGGGGATCCGTCGCCAGGCAGGCCGATCGTCTGACCTGTCCGGTGCTGGCGGTCGGCGGCTGGTCCGACCGCTATTCCAACTCGGTCATGTCCCTGGTCGAGATGAACGAAGCGAGAGTCTGGGGCATTGTCGGACCCTGGGGCCATCACTATCCAGATCAAGGCCATCCCGGCCCGGCGATGGACTTTCAGAGGGTTGCGCTGGACTGGTGGGATCACTGGCTGCGCGGCGAGGAAAGTCCACCACCCTGGCCCCGCCTGCGCCTCTGGCTGGGCGGCTTCGACCCGCCGGCCGCCATCATCGACCGCCGCGCAGGCGAATGGATCGAGCTGCCTGGTAAGGCCAGCCGCAAGACCGAGCCCTTGGCCCTCCATCTCGGCTCCGACGGCCTGTGCGATCGGCCGGCGCACGCAGACGCTGTCGCCGAGATTCCCTGCGACCTGCGGGTCGGCAGCGCCGGCGGCGACAGCGGCTACTTCGGGCGCTTCGGCGGCCTGCCGACGGATCAAGCCGAAGACGATGCCCGCTCCCTGGTCTTCGACAGCCCGGTACTGGACGCGCCCACCAGCCTGCTGGGCGCCGCCGAAGCCTCGCTGGTCATCCGCTCCGACCGTCCCTTGGCACAGGTCGCCCTGCGCATCTGCGAGGTCACTCCGGAAGGGGACGTGGCGCGAGTGGGGCTGGCCTTGAGGAACCTGGCGCTAGACGACAGTTTCGAAGCGGGGCGGCCGCTGCAGCCGGGCCAGTGGCGCACACTGCGCATTCGTTTTCCCACAAAGGCGCATCGCTTCGCCCGCGGCAACCGCATCCGTCTGGCGCTCTCCGCCTCCTACTGGCCGCTCGCCTGGCCCGCGCCGCAGCCAAGCCGCCTCAGCCTCAGACTACAGCAGTGCCGCCTAGCCCTACCCTGCCTCAAGGGTCCGGCACAGCCCTTGGCGCAGAGTTTCGCGCCGCCTCGACAGCCGGAGCAGTGCTTCGAAGCCGTCGCAAAGGGCGTCCTGCGTCGCTTTTCCTTCGAAGAGCAGGGCTGCCTCGTCAACGGCTGGCATCAAGAACCGGTCGCGCAGTACTTCGCAGCGACGGAGACCCTGTTCCGCTACGAAACCTCCGCCCGCCACGCCATCCAACCGGGCAGGCCCGAAAGCGCCGTCAGCGCCTTCGACCACCAGATGCGCTTCGAACGCCCGGACGGCACCGCCGATATCAGGAGCACGGCCCAGGTCACCGCAGACGCGGACAGCTTCCACCTAAAAGGCAGCCTGACGGCACACTGGCGCGGCGCGCTCATCTTCCGAAGGGAGTGGTCGCCCAGTCTTCGGCGACGCCTCTCTTAGACCCACATCCCCAATCGGTGGATCGTGCAAGCGCCCACAACCATGATGAGCAGCACACGCACGCCCATAACAAGTTGCCAATTCTCATCCTGATCTCTAACATTCCGTGCACACGGGTAGGGTAGAGACGTAATGCGGACATTGCTCCTCTTGGCAAGCCTTGCCGGGCTGACCGGCTGCACGGATAAGGAGCTGCGCGAAACCGGTATCTTCGTGGGCGAGATGGCCGGCTTCGTTGGCTGCATGGTCTCCAACAGCTGCAATGACTTCTGCGGAGCAGATGCCAGCGTCCGCGACCACGATTGCCGGCAACCGCGCTACTGACGCCGCGCTCCTAGCGGGAGCACCTGACCTATTCAGCCGCCCTTGCGCTCGTGGCACCACTCTTTGATCATGGCGTAGGCTGAGCGCAGGCCCATGGCCTCGCCGCCGACCGGGCGGCCGGGGCGGGCGCGGTTGTTCCAGGCCATCAGGTCCAGGTGCGCCCAGGCCTGTCCCTCCGGCACGAAGTGCTGCAGGAAGAGGGCGGCCGTGATGGCGCCGCCGAAGCCGCCTTCGCCGGTGCTGTGGATGTCGGCCACGCGGGAGTCCAAGAGCCGGCGATAGTTGGCATGCAGCGGCATCCGCCAGACCGGATCCTTGATCTTGCGACCGGCCGCCAGCCAAGCCTCGGCCACAGCATCGTCGTTGCAGAAGAGCGCCGGGAGTTCGGTTCCAAGCGCGACCCGCGCTGCACCCGTCAGGGTCGCGAAGTCGAGGATCAGGTCGGGCTTCTGCTCGGCGGCATAGGTCAGCGCGTCGGCCAGGATGAGCCGTCCCTCGGCGTCGGTGTTGCCGACCTCGACCGTGCTGCCGTCGCGGCCGCGCAGGACGTCCAAGGGTCGGAAGGCGTTGCCGGCGATCGCATTCTCGACGATCGGCAGCATCAGGGTCAGGCGCAGCGGCAGGCCGGCATCCATCACCAGGCGGGCGAGCGCCAGGGCATGGGCGGCACCGCCCATGTCCTTCTTCATCAGCTTCATGCCCTCCGCAGGCTTGATGTCCAGGCCGCCGGAATCGAAGCAGACCCCCTTGCCGACCAAGGCCAGATGCGGGCCCGCGGCCTCGCCCTGCCAGCTGAGCGCGACCAGCCTGGGCGCGTCTGCCGCCGCCCGGCCAACCGTGTGGACCATGGGAAAGTTGCGCTCCAGCAGCGCGTCGCCGACCAGGGTTTCGATCGAGGCTCCATAGGCCTTGCCGACCTCGAGCGCTGCGGCGGCCAAGGCGCTCGGCCCCATGTCCTCGGCCGGCGTGTTGATCAGATCGCGCACCTGGCGCACCGCTTGGGCCTGGCGCAGCACCTCGCCGCGGTCGATCCCCTGCGGCCAGACCAGCTTGCAGCCGCGCGCCTCTTGCTCCTTGTAGCGGTCGAAGCGGTAGTGGCCCAAGAGCCAGCCCAGCACCATCTGCCCGGCCGTCCAGGGGTCCAGGCTGCCTTTTAGGCGATAGTTGCCGGCCGGCAAGGCCGCAACGAGCTCGGCCGTACACCAGGGCAGCTCGTCGGGATCGTAGCAGAAGAGCACCGCTGCCAGCGCACCCTCGGCATCGGGCAGCAAGCAGACCTGTCCGGACTCTCCGGTGAAGCCACTGGCCTCGGCCCAGCGGCGCCACTGCGGCTCCGGCAGGTGGTTCAGGTCCACCGCTCCGGACCGCTGCGGCAGGATCGCTACGGCCCCTTCTGCGTCGTCAAGCAGGCTTTCCAGCATCTCTTCCCATCTCCAGTACTCTTATTGAACGCGCTCTGGACAGGGCGCAGGCTATGCGGCAGGTAACCGCTGGCCGCCCCGTTTCGGCGGCACTCTCGCAGAGGAGCAGGGCAATGACCACCGTCCATCTCACCATCGGCAACCGGCGTTACTCCTCCTGGTCGCTGCGCGGCTGGCTGGCAGCGCGGCTGGCCGGTTTCGAGCCGCAGACCGAGGTGATCTGGCTGGACGAACCCGGCTACAAGCAGGCGCTTGCGGCCGCCAGTCCGGGCCGCACCGTGCCGACCCTGCGTCATGGCGAGGTCGCGATCTGGGACAGCCTGGCGATCGGACTCTATCTGGCCGAACAGAAGCCGCGGCTCTGGCCATCGGACCCGCTGCTCCGCGCCCAGGCCTATGCCGTCACCGCCGAGATGCACGCCAGCTTTCCAGCCGTGCGACAGGCCTTGCCGATGGATCTGGGTCGCCCGATCGAGGCCCGCGCGCTGGACGAGGCGGTCACGGCAGAGGTCGCCCGCCTTGTCGAGATCTGGTCGCGCCCCGCGGTCGCGGGCGGCGACTTCCTCTTCGGCGCGCCTTGCCTGGCCGACTGCTTCTACGCACCGGTCGCCTCGCGCTTCCGCACCTATGCCGTGCCGCTGGAGGGCCGGGCCGCGGCCTATGCCGAGACCCTCTTGAGCTGGCCCTTGTTCCTCGAGTGGGAGGCCGAGGCCGCCAAGGAAACCCACGTCATCGCCAATCCCTAAGATCCCGCGGAGGAAAAGCATGTCCAAGACGATCGACTATTACCTGAGCCCCCTATCGCCCTGGGCCTTCCTCGGCTCCCGGCGTCTGGCCGAGATCGCCGAGCGGCAGCGCGCCCAGGTCGCGGTCAAGCCGGTCAGCTTCAACACGGTCTTTGCCGAGACCGGCGGGTTGCCGCTGGCCAAGCGCTCGGCCCAGCGCCAGGCCTATCGCCTGCAGGAGCTCAAGCGCTGGCGCAAGCGGCTGGAGATTCCGATCAATCTGCATCCGGCCTATTTCCCCGCCCCCGACGGTCTGGCCTGCCGCTTCATCCTGGCCGCCGGCATGATCGGCGGCGATCCTCTGCGCCTGGCCGAGGCGATCGGCCGAGCCGTCTGGATCGAGGAGCGCAACATCGCCGACACCGGCACCCTGCAGGACATCGCCGAGGAAAGCGGCCACCACCGCATCACCATCCTGGCCAAGGCAATCGAGCCGACATTGGAGACGCAGGTGCAAGACCTGACCCGCGAGGCCGTCGCCCGCGGCGTCTTCGGCGCGCCGACCTATGCCGTCGGCGAGCATCTGCTCTGGGGCCAGGACCGCCTGATCTTCCTCGAGGAATTGCTGAGCGCATAGACCAAGCAATGGCCGAGCTCATCAATCTGCGCCAACAGCGCAAACGGCGCGCCCGCGAGGAGAAGGCGCGTCAGGCCGAAGCCAATCGCGCACGCCACGGCCGCAGCAAGGCCGAGCGGCTTGAGAGCGAGGCAATCGCGAAGCTGGAGACGCGGACGTTCGAGGGCAAGCGCCGCCAAGGTGACGAGGACTGACACCAAGCTGCGTTGCGTGGAACGCAGCGCCGCTTGGCAAGCGCGACCGCGCGCCTGCAGCGAAGCGAGGACAAGCCTGCGTGGCGTTTGAACGCTTATAGAGATGCCAGACGTCCGCATCTCTGCCACTCGGTACGACTCGAGCTGCCTTTACTAAGTCACGACCTTGCAGGCGCCGCTGCGCCTGGGGTCGCCGGCGCCGTGGAATCCCGTCTCGTCGATGCTGGCGACATGGGTGCCGCCGAAGTACATGTTGAGCTCCGCCCAGCGGTTCATGTCCGGATAGCGTTCCGCGAGCCTGCCGAGCTCTCCCTCGAAGCCGCCCTCGACCTGCAGCAGCCCGTCGTGATCCAGGTGGATGCGCGGCTGGCGGACGGCCTCTTCCGCCGACATCTCGAAATCGATCATGTTGACCAGGAACTGCAGCAGCGCGGTGCGGATGCGGTTGGAGCCGCCGGAGCCCAAGGCCGCCCGTCGCCCGTCCGGCCAGTGCAGGGTGCTTGGCGTCATCATGGAGCTGAGGCGCGTGGCGGGCGACCAGGTCATGAAGCCGCGCGGGTTGAGGTCCTCTTCGCCCAGCATGTTGTTCATATGGATGCCGGTGCCGGGCACGACGAAGCCGCAGCCCTCGCCATTGGTCACGGTGAGCGCTGCCATGTTCCCCTCGCCATCGATCGCGCTGATGTGGGTGGTACCGCGATGCGCCCTTGCGTGGCCCTGGACCGCGCTGCGATAGCGCGCCAGGAAGGTCTCGTCCAGGACCCTCCCGGCCTCGCCCGCCGCTTCGGTATCCGCGCGGGCCTGCGTGCTCTTCTCCAGCACGTCCGCCAGCACCAGCAGATGGTCGTCCGATCCGGGCACTAGGGCGTGCAGGCTCGCCTGCTCCAGCAGTTTCAGCCCGAAGGCAATCAGCAGCCCGCCGGCGGCCGGCGGCGGATTCATCGCGATGCGGGTCCCGTGGTACTGAATCTCCAGCGGCCGGCGGCGGATCGCCTGGTAGGCCGCCAGGTCGGCCAGTGTGATCAGGCCGCCATCCTGCATGGCCCGATCGATCGCCTGCGCGATCTCACCCCGGTAGAAGAGCTCGGGCCCCTCCATCGCCAGCGCCTCGAAGACGGCGGCCAGCTCGGGGTTGGTGGTGCGCTCGCCTTCAAGAGCCAGTGCGCCGGGCTGCTTGCGGCTTCCGTAGATCGTCCTGCAGGCCTCGCTGCCGACGAAGATCGGTCGCACGACCCTGTTCAGGATGAAATCCTGGAAGGCGCTCATCACCACGCCTTCGCGGGCATAGCGAACGGCCGGCGCCACGATCTCTCGCATCGGCATCCGGCACAAGTCTTCATGGACCGCAAAGAGGCCCCGCACGAGCCCCGGCACGGCGGAGGAGGCCAGGCCGATATGAAACTCCTGGAACGTGCCGCCGAAGTCACCCTGGATGGGGTAGAAATCCAGCTCGGCACGGGATTTCTTGTGTGCAGGTGTCTGCACGAAGAAATCATAGACCAAGGGCGCCTGCCCATCCTGTGCCGCCAGCAGAAATCCGCCGCCGCCCAGAGACGAGAGCGCGGGCTCGGCGACCGAGGCTGCCAGGACGGCGGCCAAGACCGCATCATAGGCATTGCCGCCTGCGCGCAGCATCTCTTCGCCTGCGCTGGCGGTCACCTCGTGCCCGGCGGCAATCACTCCAAGTTGGGTCTTCATGACGGCCGGCAGTGGGCCCTCAAGGCCGACGCAGGTCAAGGCTTGTGGTAACGCGATCTTATCCCCCCTCGACAGCCGCGAGGGGACTCCTATAACGGAGAGTATGTCCGACACTGCCGAGACCAAGCCGCCCTATCTTCAGGGCCTGAACGAGGCGCAAACGCAAGCCGTCGAGGCGCTGGACGGGCCGCTGCTGGTGCTGGCCGGCGCCGGCACCGGCAAGACCCGCGTGCTGACCACCCGCCTGGCGCACATCCTGCTGACCGGCCGCGCGCGCCCCGGCGAGCTGCTGGCCGTCACCTTCACCAACAAGGCCGCCACCGAGATGCGCGAGCGCATCGCCGGCATCCTGGGCCGGCCGGTCGAGGGCTGGTGGCTCGGCACCTTCCACGCGCTCGCCGCCCGCATGCTGCGCCGCCATGCCGAGAAGGTCGGGCTGACCCCCAACTTCACCATCCTCGACACCGACGACCAGCTGCGCCTCTTGAAGCAGGTGATGGCGGCCGAGAGCGTCGACGACAAGGCCTGGCCGGCCCGCATCCTCTTGAATGCCATTCAGCGCTGGAAGGACCGCGGCCAGAGCCCCGACAAGATCCCGCAGTCGGAGAGCGGAGAGCTGGCCGCCGGGCGCATTCGGGATCTCTATGCCGCCTACCAGCAGCGCCTGTTGGACCTGAACGCCTGCGATTTCGGCGATCTGCTGCTGCATTGCCTGACCCTCTTCCAGACCGACGGACAGGTGCTGCAGGACTTCCAGCAGCGCTTCCGCTACATCCTGGTCGACGAGTATCAGGACACCAACGTCTCGCAGTACCTCTGGCTGCGGCTGCTGGCGCAGGGCCATCGCAACCTCTGCTGCGTCGGCGACGACGATCAGGCCATCTATGCCTGGCGCGGTGCCGAGGTCGGCAACATCCTGCGCTTCGAAGAGGATTTTCCGGGCGCGCTGGTGGTGCGGCTGGAGCGCAACTACCGCTCCACCGCCCGCATTCTCGAAGCCGCCTCGCACCTCATCACCCACAACGAGGGCCGGCTGGGCAAGACGCTGTGGACCGAGGACGACCCGGGCGAGCTGCTGCGCGTGCGCGGTCTGTGGGACGGCGAAGCGGAAGCCCGCTACGTCGGCGAGGAGATCGAGGCCCTGCAGGCCAAGGGCCACTCCCTCGACAGCATGGCGATCCTGACCCGCACCGGCGCCCAGACCCGCGAGTTCGAGGAGCGCTTCCTGACCTTGGGCCTGCCCTATCGCGTGGTCGGCGGCTTGCGCTTCTACGAGCGCCAGGAGATCCGCGACGCGCTGGCCTATCTGCGCCTGATCCATGCGCCTGGCGACGACCTGGCCTTCGAGCGGGTGGTGAACAAGCCCAAGCGCGGCCTGGGCGACGCCAGCCTGCGGATCGTGCACGAGGCAGCCCGGGCGCGCGGCACCTCGCTGGTGGTGGCCGCAGAGCTCTTGGTGACGACCGAGGAACTGCGCCCGCAAGCGCGCAGGTCGCTGGCCGCTTTCCTGGCCGATGTCGCGCGCTGGCGCGACCTCTTGCAAGAGCGTAGCCACGTCGAGGTGGCGCAGATCGCACTCGACGAGAGCGGCTATACCGGCATGCTGCAGCAGGACAAGTCGGCCGAGGCGCCGGGCCGCCTGGAGAACCTGAAGGAGCTGATCGTCGCGCTTGCCGAGTTCGAGAACCTGGGCGGCTTTCTGGAGCATGTCAGCCTGGTGATGGAGCGCAGCAGCACCGAGGGCCAGGAACTGGTCACCCTGATGACCCTGCACGCCGCCAAGGGCCTGGAGTTCGAAACCGTCTTCCTGCCGGGCTGGGAGGATGGCCTCTTCCCCAACCAGCGGGCCATGGACGAGCACGGCCTGAAGGGTCTGGAAGAAGAACGCCGCCTGGCCTACGTCGGGCTCACCCGTGCGCGCAAGCGCGCCCTCCTCTCCTTCGCCGCCAACCGCCGCATGCACGGCTCCTGGAACGCCACCCTGCCCTCGCGCTTCCTGGACGAGCTGCCGGAGAGCTGCGTCGAGCGGGAGAGCGACCAGGGCCTCTACGGCAGTGCCGGCGACCACGCCTGGGTCGCCTCGGGCAGCCTCTCCCCGGACCTGCAGCGCTGGCACACCCGTCGCCTGTCACCCGGTCTGGCCCGCGCCCAGGCCCGCGGCGAGGCCGCCCCCCTGCTGGAAATCACCCCGGTCCGCGTCGAGCCCATCGGCGGCCATGCGCCCGGCGAGCGCGTCTTCCACCGCAAGTTCGGCTACGGCTCTGTCGAGGTCGTCGAGGGCGACCGCCTGACCATCCTCTTCGACAAGGCCGGCCAGAAGCGCATCATCGCCGATTTCGTGGTGCCGGCGGATCAGGCGGAGTGAAGCAGATGAGCAAAGCCAATCTCCGCCTCGCCCGCCTCTCCGTGCCCAAGGTCGCGCTTCCCGCAGTAGACGAACTGGCCACGTCGGCCGGGGCCGCGCTCTGGGCGGACCTCGAGGGCGATCCCGATCCTGTGCCCTTGGAGCTGACCCTGCCGCCGGAGCTGGATGCGGCGGCCTTGGAGACGGGGGTCAATGCGGTGCTGGAGGCCTTCGCGCTGCCGGCGGTCGCCTTGGCGGTCGAAGAGCTGCCGGAGAAGGATTGGCTGGAGGAGGTGCATCGCAGCCTGCCGGCACTCTCGGCCGGGCGCTTCTATGTCTATGGCCAGCACGTGCGCGCGGAGCCGCCGGCGGATCTGATCGCGCTCCAGGTGGAGGCGGCGCTTGCTTTCGGCAGCGGGCATCACGAGTCCACGCAAGGCTGCCTGGAGGCACTGTCCGAGATCGCAGAGCGAGCTGGCGTTGCCAGAGTCTTGGACATGGGCTGCGGCTCCGGGATCTTGGCGATGGCGGCGGCGAAGCTCTGGCCCTGCCGGGTGCTGGCCAGCGACATCCATGCCGAGTCCGTACGGGTGGCGGCAGAGAATGCGGCGCTGAACGGCGTGGCAGACCAGGTGACGGCGCTCTGCGGCGATGGCTATGGCAGTCCCGAGATCGGGGCGGCGGCACCCTATGACCTGATTTTCTCCAACATCCTGGCAAAGCCGCTGATCGCCTTTGCACCGGACCTGGCCTCGCACCTGGCACCGGGCGGGCTGGCGATCCTGGCCGGACTGCTCGTCAAGGAGGGCGCGGCTGTGCTGGCGGCGCACGAAACGGCCGGGCTCAGCCTGGTGAAGGCACGCGATCTGGGGCAGTGGCGCTGTCTGCTGTTGCAAAAGCCGGCGTAGGCGCGCGGCGGTTGTCTGCCACCGGCTGGCCGGCGATTTCGCGCACCAGCTTCAGCTTGATGGCCTCGGCAAAGTCCTCATAGCCCTCGACGGCGATGACGAAGGCATCGGGGCCGCCGATCACGAAGTCGCGGAAGTAGCCCAGCATATCGAAGGCATCGTCCAGGATCGCCAGGCCATTGATGGTGATCCCCTGCGCCAGCAGCTTCGGCCGGATGCTTCTGGGATGCGGGCCCTGGTTGGAGCGCTCGTCGGAGCTGAGGTCGATGATCCGCCGCTGGCCGAAGAAGGCGTTCTCGTTCAGGATCTCACCGCCATACTCCAGCGCGTTGCCGGTCGCCGTGCCGAAGCCTTGAAAGCGGCGCGCCTGGCTCTGGATTGCATCGGCAAAGGCGCGGACATCGGCCGCGTTGCGCAGGTGGGTCCAGCCGACGCTGTCGAGCTGCTGGAAGTGGGCGCTCCACTGCACGAAGGTAACCGCAATGCCGTTGCCGCCAAGCTCCAGAATGGCCTGGATCACCTCGGGGTCGCGAAAGGCCTCGGCATAGCCTTGCACCTGCAGGTCGAACTCGGGGCCGCGAATGCTGGAGGAGGAGTCGGCGAGCAGGACCAGCTCCAGCGCGACATCGCTGGCGCGGGCTTGGCCGCTACCCAGACAGGAGAAAAGCAGGAAGGCTAGAAGGAGACCGCCTTGCTTGCGGTCAGCGCTGTTTGGAGGTTTGACCGTCTATCCGGCCTCAAGAGCCAAGCGCGCGCGGATAGATGAAGCCGTAGACCGGATAGGTCGTGGTGCCGAAGTCGTCGGTTGGTGGATACCAGACGTGCACCCTGGACCAGTCGCCGGCGGCCGAGACGTCCTTCACCAGAGAGCCGCGATGGATCTCGCCGCGCACCCAATTTGCATGATCGACCCGGATCATGCGGTCATTGATGATCTCCGAGACGGTTGCGATGTGTCCAAGACGCATGGAGCGGATCTTCTTCATCACGATGACCGAGCCAATCTCGGGTGCCGAACCACGGGCATAGCGACCCTCGGCGCTGCGCCACCAGGTCCAGGCATTTCCCTTGATGGAGATGCCGGAAACCGCACGGGCGTAAGGCACACACCAGTAGTTCTGGTTGCGGATCACCGTCGGCTTGAGATAGCGGGCGGCGAGTGCGGCGTCCTTGGGAAGTGCCAGCGTGCGCTTGACGGCGACGGTCTGAGGACCGCTGCTAAGATTCATTCCCCAGGGCCCGGAGGCCGATTCTGCTGCTGCCGGAGCAGCCCAAACCAGAGAGAGGAAAACAAAACTCAGCAGGATCCGCATGGGGAGCACTTTCGAACTGTGGGCACAGAAATTTCCAGATGCTGGCCGAATGGCCACAGGATCGCCGCATTTTCGAAACCCAAACCGCGACTGGCAAGAAATTTTTGTGCTTGCATTTTTGGTGCTTGTCGTCCTCGCTGGAACGCTTCCAAGCTTGCTTTTTGGCAAAGGCTTGAAAGAACAAAGGCTTACCCATCAGTCACCCTGTCTCGGCCAGTTCCAGCCTGCGGCGTCCTGCAGCGTTTTGCCGGGCTGGCCGGCCCGCGCTTTTGGCGACATGCTGCAAAGAGCCCGGCCCGAAACTGCGTGTGCCCTGCATCGCTGCCGGAGCCGCGGGTGCTGGGAGCGGTGGCGCCGGCGATGCCGGGCTCTAAGACCCTGTAGCGGAGGATGCACCATGGCGGAAGAGATCAGGATCGGAATTGCCGGCGCCGGCGGACGGATGGGGCGCATGCTGATCAAAGGGGCGGGCGAGACGCAAGGCTGCCGTGTTGTTGCGGGCTCCTGCCTGCCGGGCGAGCCCGTGGCCGGACAGGATCTCGGGATCTTCGCCGGGGTTCAGCCCATCAACATCCAGCCGAGCGAGGATCCCGAGGCGCTCTTCCAGGCCAGCGACGTGGTGCTGGATTTCACCGCGCCCGCCGCGACCCTGGCGCATGCCAAGATCGCGGCCAGGCAGAACAAGGCCCTGATGATCGGCACCACCGGGCTCTCGGCCGCAGAGCGCGCCGAGGTCGCCGCTTCGGCCGGCGAGACAGCGATCCTGATTGCCAGCAATACCTCTCAGGGCGTGACCCTGCTGCTGAGCCTGGTCGAGCGGGTGGCTGCCGCCCTGGACGAGAGCTACGACATCGAGGTCCTGGAGATGCACCACCGCATGAAGGTCGATGCCCCCAGCGGCACGGCGCTCAGCCTGGGCCATGCCGCGGCGGCCGGACGCGGCAAGCCGCTGGAAGAGCTTTGGGTCAAGAGCCGCGACGGCCACACCGGCGCGCGCGAGACCGGCAGCATCGGCTTCGCCACCCTGCGCGGCGGCGACGTTACGGGCGAGCACAGCGTGATCTTCGCCGGCCCCGGCGAGCGCGTCGAGATCACCCACAAGGCGCACAGCCGCGAGGTCTTCGCCCACGGCGCCATCCGCGCCGCCCTCTGGCTCGCGGGCAGGGAACCGGGCCTCTACGACATGACCGATGTGCTGGGACTCAAATCGGTTTAGCGCTGCGGGCCTGGATCAGGGCCTCACGCAAGGCCAGAGCAAACTCCACACGTTCCGCGGCGGAGAGGAAAGAGCCGACCCGCAGGCGGCGGCCGTGCGAGGCGATGTGCAGCGGTGTGTCGGCCTCGGCCGGCTGTTGGATCTCCACCGCCGCCCAGAAGGGCTGAAAGATGAAGGCCCGCGCGCGGCCGTGGTGCGAGACCTTGTCGATGCGCAGCTGCTCCGGCGAGAGGCGGACGCGCTCGTACTGCCGGGCGCGCCGGTAGTTGATGCGAAACGCCAGATAAATCAGCGCCACGTCGATGCCGAAGAAGCCGATCACCGGCCAGGCGCCCGAAAGGAAGAAGGCCAGCCCGGCGCCGAAGGAGATCACGCAGACCGTCGCCATAAGGATCAGGAAACCACGCGGCCCCAGGCTGCGATGCGGCATCAAGACCGCATCGAACTGCGGCTCACCGGGAAAGGGAGCATCCGGCGGGGCGGCGGTGGGTCTGAGATCGGGCGCCATGACCTGGAAACTAGAAAGGCCGGCGTGCAGGGTCCAGCATGCCGCGGCGTCTGACCGCAGCCAGGGGGGACGGCAGGTCGGCGCTATGGCGATAGACTGAGATATGCGCAAAGCCGATATCGCCACCTTCTTCGACCGCCTGGCCGCCGAGAATCCCGAGCCCGACAGCGAACTCAACTACGACAGTGCCTTCACCCTGCTGGTCGCCGTGGTGCTCTCCGCCCAGGCGACCGACGTCGGGGTGAACAAGGCGACCGCCAAGCTCTTCCCGCTTGCCAACACGCCCGAGGCCATCCTGGCGCTCGGCGAAGAGGGCCTGAAAGAGCACATCAAGACCATCGGCCTCTTCAACTCCAAGGCCAAGAACGTGATCCAGCTCTGCCGCCTCCTGCTGGAGCAGCATGGCGGCGAGGTGCCGCAAGACCGGGCCGCGCTGGAGGCGCTGCCGGGGGTCGGCCGCAAGACCGCCAACGTGGTGCTGAACGTCTGGTTCGGCGAGCCGACGATCGCGGTCGACACCCACATCTTCCGCGTCTCCAACCGCACCGGCCTGGCTCCGGGCAAGACGCCTCTGGCGGTGGAACTGAAGCTGGAGAAGGTGGTGCCGAAAGAGCGCAAGCTGCACGCGCACCACTGGCTGATCCTGCACGGCCGCTATACCTGCAAGGCCCAGCGCCCGCTGTGTCCCAGCTGTCGCGTGGCCGACCTTTGTGCCTATAAGGAGAAGACCCCGGCCGTTGCGGAACCAAAGTCCCGCGCCAAAGCCAAGGCCCGATCCAAAACCACGACGCCTATGTCAGCGAAGCGCTGAGCACCCGGTAGCAGAATGACAGTCACCCTGAACAGCCTCGCCGACTTCACCCTGGCCAATCTCAAGCGCGTGGCCTGGCAGGGCGAAGACCTGCGCTTCGGATCGCAGGCCTTGGCCCTGATGCGGCAGCGGCGGGCCGAGTTCCTGGCCTTTATCGAGGCCAATCCGGATCGCCCGGTCTATGGCGTCACCAGCGGTTTCGGCGACCGGGCAGCGGTGATGCTGACGCCGGAAGAACGCGCGCGCCAGGCGACCATGCCGCCGCTGCTGACCGCCGCCGGGGTCGGGCCGGCACTGCCGACGCGTGTGGTGCGGGCGATGATCCTGGGCCGGCTGATCAACTTCGTCTCCGGCTATGCCGCCGTCAGCCTGGAAACCGCGGAGGGCGTGGCCGCCATGCTGGACGGACGGCCCTTGCCGACAGTCCGCATCGCCGGGCAGGATTCGCCGGGCGAGCTGCTGGCGCTCTTCAATCTCTTCCACGACTTCATGGGTCCGATGAGCCAGCTGCGCGACCAGAACGCGCTGCGCAACGGGGCTGCCTGCGCACCCGGCCTGCTAGGCGATATGGCGCTGAGAGCCGGCAATCGGGCGCGCCTGGCGACAAGGGTCTTCGCGCTCTCCATCGATGCCGGCAACATGGGCCTCGATCCCTACGATCCCGCCCTCAAGCCGCTGCTGGACGACCCTCTCGAAGCAGACGTCATCGATCGGCTGCAAGCGCTGCTCGCGGGTGTCAGCATGGAAGGACGCCGCGACTATCAGGCACCGATCTCCTGGCGTATCCTGACCCGCTTGCTGGGCCAGATGCTGCGCGTCGTGGAAGAGGTCGAAAGCACTGCCCGGCAGCTCTTGACCACGGTCAACGACAATCCGGTCTTCCTGGGCCCCGAGCAGGCGCCGCCGATCGGCCGCTGCATCACCACCGGCGGCTTTCACGTGCCGCGCGCCTACCACGCGATGAACTGGCAAACGCAGATCTGGGCCGATCTGGCCGCGGTCGCAGCCCGGGAGGTCGAACAGCTGCACCGCCACAAGGTCACCGGCCTGCCGGATCGCCTCTGGGTCGGGGAATCCCGCTATTCCACCGTTTTCCTCGGCATGACGGCCAACGACCTGGCAGCCCGCGCGCAGGATGCGGCGAAGCCGGCCTTGATACCGCTCTACGGCGGCAACGACGGACAGACCGACACGGCCATGCCGCTCTTCCGCGCCTACGAGCGCGAGGGCGAGGCAGCCCGTCTGCTCGACCTGATCCTGGCGATCCTCGCCGCCTCGGCCAGTCAGGCCCTGGCGGTGGCCGGGCGAGACGCGGCACCGCAGCTGCGACCCTTCCTCAAGACCATACGGACAGCCTTTCCGGTGGTCGAAAGCGCGCGCGATCTGGGCGCCGAGGTCGAGAGGCTGGCAGCTGCCTTCGATGCCACGGTCACCGAGCAGCCCGGCGGGGTTGCAATGGCATAGCGAGCCGGCGGCCGGGCGTGTTAGATAGCGCCGCCGTCGCACGGCAAGACATCTGGCGAAAGAGGAAGCAGCACATGCGTTTGCAAAACAAAGTGGCCCTGGTGACCGGGGGCGGATCGGGTTTCGGCGAGGGGATCGCCAAGCGCTTTGCAGCCGAAGGCGCCAAGGTCGCCGTGGTCGATCTGAACGCCGAGGCGGCCGAGCGTGTGGCGAACGACATCCTTGCAAACGACGGCACAGCGATCGGCCTCGCCGCAGACGTCGCCAATCGGGCACAAAGCCAGGCGATGATCGACGATACGGTGAAGGCCTTCGGACGCCTGGATATCCTGGTGAACAACGCCGGCATCTCGCACAAGAACCAGCCGATGCTGGAGGTCACCGAGGAAGAGCTGGACCGGGTCTATGCCGTCAACGTGAAGGCGATCTATCTGGCCGCCTATGCAGCCGTGCCGCTGTTCCGCAACCAGGGCGGCGGCGTCATCATCAACACCTCCTCGACCGCCGGCTTGCGTCCGCGGCCGGGCCTGTCCTGGTACAACGCCTCCAAGGGTGCCGTGAACATTCTGACCAAATCCATGGCGATCGAGCTGGCACCAGACAAGATCCGGGTGAACGGACTCTGCCCGGTGGCCGGCGAGACGCCGCTGCTCTCGACCTTCATGGGCAAGGAGGATTCCGAGGAAGCCCGCGCGCCCTTCATCGCCTCCATTCCTCTGGGCCGTCTTTCGACACCGGAAGACCTGGCCAACGCCGCGCTCTACCTGGCCTCCGACGAGGCCTCAATGATCACCGGCGTGCTGCTGGAGATCGACGGCGGGCGCTGCATCTAGGCGGAGATCGAGATCGAGGGCCGCAAGAGCCCCCGACCCTAAACCGCCACCGAGTGCCGGGCGGGGGTCTCGGCGCGGTAGCTGTCGAAGACGGCGGCGGCGATGCGGACCAGGGGTTGGCCGGCCTCGGTGAGGGTGATGCGGCCCTCCTCCAGTGTGAGCAGGCCGTCGGAGGCCATCTCTTGCAGCAGTGGCATGGCATCGGCGGCCCAGTCCTCGGCGACAGCGTGTGCGCGCGCCAGGTGCTTCACGTCGACGGTGCCGAAGCACATCAAGGCCTCGATGGCCGCCGCCCGCAGGCGGTCGGCGGGTGAGAGCGCGATGCCCTTGGCGATCGGCAGGTGGCCGGCGGTGACCGCGCGCGACCAGGCGCCGGTCTCGGCGATGTTCTGAACGAAGCCGCCGGATGTGCGGCCGATGGAGGTCGAGCCCAGTCCCAAAAGGGTTTCGGCCAGGTCGGTCGTGTAGCCCTGGAAGTTGCGTCGCAGGGTCCCTGCTGCCGCCGCCTTGGCCAGCTCGTCCTCCGGCTTGGCGAAGTGGTCGAGACCGATGACCCGGTAGCCGGCCTTGACCAGGGCTGCGGCGGCCGCCTTGGCCTGGGCCAGGCGCTCGTCTGCACCCGGCAGCGCATCGGCATCGATCAGGCGCTGCTTCTTGGCCATCCAGGGCACATGGGCGTAGCCGAAGAGCGCGATGCGGTCGGGCCCGATCTCGGCCGACTTGGCGATGGTCGCTTCCAGGCGCGCCACGGTCTGATGCGGCAGACCGTAGATCAGGTCGAAGTTGATGCCGGCAACACCGGCCCTGCGCAGCGCCGAGACACAGTCGGCCACCATCTCGGGCGGCTGGATGCGGTTGATCGCGCGCTGTACCTCGGGATCGAACTCCTGCACGCCGAAGGAGGCGCGGTTGAAGCCCAGAGCCCCGATGCGCTCGGCCATGGCCGATGTCATGCTGCGCGGATCGCATTCGATCGCCAGTTCGGCATCGGCCTGGAAATCGAAGCGCCCGCGGAGGCGGGTCATCGCGCGTTCCAGATCCTCCGGACTGAGCGAGGTGGGCGTACCGCCGCCCCAATGCAGGTGCGAGACCCGCATGCGCGCCGGCAATGCTTCGGCCAGCAGATCGACCTCGACCAAGAGGGTGTCGAGGTAGGCCGCCACCGGCTCGTAACGCGACGCCAGCTTCATGTTGCAGCCACAGTACCAGCAGAGCTGGCTGCAGAAGGGGACATGCAGATAGAGGGAGATGGGCTCTGCCGGATCGAGCCCCGCCAGCCAGCCGCGATAGTCCGCCTCGCCGACATCCGCGCTGAAATGCGGGACGGTGGGGTAACTGGTGTAACGCGGCACCGTCATGCTGGCGTAGCGGCTGGACAGACTGGTCACGGGACGGTTTTTCCTCTGACTGCGTCTTGATGATTCTGCCAAGAAGCCGCCGCGCGTGACATGACTTAGGTCAAAGGTTAGTTCGCGAATGGCAGGCTGGCCGCCCAGCGCTCCGCGGCCGCCGCCGCCCGCGCCACGTCCTCTTCCAGCAGAAGCCCTTCGGCCGCCAGGCTCTCGGCGTGGCTGCGGATCGCCGCCACGTAGGCCGCGGCGTCGGGATAGCGTGCCAGGACGCTGCGCCTGGGGTCGCCGCTCTGCAGCGCCTCCTCGTCGGAGAAGGGGAAGGGCAGATAGGCACCGGTGATCCCCAAGAGGGCACCCAGCCCGTTCTCCGGCTGGCGCAGGTTCCATCCCAGCGCCGTGCCCAGCGGAGCCTGCACCATGGGCGCATGCACGCCCGCCAGATCCTGACCGTCGAGATCCACCTGCGGCACCAGGATCGGGTAGTGCCGGCCGCTCCGACCGGGAGGATGCATCGTGATCACGCCCGCGGTGTCGAAGTCGGGGCCGTAGTCGAGCAGCTCCAGCTGGCTGGGCGCGCGCGGCACGACCCTCCCGGGGATCTCCGGGAACTGGGCCCGCCAATGTTCGACCGGGACCAGGCTGCCCTCGGCGACCAGCGGCACGCGGCTGGGCGGCGGCGCTTTCCCTTCGCTTGCCCAGCGGTCCAGGTTGTCGAGGTTGGCCCGGAAGAAGGCGCTGGTGGCAACCGGGTTCTGCAGATGTAGGGCCTTGCCCCGCGTCGGCTGGGTGATGCCGGCGGCGGCATAGTGCTGCGAGCTGGACCAGAGGTAGAGGCGCACGCCGTCGGGCTGCGGCAGATCCCGGCCCTCGCTGTCGGTGTGCACCAGCGAGGCGCGGCGCTGCCAGTATTCGGTCGCGCTGTCGGTGTGGATCACCAGCGGATCGCTCTCCGGCCGCTTCAGGATCGCGTCCTCGCGGCCGGTCAGATGGTCCGTGGAATGCGCATAGGAGAAGGGGAAGCGGTCGACCGGCGCCTCGTGGTTCTCGTACTCCTGGCCGGGCAGGATGGTCGGCAGCGCGAAGCGATGGTTCAGCCACATCTTGCCGCCACCGGCCACATGCGGCAGGACGCCATCGAAGACCCGGCCGCCCTGACCATCGGCCCCAGCGTCGACATTGAAGCCCAGGTAGACGAAATCGCGGATCGCCCGCCCGGTCTGCGAGCGGCCCCAGGCATAGGCCTTCTCGATGCGGCCCAGCGGGTTCTCGGCGCTTTCCCGCTTCAGGAAGGAGACCAAGTCGCGCACCGCCAGATGGCCAAGGCCCAGGACCAGCGGGTCCTTGGCCTCGTAGATCAGTTCGTAGATCCAGCCTTGCTCGAAACCGCCGGGCAGGAAGATGTGGCTGTCCGAAGCGACGATCGCCTCGTCGAGCCCGACTCCGTCGATCGCGCGGCTCTGCTCCAGGCGCGCAAAGGCCCAGTCGGAGGCCGGGATCTCCTGGCGCTGGCTGTCGGCATAGCGGCGCCGGGTCAACCGGGCTTTGCCGGTATCAAGCGAGGTGGTGGGGTAGCTGCGCGCGACCGCCAGCCCGCTCAAGGGAAAGACGCGGACGCCGGCCTCGCTGGCCGTGTACTCGACCCGCACCTTGCCGGTGATCGGCGCGCCGCCCTGACTTGCCAGCGGTGCCTCCAGCAGCATGCGACCGTCGCCGGGATAGAGGTCGCCCTGCCAGCCCAGCCAAACGACGCTGTAGCCGCGCCGCATGAGAAAGCCGTTGCCGGCATCGGCCAAGGAGAGCGGCCGGTTGTTGACCAGGGCGTCGTTGAAGAACTGCAGGCAGCGCTTGTTGCCGCGATTGCCGTAGTCGAACAGCAGCCGACCATTGCCGCGCGCGCTATCGACCGGCTTCAGGATGCAGAGATCGGCCCAGAATACGACCCGGCCGTCGCCATCGCGCGGCGCAAGGTCCAGGTCGACAATCTTCGGCGCCCCGCAGTCGTTGGGGCCGCAGTCGTTGGGTCCGCAGTCGTTGGGATCAACGCGAAAGCGCACGCGGCCGGTCAAGCGTTCATAGGCACCGGCGGCAGCGAAAGAGGTGCCTTCGGCGAAGCCGATACGCTCCTCGATAGAGATCTGCAGGTCTGTGGGCATCGGCACCTCGATCGCTGAACAGAGTCACGCAGCGAGGCTACGCGGGGCCTATGCGCTTCACAACTGCGGCTGCGGACCGATCAGGCCTTCACCCGCGATGCCTCAGGATCGTAGAGCGGCGCCAGATGCGCCGTCGCGGGCACCTTGTGGGTGGCGACGACCAACTCGTAAGTCCCGCCCAGGACATAGTCCGCAGTGACCCCTTCCTCGTTGCGCACATAGCCGTAGCCGATGCCTTGGCCCAAGGTGTAGCCGAAGCCGCCGCTGGTCAGATAACCGGCGAACGCGCCGTTGCGCAGAATGGTCTCGCGGCCCAGCAGGACCACCTCGGGGTCCTCGACCGTGAAGCCGGTCAGCAGCTTGCGGCGCGGCGCGTTCGCCGCCGCCTCTGCCGCTGCACGGCCCATGAAGTCGAGGTCGCTGGAGAGCTTCACCGCCCAGCCGAGACCAGCTTCGAAGGGCGAATCGTTGGGCGTGATGTCGCTCCCCCAGGCGCGATAGCCCTTTTCCAGGCGCAGGGATTCCAGACAGCGATAGCCGACCGGGCGGATGCCGACGCCGGCACCGGCGCGCATCAGGCTGTCGTAGACCTCACCAGTCGCGGCCAGTGGCACGTGCAGCTCCCAGCCCAGCTCGCCGCAATAGGTGACCCGCAGCGCGCGCACCTCGGTGCCGGCGATGGTCAAGAGGCGCACCTGGCCAAAGCGAAAGGCCTCGTTCGAGACATCTGTTTTCGTCACCGCGGCCAGGACGTCACGCGAACGCGGCCCCATCAGCGAGAGCGTGCCGAAGTCCTCGGTCACGTCTGTCAGCGTGACATCTAGCCCGCTTGGAATGTGATCGCGGATCCAGCCGGCATCGTGGGTGCGGAAGCCGGTCCCGGTCACGATGTAGAAGCGGTCTTCCTCGAGCCGGGCGACGGTCAGGTCGCACTCGATACCGCCACGCCCGTTCAGCAGCTGGGTGTAGGTCAGGCGCCCCGGCGGCTTGCCGATGCGGTTGGCACAAACGTATTCGAGGGCAGCCAGGCTGTCCTTGCCGGTGACCTCGTACTTGGCGAAGGACGACTGGTCGAAGATGCCGACCGCCTCGCGCACCAGGGCATGCTCGCGGCCCACGGCATCGAACCAGTTCTGCCGGCCCATGGAGTAGCGGTCGCGCGGCTCCACACCCTCTGGCGCAAACCAGTTCGGCCGCTCCCAGCCCAGTTTGGAGCCAAAGACCCCGCGCGCGGCTTTCAGGCGCTCGTAGAGCGGCGAGACGATGCGCGGACGACCGCTCTCGTACTCCTCATGCGGGAAGCCGATGGTGTAGTGCTTGCCATAGGCTTCCAGGGTCCGGGCGGTCACCCAGGCGCGGTCGCGGTGCAGGTCGGAAAAGCGGCGGATGTCGACCGTCCAGAGGTCGAGCGGCGCCTCGCCGTCGACCACCCACGTGGCCAGCACCCAGCCGGCCCCGCCGCCAGAGGCGATGCCGAAGGCGTTGAAGCCGGCACCGACGAAGAGGTTGTCGCACTCCGGCCCCAAGCCCAGGATGAAGTTGCCGTCGGGGGTAAAGCTCTCCGGGCCGTTGATCATCTGCTTCACCCCGGCCTCGGTCAGCGCCGGGATGCGCTCGATCGACTGCTCCATATGCTGGGCGAAGTGATCCCAGTCGTTGTCGAACAATTGGAACTGGAAGTCGTCAGGCACATCCTCCTCGGTCCAGGCAATGGGATCGGGCTCATAGCCGCCCAGCACCAGGCCGCCGACCTCCTCCTTGAAATAGGTGCGCCGATCGGGATCGCGGATCGTCGCGACATCGGTGGAGAGGCCCTTGATCGCTTCGGTCACGATGTATTGATGCTTGACCGGCTGCAGCGGCACCGAGACACCGGCCTTGGCGCCCAGCTGGCGCGCCCACTGGCCGGCACAGTTCACCACCTTCTCGCAGGCGATCGTGCCTTGTGTCGTCTCCACATGGGTGATGCGCTTGCCCGCCATGCGAAAGCCGGTGACGCGGATGCCCTCGCGGATCTGCACCCCGTGCATGCGCGCGCCCTTGGCCAAGGATTGCGAGATGTCGCTGGGGTTGGCCTGGCCGTCGGTCGGCAGGAAACTGGCGCCCACCAGGTCGTCGCAGTTCAGCAGCGGCCACATGGCCTTGACCTCGTCGGGCGAGAGCAGATGCATCTCCATGCCGAAGCTGCCGGCCGTCGTCGCCAGGCGCTGATACTCGACCCAGCGGTCCTGGTTGCAGGCCAGCCGCAAGCAGCCGCTCATCTTCCAGCCGGTCTCCAACCCGGTTTCCTCCTTCAAGGTCCGGTAGAGCTCGACCGAGTACTTCAGCACCTGCGTGATCGAGGCAGAAGAGCGCAGCTGGCCGACCAGGCCGGCGGCATGCCAGGTCGAGCCGGAGGTGAGCTTGCCCTGCTCCAGCAGCAGGACCTCTGCCTTGTGATCGCGGGCCAGGTGATAGGCGGTGGAACAGCCGATGATACCGCCGCCAATGACGACGATCTCTGCACGGTCGGGAAGCGACATAGGCCTTAAGCCTTTCCGAAGCGGGAGCGGTAGCTGTCGAGCGCCTGGTCCAGAAAGCCCAGGTTCTCGGCGGTGTAGGCGATGTAGTCGACGCCGGGGGTATCGAGATGCAGCTCGGAGACCATGGACCACATGGCCTCGCGCAGCAGCGAGGCGCACTGCATGGCGGCCTGCGCCTTCATCAGTGCGACCTCCGGCTCCTTGCCGAAATAGCGGGTCAGGAGGTCGTTCGACTGCTCGGGAGAGAAGTGCGCATTCGAGGCGACGCCGGCCAGGTCGAAAAGCGGCGTGGAAAAGCCGGCATACTCGAAGTCGATCAACCAGAGCCGGCTGCCGTCGTCCAGAAAGTTCGCCGGCAGCAGGTCGTGGTGACCATAGACGATGGGCAGCGGCACCTGCGCTGCCTCGAATTCTGCATTGAGCGCCAGGAACTCCGGCAGGCGCGGAGCCATCCGGCTCTTGCCAGCTTCCAACGTGCGGGCGTAGTCGCGGATGACGTGGAAAACCCAGAAGATGAAGCCCGCCCCACTCACCTCGGCAGGCATGGTCAGATGGAAGCGCTTCACCAGGTCGATGACGCGCGCCAGGTTGGCGCGCACGTCCTCTGGCGCGTAGGTCTTGGCTTCGATGAAGCGCGAAACCATGACGCCGGGTGCGTCATAGACCAGGGCCGGCGCCAGGCCTGCCCTCTCGGCCGCCCGCGCATTCATGATCTCCCGCGCGCGCGAGACGTGGTGGAAGGGATAATCCTGGCCGAAGCGGACGACGAAGCCTTGGCCGGCATCGCGTACCAGATAGGATTCGTTGGAGAGGCCACCGTGCAGCCTCTCGATTTCGATGTCGCCCTGCCAGATCGGCAGTCTCTCGATACGGGTTTCGGTCTCGCTCAAGGCGGCCCTCCTCAGCGTTGCAGGCCCAGGCGCCGCCGCAAGCGGTCGGCACCGGCCGAAATCAGGCGATCGGCAATGATGGCGATGAAGGCGACGCAGAGCCCGGCCACCAGGCCGCGGCCGGTGTCGGCCTTGGTCAGCGCGATGTAGACCTCTTGGCCCAGGTCGCGGGTGCCGACCAAGGCGGTGATGACCAGCATGGAGAGCGCCAGCATGATGGTCTGGTTGATGCCCAGCATGATTTCCGGCAAGGCCAGCTTCAGCTTGATCTTGACCAGCAGCTGCCAGCGCGTGCAGCCGGCCGCCCGTCCGGCCTCGATCAGCTGCGGATCGACCTGGCGCAGGCCCATGGCGGTGTAGCGGATGGCCGGCGCCACGGCATAGGCGACAACCGCGATCATGGCGGTAAAGTCGCCCACGCGGAACAGCATGACGGCCGGCATCAGGTAGACGAAGGAGGGCAGGGTCTGCAGCGTGTCGATGGCCAGCTGCACCACTTTCCACAGGCGGTCCCGCTCGGCCGCCATGATGCCTATCGGCAGGCCGATCAGACAGGCGATCACCACCGAGATGCCGCAGAGGTAGACCGTCACCATGGCCTTGGACCAGAGCCCGACGGAGGCGATCAGGAAGGTCAGCAGGCCGGTCAGCAGCGCCGTGCGCCAGCCACCCAGGCAATAGCCGGCAAAGGCAATCAGCGCCACGACCCCCACCCAGGGCAAACTCAACAAGAAGCGCTTGAAGGGGATCAGCACGTTCAACAGCAGCAGATTCTTGAAGGCTTCCAGCTGATCGAAGAAGTTGACGTTGATCCAGCGCACAACGTCCGACCAGAAGGCGCCGGTGGTGATCTCAAGGCTCTCGGGATAGCTCTGGATCCAGCCGACAGCCAGGCCGATGACGCCGGTGACCAAGACCACGGCAATGGCCGCGGCCGTATAGGGGTGGCGGGCGACCAGGTTCTGCGGCGTCTCCTCGGCATGGCTGCGCGTGCGGGTGGCGAAGGCCTGGCTCAAGCGGTCCAACGCGACGGCCAGCGCGACGATGGCAAGGCCGGCTTCCACGCCGGCGCCGATATCCAGCCGCCGCAGGGCCGCCAGCACCTCGAAGCCCAGACCGCCGGCACCGATCATCGAGGCGATGATCACCATGTTGAGCGACAGCATGATCACCTGGTTCACGCCGAGCATCAGGCCGGGCATGGCAGAGGGCACCATCACCCGCCAGGTCATCTGCCGGCGGCTGCAGCCGACCATGCGGCCCAGATCGCGGATCTCGGCCGGCACGCCAGCCAGCGCCAGCATGGTGATGCGCGTCATCGGCGGCAGGGCATAGATGATGGTGGCCACCACGGCCGATGTCGGCCCGAAGCCGAAGAGGAAGAGGATCGGCACCAGGTAGGCGAAGACCGGCACGGTCTGCATCAAATCCAAGATCGGCCTCAGCGCGGCTGCAAACCAGCCCCAGCGATGGCCACCCAGCCCCAACAGCAGTCCGCCGATCACCCCCAGCGGGGCGGCGATCAGGATCGAGGCCAGGGTGATCATCGCATTGTCCCACTGGCCGAAGAGCGCCAGGAAGCCGAAGCAGCCGGCAACCAGGCTTGCCAGGCGCCAGCCGCCGGCATAGAGGCCCATCAGCGCGACGATGGCGATCACCGCAATCCAGGTCAGCGGCGGCAGCACCTCGACCGCCTGGCTGCCCTGGCCGGAGAGAAAGCCGGTCGACAGCAGCGACAGCGCGATGCGGTAAGGAAAATCGATCACCTCGGCCAGGAAGCGGGTGAACTCGGTGAAGGTGAAGAGGCCGAAGGTGGCGTCTTCCACCAGCCACTTCATGCCCTCGCCGATCCAGTTCTTCAGCGGCAGGCGCAGGTCGCGCGGGATCTTGAAGGCCCAGCCGGCAAGCGGCTTGCCGAACTGCCACAGCAGCACAAAGAGGCCGAGCGCCAGCAGCCAAAGACCCTGGTTGCGGCTGAGGCCCCTGCCGGACCAGCGCGATTCGCCAAGGCTATGGGGATTGGCGCTCATGAGGACCTAGCCGCGCATCATCAGGGCGACGACGTCGTCGCGATAGAGCGCGCCGACCACCTGACCGGCGCCATCCACGACCTTGAGCGGCGGGCCCTTCTCCTGCATCTGCGGTGCGGCATCGGAGATGCGGGCCGTGGGCGGGATCTCTCCGCCGGTCGCCTCTGCACTCGGCGGACGCATCAAGGAGGCCACCTTGACCACCTTGGCCAGGGTGACGCTCTTGGTGAACTCGGCGACATAGTCGTCGGCGGGGCTGGTCACCAGCTCTTCCGGCGTGCCGATCTGCACCACCGCGCCATCCTTCATGATGGCCACGCGGTCGGCCAGACGGATCGCCTCGTCGAAATCGTGGGTGATGAAGACGATGGTCTTCTGCAGGCTGGCCTGCAGGCGGATGAACTCGTCCTGCATCTCGCGGCGGATCAGCGGATCCAGCGCGGAGAAGGGTTCGTCAAGGAACCAGAGCTCCGGCTCGACCGCGAGCGAGCGGGCAATGCCGACCCGCTGCTGCTGACCGCCGGAGAGTTCGCGCGGGAAGAAGTCCTCGCGTCCCTTCAGGCCGACCAGCTCGATCATGCGCAGGGCCTTCTCGTGGCGGGTCGAGACGTCCGTTCCCTGAACCTCCAGAGGGAAGGCCACATTGCCCATCACGGTCAGATGCGGCAGCAGGGCGAAGTGCTGGAACACCATGCCCATCTGATGCCGGCGGATCTCGATCATCCGCTTCTCGCTGGCCGCCAGCAGATCCTCGCCCTTGAAGAGGATCTCGCCCCCGGTCGGCTCGATCAGGCGCGACATGCAGCGCACAAGGGTGGACTTGCCGGAGCCCGAGAGCCCCATGATGACGAAAATCTCGCCCTCTGCGACCTCCAGGGAGACGTCGCGCAAAGCCGGGACGAAGCCGGCCGCTTTCGCGGCCTCGAATGTGGGTTTGCTGCCGGCCTTTGCCAGAAAGCCCTCCGCCCCCTGTCCGAAGAGTTTCCAGACCGAGCGGCAGGCAAGCTTGGCTTGGGTGGAGGGGGCAGCGGACATCAAGAACCCTCCCGGAACGACAGCCGGGCCAAGAAGCGGATAGAGAAAAAAGGGGGCGTCGCTGGCCTAGCCATCACGACGCCCCTCGGGGGATTGCTATCTGGTTCCCGGTCCTACTGGATCCAGGTGGACCAGCGCGGCTCATTCGCCGCCATCCACTCGTCCACGACTGCATCGACTGTCTTACCGTTCAGATCGACGTCGGCCACCATGGCGCCCATCTCGTCATTGTTGACGGTGAAGGCCTGGATCGCCTTGTGTGCGCCCGGCCATTTGTCCTTCACGCCGGCCCAGGCGACCTTCCAGATCGGTCCGCGCGGCTTGCCGCAGTCGTAGGCCTCGTCGGGATTGAGGCCCCAGGCAGGATCGCTGTAGCACTCGGCCGTGTACTCGGGGAATGCCACCCACTCGCCCTCGTACTTCACCGGCGCCCAGTGCGGGGCATAGACCCAAAGCAGGACCGGGGCCTTGCGCTGATAGGCGGACTCCAGTTCGGCGAAGAGGGCCGCGTCGGTACCCGCGTGCACCACCTCGATCGGCAGCTCCAGCGCCATGGCGCGCTCGTCGTCATAGCCGCCCCAGGTTACCGGCCCGCCCAGATAGCGACCCAGCGGTGCGGTCTCTGCGGTCGAGAAAGCCTCGGCACAGGCCTCGTCCAGCAAGGCTTCCCAGTTCGGCAGGCCCGGGCATTTCTCTTTCATGTAGAGCGGATACCACCACTCCTCGATCGCCTGCATGCCGGTCTCGCCCAGGTTCTCGACCTTGCCGGTGGCGGTCGCCTCGTCCATGGCGTCACGCCCGGTGGTCTCCCAGATCTCCATGGCGACGTCGAGGTCGCCGTTCTTCAGTCCGGCGAACTGGGCGATGTAGTCGGCCTGCACATAGTCGATGTTGTAGCCGGCCTTCTTCAGCACCTCGCCCATGATCTGGGTGGTGATCAACTGGCCGGTCCAGTCGTGCAAGGTCAGCTTGATCGGGTCGTTCGATTCGACCTCGGCCATGGCTTGCCAGGGCGCCAGCGCCAAGGCTCCGGCCAAGGCCAGGGCCGGCAGTGTTTTGTGCATTGTTTATGTCTCCCTCTCGTTCGGGCTTGCCCCCTGGGGTCTGTTGCCCCGGAAGTCTGTGCCTACGCGAGGACCGCGATCCCCTCCTTGTGGAGCGCGCGAACCTCCCTGCGAGGATCAAGTCTGCGGGGCCGCGGCGGGCTCGTCAATCGCAGATGTGGCATTTTTTTGGTTTTTTGCCTACTTTTGTGGTTTTCGATGCCTCCAAGCGGTCGTAGGCTTTGCAAGAAAGCATCAAAACCGCAAGGAGCCCGAGCCGAAACGCATGAAGCACACAGCGCGCCAAAGCAGCATCCTGCGCAGCCTGCAGCAGCACGGCACCGTGCGGATCGGTCAGCTCGCCGACGAAATGGCGGTCTCGCTGGAGACCATCCGGCGCGATATCCGACCGCTGGTCGAGGGTGGCGCGCTGGTGAAGCTGCACGGCGCGGTCAGCCTCGCCGAGGCCCCCTTCGAGCGCCGCCTGCACGCGCAGTCGCAGGAGAAGCGTGCCATCGCCCGTCACGTGGCCCGGCAGATCGGCGACGGCGACAGCGTGATGATGGACACCGGCACCACGACCTCGATCCTGGCCCGCGAGCTGCTGTCCAAGCGCGGACTGACCATCGTCACCAACTCTTCCGACGTGGCCCGCACCCTGGCGACCGTGAACGGCAACCGCGTCTACATGGCCGGCGGCGAATTGCATGGCGACAACGGGGCGGCCTTCGGCCCCTCGGCGATCGCCTTCGTCTCCAGCTTCAAGGTGCACTTCGCCATCATTTCCATCGCCGCGGTCGACGCCGAGGGCGGTCTGATGGACCAGCAGCTGGCCGAGGCGGAGTTCGCTCGCCAGGTGCTGGAGTGCGGCCGCCGGCGCCTGGTCATCACCGACCACAGCAAGTTCAACCGCACGGCCCTGGTGCGCGTCGCCGCCTTCGACGAGATCGATCTGCTGGTCACCGACAAACCGCCGCCGGCACAGCTGGCCGAGAAGCTGGCAACGGTGGGGACCAAAGTGGAGGTGGCCTGAGGCTACCTATCTCCCGTCACATATCCCCGGTCGGCGTCACGGTAATCTGGGCGATGTTGACATGCAGCGGCTGCTCAAGCGCGAAGAGCACCGAGGCAGCAATGTCGTCGGGCGCCAGGACCGCCTTGAAGCTATCGTAAAAGGCCTCCGCCTTGTCCGTGTCGCCGCCGTGGCGGGCGGCCGCGAAGCCGGTCTTGACCATGCCCGGCAAGACCTCGGTGATCCTGAGCGGCGAGTTGCGATAGTCCAGGCGCAACATCCCGGTAAAGGCGTGCACGGCGTGCTTGCTGGCAGCATAGACGTTGGAGTGCAGGTACAGCGCCTCGCCGGCGATCGAGCCGATGATCACCACATGACCGCGGCCGCGCGCCAGCATGCCGGGCATGACCGCGTGGCAGCTGCGCAGCACGCCGGTGACGTTGGTCTCTATGGTTCTGGCGAAGTCCTCGATATTGCCGTCGAGGAAGGCCTGACGCCCGCCGACGTCGGAGCCGGCATTGACCACCAGCGCGTCGATCTCGCGCCAGTCACTGGGCAGGCTTTCCGGCAAAGCTGCGACGGCAGCCCCGTCGGTCACGTCCAGGGGGTAGATCAGGACCTGGCCCTCGGCTTTGGCAAAGGCGGCCTCAAGGGCCTCGCGCCGCCGCGAGACGGCGATGACTCTGACACCCTTGGCCAGCAGTCGCTCGGCGATTGCCAGGCCGATGCCGCTGCTGGCACCGGTCACCAGGGCCACGCCGCCGGGACGCAAAATGGTGTCGGCCATAGGGTTCTCTCCTAGAACTGCGGGCGGTTATCGGAGGTGTCGTACAGCGGCACGGCAGACTCGTAGGCCAGACCGGCAGAGATCACCGCCTTGTCGCCATAGGTCGGCCCGACGATCTGGATACCGGTCGGCACGCCGTTGGAGGCGCGGCCCGAGGGAACCGCCAGAACCGGGCAGCGGCTCAAGGTATTGAAGGGATAGGTCATCAGCCAGAACCAGGGATCCAGACTCTTGCCGTTGACCTCGAAGCGATCGCGCGATTGGTCCCAATCGGCCGGTACCGCCGGCGCCGCCAGGGTCGGACAGACGAAGGCATCGTAGTTCTGCATGATCGGCCCGAAGGTCGAATACATCTGTGCCGCCCCTTCCAGGGAGGCAAGATAGGCGCGGGCGGAGTGATTGCGCGAACTCTCGGCAAAGGCACGCGCATAGGGCGTCATGGCGTAGGCATAGCGGTCGTAATAGGTCTCGATGTAGGCGCCGAAGATGTGCGAGAGGTGGTTCATCGCGGTGGTCGTGACTTCCGCGGTCCAGCCCAGGTCCACCTCTTCGACCGTGGCACCCAGGTCGCGGAAGACCTGCAGGGCATTCTCTGTGTTCTTACGCACGTCCGGATCGACCTCGTAGAAACCCAAGTCCATCGAGGTTGCGATCTTGAGACCCTTGATGCCTTCCGGGTTTTCTGTGGGCACGCGCAGCCTGGGCTTCAGCGAGGCGATGTCTTGAGTGTGCGGTCCGCAGAGCACGTTGAACATCAAGGCCGCATCGGCGACGCTGCGGGCCAAGGGGCCCTGGTGGCAGTAGGTGTCCAGGTTGAAGGGCGGGTCTTCGGGAATGCGCCCATAGGTGGGCTTGAAGCCGATCACGCCGGCACAGGAAGCCGGGATGCGCACGGACCCGCCGATGTCGCTGCCCGAGGCCAGGGTGGTGATACCCGACGCCAGGGCGGCGCTGGACCCGCCCGACGATCCGCCGGGTGTGAACTCCGGATTCCAAGGATTGCGGGTAACCCCGTGCAGCAGCGACCAGCAGACGCCAGAGCAGGAGAACTCGGGCGTGGCCGTGCGCATGTGCACGACGGAGCCGGCCCTCAGCAGGCGATGATTGGCGATGCTGGTCATGGTGGCCACGGCATCCTTGGCAAAGACCGAACCGTTGGTCGTGACCTTTCCTTTGATGAAGGACTCGTCCTTGATCGCCACCGGCAGGCCTTCCAAGGGGCGCGCGTTGCCGGCAGCATAGCGCTCCGCCGCATTGGCGGCATTGTCCCGCGCCTCGTCGAAATAGCGGGCGGTTACAGCATTGACGACTGGCTCCGTGGTCTCGCTGCGTGCGATCTGCGCGTCCAGAAGCTCCAATGGCGAGAGGCTCTTGTCCTTGAAACGCCGCAAGGCCTCGGTAGCGGTCAAATAACAAAGCTCTTCATCGGCCATGAGTGTCATCCTGCTGCAGCGAGAGAGAAGCAGGAACCATAGCAGGGCTCGCCCTTAGCTCGACTTTGTACGTTACGCGGCGAAGCAGAGGGCCTCTGCCATGCGTAGGAGGCGGTCAGGCGGGATTTTGTGCCGTTCCCGGTGTGGCGGGGAGTGTCGGTAAATGTCACCGACCCATAGGGCAAGACGCACGGCAC